>DAOSYK010000001.1:0-44714 GCA_035381305.1 Clostridia bacterium
AAGTATCAATTGACCCCCGTACAGGCTATGGTAAACAAAGTCCCGGTGGAAAACGCCTTTACCGACACGTGCTCGCTTATGGCATACGGATACAACCCGTTTATTTCCGAAAACAGTCCCTATCACGGCGCATATCTCGCCGTGGTGGAATCGGTCGCGAAACTCGTCGCTACGGGCGCGGAATTCAAGGACGTTTATTTAAGTTTCCAAGAGTATTTCGAAAGACTTGGTAAAGACGGGAAAAAGTGGGGCAAGCCTTTGGCGGCGCTTCTTGGCGCATATAAGGCGCAGAAGGACTTGGGTATCGCGGCAATCGGCGGCAAGGATAGTATGAGCGGTAGTTTTGAAAAGCTGCACGTTCCGCCCACTCTTGTATCCTTTGCGGTAACCACGGCAAAGACGGGAGACATTGTTTCCAACGAGTTTAAGGGCGCGGGACATAAAGTTGTAATTCTTAAACCCGAATATGATGAAAACGGCTTGCCAAACGCCTCTTCTTTAATTACAATATTCCAAACGGTTTATTCTCTTATGCAAAAAGGCGAAGTCCTTGCCTGCTATACGCCCACTTACGGCGGCGTTGCCGAGGCGGTTATGAAGATGGCGTTCGGCAATATGACGGGATTTGAGTACAGTGAGAAACTGACCGAAAAGGAAATTTTCGGCTACAATTACGGCGCGTTTGTTCTCGAACTCAAGAACGAACTTGAATTGGGAACCGCGCTGGGCTATACTAAAGAGGAAAAGGTAATATCCTATAAGAATATAAGAATACCTTTGGGCGAGCTTTGTGCAACTTACGAAAACAAACTCGAGGAAGTGTACCCGTGCAACATAGGGAATGGCGGAAAACTTGCGGCGGCAAAATCGTACGTTGCCGAAGGGTATGACAAGCCGAAGTTTACGACCGCATCGCCCAGAGTGCTTATACCCGTATTCCCTGGCACAAACTGCGAATTTGACACCGCTAAGGCGTGGAAAAAAGCGGGAGCCAGCCCCGAGATATTTGTTATCAACAACCTTACCAAAGAAAGTCTTGTCGAGTCGGTGGAGACGTTTGCGAAAAAGGTAAAAAACGCGCAGATTGTCTTTATTCCGGGCGGGTTTTCGGGCGGCGACGAGCCAGACGGCTCGGGGAAGTTTATTACTGCGTTTTTCCGCAACGGCGTCGTCAAAGCGGCGACAAACGAACTTCTCAGACTCCGTGACGGTCTGATGTGCGGAATATGCAACGGCTTCCAGGCGCTTATTAAACTCGGTCTTGTGCCTTACGGCGAAATAACCGATACCGACGAAACCAGCCCCACGCTGACCTTTAACACAATCGGCAGGCACCAGTCGAAAATTGTAAGAACAAAGATAATTTCCAACAAGTCGCCGTGGCTTAGCAAAGTCAGTGCGGGAGACGTTTATAACGTAGCCATTTCTCACGGCGAAGGAAGATTTCTGGCAAGTGACGAATGGCTGAGAACTTTGGAGAAAAACGGTCAGATAGCGACCCAGTACGTCGACTTTGAGGGCGATGCGACTGCCGATATAAGGTTTAACCCCAACAATTCGGCATGGGCTATTGAGGGGATTACCTCCCCCGACGGCAAGGTGCTCGGCAAAATGGGGCATTCGGAAAGGATTGACAAAGGCCTCTACAAGAACGTGGAAGGCGACTACGACATAAAGCTTTTCGAAGCGGCAACAGAATATTTCAGATAAGGAGACAATAATGGCAAATTACTTCAACGAACCGTCAAGAACATTCAGCGAATACCTGCTCATTCCGGGATATACATCGGAAGCGTGCATGCCTGTAAACGTAAGTCTGAGGACGCCCCTTGTGAAATTCAGGAAGGGCGAAACACCGGCAATAAGCCTCAACATTCCCCTTGTTTCGGCGATAATGCAATCTGTCAGCAATGACACAATGGCTATCGCGCTTGCAAAAGAAGGCGGACTGTCCTTTATATTCGGCTCACAGCCCATTGAGGACGAGGCGAGAATGGTTCAGAAGGTCAAGAGCTATAAGGCGGGGTTTGTCGTAAGCGACTCCAATTTAACTCCCGAAAATACCCTTGCCGACGTATTTGAGCTGGTAAGGCAAACCGGGCACAACACAATCGCCGTCACCCACAACGGACAGAGCAACGGCAAGCTCCTCGGCATCGTGACCAGCAGAGATTACCGCCCCAGCCGCATGAGTCCCGATATAAAAGTTAAGGAATTCATGACGCCGTTTGAAAAGCTCATCACCGCGCCCGAAGGGACGCCGTTAAACGAAGCAAACGACATAATCTGGGACCATAAACTCAATGCTCTCCCCATAATCAACGCCAATAACGAACTTGTGTATCTTGTCTTCCGCAAAGACTACGAGGCGCACAAGAAAAACCCGCTCGAACTTATCGACGATAAGAAGCGTTATATCGTGGGCGCGGGTATAAACACCCTTGATTACAGAAAGAGAGTGCCCGCCCTTGTGGAAGCGGGAGCGGACGTGCTTTGCATAGACAGCTCGGACGGATACTCGGTATGGCAGAAGCAGACTATTGAGTTTATCAAGAACGAATACGGCGACGCCGTAAAGGTTGGCGCGGGAAACGTCGTCGACAGAGACGGATTTTTGTTCCTCGCAGAGGCGGGCGCCGACTTCGTAAAGGTCGGTATCGGCGGCGGCTCCATCTGCATAACGAGAGAGCAGAAGGGTATCGGCAGAGGCCAGGCGTCTTCGCTTATCGAAGTTGCCGCGGCGCGTAACGAATACTATGAGAAGACGGGCGTATATATCCCCATTTGCTCGGACGGCGGAATAGTTCACGACTACCACATGACCCTCGCGCTTGCCATGGGCGCCGACTTCATCATGCTGGGAAGATACTTTGCCCGCTTTGACGAAAGCCCGACCAACAAGGTGCTCATCAACGGCGCATATTATAAAGAGTATTGGGGCGAAGGCTCCAACCGCGCAAGGAACTGGCAGAGGTACGACCTCGGCGGCAGCTCCAAACTCTCCTTTGAAGAGGGCGTGGACGCTTATGTGCCCTATGCGGGAAGCCTGAGGGACAACCTTGCAAAGACGATGTATAAGATTAAGTCCACAATGTGCAATTGCGGCGTTACAACGATAAACGACCTGCACAGAGAAGCAAAACTCACGGTCGTGTCGGCGACAAGCATTGTGGAAGGCGGAGCGCACGACGTAATCACAAGGAAAGCCGAGCCTCAGGCATTCGGAAAGTAAAATATGCAAATAATGGACGGAAAGCTGGTTGCCCAAATCACCAGACAGCAAATCAAGGAAGAAGTCGACGCAATTAAACAGGCGGGCGGCGAAGTGGGTCTTGCGGTGATACTTGTCGGCGACAATCCCGCAAGCCAGGTTTATGTAAACAACAAAATAAAAGCCTGCAAGGAAGCGGGGATAAACTCTATTCTCTGCAAACTCGAGGAAAACGCCACGCAAAAAGAAGTTTTGGACGTCATTGAAAAACTCAACGCCGATAAGGCAGTCAACGGCATACTTGTGCAGCTGCCCGTACCCAAAGGACTGGACGAGAACGAGATTCTGAGCGCGGTCGATCCTGCAAAGGACGTGGACGGCGCGCACTATGTCCAGAAGGGCAAGCTGTGGACGGGACACCCCGAACTTATCGCCTGCACTCCTTTCGGCGTAATGAAAATGCTGGAGTACTACAATATCCCCATAAAAGGCAGACACGCCGTGGTAATCGGAAGATCCAACCTTGTGGGAAAGCCTCTTGCTCAGCTTCTTCTCGACAAGGACGCCACGGTCACGATCTGCCACAGCAAAACCGCCGACATCAAGTCGATAACGAGACAGGCCGACATCCTTTGCGTAGCCATAGGAAAGGCGGGATTTGTTACCGCCGATATGGTAAAAGAGGGCGCAGTGGTTATCGACGTCGGCATTAACCGAGAGAACGGAGTGCTTCGCGGCGACGTGGATTTTGAAAGCGTCAAGGATAAGTGCTCGTACATCACTCCCGTGCCCGGCGGCGTAGGACTTATGACGGTAACGATGCTCCTTGCCAATGCCGTTGCGGCCTACAAAATCCAGAATAAATAAGATATATCGGTTTTATCTCCTTTATTTGGGACGGCGATAGTTCGCCGTCCTTTATTTTTATGCGGAAAATACACGCATAAATGCATAATTACTGCATAAATTTTGATATTATAGAAATAGTGTGCATAAAATGTTTGACATTGTCGCAATATTGATGTATATTTATTCTTAACAACGAAAGTTTTTGCGGAGGCAGTTTTATGACGAATAAAAAAATCAAAAAAATAGTTCTGGCGTACTCGGGCGGATTGGATACATCGATAATCATTCCTTGGCTTAAAGAGAATTACGACAATCCCGAAATCATCGCGGTAAGCGGCGACGTCGGTCAGGGCACCGAGCTTGACGGGCTGGAAGAAAAGGCAATAAAGACCGGCGCGAGCAAGCTCTATGTCGAAGACCTCAAGGAAGAATTCGTAAACGACTACATTTACCCAACGCTTAAAGCGGGAGCAAAATACGAAAACGACTATTTGCTCGGCACATCCTTTGCGCGCCCGATTATCGCGAAGAGAATCGCCGAGATAGCGATAAAAGAGAACGCCGACGCCATTTGCCACGGCTGCACGGGCAAGGGCAACGACCAGGTGCGTTTTGAGCTGACAATCAAGGCGTTTGCGCCCGAGATGCAGATAATCGCCCCCTGGCGTATATGGGATATCAAGTCCAGGGAAGAGGAGATAGACTACGCCGAGGCGCACAACGTGCCCCTCAAGATAAACAGGGAAACAAATTATTCCAAAGACAAAAACCTGTGGCACCTCTCCCACGAAGGGCTTGACCTCGAAGACCCCGCCAATGAGCCGCAGTACGACAAAGAGGGCTTCCTCGAAATGGGAGTTTCACCCTTCAAGGCGCCCGATAAGCCCGCTTACGTGACGATATCCTTTGCAAAGGGCGTACCCGTCGCGTTAAACGGCAAAAAAATGGGTGGAGTGGAACTCATTTCCGAGCTTAACAAGATAGGCGGAGAAAACGGCATAGGACTTGCCGATATAGTGGAAAACCGTCTGGTCGGTATGAAGTCCCGCGGCGTGTACGAGACCCCCGGCGGAAGTATACTCTACCGCGCCCACGAAGTGCTCGAGACCCTCTGCCTTGACCGGGACACCATGCACTATAAGCAGCTTGTTGCGCACCAGTTTGCCGAGCTTGTGTACTTCGGAAAGTGGTTTACACCTTTGCGCGAGGCGCTTTCGGCATTCGTCGACAAGACGCAGGAGACCGTTACGGGCGAAGTAAAACTGAAACTCTATAAAGGCAACATAATGAACGCCGGCGTGAACTCACCCTATTCCTTGTACAATGAGGAACTTGCGACGTTTGGCAGCGACGGAGTTTACAACCAGAAGGACAGTGAAGGCTTTATCAACCTCTACGGCCTCTCAATTAAGGTCAAGGCGCTTTTGGATAAGATGAACAAATAAGGAGCTATTATGGCAAAACTTTGGGCGGGACGCTTTCAGAAAGAACTTGACCGCAAAGTAAACGAGTTTAACGCGTCGATCGGTTTTGACAGCCGCATGTTCGAGCAGGACATAATGGGCAGTATCGCCCACTCTCAAATGCTGGGCGAAAGCGGTATTATCGCCGAAGAGGACAGCGTAAAGATAGTCGACGGACTTCTCGGCATCCTTGAAGATATCAAGTCGGGCAAACTCAATATCGACTATAACGAAGAGGATATCCACACCTTTATCGAAGGCGAGCTTACAAAAAGACTTGGGGATGTCGGGAAAAAACTCCACACCGCGAGGAGCCGAAACGACCAGGTTGCCCTGGATTTGCGGCTTAACCTTAAAGGTGAGATAACAAGCATTAAGGAACTTCTTTTAAAGCTCCTTGATGCCCTTTGCGGCATTGCTTCCGACAACCTCGACACCATTATGCCGGGATATACCCACCTTCAGAGGGCGCAGCCGGTGACCCTTGCCCACCACCTGATGGCGTACGCTTCGATGTTTGCGCGCGATGTCGAAAGGCTTTCCGACGTGTACAAGCGTACCGATGTTTTGCCGCTGGGCGCGTGCGCGCTTGCAGGCACTACGTATCCCATAAACAGGGATTTGGTATCCCAAAAGCTCAATTTCGGAAAAGTAGCGTTCAACAGCATGGACGCGGTTTCGGACAGGGATTTTGTCATTGAGCTTGGCTCGGCGTTATCGATAGTAATGACCCACCTCTCGCGCTTCTGCGAGGAGATAATACTCTGGAGCAGCTGGGAGTACAAGTTTGTCGAGCTTGACGACGCGTATTCCACAGGCTCGAGCATTATGCCTCAGAAGAAGAATCCCGACATACCCGAACTGGTAAGGGGGAAAGCAGGACGGGTGTACGGGAATCTTATGGGCATACTGACTGTCATGAAGGCTCTGCCCCTTGCCTATAACAAGGATATGCAGGAGGACAAAGAGGGAATATTCGACAGCGTGGACACTGTGAAAATATGTCTTGAAGTCTTTACCCCCATGCTTCTTAGCTGTAAGTTCAACAAGCAGATTATGGCGCAGGCTGCGGAGAAAGGCTTTATCAACGCTACAGACGTAGCCGACTACCTGACCAAGAAAGGCATGCCCTTCAGGGACGCGTATAAGATAACGGGTCAGCTCGTTGCGCTGTGCGTAGAGAAAAATTATTCGCTCAACTCCTTGCCCATCTACAAGTACAAGGATTTCAGCCCTCTGTTTGAGAGCGATGTGTACGACGCGATAAATCTCAAAACCTGCGTGGAGAAGCGCACATCTTTCGGCGGACCCAGCGCGGAGTCGGTAAGTAAACAAATTTCGATTGTAAAGGAATTCATTAAGGGGAATGCATAAGGTATTCATCGACGGAAAGGAAGGAACGACGGGTCTGAAACTTGCAGAGAGGCTGAAAAGGCGCGACGATATTGAGATATTGGAAATTCCCGAAGAGTTTCGCAAGGACACAGCCGCGAGGAAAGACTATCTCAACAACTGCGATATAGCGTTTTTATGTCTGCCCGACGAGGCCGCCAAAGAGGCGGTCGCCTTGGTGGAAAACCCGCGCGTTAAGATAATCGACGCGTCGACCGCCCACAGGACAAAAGAGACTTGGGCTTATGGATTTCCTGAGCTCGGGTACGAATTTCGCAAAAAAATAGAGGAAGGCTATCGCATAGCGGTGCCCGGGTGCCATGCAAGCGGCTTTTTATCAATAGTGTGCCCGCTTGTCGCTCTCGGCGTGCTTTCGACCGATTATCCCGTCGTGTGCCACTCGGTCACAGGGTATACGGGCGGCGGCAAAAAGATGATAGCGGAATATGAGGGGGAAAACAGGAGTTTGGCGCTTGACAGTCCGAGGCAGTACGCGCTCGGGCAATCGCACAAGCACCTAAACGAAATGACGGTAATTTCAGGGTTGGAATATCAGCCCGTTTTCAATCCCATTGTCGCTTCCTTCCCGCAGGGAATGGCGGTTACCGTGCCCCTTTATACACGCTTGCTTAACAATGTAAAGACAAACGAAGACGTGTTTTCAGCATTAAAAAGCCATTATGACGGGCAAAAGCTCGTCACCGTGGAAAGGTTTGACGGCAAATTTTTGGCCGCAAATATGCTCGCAGGCAAAAACTCGATGAAAATTATTGTGGGCGGCAATGACGAAAGAATTAACATCACCGCTGTGTTTGACAATCTCGGCAAAGGCGCCTCGGGCGCGGCCGTCCAGTGCATGAACATAGCGACGGGAACTGAAGAAACAAAAGGGTTAACGGAGGAATAATTATGGAATTTATTTCGGGCGGCGTATGCGCGCCCAAAGGGTTTAAATGCGCGGGGGTGCACTGCGGAATCAGAAAGAATAAATCAAAGAAAGACCT
Source organism: Clostridia bacterium (assembly GCA_035381305.1). GTDB lineage: Bacteria > Bacillota > Clostridia > Christensenellales > DTU072 > CAG-1782. The sequence continues at coordinate 7,920 of DAOSYK010000001.1, forward strand.
CGCGCTTATTGTATCGGAAAAAATAGCCAACGCCGCCGCGGTTTACACCACCAATCTTGTCAAGGGCGCGCCCCTTGTGGTGACGAAGAAAAACCTTGCTAACGGAAAGGCGCAGGCGATGATTTGCAACAGCGGCAACGCCAATACCTGCAACGCAAACGGCATTGAGATAGCCGAAGGGATGTGCGGACTTGTGTCAAAGCACCTTGAAATAGATAAAAACGACGTTATCGTCGCCTCTACAGGGGTCATCGGACAGCCGCTGTCGATAGAACCAATTGAAAAAGGAATGCCCGAACTTGTTAAAAAGCTCGGGGATAATTCTTTTGACGCAAGCTGCGCCATTATGACGACCGACACTGTCAGAAAGGAAGTCGCGGTGAGTTTTAGGATAGGCGACGCCGAGTGCAGAATAGGCGGTATCGCCAAAGGCTCGGGCATGATACACCCCAACATGGCGACGCTCCTTGTCTTTCTTACCACCGACACCCTGATAAGCGCGGAATTGCTTCGGGAAGCTATAAGCGAGGATGTCAGGGACACCTTCAATATGGTAAGCGTGGACGGCGACACTTCGACCAACGATATGCTGTCGATTATGGCAAACGGACTTGCTCAGAATAAGGAAATTACCGAAAAGGGCGAGGACTACGAGACGTTCAAGAAGGCACTTAACCTCGTGACTTCCTACCTCTGCCGCCTTATCGCAAAAGACGGAGAGGGTGCGACCAAGCTCATTGAAGTCAAGGTAACCAACGCGCTTGATGATACAAACGCCAAAAAGATAGCCAAAAGCGTGGTGACAAGCTCGCTGTTTAAGGCGGCGATGTTCGGAGCCGACGCAAACTGGGGCAGAGTGCTCTGCGCCATAGGCTACAGCGGCGCGGTTGTCGACGTAAACAAGATAAACGTGAAGTTTGTATCGGTTGACGGCAGTATTTCGGTATGCGAAATGGGGGCGGGACTGGATTTTGACGAGGATATAGCGAAAAAAGTATTGACGGCGGACGAAATTACCGTCGAAGTTGAGTGCGGGGACGGCAAGGGGCATGCATTTGCCTGGGGCTGTGACCTCACTTACGACTACGTGAAAATAAACGGCGACTACCGCACCTGAAATTAAGGAGAGAATTATGAAAATCAGCAACGAGGAAAAAGCGGGCATACTTGTGGAAGCCCTTCCGTACATACGGAAATATTACAACCAGATACTTGTCGTAAAGTACGGCGGAAACGCCATGATAAGCGAGGAGCATCAGAAATTGGTAATTACCGACCTTGTCCTTCTCAATCAGATAGGCGTGAAAGTTGTGCTCGTGCACGGCGGCGGACCCGAGATAAACGACACCCTCGACAAGATGGGACTGAAGAGCGAGTTTGTAAACGGTCTTAGAAAGACCGACAAGGCGACAATGGACGTTGTGCAAATGGTGCTCGCGGGAAAGGTCAACAAGGACCTTGTAAACCTCATACAGATAGCGGGCGGAAACGCAATCGGACTTTGCGGCATCGACGGACACATGATTGAGGCGAAAGCCCTGAACACAGACCTCGGATACGTCGGCGAGATCACAAAAGTCAACCCGACACAGATTACCGCGGCGCTTGACGCAGGCCTTATCCCCGTAATAAGCTCAATCGGCTGCGACAAGGACGGAAACGTATACAACATAAACGCCGACACGGTGGCGGCGAGGATTTCGGGCGAACTTAAGGCAATGAGCCTGATCGTTATGACCGATACAACCGGCGTTTTGCGCGACAAAAACAATCTCGAAAGCCTTATAAGCGAAATTAACGTCAGCGAAGTGCCCCAGCTCGTAAAAGAGGGGGTAATTTCGAGCGGAATGATACCCAAATCGGCGTGCTGTGTGGACGCGATAAGGCGCGGAGTCAAGCGAGTGTTTATCATCGACGGCAGAGCGCCACACGCGATTTTAGTTGAAATACTGTCCGACGCCGGAATCGGCACGATGTTTTATTGACTATGATAAAAGAAATCGATAAAACCTACATTGCCTCGACCTATGCGAGAAAGGACGTGGTTTTCGTCAAAGGTAAAGGTAGTACTCTTTATGACGAAAACGGTAGTGAGTACATAGATTTTGGCAGCGGAATCGCCGTCAACGGACTGGGACACGGCAACGAAAAGTGGCTGGAGGCGATAACTACTCAGCTTAACAAAATCGCCCATACGAGCAACCTTTACTATAACGAGCCGTCGGCTTTGCTTGCGAAAGAACTGATTTCCCGCACAGGCTTTTCCAAGGTGTTTTTCTGCAATTCGGGCGCCGAGGCCAACGAGTGCGCGATAAAGACCGCGAGAAAGTACTCAAGCGATAAGGGCTATACCGACAGAAACGAAATTATCACCCTCAATAAATCCTTCCACGGCAGAACGCTTGCGACGCTTGCCGCGACAGGACAGGAGAGTTTGCACAAGTATTTCCAGCCCTATCCTGCGGGCTTTATGTATGCCGAACCCGATAATTTTTCCGACCTTGAAAAAAAGGTCAGCGGTAAAACGTGCGCCGTTATGCTGGAGCTTGTCCAGGGCGAAGGGGGAGTGGTTCCTCTCGACGTTGAATACGTTAAGCGTGTGGAAAAACTTTGCCGCGAGAAAGACATACTTCTCATCGACGACGAGGTGCAGACCGGAAACGGGCGGACGGGAACGCTTTACGCGTATATGCAGTACGGCATTATGCCCGATATTATGACGACGGCGAAAGGTCTTGGCAACGGATTACCGATAGGCTGCGCCTTATTCGGCGAAAAGACGGCAAATACGCTTGGGAAGGGCGATCACGGCTCGACCTTCGGGGCAAATCCCGTGGCATGCGCGGGAGCATTGGAAGTGCTTAAGCAGATTGACGCAAAACTGCTTGAAGAAGTTAAAGAAAAAGAAAAAATCATAAAAGACGCATTAAAAGTCTGCCGAAAAGTAAAAAAAATAACGGGTCTTGGGCTTATGATGGGGATCGAGTGCGACAACGCGGGAGTTCTAATTGAAGAATGCTTGAACAAAGGGCTTGTCGTGCTTGCGGCAAAGGAAAAGATAAGGCTTTTGCCCGCGCTGAATATCAGTTATGAGGAACTAAATAAGGGGCTGAAGATATTGACGGAGGTATTGAAGTGAAGCACTTACTAAAACTTATGGATCTTACGGCAGAGGAAATAATCGAACTCCTCAACATCGCCGACCAGTTGAAATTTGAGCAGAAAAACGGCATTGAACACAGAATGTTAAGCGGCAAGACGCTTGGAATGATTTTCTCCAAAGCCTCCACCAGGACGAGAGTGTCCTTTGAGGTGGGTATGTATCAGCTGGGCGGAAACGCAATCTTTTTGACCGACAACGAGACTCAGATAGGCCGCGGCGAGCCGATTGAGGATACCGCGAGGGTGCTTAGCCGCTACGTCGACGGGATTATGATAAGGACGTTTAAACAGAGCGATGTCGAAAACCTCGCAGCTTACGGCACCATACCGATAATAAACGGCCTTACCGACTACTGCCACCCATGCCAGGTGCTTGCCGACCTGATGACGATAAGGGAGATAAAAAAGAGTTTTAAGGGGCTTAAGGTCTGCTTTATCGGCGACGGCAACAATATGGCAAACTCATTAATAGTAGGTTGCATAAAGATGGGCATGAAGATAGCCATCTGCTGTCCCAACGACTACCGGCCCGACGCAGCACTCATGGAATGGGGCTTTAAATTGGGCATGCTGGAAGTCACCGACGACCTTAAGAAGGCGGCGCTGGGAAGCGACGTACTCTATACCGACGTGTGGGCGAGCATGGGTCAGGAGCACGAGAGAGCCAAGAGAATCAAGGCGTTCAGCGGCTATCAGATAAATGACGAAATTATGTCTATAGCCAACGAGGACGCGATAGTTCTCCACTGCCTGCCCGCGCACAAAGGCGAGGAAATCACGGCCGAGGTATTTGAAAAGCACGCCGACGAAATCTTCGAGGAAGCCGAAAACAGGCTCCACGCCCAGAAAGCTGTACTTGCCAAGGTCATGGGAAACTACAGCTATAAGAATAAGTAAGTATTTAAAAACAGATACGAAAAATAAGCTTCCGGGATTTCGGGAGCTTTTTTGTTGTGCTTATGATTTTCAGTGTTTTTTGTAACAAAATTTTACTTTCGTCATATTATGGAACAGAAATGAGGTAGGGGAAATGAGGGTTATCGCAGTGAGGGAGCGGGTTTACAGAAACCTGCCGTTTGAGAAAAGGAACAACCGCAATATTCTGTGGATTGTGCTTCCGTAGGAGGAGATATGCCAAGTGCGGTAAGTTATGAATTGTTAAAAGCCAAGATGGGCGCGGCAAACGGAATTGCGACGCTGGACAGCGGCGGTCGCGTGCCCGTAAACCAGCTCCCGCAAGGGGTGTTCGGCCCGTACAGGGGACAGTATCCCACGGTAAACGCCCTGACGAGCGCATTCCCCACGGGCGCGATCGCCGACTATGCCTATGTGACGGGGACAAATTCCTTCTGGTACTGGAACGCGGGTTTGGTTATTCCCGCATGGGTAAATCAGCTGATTTCCGAGGCTGATTACCTGAACTTAACGCCGGCCGCACGCGCGGCGGTACCCTATATTGTTATCTGACCTATGGGACTTGTTAGTTATGAACTCTTTGTGGCAAAGACGTCGGGAGGCAAAATCTGGCTGACGCCAGAAGGCGGGGTCTACCAGCTTTTTGTAAACGACACAGGCGAGCCCAGCGTGAAAGGGACGATAGTGACCGTATCTATGTCGGTAGACAGCGCGGTCAGAGTCGCTCCGGCCGATTCTCAGGCTCCGATAGGGGTAATATACGAAAGCGGGGTGCCCAATGGAAGCCCCGTCAAAGTGGTCGTCTATGGGAAAGCGGAAGTGCTCTTAAAAGACGGTATTTCGTCCAACCGCGGCTACTGGTGCGGAGTGAGTGACACCGCGGGACGTATGACGCAGGCAGTCGCACCCGCGAATACCGACGAACGCTTCAGGCAGATAGGCTACAGCCTGGAGGGAAAGACGGGCGGGACAAACGTATTATCCCTTGTGCAGCTTATGCTTAATTAATAAAACGCGCCTTTCCGAAAACGGAAGGCGCGGATTTTTTATTTATAGGTTTATAGTTTAGCGGTTTACAGAAAGCTTTTATTTGTTTTCGCTCTTGTAATATGTAAAGTCGCTAAGGCGCGGCATATCGCCGAGAATAAAGATCGAGGAATTTATTTTGTAGGTATTTCCGCCGTCTTCGTCTTTTCTCTCGGGGTTGGTAAAATACAATTCTGTCACGCCCTTAACTTCCACGCCCAGGATGCTGTTTACCTTGAGGGTGATTTTTATCTTGCTGAAGGCGTTGACCTTGTCAAAGGAGAAGAAGTCGCTGTCCTTTTTGACGACGAGGTTGATTATTGCGTTATTGCATTTGTAGCACTCGTTGTAAAGCAGGAAAGCGAAGGAGTCGCTTTCGGTCCCGGGCATTACGAAGCGGTACTTTTTGTCGTCGCGCTCGAAGGTTACCTTGTTGAAGATTATGTTGGCGACGGGTTTGCTGTCCACCACCTTGTAGGGTATTTTGAGGGTGAGGTAGCAATAGCTGTCGGGGTTTTTAAATACGTCGTCGGCATTTACCGAGTCTTCGATGAGGTGGAAGCGCAGACTTCCGTTTCTCACGTATCTTGTTACGTAGCGGTCGGACTCGCGGTCAATCGTAATGCCGTCCACAAAGTCGACGATGGAATAGTTTGAGGAAGAAAACTGCATTTCGCGGAAGAGTTCGGCACGTCTGTTGGCGTCGTAGTTGTTGAGGCGGATGACCTTGTTGTGGTCATAGATGAGGTAGCTGAAAAAGCTGGTCGAGGTAAACGACGCAAACGTGACAAAAAGCGTGGCGATACGAATGCCGGTTACGTCAAACGCAGCGGCAAGCTCTCTGCCGAAAAACAGGCAGACTATCGACACCGCAAAGACAAATGCCGAAATAACCACGAGGAGAATATTGATTTTCGTTCTGTTTCTTCTTCTTCGTTTTTTCATGATGGTCCTTCCTTTCGCCCTCATTATATCATATAAATAAAAAAAGGCAACAAATAAAACTTTTTTTGAAGAAACATATCGGAATCGGACAGGGGTAATCGGTTTGACATTAGATATAGAAAGGTTATAATGAAAGTATACGCAAATAAAATTAATGAGGTGTCAATGGAACAGAAAAACTATACCATAGCGTTGCTTATCGACGCGGACAACGTATCCTACAAATACATGAACGCGCTCTACAAAGAGCTTATCGCGCTGGGAAAAATCACTTACAAGAGAATGTACGGAGATTTCACACAGCCCACCGCCCGCGGCTGGCGTCAGATAGTAAACGATTACGCGATAACGCCCGTACAGCAGTTCACGTATACGACGGGGAAGAACGCGACGGACTTCAGAATAATCATCGACGCTATGGATATTCTATACACCAAAAACGTGGACGCCTTTTGCATAATGTCAAGCGACAGCGACTATACGGGCATAGCCAAGCGATTAAAAGAGTCCAATATCTTCATAATCGGCGCGGGAGAGAAAAAGACCCCCGTGTCCTTTGTCAACGCGTGCGACAGATTCTTCCAGCTCGACAAACTGGCGGGATATGCCAAGGACAAGGAAGAACCCGTTAAGCCCGCCAGAAAGCCAGCCGTCAAGGGAGTAAAACAGGAGACCCCGCTCGAAATTGAGAAGATTGAACCCGAAAAGGTCGAAGCCGAGAGAGAGGAGAGCGTCGAGGATACCACCAAGAAGATACACAAGGAGAACATCGAGGAACTTTCCATTAAGATACTCGAAAACACCGACGGCAAGCCGTACCCCTTGTCAATGCTGGTATCCAAGATATACCAGGCGTATCCCCAGTTTAACTTCAAGGATTTCGGCGTCAAGAAAGCCCAGGACTTTTTCAGCAAGGACGTTTTCGTAATTACCACGGGAAAGACTACGGAAAAATATATTTCGTTAAAATAAAACCGAATTAAACAAAACAAAAAAGCACACCGAATTCGGTGTGCTTTCTTTTTTAATTTGGAAAAATTATCAATACAATCCCTGAGCCATCATGGCGTCGGCGACTTTCTTGAAGCCTGCGAGGTTTGCGCCTGCGACAAGGTCGTAGTCCATGCCGTACTCGTCGAGAGCATCGAGAATCTGGTTGTGGATATTCTTCATGATGTCCTTGAGCTTGTTGTCAACCTGCTCGGCGCTCCAGCTGAGCCTTTCGCTGTTCTGGGACATCTCGAGACCCGAAACAGCCACGCCGCCCGCATTGGCAGCTTTGGAGGGGGCGATTATTATGCCGTTGGCCTTAAGATAGTCGATAGCTTCGTTGGAAGTAGGCATGTTGGCGACTTCGTTGATGTACTTTACGCCGCCCATAGCAACTATGCTCTTCGCGTCCTCGAGGTTGATTTCGTTCTGGCTGGCGCAAGGCATATAGATGTCGGCCTTGATTTTGCCCCAGGGCTTCTCGCCGGGGAAGAACGTAGCGCTCTTGAACTTGTCGGAATAGTCCTGAACGCGGTGTCTGCCGCTTGCGCGCATCTCGAGGAGATAGTCGATCTTTTCGCCTTCTACGCCTTCGGGGTCGTAGATGTAGCCGTCGGAGCCGGAGATAGTGAGCACCTTGCCGCCGAGTTCGGTTATCTTCTTCGCAGAACCCCACGAAACGTTGCCGTAACCGGACATAACAAAGGTCTTGCCCTTGATGCTGTCGCCCTTGTGCTTGAGAATTTCCTCAAGGAAGTATACTGCGCCGTAGCCGGTAGCTTCGGGACGGATAAGGCTTCCGCCGTAGGAAAGTCCCTTGCCGGTGAGAACGCCGTTCTCATACGCGGCGCGAATTTTCTTGTATGTGCCGTACAAATAGCCGATTTCCCTTGCGCCTACACCGATGTCGCCTGCGGGCACGTCCGTGTTGGGACCGATGTGCCTGTAGAGTTCCATCATAAAGTTCTGGCAGAAGCGGAACACTTCGGCGTCGCTTTTTCCCTTGGGGTCGAAGTCGGAACCGCCCTTGGCGCCGCCCATGGGAAGGCTTGTAAGGCTGTTTTTGAAAGTCTGCTCGAAAGCAAGGAATTTCATTATGCTGAGGTTAACCGACGGATGGAATCTCAATCCGCCCTTGTAGGGTCCTATCGCGTTGTTGAACTGGATCCTGAAGCCGCGGTTTACGTGGGGGACGCCGTTGTCGTCGGTCCATACCACTCTGAACATAACCTGGCGGTCGGGCTCTACCAGTCTTTCGAGGAGCGAGTGCTTGCGATAAAGCGCTTCGTTTTTCTCCACGGCGGGCTGAAGGGAAAGGAGAACTTCCTTTACGGTCTGCATGAATTCCGGCTGTCCCGGGTTTTTCAATTCGGTTTGAGCAATGACATCTGAAATATAAGACATAAAACACCTCTCTTTGTTGCGCGTCAGTATCACACAACAAATCAATTGTATAATATGGGTTTTAGGCAAGTCAATGAAATGAAAATAAAAAATTACGCGGCCCGAAAAATTTTTCGGGCCGCAAAAGCGTCAGTTTTGTTCAATCTTAATAAGAACCGCGCCCTGTTTTGCCTGGCAGAGGGGGCAAACCTTGAACGCCTCCCTGGACTCGGCCTCATAGCCGCAATCGCCGCATTTCCACTTGACCTTGGCGGGCTTTTTATAGAGGGTACCGTCGGTAAGCTGCGTGTAAATCTGCTCGAAAATCTTCCGGTGGCAGGACTCGACTTTGGCGAGGTTCTTAAACAGTCCCGCGATGTCGGGGAAGCCTTCTTTTTCGGCAATCCTGGCAAACTCGGGATATATCTTTGTCGCTTCCGTTTCCTCGTCTTCGGCGGCAAAGCGGAAGTTTTCCTCAAACTCCCATTTCTCCTTAAAGGGGTATCCGCTTTCGATCTCGATGTTGTTTATTGTCTCCTTGCTCGCGGTCTGGATGAAGGTATAGAGCATTCTCGCGTGGTTGAATTCCTGAGTAATTACTTCCTTAATTATGTTGGCAATCGCCTTGTACTCACGTTGAGTTGCGGCATATTCCATAAATCTGTATCTTGTACGCGCCTGACACTCGCCTGCGTATGCCTTGGCGAGGTTAATAAATGTTTGGCTTTTGATTAGTTCCATAAAAACACCTCCGTAACGCTTAATATTCTTCACGCGAAAGGGGCATTTTATACTTTCAGTATTTGACTATGTCAAAGTTGTCGCCAATTAATAGCCAGTTTTGCGGGAAGGGGAGACCCAGTTTCCAATAGCTTATACCGCGCAAATTGAGACGTTTAATCAGGTCAAATTTTGCCTGTATGCTCCTTGCGTCCTCAAACCAAACTATGTGTCTGACGCCGTTTTCGGTGTAATTAAAATATGGCGCCTGCGCTCTGTTATCGTAAAAAATCCCGACATTGAACCGCCTCCCGATAGACAGCGCCGTTTGGGGGCTTACCGCGCGCGCAAACTGTCCGCCCTGAACGTAAGGCAACGTCCAGTCATAGCCGTAGAGGTTTTGCCCCATGAGTATTTTGGACGCGGGCATTTCGGTCAGGGCATAATTCAGCACCCGCTCGACTTCGTTAATGGGCGATACGGGGAGTGGCGGACCGCCCGAGTAGCCCCATTCGTAGGTCATGATCACCACAAAGTCTACAAGACTGCCCAGCGCCGAGTAATCGTGCGCCTCGTACCACTGTCCGCTTTGAGTTGCGCTTGTCTTTGGCGCGAGCGCGACCGAGACAAGATAACTCGCTTCGTGAAGACGCTGAACGGCCATTCGGATAAAGTTTGTATATTGAACGCGAAAATCGGCAGGGATAAACTCAAAGTCAAAGTGGATGTCGGAAAACAGACCTACTCTGTTTGCCTCGGCGATGATGTTGTCGATAAGGAGATTCCGGACTGCGGCGCTGTCGAGAATTTCCCTTGCGAGTTGACCGTCAAACTGCCCGTTGCGGATGTTGGTGACGACCATCATAAGGTTGTTGCCGTTGTTTTGCGCGATTTCGGTTATGCCCGTGAGATTGACGGGGCGCAAAGTGCCGTCGTTCTGCGCCTGATAGCTGAAAGGCGCGATGTATGTAAGGGTGGGCGCGGCGCGGCGGGTGTCGGCAAGGAGCGCCTCGCTCGCCTGTCCGCCCAAAGGCTCGACGTAGGCGTTTGCGACGGCGGTTGTTTTGGGGCGCGGCGGGATATACAACCTCAATCCCGGGTATATGGTGCTGTTCGGGTTTATCGAGTTTATCCTCGCCAGTTCGAGGTAATCGATGTTATACCTGTTGGCTACCGACCACAGGCTGTCGCCCCTTACCACTATATGGTATCTGCCCGTAATGGGGATTACAAGCGCCTGACCGACCAGAAGGTGGTTGGGCTCGGGAAGTTCGTTTGCCGCGACGATTGCGTCAACGGTCGTGTTGTAATTTCTCGCGATAGTGTACAGGGTGTCCCCGGGAGCGACGACGTAAATTTGCATAATAATCCTTATAAAGATACTTATTAATATTAGAAAACATCAAAAAGTGTGACAAACGCATAATAAAACGGAGTACTTTTGCAGATAATATAAACATGAAAAGTTATTGGGCAGAACCGCAGATTAAGGCGGAAGGAATTTTTAGCGGAGAAAAAGACATTGTCGTGGTCGGCGGAGGGATCGCGGGACTTATCACGGCGTTCAAGCTTGCCGAAAGCGGCAAAAAGGTGACGGTCATCGAGGCCGATAGGGTGCTTGGAGGCGTTACCGCAAACACGACGGCGCACATCGATTGCATGGAGAGTTTCATCTATGCCGATATGGCAAAAAAGTGCTTTGAGAAAGCGAAGGACTTTTTCTTTTTCCAGCAGGAAGCCATTCAGGAATACGAGAAGCTGATAAAACAGTACAATATCGATTGCGACTTTGTGAAGGTGGACAGTTATTTCTACACATCGACCGAGAAAGATAAGCTGATTGACGAATTCAACACCCTTAAAGACATCGGGGCGGAAGTCGAGTTTGACGAAAACCCTCATTTGCCCGTGGATGTCGCGGCGGCGGCGTTTAAGCTCAAAAATCAGGCGATATTTGACCCTGTTAAGTTCCTCAACGCCCTCCCGAAAAACTTTGAGATTATAGAGAATACGCGCATAACCGACATCGATTTCAAGCGGAAAATTCTATATACAAAAGAAGATAAAATCAGTGCGGACAAGATAATAATCGCAACCAATTTCCCGATAATAAACTTCCCCGGATGGTATTTCCTGAGAATGTACAAGTCGCACTCCTACGCTGTGGCACTTGACAAGGCGCAGGACATCAAAGGCACCTACCTTAACGCCGACGAGAGTGGATTAACCTTCCGAAATCACAAGGAAGATGTCATTGTGGGGGGGTATGACCACAGGTCGGGAAGGCCGTATAAATGCCGCAGCTTTAACCGGCTGTGCGAAATAGGAAAGCGCGTCGCAGACGGTCACTGCACACACCGCTGGTCGGCAAACGACTGCATTACGTTTGACGATCTTCCTTATGTCGGATATTACTCCAAATGCTCAAAGGACGTGTTTGTGATAACGGGCTTCGGCAAGCTGGGCATGGCAAAAGCCATGGCGTCGGCAATGCTGATAAGTGACCTCATTAACGACGTTCCCAATAAGTATAAGAAGATTTGCAACCCGCACCGACGCGGTCAGTGTACTTGGGGCTTTTTCAAAAATCTGCTTTGCACGATTAAAAATCTTCTCATTATGCCCTTTGTTCCGCCGTTCAGATGCGCAAGAAGCCTGAAAAGCGGCGAGGGAAAGATAGTTTTTTACAAGGGAGTAAAGAGCGCAGTCTATAAGGACGAAGAGGGAAAACTCCACGCACTCAGCCCCTATTGCGCGCACCTCGGGTGTCAATTGAAATTCAATCCCGACGCAAAGACATGGGACTGTCCCTGCCACGGCTCAAGGTTTGACATAGACGGCAACATAATAACTGCGCCCACGGTCAAAAACCAGGAAAGACGGTAGTTATTCCGCCCGTAAAAGTCTTATCAAGTCTTCTTTTTTGACCGAGAAATACGAAGTTAGCGCCGCGGCGCACATAAGGAGCAAAAACCCCGCGCCGATTATCGCAACAAAAGCGTAATTGAGGGGATTTTCCACATAAAGCGAGCCAAGGGCAAAGGAGTTTGTCAGGGCTTTGCTTACAACGGGCGAGACAGTCAGAGCGGCTGCTATGGAAATCAGCGCGCACAGAGCGTATTCTATTAGTTCGACAAGCGCTATACCTTTTTTATCAAATCCCGCAAGAGACATTTTGAGAATTTCGCTTTTCTTTTCTTCACGCGCGTTTAGGACATTGAAGAGGACGCTTATAAAGCAAACCGCGATGATGGCGCACGCAAAAATCGCCGATATTCTTGAGGTGCTGTCAAGAATGCCGACATAAGCCGAGTATAAGGACTCTTTACTCACGATGATAAGGTTTTCGTCGCCAAATGACGCGCGTAAAACAATAACCGTATCCTCAACGTCGCCGCTTGTATTTAAAATAATCGTGTCATAGAAAGGAATGCCGAAAGTGTCAGATAGAAACTCGTTTGAAGTAATCGCCGACCTTCCGCCGTACTGCAAGGAATTGAAAAACGCCGTGACGGTGACTTGTTTCTCAATGTTGTTAACTTTCAGCGTGACTTCGTCGCCGATATTCATTTTGTGCATTTTGTGATAGGAATAATTGAGTGCGATGCCGTCATTAAGTCCGCTTAAAAGTTTTTCTTTTTGCGTGACGTAAGTTATATTCACCATGTCGGGAAGTTCTTCGGGCCGGGACGAAATGAGGGTAAGTTCAAACTCCTCGCCGGCCTTTGTCATGAAGGCGGTTTTCAGGTTGACTGCGTGGACATCGGAAATGCCGGGCATGTTTTTAATCGCGTTTAGCTGAATGCCGTCGGCTTTTACGTTGTTTATGACGATGTCGCAGTCTATATCGTTTTGCAGACTGTCTTTAAGCGCGCCCGTCAGATTTGCCGCGCTTGCGAGAATGGAGCAGATCACTATCCCTGCAAAGAGTATCCGCATGATTTCGGCGGTAAGTTTTTCTCTTCCTGTGTTGTATACGGCAAGATACCCCAACGCTCCGGAAATTTTGTCTTTAAGGGGTATTAAGACCAGTCCGACAATGTGGGGCAGGGCGAGAATTGCGCCCGTAAAGAGCAGGATAAGGGAGATTATTCCCCTCGCGAAATCGAGATACTTGGGTAGAATGAGAATTACCGCGGAAAGGAAAAGGACAACGCCGAGGGTTACAGAAGTATTGCTTTGCTTGCGGAGCGTCGTCTTGCCTTGTGTGTATTGTGTGCGCACAGACAGCTTGTTTATGTGTATCGAGGGAAGGAGCATGCAAACAAAGAACGCGACCAAGGTAACCGCCGAGGAAATCATAAGAGTTTTAATAAAAAACATTGTATCTGCGTCAGGAAACGCGCCGAAAATAAGGGATAAATTGACAATCGCGCCGATAACTATGCCGATAATAGAAAAAACAAAACTCTCGGCACTGAATACGCCGACGACATAACCGTTGTCTGCGCCCACGGTCTTAAGACGGGAGATAAAGAGCGTCCTTCGCTTTAGTCCCGAGTTTATGATAAGGTAAACAAGATATACCGCAAGGATAGAGCAGGCGGCAAGGGCGACAATCATGGGGAGAGAGGCGTTTTGCACCTTTTCGCCGAGTTTGGAATCGGTTTCGGTCGTCACGTTCTGACCCGAATAGTCGGGAATGGTCTTAATCTGCGCAATAAGGTTTTCAACGGTAATGCCTTGAGCGGCTTTTATGAAAACCTTGTTGTATATACCGCCGAAACGCCCGCCGATAAAGTCGCTTGTCGCATTTTCCATGCAGTAAAATACATGCGCGCCCGCGGTTTCAAAAATCGGGTGGGAATTTACTATCTCGGCGACGTAAAAGGTCTTTGTCTTGGTTCCTATGGTAATTTTGATTGAGCTGTCAAGGTCAAGCCCGAGGACTGCCGAGGTGTATTCGTCTATTATTATTTCGTCGCTTCTTAATTTCCGATTGATTGACTTCTTTGTTTCGGTGTTGTTTAGTTTGCGGAAGCCATCCTCGGTAACACCGCGTAAATTTATATACTCTGTCTTGCCGCTGATTACGCTTGTGCCGTAGAGGTCGAGGACGCCCACGATGAATTCGGTTTTGTCAGCGACTGTTTCCAGCCCGTCAAGGCTCATTATTCTCGAGTCGGCGTCAGAGCTGTATTCAATTCTGATATCAGCGTTTTCGGCCTCGGTTTTTGTTGTGTTGTCAAACTCTTTTTCGATAAGACGGGGATAAGAAAAGCACAAAAAAAGCATTACCGCGCTTATGGCAACGGTAAAAATGACCGAAAGAGCGCGGATTTTACTTTCAAAACAGCTTCTTATTGCAAGCTTCAGCATGACAAGACCTTTCCGTCTTTGATTTTTACGATTTTCTTTGCGAAAGAGGCGACTTCTGCGGAGTGGGTGACAAGAATGACGGCCGTCGAAAATTTCTCGTTCAGCTCTTTCAGAAGCCGCATTACGTTCAGCGAGTTTTCGCTGTCAAGGCTGCCTGTCGGCTCGTCGAGGAAAATGACTTTGGGACGGATAAAGAGCGCGCGCACAATTGCCGCCCGCTGCTGCTCTCCGCCCGAAATCTCGGCAGGAAACTTATTTAGTATGCGGCGGATCCCCGCGATGTCGATAAGCTTGTCAAGATACTTTTTGTCTTCAATCGGGATTTTGCCGTCGATTTTCCCGGGCAGGACGAGGTTGTCAAAGACAGAGAGATTGTTGAGAAGATTGTTGAACTGATAGACAAAGGAAATCTCCGTCCGCCTTAGCTTTGCGAGCGTCTTATCGGGAAGAGAGGCGAGGTTTTGCTCCATGAAGAACACCGCGCCTTCGTCGGGAGTTTCCAGCCCTGCAAGAAGGTATAAAAGGGTGCTTTTGCCCGAGCCTGACGCACCCGTTATCGCGATAAATTCCCCTTCGTCCACATCGAGGTTTACAGAGTCGATAACGCGCGTTCTGTTGTTTTTGCCGTAGCTTTTGACAAGGTCTTTCGCCGATAAAATCGTCATAGCGCTAACGATTATGCCCCGAAAGCGAAGGCGAAAAACGCGTTCATGGCGTCAATCGCCTCATAGAATCCGGGCTCATAATCATACTGGTCATACGA
Organism: Clostridia bacterium; assembly: GCA_035381305.1. GTDB lineage: Bacteria > Bacillota > Clostridia > Christensenellales > DTU072 > CAG-1782. The sequence continues at coordinate 23,143 of DAOSYK010000001.1, forward strand.
AGATGAGGCGATAGTCGGTAAATAATCATACATATCCAGGAAGGCGTTAATCTTTTCGAGTATGCCGGCGTTACTTTCCGCCGCGGCGATTGCGTCGGCGTAAGTCTCATCAGGATTATCGCCGAAAAGGCTTATCGTTGCTTTGGCGATAAAAATGGCAAGGTTTTCCGAGAGGCCGTTTTCATTTACCGTAAGCTCGAAAGCTGCAGCATAAAGGTATTCGTCTATGACGGCTTTAAGCTTGCCGACAATCCCCTTAAGGCTAAAATCTACGGAAATAAGCTCGTCGACTACGTCCAGCCAGGTATCGATATAAGACAATTCAGCCGCATAATCCTCGGGCGTGAGATAGCCGTAAGCGCGGGCAGCATAGTAAGATGCAAGACCTCGGAGAGCGTGTCTTAAAAACGCGGTGAGCGCGTCATAACTTTCGGCGTCGGTATACTCTTCGAGCAGGGCGTCGAGCTCAGCCATAACGTCGTCCGAGATTGCGGTAAGGTTTTCATAGTTGAGTTTGTGTATCCTTTCCTCAACGTTATAGTAAAGAAGTTTGCCAACGGCGCTTCTTATTATGTTTAGTGCGGTTTCCGAGAAAGTCGAGACAGCGGCTCGCGCGGTGGCAAGCTCGTTTTCGCTTATATAGTCTTCACTTACAGCGTAAGCGAGAATGAGGTCGGAAAAGGTTTCGATGAGCGTCTTTATTTCGCCGTTTGTAAAGCCCGCCTCAAACAGTCCGTCGAAGATGAGCGCGACCAGCACGTTGCGACTGCCCGAATCAAACGTCGGTACGGGATAGAAGGCGGTAAGATTGCTGAGGTAGTCGGCAAAGCCGGCAAGGCGCGCAGCGTCGATATCATTGAGATAAGCGATAGCGGCAATCGCAGTAAGCTCCATCTCCGAAATCTCGCTGTCATAACCTTCTTTCTCGGTCTCAGTGAGGTACAAGTCGTCGAGAGATGCCGCGATATCGTTTACAATTTGGTTGTAAACAAGCATGTTTTTCAGAATTCGGCAGAATATCACCGCGTCATAGTCTGCCTCGGTAAGACCTTGCGCATCTTCATCGGTCAGAAATTCCCTTTGGCTTAGTGCGGCGATACGGGCATTTCTGTCGCTGTCGAAGTAAAAGATCGGGTCGGCCTTTTCGATAATCTTGTCAATGGCTTTCTCGATAAGAGCGAGTTTGCTTTCGAGGTTCTTGGGGTCGAAAGAGTCTCTTAAATCGGAGAGTATAAAGTCTTTGGCAAAGTCGGTGAAATAGAAATATAGTTCGTGTGCGTCCTCAAAGTCCTGCTCGATGAGAATGGCAAGGATTCTTGCTTCAAGTAAAACAAGATTATCTTCAAAGTAGGTTCTGTTTTGCGCAAGTTTTATAGCGGGATTGTCAAATTCGGAAACTGCTTCGAAGAACACGTTGAGCGTGTTCGTATCAAACAACGCAAGGACATCTTCGAGTTTGCTCACGGATTTGTCGGGAGCTTTGAGAAACACGCTTAAAAATTCCGCGTACTTTCCTATGCCGTCGATGCCGTAAAGCGTCTCGTTCAAGGCTCCGAGCGTGTTTATCGCCGACGTCCAGTCATCATCTTCGATATAGCGACTAAGGAAACATGACGCGGCCTCGCGGGCGTGCTCAAAGTTATCGGCAAGTTGGGTTATGCTCGTCGATTTTCCGCTTTCGTCAAAGGAAATGGCGAGGCTCGAGAAGAGTTTGTAAGAACTGACAAGCGCATAGCTTATTTTTGCGGCAGATTCTTCATCGCCGGCAAGGTCTCTTATCAGCGCAACAAATTCCGCCCAGTCGGTTCCTCTTTTTTCCAGTTCATCGCCCATATAGCCCGAGAGGCTGACGATGAGGTTTGTAAGTATCTCCTCAACATCTTCGTCGGTAAAGCAGTCAAAGCAGTCTTGTTTGAACAGCCCGTCAAAAGCGTATGCGAAAAGCAAGGCCTTATTGTTTACGGGTTTGGAAAAGAAAGACGACAACGTCGTCATATAGTCGGCGTAAGCGGAGAGCTTGTCGGAGTCGACTTCGAGGGAATAGAGCACTCCCGCAGTCAGCGCGTTATATCCGAGGATGCCGGTAAAGAGAGGTTCGGTAGTGTATATCGTTCCGCAGCTGTCAACCACCTGCTCCCAGAGCGTAGTATACATCATGAATTTTTCAAATTCAGGTATAAGGACAAGGCACGATATATCGTCGGGGAAGGACGACGACGGGCTTGTGACAAATTCATAAGAAGCTATTTCCGATATATCCTGATATCTCTCAGCGGAAAAGACTATTCTGTCTTTTACTTTTTCACTGATAAGACGTGAGAGGAATTCTGCCCCCGAAACCGACGCGGAGGAGAGGGCGTCCTTTCCGAAAGAGGTGTCATAGTGGTTGAGTCCGTAGGGGAGAAATCTGTTGAATGCCGCAAAGAAGGCGTCATATGAATCGGCAAAGCTTTCGGCGTCGTATATGCCGTTCGTAAGGGCGACTATGAACTTTGCTTCAAAAATGGCAAGGTTCCGGAAAAGGTAATCGTAGTCGGGCGCGTAGGTGTATGTATTTGTCTCGGGATTAAGCTCGTATTTGAAGAATGCGTCAAGGGTCTGCGCATTTACAAGATTGAGAACGCGCGAGATTTTGCCCAGCGCGGCAACCGAATCGGCGGGGATAAGGGCTTTTATAAACGCTGCGGATTCCGCAGAGAAGGTATTGCCTCTTTCAACTTCGGAGCACAGTGCTCTCAAGGCAGCGGCAAAACTTGCGAATTGATTTTCTCCAAAGGAGGTAATAAGTCTGTCGCATGCCGCTTTTACCGAGCGTATCATCGTTTCCGCCTCGGCAAAGGTGGGAGCGTTATCGTCGTCTGACGGTTCGAGGAGATCAAGTGCCTTCTCAACGTCGGCTATTCCGATAAATCCGAGCATGAAGTCGCACGCATCGGTGACCAGGTCAATACTGAGGTTTGCCGAAATATCGATAAAACCTGCCTTGTTTTCTTCCGCAAATGCAAGCTGCTCGGCAAGATAATCACCGTAATCATAAGGATAGAGCGAAGGGTTTTGCGAATAGCGCGCCATTTCCCGGTTAAGCTCGGCGATTTTTGCATCCAGACCGTTTTCGGCAAAGTCAAGGTAGGTGACAAGCGCTTTGTAGACGAGAATGCCGACATCTTCTTTTGAAAGTTCGCATACAACAGGAATTTCCGCAATAAACCTCGCAAAATCGGCGGAATTTATTACCGTTTCGGTTTTGCCGTCAATACTGAGTTCTTTAAACAGCTCGCCATAATTGTAAAACGCGAGTAAAGAGGCGATATTGTTTATCTTATCCGCCCTTATATCGTCGCGGGAAATGGAAGTAATGAATGCTTCCACGCCCTGCTGGTATGCCGCTTTTTTGATTATGTATGTGTCATGTGCCATGACGAGGGGAGCTTTTTCGGCAAATTCTTCCATGAGATTGAGTTTTTGTTCGGTCATGCCAAAATAGCGTTGGTTCCCGTCCAGCCAATTCAATATAAAGACATAGTTGTCATTTTCGTCGACTCCGAGGTCGGGATAGCGTCCTGCAATAATTTCGAGCTCCGCCTGTACCTCTTCCGACAGGTCCTGGCCGGTTTTCTTGTCGATGAGGTATCTATACCGCTCGAAATCCTTGTACTGCGTCCAGACATCATCGTCCCAAGCGTCTAATAACCCTGTTATATCGGCGTAGTGCTCAGAGAGGGTCTTATCCTCGGAGAGGCTGAGAAGTTCTCCTATCGCGACAAGGCGGGAGCGGCCGGCGTCGGACGGAATGCCGTCAGGGGCGTTTATTCCGTCGTAGAAGACGTCAAGCGAAGCCGAAAGATAGCGGAACGCGTCGTCGTACCCGCTCGTCCATTTGGCGTAAACGGTAATATAAGGGGCGGCGGGGGAGAGCTTTGCCAATATAGACGGGACGTCTGCATCCTGGCCAAACGTGCCGTTGTCAAAGTACCAGCCCCCGAAGGAGAAGCCGTTTCTGGTCGGATTTGCAGGCATGGAAAAAGTCCCGCCCTGCGGGAAGGATACGGGGGGAATTTCGCTTCCGCCGTTGGTCTCAAAGTTGACGAGATAGGTTCCTTCCTCTATTGTTGCCTGTCTCCATTTTGCGTAAATGGTTATGCTCTTTAATTTTGCGCTAAATTTTGCGAGAATTCCTTCGACGGTGGCGGGGAGAGAGAAGGTGTCGTTGTCAAAATACCACCCTACGAAGATATGTCCGTCTTTTACGGGGTCATCGGGCATGGTGAAGCTTTCGGCGTTTTTACCGAGGCGCACAGGGTCTATCGCGCTTCCGCCGTTTGTCTCAAAGATCACCGAATATTTGTCCCCGCTGCAAGAAGCAAGCGTGCCGATAAGGCATAGAAGGAGTATTAATATCAAGGCTTTTTTGTATTTCATATCGTAAGGTTTTTCTCCCCTTCTATTTATTTAAGTAAATAAGTTGTTTACGTTAAAATTATATTGCAACGCCTCTATTATGTCAACATAATTGGCTTTAAGGAAGCTTAAACGGAAGGCGGAAAGTTATGGCACGATTTTTGCGAAAATAATTAATTTATTGTATTTTAAAATAAGTTATTGTAACCGAAAAGCCGAAATGCTATATTTATAATGGGAGATAATAAGTGAAACGCAGATATACGATCGTTCTTTTAGTATTTCTTGTTTTTCTTGCGGCATGCCTTTACGCATGTTCTTCTCCCGTGCTTACAATCAACTTTGTCGTGGACGGCGCAGTATACCAGACCGTGTACGTCAAAGCGGGGGAGAAGGTAAAATTTCCCGCACCGCCTACAAAAGCCGGGTGCCGTTTTGACGACTGGTACCTCGAAGACGGCGAATTTTTGACCGCATTTAACGACAGTTATTTCTCAAGCAATACGTTTGAAGGAAGCCTCAGCGTTTACGCGCGGTGGATTGTGCTGGAAACGGTGGGGCTTAAATACGAATTGCGAAGCGACGGCACTTACGAGGTCGTGGGCTATGCGGGCGATGGGCTTGACATAATTATCCCGTCCGAACACAACGGCAAACAGGTGACCTCAATCGGGGCTTCGGCTTTCAGCGGATTGAGTTCTATCAGGACAATAGCCATTCCGCCGAGCGTTTCGAAAATCAGCCAGTCGGCGTTCAACAGGGTCGCCGCGGTGATAGAATTTTTACCCGGCGGCGCGCTTACCGATATAGGAAGCTACGTCTTTGACAACTACAGAGGGCAAAGCATAACCATTCCCGACGGGGTCAAAAACATCGAGCCGTATGCGTTTTTCAACGCTACCAATCTCGCATTTGTTAAACTGCCCGAGAGCCTTATTTCGGTCGGCTCTTACGCTTTTTATAACTGCACATCCCTTGCCGACGTCGAACTGCCCGACGCCCTTACCGATATAGGCGACTATGCGTTCAGCGGATGCACAAGCCTCAATTACTTGGGCATCCCCGCCAACGTGGAAAGAATCGGGGCTTACGCGTTCGGAAGTATTCACGGCGTGGTGTTATTCGAGCAGCCGTCCAGGATTTCACGCATAAATTCCTATACCTTTGCCGACTACAGAGGCATTTACCTGAAAATCCCCGCAAGCGTCACAACAATAGAGGAAAACGCGTTTTACAACTGTTCCCGCCTGCAATACTTTGAGATTGCCTCCGAAAGTCAATATTTTACCGTCGAGGACGGAGTATTGTACGATAAGTCTAAAACAACTCTTTTGCAGTACCCTATAGCAAAAGAAGGAGTGGCGTTTACCATCCCCTCATACGTCACGGCAATCGGGCCGTCGGCGTTCAGTTTTGTCATAGCGCAGGTGTCTTTTGCGCCCGATACGCAGATTTCGGCAATCGGGAATTTTGCTTTCAACAACTACCGCGGACATTCGGTGGTCTTGCCCGATACGGTGAGGACAATCGGAAGGAGCGCGTTTAAAAACTGTGTAAATCTTACCGCTCTTACTATCCCCGCAGGGGTTAAGGCCATAGGCGAAGGGGCGTTTGTCGACGCGGCGGGAAAGATAAGTTTTTCGGACGATATAGAGATGAACTCCATAAATGCCTCGGCGTTTGAAAACTTCAAAGGAGACGAGATTAATCTTCCGCCCGGCCTTAAGAGCATTGAATCTTACGCCTTTACGGGCTGCGTTAACCTCAAAAATATAATTGTTCCCGAAAACGTGGAGAGCATAAACAGCTACGCGTTTTATAATTGTACGGGACTTAAGAATATCACTCTCCCGGACAGCCTTTTAAGTATCGGCTCATACGCATTCTATAACTGTATCAGCCTCGAGGAGATAGTGATACCCGAAAAAGTCGCCAACATGGGGACAAACGCGTTTAGCAATGTGTCGGCGCGCGTTAATTTTGCCGAGGGCAGTGTAATTCAGACCATCGGGGAAGGGGCTTTTGCGTATTACAGAGGAGAGACGCTCGATATTCCCGACAGCGTGACGAGCATAAATTCCTCGGCGTTTTACAACTGCACAAACCTCATTTCCATAACCCTTTCCGACAACCTCGCCAGCATCGGCGACAGAGCGTTTTACAACTGTGCCGGCATATCCGGAATTGTTATTCCCGCAAGCGTGACTTCGGTAGGCACAAACGCGTTCAGCTATGTCACGGGCAGGGTGGAATTTGACCCGTTATCCAATATAAAATCCATAGGAAGTTCGGCATTTCTCAACTACCGCGGGTGTGAACTTATTATCCCCGAAAGCGTAACCGCAATCGGAAGTTCGGCGTTCGGCGGGTGCATTGCCCTTACGGACATAACCATACCAAAAAATGTTGTGGTAATCGGCGATAAAGCGTTTGCCAACGTGACCGCGGCGATAACCTTTGCCGAAAACAGCGCAATTACTACAATTGGTGCTGGTGCGTTCTCCTATTATAAGGGTACGGGTATAACCTTGCCCGCGAGCGTAATGCACATCGGCGACAGAGCGTTTTATGCCTGTTCCGAGCTGAAAAGCATCGATGTTGCTTCCGAAAATCCGAATTTCACATCAGTTTCGGGAGTGCTTTACAACAAGAACGTCACCAACCTCGTTCAATATCCCATCAAACGCGCGGGGAGCGAATTTGTTGTGCCCGAAACGGTGACCAATATCGCTTCCTACGCATTCAGCCATGCCGCGCTTGAAAATATAACCTTGTCGGCAAATATCACAGGTATCGGCGCATACGCCTTCAGCGAAGTGACGGGAATCGTGGAATTTCCCTCAAATAGCAGAATTACCACAATTTCGGGGCAGGTCTTTGCCGGCTATAAAGGCACGGAAATAGCTTTGCCCGCGTCGGTTGTCAACATCGGGCAGAACGCCTTTACCGACTGTCACAGGCTGGAGAGAATAACGGTCGATACCGATAACACGACTTATAAGACAATAGACGGCGTGCTCTACAACAAGGCGATAACCCGCCTTATACAGTACCCTGTGAATAAAGCGGACACGTCTTTTATTATCCCCTCCGCTGTGACAAATATCATGCCCCAGGCTCTGGGCGGAAACGCCCGCCTCAAAGAGGTGACCGTCCCCGAAAGCGTGACCGAGATAGGGGAAAACGCATTCTATAACTGCGCGGGACTTACAAGAATCACGGTATCGGCAAATAATACACGCTATACATCCATTGACGGCGTGCTCTACGACAAAAACGTGACGAAACTCATTCATTATCCCGCATCGAAATCGGAAATAAGTTTTGCCGTACCCGACAGCGTGGAACGCATTATGCCATATGCCTTTAAGGGCAGCGCGCACCTCAGCACCGTGGTGTTCGGAAGTGAGAGCAGTCTGTTGACTATCGACGAATACGCCTTCAGAAGCTGCGCCAACCTTGCAAGCGTGGTTTTCGGCGAATCAAGCGTGCTTCAGACAGTTGGCGCGTTTGCGTTTTACGGCTGTTCCAACCTTATGAATATAAGAATTCCCGACAGCGTAAAGAACATCGGCTACTGGGCGTTTGAGGGCTGTTCCAACTTGAGATACGAGGTGTATGATAACACAATGAAATACCTTGACGGCTGGCTCATCGAGGTGTCCGACAAGACATTGGCAGAAGTTCGCTTAAAAGAAAACACAAAAGGTATCGGAGCGTTTGCTTTCCGATATATGGCAAACCTCGGGAGCATTTTTTTGCCCGAAAGTCTTGTCAGCATCGAGTCTTCGGCGTTTGAGTATTGCGGCGCGCTTACCGAAATTACCATTCCCGCAAGCGTCGGATATATCGGCGGGTCGGCGTTTTACGGCTGTCTCAATCTTACGACCGTCACGGTCAATGGCATTCCGCCCGTCATAGGGAATAACGCGTTCTCCAATACATTGACGGCGATATACGTTGACGCAGAGCTTGTCGACATTTACAAAACAACTTCCACCTGGAGCAATTACGCCGCAAAAATTTTCCCAAAACAATAAAACTTAGTTCATAATTGTTTGTATGTTTATACCGCGTAAGGTATAATTTAGCTTGATAAAACCTCGAGGGAAGGTAAAAATGGAATTCCGTGTCGAAAAAGATTCTCTGGGAGAAGTACAAGTGCCCGCCGACAAGTACTGGGCGGCGCAGACCGAAAGGAGCCGCAAAAATTTCAGAATAGGCGGGGAGCTTATGCCTTTGGAGATTATCAGGGCGCTCGCCACGATAAAGAAAGCGGCGGCGATAACAAACTTCAAGAAAGGAAAACTCGACCAGAGGCGTTGTGAATTAATCGTAAAGGTGTGCGACGAGATACTCGAAAACAAGCTGACGGGGCAGTTTCCCCTCGTCGTTTGGCAGACGGGTAGCGGTACGCAGACCAATATGAACGTAAATGAGGTCATCGCAAACCGCGGAAACGAACTCGCTTCCGAAAAGCTCCTTCACCCCAACGACCACGTCAATATGAGCCAGAGTTCCAACGACGTATTCCCGTCGGCAATACACGTCGCGGCGGTATGCGGAATCGAGGACAAACTCCTGCCCGAACTGGAAAAAATTATCGGAACTTTCAAACTGCTGGAAGATGAAAACGCGGGGCTTATTAAGGTTGCGAGAACGCACCTTCAGGACGCGACTCCCATCGCGTTTTCACAGGAGATTAGCGGCTGGAGAACTATGTGCGAAAAGTCGCGGGATATGATAGTTTCCACACTCCCGTATATTAAGGAGCTTGCCCTTGGAGGCACGGCGGTCGGCACAGGAATAAACGCCCCTCAAAATTTCGGCGAAGACGCCGCAAAAGAGATAAGCAGGATCACGGGGAAAACGTTTGCCGCCGCAGCCAATAAATTTCACGCGCTTGCCGCAAAAGACGCGCTTGCGTTTTCCCACGGCGCGCTAAAAGCCCTTGCGTGCGATCTTATGAAGATAGCCAACGATATTCGTCTCATGGCGTCGGGTCCGAGGTGCGGGCTTGGCGAAATTTTCATCCCCGAAAACGAGCCCGGCAGCTCCATTATGCCCGGCAAGGTAAACCCGACACAATGCGAAGCGATAACGATGATAGCCGTGCAGGTTATGGCAAACGATACCGCGGTATCGGTGGCGGCTTCACAGGGCAATTTCGAACTCAATGTCTTTATGCCCCTTATTGCGTACAACTTCCTTCAGTCGGTGTGCCTGCTTTCGGACGGAATTCAGTCTTTTGACCGACACTGTCTTATGGGACTTAGGGCAAACGCCGAAAAAATGCGGCACAACGTGGAAAACTCCCTCATGAAAGCCGCCGCGCTAAATCCTTATATCGGATACGATAAGGCTGCAAAGGTCGCTATGAAGGCGTATAAAGAGGATATATCGCTGAAAGACGCGTGTCTCAAACTCGGCTGGCTGGACGAAAAGACACTGGACGAAATTTTCGATGTAACCAAGATGATTTAATAAATTAAGGGCGGCGATATTTCGCCGTCCTTGGTTTTTACCGGTCAGGACGGCTTTGTCATTGCTTTTTTAATATTTTCTGCTATACTTTTATTATATCAATCGGCTTGATTGCCCCTAAAGAAAAGGCGCGAAACATGAAAGGGCTAATTATTAATAACGCATACAACACCTCGGCGACTTACCTCAATCAGGCACAAAGGCTGAAAGAGGAATTTGCCGCGCTCGGCGTGGAAACCGACATAAGACGGAACGACTTTTTTCCCGCGGTGATAGAGGCGGGAAAACTCGCTCTGACTGTCTCGGGGTATGACTTCTGCGTATACCTCGACAAAGACAAATACGTATCCAAAATGCTGGAGAAAGCGGGTCTGAGAGTATTTAACCGCTCGAAGGCGATTGAGATTTGCGACGACAAAATGGAGACCCATATCGCGCTTTGCGATAGAGGCATTCCCATGCCGAAGACTGTGTCGGGGCTTTTGTGCTATACGCCGAACGCGACTGTTCAAAAAGAGACGGTAGACAGAGTGGAAAACCTTATCGGATACCCCGTGATAATAAAAGAGAGCTACGGCTCCCTCGGCAAGGGCGTATACAAGGCCGACACAAGGGAAGAGCTTGAAAAAAAGATGGAAGAACTGAAAATGATCCCCCACCTTTTTCAGGAGTTTATTGCCGAAAGCGCAGGAATGGACATAAGGGTTATCGTCATCGGCGGCAAGACAACGGCTTGCATGATGAGAAAGTCGGAAACCGACTTCCGCTCCAATGCCGAATTGGGCGGACAGGCGTATAATTACCGGCTTTCCGAGGAGATTTCAAAACTTTGCGAAAAGACAAGCAGAATTCTCGGCCTTGACTACTGCGGAATTGACGTTTTACTTGGTAAAGGCGGAAAACCGTTTTTGTGCGAAGTCAATTCCAACGCGTTCTGGGGCAAGATAGAGAAAGTCACAGGGGTAAACATCGCACGATCTTACGCCCTTCACGTTATCGAGAGTATAAATTCAAAATAGGCGTTTTCTTCATACCACAACGGGAAATTGGTTCCCCATACGTTGTTGTAAAGGTTGAAGGAGATGCCTTTTTCGTTCACATCCTCAAAAATATTGTCAAATCTGAGTATTTTTCCCAGTCCGATTGAAGCAAGCGGAGCATGAACGTTTGTTATCTTAAGCGCCAGCCCGTTTGCTTTCGCCGTCACGTTTTCCACCGCCGAAAGGTTGCGGTTTCCGCATTCTACTATGTCGAACGGGTCGATTTCTTTGCCGATTTTGGTATAGCGTAAAGAGTTTTTATCGATTTTTACAGGGAAATTGATGAAGACCGCTTCGGTAAGGCGGCTTGCGTCCTTGCCCAGCCAGACAACTTCGGTCTTTACATCGTTTTTATCAAAGGCATACCTGATTTCAAAAAGACGGGGCGCGCCCAGCTTTTCGCAAATCTTCTTGTCAGCGGTAAAAACCGAGATAATGCTGCTTTTTCCGTCGTGATACAATTCGGTAAGGGTATAGGGGAACATACCTTGAGGATATTTCTTGTCCGCGCTTTTAAGCCCCGGGCGCAGAAAGTCGGGCGCCGACCATTCCTTTGTCGTGTCATAATCTCTGGTGTAATGCCGTTGCCAGAAATCATAGTCCTTCGCGCCGTAGGAGAAATAGTTGATTGTGCCCGCGCCGTAGGTGTTTTTCAATACAATATTTCCGCCGTATGAAAGTTCGCAAAGTCCCGTTTCATTGAAGACGGCGTTAAAATTGTTGATCGAGAGGGTGGAGTTTACAGATAACTTTTCATATCCCGTCTTGTCAAAGGGCGTTGCGGGACGTAATATTTCAAATCTTGATAATGCCTCGTTTTTCAGCGGTTCGTCGAGGGCGTTTATCGCCTTGTCGAGATAATCCCGCTGCTCCTGCCACGATTTTTCCATAGCCGAATAGCTTCCCTCAAGATAAATGCCTTTTTTGCGGAACTTCAATATAAGGTATTTGTGGTAAAGGTTGTCAAGAGTGAGGCGGGTCGTTACCTTATCTTTTTTTCTTGCCGCGGCAAAATTGTTTTTGAGGTAGACGTAGTCGCTAAGGTACCTTTTTACGTCCATTCCCCAGGTGTGCTCGGAGACAGTGAGAAGCCCGTCGCAAAGTCCGTTGTAAGCGGGGGAGCCTTTTTTAAGTTTCCCGTTCGCGAGCCATTGGTTTTTAAGCCCGGCAAGCTCCCTGTACGCGCCCGTCTTATACGGGTCGGAAGCTATGCCGTGTATCCACGTGTCGCCTATTTCCGAAGTGATTATGGGAAGTTTATCCTTTACTTTGTACAGTTCTTCGGCATATTCGTCAAGGCTTGACGCGCTTATTTCATAGTCCGGGTATTGATTTCTCAGCTCAGTGAAAACTTCATTTACCTTATCCTCGTTTGACGGGCCGTGATTGTCGCCCGAGTGGAGAAAGTAGAGAATATCGTCGATATATTCGTTCTTAAACGCGCCGCCGTAGCTTCCTTCATAGATTACCGCAACTTCGGCATCGCCGTCCTTCCATAAGAAGACGTCGGGCACATTGGGAAGGCAGGACGCTTCATTAACTCCGATATGGAGTAATTTTATGCCGTATTCACGCAAAATGGGCAAAATTGCCTTGGTATGCCCGGGAACGTCGGTCATCTTGGCGGCGACGGTCTTTTTGCCGTATGTGTTGTCCAGCTCTTTCGCGATGTCAAGCCCGTATCGTAAAACGTCCTCGTCCAGCAATTCCGTATGCGTGGTAAAGGGCAGGGCATGCCAGGTTATGTATCCCCGCCTTATCGCGTCGTCCAGTTTCTGTCTGTTTTCGGGAGCGGCGTTTTTCAGGCTGTCGTAAATCAGGTATGAGCCTGTCGTCCAGACAAACTTTTTTTCGCCGCCGCTATTTAATTTTCCGGCAAGTTTTATGGCGTTGGGAATAAACTCTCCGCGGTATCTTGAGAGGATATTTGCGGCAAAATCGGTAAAACCGAGGTCAAGGTGTGTTTTGCAGATAACGTGAATTTTTTTCATAAAAAAATTATAACATACCAAAGCGTGAAAATCTATATTTTAATGCATATTGTCATACAGAGGCAAGTGTGCTATAGTGGTAGTGTCAAAATTCAACGGACGGAGGAAGAAATGGAAAAAAAGCTGATCATTGATTTTCGTGTTACAAAAGAGCAGAGAAGGCAATTTCTCAAGGCGTATTTCGATGTTCCTGCCGATGTTGAAAAGCTGACGATAGCCTATTCTTATGAGGGCGACGACGCAGATTCCATTCCGTCCGATGACAAAAACGTCATTGACCTTGCGCTCCTCGACCAAGACGGCAACGATGTCGGCGCGTCGGGCTCCAGCCAAAGGGAGATAACCCTTTCGGAGTGCTATTCCTCGCCCGGGTACAAAAAGCTGCCCATAACCGAAGGCAGATGGTGCATACTTTGCGGCGCATATATGGTAAGAGGGGATTATCTCGACATAAAATACACAATTACCTTCCAATTAAAGGAATATCGCTATTTAAAGGGCGACCTTCACATGCACAGCGTCCATTCCGACGGAGCAAAGACCATACAGATGCTGGGCGAAATGGCACTTAAGCGCGGACTGGACTTCATTATCAGCACCGACCACAACAATTTTGCACACAATCATCACCTTCCCGAAATTCCGGGTCTCAACATTATCCCCGGCGTGGAACTTACCCATTATAACGGCCACGTCAACATCTGGGGAAAGGAAACCCCTTATGAAGGGAGTTTTGCCGTAAACAGCTTTGAGGACTTCAAAACTCTGATAAACCAGGCAAAGGCAAACGGCGCGGTAATAAGCTTAAACCACCCCTTCTGCTCGATATGTCCGTGGCTTTGGGACTTTGACTTCTATCGCGACACGGTGGAAGCGTGGAACGGCCCTATGCGCGCAGACAACATGAAGACCATCGAGTGGTGGCACAAAGAACTTATGGAAGGCAAAAAGATACCCATCGTCGGCGGCAGCGACTATCACTATGATTACTTCAGAATAATCAGCATTTTCGCCCGTCCCACGACCCATGTCTACGCCAAGGCAAACACAAAAGAGGACATACTCGATGCCATAAAGAGGGGTAGGTGCGTTATTACCGACTCGCCCACATCGTCTATGATATACCTTAGTTACGGCGACGCAGTGGCGGGAGACACGGTCAAGCTTGACAAAAACACCAAAGCGCTTGTCAAGGTGGACAAACTTAAGAAAGGTCATACCCTTATAGTAAACGACCAGAACGGACAGAAATTTGTCTATAAGGCAAAGCGTACCGCGCCTTTTGAAAAGGAATTTGAAATCACCGAAAACGGTTTTATCCAAGCCGAGATAAGGAGAAAGCCGAGAGGGCTTTCGGTAATGGCAGACTTTGCGATAAGATTCCTCAAAGACAAGAAAAACATCTTTGCCAAACGCCCGCTGTCCGTATACGCCATAACTAATCCTATATATTTCGGATAAGACAAATTTCGACAAAATAACTTAAAATCTTCTGTCGTGGTCGTGATACAATCTTCGACAACGACAGGCTTTATCTTACAGCGCGCTTAATAATGGGGAAAATTATGCGAGGAAGGGCGCGTGCACAAAGATGGAGCCTGTTTTTTGGTTTTCCATATTGATATTTGAATTGTTAAAACGCCATAATAAGGTTAAGGAGAATTTTTATGGCGTATTCTTATAAGAGCAGCATAAGCTTCGGGCTTGTGTATATTCCCATAACTTTGCATTCCTGCGTAAAAAACAACGACATTGCGTTCAACTTTATCGATAAAGCCACAATGTCGCGGGTAAAATACAAAAAAACCTGCGTGGACTGCGACGGTAGGGAGGTCAAAAACGAGGATATCGTAAAAGGCTACGAGTATGAGGACGACACGTACGTCATTTTGGAAGACAACGATTTCGAAAAAATAAAGAGTAAGCGTGACAAGACAATAACAATTGAAAAATTTGTCGACCTTAAGTCGATTGACCCGATTTACTTTGACAAGACCTATTACGTCATGCCCACAGGAGCCGAACAAGCCTACAGCCTGCTTATGGGCGCGATGGACAGCAAAAATATGGCGGGAGTAGCCAAAACCGTGCTCGGTAATAAGGACACAATAGTGGTATTGCGTGTGAGAGACGGGCAGATGCTCTTGAACACCTTGTTTTTTGAAGAAGAGATTATGCCTTCGCCCGCGAAAAACATCAAAATAACGACTTCGGGAAAAGAGTTGGAACTCGCCCAAAACCTTATCGAAAACATGAGCGGCGAGTTCAGCATTTCCGATTACAAGGACGAGTACAGGGAAAAACTTGTCGCCCTGATCGATTCCAAGATAAGCGGCAAAAAGCTGGAGATACCCAAAGAAACCGAGCCGCGCAGAGTTGGAAACCTTATGGACGCGCTGCTTAAGAGCATAGAGTTTTCGCAAAAAGAAACGAAGAGTACCACCGCAAGGCGCACAAGTACGCCCAAGAAGCTCGACAAAACACCTTCCGAAAAAAAGAAAGCGCAAGGGAAATGATCTATGGCAAAGCTTGAAAAGTACAACGAAAAGAGGGATTTTGAAAAGACCGCCGAGCCCAAGGGCGCCGAGAAAAAGCGCAAGGCAAAAAAGCTTCACTATGTCGTGCAGCACCACCTTGCAAGGCGCGACCACTATGATTTTCGCCTGGAGTGGGACGGCGTGCTGCTTAGCTGGGCAATCCCCAAAGGTCCTTCCTTTAACCCTGCCGACAAGCGGCTCGCCATACGCGTGGAAGACCACCCCTTTGACTATAAGGACTTTGAAGGAACGATCCCCAAAGGCGAGTACGGCGGCGGCACGGTCATGCTGTGGGACGAAGGATATTGGGAACCGATTGCCGATGTCGAAGTAGGGCTGGAAGAAGGCTCATTGAAGTTTGAAATTTTCGGCGAAAGGCTTAAAGGCAAATGGGGACTTGTCCTAATAGCGGCAAGAGAAGGGGACACAAAGGACAACTGGCTCCTTGTAAAGGATAAAGACGAATACGCCCGGAATATTGACGGAATAAGCGGGTTTACCACCAGCTTCAGAACGGGCCGCACCATGGATGAGATAGAGAAGGGCGAGGAGGTTGAGACACTCAAAAACCCTTTTGATAATGCGGGCGTACAACTCGCCCGCCTTGTCGATACTCCGCCGAAAGGCAGTGACTGGCTCTTTGAGACCAAGTACGACGGGTACAGAATCGTGGCCTATGTCGAAGACGGCAAATCGCGCCTTATGACCCGAAACGGCAAGGACTACACAAAGCATTTTGAAAAAGTGGCGGCGTCTCTCGAACGGTTTGCCAAAAAAAGACCTATGGTATTGGACGGCGAAATGGTCGTTGTCGACGATAAGGGCAAAACCGACTTCCAGGCACTCCAGAACTATATGAAAGACAAGGGGAATAATGAGGTCACGTATGCAGTTTTTGACATTCTTGCGCTGGACGGAGATGACTTAAGGAATAAACCTCTTATCGAAAGAAAGGAAATACTCGGAAACTTACTTAAGGACGCCCCCGGAAACATTTATTACAGCAGGCATATAAAGGGGAACGGCGCAAAAAACTTTGAAAACGCCTGTGCTCACGACCTTGAAGGGTTGATTGCGAAAAAGGCCGATTCGGTCTACACAGGCTCACGTAACGGCGACTGGGTAAAAATCAAGTGCGGCAAGCGACAGGAGTTTGTCATAACAGGTTATACAATTTCCGATAAGCAGGACGACGGTATAAGCTCGGTGCTTCTCGGATATTATGACGAGGAAAAGCTTGTCTTTTGCGGCCGCGCAGGCACGGGCTTCTCCGAAAAAGACCGCAAGGATATGTTGCGGGAGCTTAAAAAGATAAAACGCGACACCCCCGCGTTTGAGGGGAAGGTCAAAAAAAGCGGAGCGGAGGAGGTATGTTTTGTCGAGCCGACATTGATTTGTGAAGCGCGCTTTGCCGAATGGACGGACGACAACTTATTACGACAGGCGAGTTTCAAAGGAATGAGACGTGATAAAAGTCCCAAGGACGTAAAACAGGAAGTCAGTGAAGAAGAGGTAGAAATGACAGAAATAATTGAGGAGCCGAAGGCAAAACTCAGGGGCGGCGAAATAGAGATAGAAGGCATAAAAATTACAAATCCCGATAAGGTGATGTTTGAAAACCCCGATATAAGAAAGAGGGATGTCGTGGAGTATTATGCCCGTGCGGGAGAGCGAATGCTTAAGTACGCAGGCAACAGGATACTCAGCATAATAAGGTGCCCCAAGGGCATAAGCGAGCCATGCTTTTTCAAAAAGCACCCCGGTTCCAGAAGTAAGAATATTGTCATAACTCCCATCGAGACCGGCAGCGGTGAAGAGGAGTATTTTTATATTGAGGAACCTAAAGGCTTTGTTTACGAAGCCCAAATGGGCACTTTGGAGTTTCACACCTGGGGCAGTCGGGTGGACGAGGCGGAAAAACCCGACGTCATGGTGTTCGACCTCGACCCAGACGAAGGCATGCCCCTTGAAAAGGTGCGCCAAGGCGTGAAAGACTTACGCAGCATACTTGAAAAACTCTCGCTTAAATCATTCTTGAAGGTCAGCGGCGGCAAGGGTTATCACGTCGTCGTGCCCTTTGTCCCTTCTGTTGACTGGGAGACCTTCGGCGCGTTTTCCAAAAAGATTGCCGTCCTGATGGAAAACCAATGGCCCGACAGATACACAAGCAATATAAGAAAGAATAAGCGCGACGGCAAGATATTTATCGACTGGGCTCGCAACGGCCGCGGAGCTACCAGCGTCGCTCCCTATTCGCTCCGCGCGCGAAAAGGCGCAAAAGTCGCGATGCCGATATCGTGGGAAGAACTTGACAAAGTCGCTCCCGACGGCATAACCATGGAAGAAGCCGTCAGGCGATTGTCAAAGCCCGACCCGTGGAAGGACTTTTATAAGACCAAGCAAAGATTAAAATAAAGGTGAACCTCACATTTTGGGTTCGGTTTATTTGATTTGTAAATTCGTGGAAATTTGTTTTCGTTTCTTTTGTTTTCCGTCGCTTTCAAGATAATAAAAGTGAGGTGACTATGAAAGCGACAAGATTTCTTATTATTCTTTTTATGGCGGTTATGCTTGCGTTTATGCCCGTTGTAAGCCACAAAACCGCGAAAGCCGAAACGGAAGAAGGCGCGACGGTATTTTTTGATGACGCAATCCCCGCTGCGGCTACGGTCTATACCGTCCAGAAAGGGGACAGCCTATGGAAAATAGCCGTAAAATACGAAGTGGGAATACAGGAACTTATCAAGGCTAATCCGCAGATAGCAAATCCCTCTCTCATCTACGTCGGACAGAAGGTTACTATTCCCGTTGCGGCGCCGCTTAAGACTATTGAGGACGAGGTCTTAAGGCTTATTAATATCGAAAGGAGCAAAAACGGTCTTAAGCCCCTTGCTTCAAACTGGCAGGCGGCAAGAGTGGCGAGAATAAAGTCCCAGGACATGATTGACAACAATTATTTCTCTCACACGTCCCCCGTGTACGGCTCGCCTTTTAAGATGATGGAGTCTTTCGGCCTGAGATTTTCGGCGGCGGCAGAAAATATTGCTTACGGGCAGAGAACCGCGCAGGAAGTCGTAAACACGTGGATGAACTCACCGGGACACAAAGCCAACATTCTCGGAAGGAACTATACGCAAACCGGTATAGGAGTGGCGAAGAAAGCAAACGGCACATTGTATTTCACTCAGGTATTTTTAAAGCCGCTTTAATAATAACGAAAAACTATGACGCGCGTCCTTTAAAAGGGCGCACGTTTTTCATGCGGCATTTAAGCGATATTTATTTCGATTAAAAACTTTTTGGAATTTTGACCGAAAGTCCCGTTACCCGCCCGCCTTTACGTTTACAAAGGCGTTTTTGTATGCTATAATTACTCAAAATGATAAGGTTTTTGGAGGAGTTTATGGGCAAAGAAAATTTTCAAAAAATCAAGCTTCTCAAAGTCTGGGAAATTTTGATGAGAGACAGCGACGAGGATCATCCCCTGGACACAATTGAGATAATCAAGAAACTCGCCGACGCGGGAATCTGCTGCGACAGAAAGACGCTTTACAGCGACATTGACGTATTAAACGAGCACGGTTACGTCGTACACTGCAAGAGAAGCAGACGTAATATGTATTTTGTCGACCAGTCCGATTTCAGCGTGCCGGAGCTCAGGATTTTAATCGACGCCGTACAGTCGGCAAATTTCATCACCGAAAACAAGACCGAAGAGCTGGTGGAAAAGATAGCCAACCTGGCGGGAAGCTACCGCGCCGACACGTTAAAGAACGGCGTGTATTTTGACGTTCAGAAGTACAAGAACGAGTGCATTTACAACAACATAACCCAAATAGACGAAGCGATAAATAACGATAGAAAAATCTCCTTCAAGTATTTTGATTATGACGAAAACGGGGTAGTGGTTTTCCGCAAAGACGGTGCAAGATACCTCGTCAATCCCATTGCGCTGGTGTTCTGCAACGAGTGTTATTACCTTGTGTGCTATGCCGACAAGTATAAAAACCTCGCCAACTACCGCATCGACCGCATGGCAGACGTGGAAGTGGAAGAGGAGAGGATACAGATTTCCGAATGCGCGGTAAGTTTTGACATCGCCGAATATAAGCGCAAAGCGTTTTCAATGTTTACGGGCGACGATGTCATGGTGGAACTCGAGTTTCACAAGTCCATTATTGATTCGATCATGGACAGATTCGGCGTGGAAGTCAAAATAGATAAAGTGAATGGAGAATGGTGCAAATTGAGCGCCGAAGTCAAAAAAAGCCCCGTATTTTTCGCGTGGTGCGCGGCGTTCGGCGATAAGTTGTACATAAAGGGACCTGTGAATATCCGTGAAGAGTTTATAGCGTTTTTGACAAAATCGCTCTATATGTACAGGCAGGAGACTAAAGCTGACGCCATTTAGCCTTACAGAAGGAAAACAGGATATTGAAATATTTGTCGTATCTTGTTATAATATAAGAAATTATGGCAAACGTATATCAAAAGCAGAATGACAGAAACAACTTAAGATATCTTTGGGCGGCAGAATACTGTTCCACTAAAAAAAGACGGATCATGTATTTGCAGGTTTTCTTGTCCTTTTTGATGCCCGTTTTCAGTATCGTAAACAAGTTTCTCGCCGTTTTGTTTCCCAATATTCAGAATCTGCAACAGGTCTCGGCGCTTCTTTCCGAGATCATTGTTTTGCTATCTGGCTGTGTGATTATTCTGCAGATCGTTTTTAATATCGCTATAAAACGTTGGGACAAGCAGAGCGTGACGCTCATCGAGTTGTATGACATAAACGTCTTCAGTCTTTTTGCCAACAAGGCAATAATGATAAACATAAGCCATCAGCGCATGCTTAACTTTGCCGAAAAATTCAAAAAGCACGACAGAGTACGTAATTACTATTTTGACACGCCCGAAGAGGCCGAAAACAAATACGCTCATTTCAACGCCATAAAAAAGCGTTTTGAGCTCGATTATTACAATATGCTCGCGGTAAAGAGCTTTTTGTACGCGCTGTGGCTTGCCTTTATCGCGCTTCTCGTTATTTTTGCGTTTGCCATAAATCCCACATGGACAGAAGCGGTTATGTACATATTCGTACCATCTCTTTCGGCAATCAGCATAATCGCGCAGACCTGGAACGAGTTCAACGTAAAGATAAATTACCTTGAAAAAGTGCTCCAGACGATAGCAGAATACGACAAGAAAAAGGACGACCCCGCCAATCTCGAAGGGCTTAACTCCCGCATCGTCATGCGCAGTCTGCAAGACGCGATGTTTATTCACAGGCTTAACGACTTCACCATCCCTAACTTTATTCTGAAGCGCATCGAGAAGAAAAAGCGCATGGAGATGGGGGCGCAGTATATTGATTCCAAAGTGAACAATGCTCCTGTTAAGGCGGCAGAACCTGTTCCTGCGCCGTCGCCTCTAAGCACAACACAGCACAAATCCGTTCTGCACGCGCTCAAGGCCTACTACGACGAAGCCCGCGCCGAAAAGATGAAGAAAGAAACGGTTGCCACCGTCAACGAAGTCAAAACACCAGTTGCCGAAAAGAAAACCAACGGCAAAAAGGAAACTATTACGACCGATCCTATTAAGGATAATGCACCAAAGAACGGAAAAACCATTAATTCCGAAAGCAAAAAGTCAAAAAAGACAGAAGAAAAAGCGCCCGCTGCCGCGACCGGCGCAAAGAACGGGGTCAAGGCAGCGGAATCGCCGATCGATAAAAAGGCAAAACCCGCCGAAAAGGCTACGATTAAGCCCGGCGAGAAAGCCGCCGACACAAAGTCGGCAAACAAAGGCGCAGAAGTTAAATCCGCCGATAAGAAGGCCGGCGAGAAAGTCTCCGACGTAAAAGCGACAGATAAGAAAGCCGCGAGTAAAGCAGTGGAAGTTAAATCCACCGACAAAAACGCGGTTAATAAGGCTGCCGCAGCAACCTCCGATAAAAAACCGACCGAGAGCGAGAAAAAACCCGTTCAAAATGCGAGTGCTTCCAAGACTCCCGTCGCAAAAGCCAATAAAGCCGAAAAGGCCGATACCAAAGATAAGGCAGCAATTACTGCAACAACGGCGAAAGCTCAGACAAAGCTGGTGTAAACGATTTTATATTC
>DAOSYK010000001.1:44814-254136 GCA_035381305.1 Clostridia bacterium
GGCGAATTCTGTCGCCCCTGCCGCTTACGTTGTGGTGCCCGCGTTACAGATTAAGTTATCATAACCTGACAAAAGAGATGTCGGACAATTTTAATAAGAAAGCCACCTATAACAGGGTGGCTTTTACATTAAAGTGGCGTTCCCGGCGGGAGTCGAACCCACGGCCTAGCGCTTAGGAGGCGCTCGCTCTATCCTACTGAGCTACGGAAACACAGTATTTTGTTTTTTTAGGTTTTTCAGGAGAAAAATTCGTGGAAAACGTCAATTTCTTCAACACAAAAACCTACGCCCGAAATAAGGTTGGGCGTAGATTATTTTATTGCAGAATTATGGAAAAGTCAAGAGATTATTACTCTTAGGGGCGGGTTAATTGTTCAGGGCGGCAAGAATGGACATCTTGCGGTTTTCTATGTAAATTAGCTCCGCAAGGTCATTGCGCAGCGGCGACAGCTTGTCCAGAAGGATAAAGATGTCTATCTGCGCGTTTATCATCCGTTGAAGGGGATTTGTGCAGGGGCGGCAGCCTGTGTTGCGGAAGGTGGGAAGATATGTGCTGCCGTCAAGAAGTCGCGTTGCAACCGTCAGGCTCCGCCAGATGAGGTGGCGAAGATAGTTGACCATCTTGCAGGCGAGAGGCGTCCGCGCGCACCTTTTCAGCTCGCATATGCAGTCAAGCTGAAGTTCGTTAAGGTTGATAATCTGTTCGAGGTAAGTTGCGCTGTCCACTCTCCTTTCGGACGACACCAGCGCGTCCCTGTACTCTCTTGCCATTTGTTCTAAATTGTTCGTATCCATAAACTCCTCATAATATCTCGCGATTTATAATATGTTATAGGTTTTGGAAACGTGAAAAATACCCCGAGCAATTGTCGGGGTATTTTGAATGATGCTTTGCCGTTGGTTTTTTATATCAGCAGCTGTCCGTCCTGGTCAATGACAAGGAGCACGCGCTCTTCCTCGCCGTCGGCAAGGTCGTAGTAGATATAGTATGTCTGTCCGTTCTTTTCCGCCACTACCTCAAGGCAGAGTATCTCGGTGTTCCAGTCGGTGGGGATAAGGCAGGGGATTCTGCTCTTTTCCGTAAGATCGGCGGGAACGGAAATGTGGTCGTAATTTTCGGGCAAGGTGATATTGCGCGCAGTGTGGTTGTAAATGAAGTTCTGCGCCTCAACGCCCATAAGGTTTCCGTTGTCGCTCCGTACCTTTATCTTAATAAGGTCGGGATAGTATACAACGCCGTTTTCTTCATATGCGAAATTTATATAGACGGTGCTGTTGTTGTTGCTTATCCAGACAGGCTTCATATTTGTGTATCCCAATTGTTCCATATATCCCACGGCTTTTTGCAGACATTCCTCATCGGTAAGGGTCGGGTCGGTGATTTCGCTGTAGGAATCGGACTGAACTACATACCCGCCCGTCTTGGAAATATACGCCGTGCTGTCAATGCCGTTGTACTTGAAGGAATAGATATAGCTTGGTATGTCACGCGACGTTTCGCCGATGCTTGTTACTTCGCTGCTGCCGTGGAAGTACTGACCGATAAGCTCAATGCCGCGCTCAAGGGTGATTTCTTCCTTGCCGTCCAGAAATTTTGTCGCCTTGTCGCTTAAGCCTTCGCTGAACGGGCCGTCGTAAATAAGCTCGGGATAGTCTACCGAGGAATAATCAATCTGACCAATCGACGCGGTCATCGCCGAAAGGTCGGCAAGGATGCGGCTGTCGATTTTGTCGCCTTTGACAAGGTTCTCCTGAACGCCGGCAAGCGAATCGTTCAGATACTTAATTGTGTTCGAAAAGGATTCCAGATTATTTATTTCGGGTTCCGAAAGTGCCTCTTTTGTGGCTTTCTTTGCGAGATACTGGCAGTAGTCTCCGATTTGGTTGAGGACCTTCATAGCTTCCAGCATATTGTCACTGCCTTCGGCAAGCTGAGAGAGGTTTGTGCTCGCGACGCCGCACTCCCGCCATATATCGTTGAGGAGCTGCTGTCTTAATGCCGACTTGCCCGGAAGGACGCTGACCTTGGCGAGCTTGGTGGAGATGTTGTCAAGGCTGGTCATCGTTTCGATATACGACTTTTCGTATAGGTTGTTGAGTTGCAGGCTGGCTTTCTTGCGCCTGTGCTCAGTTATCCCAAGCGACACGCTAAGGGCTATGACCGCGGCGAGAAGGATAACGCCCACGGCAATTATTATTTTTCTTGTTCTGCTTACTTTTTCCATAATATACCTCCTACACGCAGAAGACGTGTTCGCCGATAGTCAGCTTGATGGTCTTGGAGCGTATCCACGCGCTGGTGGCGGTGTTGGGATTGTAGTAGAACAAGCAGCCGTAAGTGGGGTCCCAGCCGTTCATGGCGTCCTTTGCAGCTCTCATCGCGGTGTCGTTGGGGGCGAGGTTAATCTGCCCGTCGGAAACCACGGTAAACGCGCCCGGCTGATAGATGACGCCGCTGATTGTGTTGGGGAAGGAGCTGCTCCTTACGCGGTTAAGAACGACTGCGGCAACCGCAACCTGTCCCACGTACGGCTCGCCCCGCGCTTCGCCGTAAACAAGTCGGGCGAGTAGATAGAGGTTTCTGGACGTCGACGACGAACTGCCCGCAAGGGTTATGCCCATCGCCGCGGCGGTCTGTTTGCCAACTATCCCGTCGGCGGTAAGACCGTTGACGCGCTGGAAGTACTTGACGGCGGCGGTTGTCTTTGAGCCGAAAATGCCGTCGATCGAGCCTGTGTAGTAGCCCCAGTTTTTTAGCTTGGTCTGTATGGTCTTGACCATCTGACCCGTGCTGCCCTGCTTGTAGACCGTTGCCGCCTCGGCGTCGTCTGCCGACTTCATTATGTCGGTGAACATCAGTACGCCCGTGGCGACGGTGATAAGCACCATGACGCAGCACATCACGATATTAAAAACTTTCATGTTGTCTTTTCTTTCCATTTGTCTTTACTCTCCTTTATCAGTTCATAAAGCTTCGAGGCGAGAATTATTTCGTCTTCTCCTTCGACGTATGTGAGCGAGGGGTAAAGAAGCGCAAAATCGGTCTTGCCGACCCCTTCGCCCAAAGTGATTACGAGAGTCTTGTAGCTGCCCCGTCCTATGACGACGTTTCCCACCTGTCGTTTATCCCGCCTGACGGTTTCGACTTTGGCGCATCCATCATAAGAAACATCTTGCTTATCAAGTATCCCGTTCACTATGTACTCAATGTCGTCGAGGTGTTTTTTTACCGCGCTTTCGGTGTCGGCAGCGCTTTCGCACTCCTCAAGCGATACAGCAAGGTATGAATACACTTTTTCCTTTATTTCTTTTGCAAGGGCGAGATTTTCCTTATTGTCGTCGTATGCTTCTATTTCCACAAAGAAATAGTCGCTGTTCCCGGTATTTGAACAGGCTATCGCGCAGACAAGCAACAGGCACATAAGGAAGAAAATCGCCGCTTTTTTCATCATGTTGGGATTATCGACAGAGAACCGGCGGTTTATTCACGGAGAATTAAAGTTTACTTTGTGCCCGGAATGTGATACTATAAACTATATGGAGTTTGTAACGATAAAACCTGAAGATAAAGATACGATAAACAAATGCTTAAACGGCAATCCCGGACGGATATGCGAATACACCTTCGGCACAATGTATATTTGGAGCGTCCATGACGAGTACTGTTTTTGCGTGGAGGACGACGTTTTGTATTTCGGCGTTATTGACCAAACGAACGCCGATTTTTATTTTCCCGTGGGAAATGTCGCAGAGAAAGACATACGTAAGCTGGAAAACTACTGCAAAGAGAATAACCTCGAATTTCGGTTTTCCTTTGTTTCTTCGTCTCAGGCCGAGTTTTTAAAAGGCATTTACGGGGATAGGATAGAACTTGAATACGAAAGAGACTGGGACGATTATCTTTATTATTACGATGATTTGCTGTATTTGAGGGGCAAGAAATACCACGGGCAGAAAAATCACATAAACAGGTTTTTGAAAGAATATCCCGATTTCGAAATGCTCCCGTTTGACGTGTCGATGACGAAAGAGGCTGTCGCTTTTCTCGACGAGTATTACGCCACGCTCGGGAAAGACAATCAGTGGCTGAGAGACGAGAGGTACATTCTGGAAAACAAGTTGTTCAGGTACTATCCCATAATCGACCAGGAAGGACTTGTCATTAAGATAAACGGAAAGATTGCGGCGATGGCTTTCGGCGAGGCGGTCGGGGATACCCTTTACGTTCATTTCGAGAAAGCATCGCGCGACTATAACGGCATTTACGCGGCGATAAATCAGAAGTTTCTCGAGTACTGCAGGAGAGAGGGCATAAAGTACGTAAACAGAGAAGAGGATCTCGGCGACCTGGGTTTAAGGACGGCAAAAACCAGCCTGCACCCCTGCGAGATGATTCCGAAATATTTCGCGAAAGTTAATATTTAGCGGAATTTTGGGCAATAAATATCATTAAAACGCTTGTAAATTTATAAGCGGTATGCTAAAATAATGAAACACTAAGGCTTGAGGAGTCGATAATGTTCAGTTTTTATACTTTTTATACGGTATTGTCGATAATATTCATGGTGCTGATGGTGCTGTTAAGCATCGCGCTCACCATAATTGTTGTCATGCAGGAAGGAAATAATGACAACATCGGAGCCATAACAGGCAGTTCGGAAAGCTTTTTCGGCAAAAACAAGGCAAAGAGCATGGACGCAAAGTTAAAACGTCTGACAATATATCTGGCAATCGGCATCCTGGTAACATCCATTTTGTTCTTTGTAATCCAGATACTCAAGAAAACCTTGGACTAATACGGAAAAAAGAAATAGCATAAAGAAGCCTGTTGAGAACTCGACAGGCTTTATTTTTTAGTCGAAAATGGCTTTATAACTTGCTATAAAAATAAATTATATGTTAATATATAGAGTAAAACGGAGCACAGAATGGATAAGGAAGTAACGGTCGCAACCAACAAGAAAGCCTACCACGATTATTTCATCGAGGACAAGATCGAGGCGGGAATTCAGCTTGTGGGAAGCGAGGTAAAGAGCATAAGACTTGGTAACGTAAACCTCAAAGACAGCTTTGCGCTGATAAAGAATGACGAGGTTTTACTTTACAATGTCCATATTTCCCCATATGAGAAAGGAAGTCACTTCAATCCCGAACCGAGGAGAACGAGAAGGCTTCTTCTTCATAAACAGGAGATAAACAAACTCCGCGGAAAGGTAGAGCGGAAGGGGTACACGCTGGTGGTCACCCGAATGTACTTTAAGCAAGCATTGGTAAAGGTGGAACTTGCGTTGGCGCGGGGCAAGGAACTTCACGACAAGCGCGCCGCAATAAAAGAAAAGCAACTGGACCGTGAGGCTCAGAGAGCAATAAACGAGTACAGATGAGATAAAGGAGAAAAGATATGTTCGGAATCGAAACAAAATGCGTTCAATCGGGGTACAGCCCCAAAAACGGTGAGCCCAGGGTTTTGCCCGTTTATCAGAGCACAACCTTCAGTTACGACACGCCCGAAGAAATGGGCGACTTGTTTGACCTTAAGAAAGAGGGATTTTTCTATTCCCGCATCGGAAATCCCACGGTCGACGCCATGGAGAGGAAGATAGCCGACCTTAACGGCGCGACGGGAGCACTCGGCTGCAGCAGCGGAATGGCGGCAACCACCCTTACCGTACTCACGCTTTGCCGCGCGGGAGACAAAATTATTTCCCTCAGCACCATATACGGCGGAACTTATAACTTGTTCGGAACCACGTTGCCTAAGCTTGGTATTATGTGTAATTTCGTCAGCCCCGACGCGTCCGAAAAGGAGATAGAGGCGCTGATTGACGAGGATACAAAGCTGATTTTCTGCGAGACGATCGCAAACCCCGCGATGAACGTCGCAAACTTTGATTTGCTCGCAAAAATCTGCCACAAGCACAAGCTCTTACTGGTCGTAGACAACACGCTCGCGACGCCTGTCATCTGCAGGCCGATAGAGTACGGCGCAAACATCATCATTTATTCCAGCACCAAGTACCTTGACGGGCACGCCTGCGCGCTGGGCGGGATAATCGTGGACTGCGGCAACTTCGACTATGCCGATAATCCCCGCTACGAGGACTTTAACACCCCCGACGAGAGCTATCACGGCATGGTCTACGCAAGGGACTGCGGAAAGAACGCCTTTATCGTTAAGACGCGCGTTCAGTGTATGAGGGATATCGGCGCCATTATGAGCCCGCAAAACGCCTTCCTTACCCATATGGGTATGGATACGCTGCACCTGAGAATGGAAAGACATTCTTCCAACGCCCTCGCCGTTGCGCGTCTGCTTGAAGCCAGCCCCTATGTGGAATGGGTCAAGTACGCGGGACTTGAGAGCGATCCGAATTACCCCCTTGTCAAAAAGTATTTCAACAACTCCATGGCAAGCGGAATGGTGACGTTCGGAATAAAGGGCGGAAGAGAAGCGGCGGCCAAGTTCCAGAAGGCGCTGAAACTTATCAGAATCGTCACGCATATTGCGGACGTGAGAAGCTGTGTGCTTCACCCTGCAAGCACCACCCACAGGCAGCTGTCGGACGCCGACCTTGCCGCGTGCGGAATAAGCGACAACCTCATCAGGCTGTCGATAGGAGTAGAAGGCGCACGGGACATTCTCGCCGATATTGAGAATGCCCTTAATGCCTCACAGAAGAACTGAAGGAGAATAATTTATGCCGATAGTAATCCCGAAAGATATTCCTGCGTTTAATGTACTCACGAGAGAGAATATTTTCTGCATGCACTCCACGAGGGCGGCGACTCAGGACATCCGCCCTCTGGAAATACTTATTCTTAACCTCATGCCCACAAAGGTGACCACCGAGACCCAGTTGATGAGGCTTTTATCAAACAGCCCGCTGCAGGTCAATATCACCTTGATGCAGACGGTTTCCTATCAGCCCACCAACGTCAGCAAGACTCACATGGACAAGTTTTATAAGACCTTTGACGACATAAAGGACCTCAATTTCGACGGCATGATAATTACCGGCGCGCCCGTTGAAACCCTGGAGTTCAACGAGGTCAAATACTGGGAAGAACTGTGCAAAATCTTCGAGTTTGCCGAAAGGCATGTAACAAGCTCGGTGTTCATCTGCTGGGGTGCTCAAGCTGCGCTCAATTACTATTATGGCATCGGAAAAAGGCTCATGCCCAAGAAACTCTTCGGCGTGTTCGAAAACCGTAGCTTAATGCAGAACGACCCGCTACTCAAAGGGCTTGACGATACCTTTTTCATTCCGCACTCCCGCCACACCGAAGTGGACGAGCAAAGTCTGCGCGAAGACAACAGGCTCGTTGTGCTCGCAGAGGGCAAGGAATGCGGCATAAGCATCGCAAAGTGCATCGACAACCGCAAGTTTTTCTTCTTCGGGCATGCCGAGTACGACAGAGAGACGCTGAAAGCCGAGTATGTCAGGGACCTCGAGAAGGGTCTGCCCATTGAAAAACCCGTAAACTACTTTGTGGGCGACGACCTCGACAAAATCAAAGTGACGTGGAGATCGACGGGCAATCTGTTGTTCTACAACTGGCTCAACTACTATCTGTATCAGGTCACACCCTACGACATCGGGAGAAAAAGTGATAATTAAGAAGCTGTATCTCGAAAACTTTCTGAGCTACACAAAGCAGTATGCGGAGTTTTCCGACACCCTCAACGTGATTGTGGGCAAAAACGCCGCCGGCAAGACCAATCTTGTCGAGAGCGTCTACTTTGCGTCGCTCGGGAAGTCCGCGCGCAACCTTAAGGACAAGGAGCTAATCAATTGGAATAATACCAAAGGCGGCGCTCGGATAAAGATACTGCTGGAGAAGAAGTATTCCGCCCACACCATCGACATTCACATCGACGAGGCGGGAAAAAAGCGGATAATGATAGACAATATCCCGATATCGAAAATCGGCGAGCTTATCGGCGTTATTAACATGGTTTTTTTCAGTCCCGACGAACTGGGACTCGTAAAGGACAGCCCCGCCGACAGGAGAAGATTTCTCGACATAAGCTTAAGCCAGCAGAACAAGCTGTACTTTTACAACCTGACAAAATACAACAGGTTGCTTGCTCAGCGGAACAAGGTGCTGAAAGTTCATAAGAACGCCTCAGACCTGAAGGAAATGCTCGACCTTGTGACATGGAGCATGCTTGAAGCAGAGGAGTACATACTCTTAAAGCGCAGGGAGTTTTTGGATAGCCTTGCTCCGCTTGCCAAAGAGGAACACGAGTACCTTACGAGCGGAAAAGAGAGTCTCAATCTTGTGTACAGAACTGAGGAGATTGACCTTGACAACGTCAAAGGCAGCCTCAAAAAGCTGTATGACCAGTCCCTCGAGAAGGACATTAAACTCGAATATACGACAGTCGGCATCCACAGAGACGACATTGAGATAATCGCAAACGGCACCGACATAAGGCGGTTCGGCTCCCAAGGACAGCAGAAGACGGCGGTTTTAAGCATAAAACTTGCCGAACAAAGTTTGTTTTTACTGAGAACGGGCGAACAGCCCATACTTATACTGGACGACGTCATGAGCGAACTTGACGAGGCGAGGCGAAAAGCCTTGTTTGAGCGCATTCAAAAGATTCAGACCCTGGTCACCTGCACCGATTTTTCGGTGGGAGGGATTACCGATTACAGGGCGTTTCATATAAGCGACAGAAGCAT
This sequence comes from Clostridia bacterium, assembly GCA_035381305.1. Taxonomy (GTDB): domain Bacteria; phylum Bacillota; class Clostridia; order Christensenellales; family DTU072; genus CAG-1782. The sequence goes on from DAOSYK010000001.1 coordinate 53,505, forward strand.
AAAAGAAGTAGAGGATGTAGCAAATGGTTAACGAGAAGACACTTGCGATCGCAAAAGCGGTCAGAATCGAAGGAGTAAGCGAGCAGGAGATACTTGACACGCTCACCGTGCCGAACGACCCGAAGATGGGCGATTACTGCCTGCCTTGCTTTAAATTTGCCAAAGTTTTGAGAAAAAATCCCGCGGTTATCGCAAACGAAATCGCGGAGTCTGTGACACTACAAAGTCCGATAGTCAGCGTGACGGCGGTAAACGGGTATGTCAATTTCGTCACTGACAAACTTTACACCGCCAAAAAGGTAGTGGGCGAAATTCTTGAAAATGGCGGCAATTACGCCGACAGCGACTTCGGAAAAGGCAAGACAATCTGCATAGACTATTCTTCCATTAACATAGCAAAACCCTTCCATATCGGACACCTCTGCACAACCGTAATCGGCGGCAGCCTCTACAAGATATACAAAAAACTCGGATATAATTGCGTGGGTATTAACCACCTCGGCGACTGGGGAACCCAGTTTGGCAAGCTTATTGTCGCTTTCAAAATGTGGAGTTCGGAAGAAGAACTAAAAGAAAAGGGTATGAAGGTGCTCACCGAGATTTACGTTAAATACCACGAGGAGAGCGAAAAAGACCCGTCCCTTGACGACAAGGCGCGCGAGTGGTTCAGAAAAATCGAAGAAAACGACGGTGAAGCCATGCGCTTTTTCAATATGTTCAAGGATATCACGATTAATGAAGTCCAGAAGACATATAAGCGCCTCAAAATCAACTTTGACAGCTATAACGGGGAATCATTCTACAACGACAAAATGCAACCCGTTATCGATAAGCTCGAAGAAAAGAAGCTGCTTGTCGAGAGCGACGGAGCAAGGATAGTCGACCTCTCGGCCTACGGTATGCCGCCCTGCCTCATAGTTAAGGCAGACGGCGCGACGCTGTACGCAACCCGTGACCTCGCGGCGGCGTATTATCGCAAAGAGACTTATGATTTTTACAAATGTCTGTATGTTGTCGCATATCAGCAAAATCTCCACTTCAGACAGTGGATAAAGGTAATAGAACTGCTCGGAGAGCCGTGGCACAGCTCCCTGATTCACGTGCCGTTCGGCATGGTCAGCCTTGAGGACGGCGCGATGAGCACCCGCAAAGGAAAGGTTGTGCTCTTAGAGGATGTTCTTAACAAGGCAGTCGAAAAGAGCCTGAAGATTATCGAAGAGAAAAACCCGGGACTTGAGAACAAGGAAGACGTCGCCGAAAAGGTGGGCGTGGGCGCGGTCATATTCAGCACGCTCTACAACAATCGCATCAAGGACATAGTATTCAGCTATGACAAGGTGCTCAACTTCGACGGAGAAACGGGACCCTATGTCCAGTACACCAACGCGAGATGCAACAGCGTCCTCGAAAAGGTGGGAGATGTCGATTTTGCACAAGCCGATTTCGACGCGATTAACAACGATGAAGGAAACGCCGTGGTGGCGGCTTTGGAGAGCTTTGGGCAGGTGCTTTTCGACGCGACGGAAAAGTTTGAGCCTTGCTACGTTTCGAGATACCTTGTAAACTTGTGCCAGTCGTATAACAAGTTCTATCTTGCCCACAGGATAGTCAACGCCGAAACGCAAGGCGCAAGAATCGCCCGCGCCATGCTTACAAAGTGCGTCCACACAGTAATTGAGGAAGGGCTTCGTCTGCTTGGCATAAGCGCGCCCGAAAAGATGTAATATGATAGACACCCATACACATACCCATTTTTCCTTTGACGGCAAGTCCGCTCTCAACGAAATGGTTACGAAGGCGGCTAGGCTCGGCGTGGAGTATTATGCCATTACCGACCACTGCGACATGGACTACAACTATATACCCGAATATTTTCTCATTAAGAGAATCGACCTCGACAAGTATATAAAAACCGTCACAAAAATAAAGGAGAAGTATCCTTTTGTCGCGCTTGGGCTCGAATGCGGCTACAGCGGGCAGGCTATCGGCGACTATTTAAGCAAAGTTCCGTTTGAAAAATTCGACTATATTCTCAATTCCACCCATACCGTGGGCGGCAGGGACTGCTATTTTGCGCCATTTTTCAAGGACAGAACCAAAAAGGACTGCTATGAGAGATACCTGAAGACCATAAGGGAAAGCCTTGAAGTGCCGTACCCTTATAACGGTGTTTCGCACATCGGCTACGTGAGTAAAAACGCGCCGTTTGAGGATAAAGCCTTGCATTACGAGGACTTTTCCGACATAATCGACGATATATTAAAGCGGATAATCGAGCTTGACAAGTGCCTCGAACTCAATTCCCACACCAAAGGCCACGGCTTTATGCCCGACGCCGACATCGTCAAGAGGTATAGAGAACTCGGCGGGGAAAACATCGCCTTTGCCAGCGACGCGCACATAACAACTCGCATCTGTGAGAACTATCAGGCGGGGAAAGAACTCGCTTTAAGCGCGGGCTTTAAGTACTGGACGGTATACCGCCGGCAGAAGCCCGTCAAAATAAAAATCGACTGAGGAGAAAAGACATGTTTGACAAAAAAGCGACATCCATAGTCGTAAGCGTGGTTTCCGCGCTGAATTTGCTCCTTTTCCTTTCCATGCGGAGTATGCTCGGGTTTGTCGGGTACGCACTGCATTTTGCTGCGGCTCCTTACATAATGGGCGTAATACTCGCCGCGATGGTTGTGCTGAGCTTTTTCGAACTGCTGGAAAAGCACAACAAAAAGCTGTTAATTGCGCTGTTTGTGCTTGACTGTGTTTTCCTCATTTTCGACATCGCGTTTTTCGTAGGGTGCAGGGAAAACTATAAGATGTTCCTTGTCGAAATGGCAAAACTTATCCTTGTCTACGCGGCGATAGCATTGATAGTCTACCTTATTTTTTACTTTCCCAAATCGAAAATTTATACAAAGACCGTGGCGACGATAGTCTGCTCCGTTCTGGTGGCGGGTATAGTTTTCGGCTTTACCGATGTAGGCAATCTCAAAATCAACTTCATTACGACAGGCGCGGCTGTTTATGCCGTGGAAGACGAATATCAGATAGTCTGGACAACCCGCGCAAAGGCCACCGCCTGGGTGGAAGTCGGCGGCGAAAAGTACTATGACGAAATCGCGGGGAGCTTAAAGAGTACCGAAACAGTACATAAGGTAACTGTGCCCCAGAGCGCGCTCGACAGAGCCAAAGAGTACACAATATATTCCAAGACTATGATAAATGAGGAAGCTTTTTCGGCACTTCTCGGACGCACTTTTAAAAAGACTTATACTTTCCGTCCCGTTGACGAAAGCGACGGAATACAGTATTACGCCGTGAGCGATCTCCACGGCAACAACAGCAAGGCTTACGCCGTCACGTCCTATTTCGGACAAGCGACAGACTTTATAGTCATCGCGGGCGACGCCGTTTCCTATGTTTACGGAAAGCCCGAACTTGAGAGGCTATTAAAACTTGCCCACGGCGTTTCGGGCGGCAATATCCCCGTCATTTACGCAAGAGGCAATCACGAACTTAAAGGCGAGGGCGCCGAAATCCTCTATAAATACGTGGGCGCAAACGCGCAGAACGAATATTATTATTCATTCCGCTTAGGCAGCATATGGGGCGTTGTGCTCGATATGGGCGAGGATCACGATGACGACTGGAAGGAGTTTTTCGGCACCGCCAATTTTAAACCTTACCGGGCGGCTCAATTAAATTTCCTCGATGAGCTTATTGCCGACAAAAACAACACCTACGACGCGCCCGACGTTAGGCACAGGATAGCCATTAGTCACGCGCCCGTCGCTTTTGTGGGCGGAACCGAGTTTTTCATGTTCGACGAGCTGATTGACTTCAACACCCGCCTCAACCAGATGAACCTCGATGTAATGATAAACGGACACCTGCACGAAGTTTTCCTCGCGCCCAAAGGCACTGTCGCGGGAGAAGCTATGATTGCCCTTTCCGAATACACGCCCACCGAGAGGAAGTTCTATTCCACAGGCGCGATGTATGACACCATAGTCTGCGCCAGAAGGAGCAACGCCCAGAGCCGCAAAGTAAAAGAACACCCCTTGGGCAAAACCTACACGGGCACGGCGTTTTGGTACAAGACCGACACAAACTCCCTTGAAGTGCGCTTTACCACCGACAAAAAGAAGGTCATCAGCACAATTAATCCATTCACAGGCGAAAGCTACGGAAATACGATATATCTTTATTAAAGAACAGGAAACAAGACCAACTTAAAAAAAGAAGGAGTATTTTGCTCCTTCTTTTTGTTTATTCCTCTTCCTCTTCTTCGGGCGGCTCTTCGAAATAGTCTACCGCGATTGTGTTATTGAAGCGGTTTTTCATATTGGGAGTGCGATTTCGCATCCTGTGGGGCAGGGTGAGCTGAGTTATCGCGGTGGAGATAAAGGTGTTTGCGGTAAGTCCGACAAGTGAGCTCATCTTAGTGAAGGAAACCGAAGCAAGACTTTCACAGCCTGCGAACGCCTCATCCTTGATTTCTCTTACGCTGTCCGGTATGGAAATGCTCGTAAGGCTTGAGCAGTTTTCAAAGGTATTCGGGTGGAGCGTGTCGATTGTATTGGGCAAATTTACCTCAATAAGCGAGGCGCACCCGCTGAACGCGCCGGGGCGTAGAGCGATTATCGTATCAGGGATAATTACCGTTTGAATTTCGGTATGACCGCTGAAGCCGTTTTCATCGATGACTTTAACCGGCTTGTTGTCGTAGCCGTTGGGAATGACCAAGTCGGCGGGTAGGACAATGTCGGGGTAGGAATTGACGCTTATCTCGTAATACTCGTATCCATACTGATTGTCGGACTTGAGCACAAATTCAAAGTACGAGTGGGGCGTAGGACTGTTGTCCTCAAGCCACTTTGCGTACAGCGTGCGTGTAGAGGGCATTGTCGGATTTATCCACGAGAATGCGCTCTTATACTCGGGGTCGTTGTACCAGCCTAAGAAATAATACCCCGTCCTTGTAGGATCGACGGGTCGTGTGACCGAACTGTTAAAGGGCTGGGTTATGGAAGTGACTTCGGTGCCGCCTTTTGAGTCAAAGGTCAGAGTGCAGATTGCGGGCAGCTTTCTGAAGTCGTAATGGGCGTAAATCGTCAGGGTCTTTGTGATATTGTTCAGGTGCTCTTGCGTTAAGGGCGTTTCCTCGCCGAGAGAATTTCTTATCACCCAATATTTATCGTCTATAGAATATATGTAACCTTCCTCGACGGGATTTGCGTCGGGAATTTCGGGCAGGTCGCCTATATTATAGGTCTGGCCGTATGTAAGGTTAATTACCCTGTGGTCAAGGACGTTGTCGAGAACGATGAGCTTAAGAATGAGTTTCGGGTCGGTCTTTACGGTGGTTATTGTAAAACTCTTGCTCTTTGTCTCCTGCCTGCCGTTTATCATGGCTTTAACGTACACGGTGACGTAGTAGACATTGTCGGTCTCCGCTATGAAGGTGCGGTTGTTTTCCACTTCGATTGCGCGGTAATTGTCGTCAAAGACCTTGACGGAAAGGGAAAGTTTGTATTGTTTTTCAAACTTTTCCAGATCTTTAATGGAATAATCGAGGGTGTACTCGCCGTCTTCCACGTTTTCCACGCTTTCGGCGATAATTGTGAGGTCGTCAAAATCGACCTTGGAGCATGCCGTAAGTCCGAGGACGAGAACAATTACTATTAAGATAAACAAAACAATTTTGTTTCTCATACCGTGACTTTATTATACCGTAATCAAGTCTGTCCGTAAACCCTTTTTTGGGCGGCGGATAAAGAAAATGATGTAAATAATTGCTTTTTCAGCCGCTTTTGTGGACTTAAGCGGGATTGCCTCGGAGCAAAAGAGAATTGACTTATGCCTTATCCTAATATATAATTAAATAATACAAGAAGGTTTTTGGAGGGTTAGTAATGTTGACGGCCGGGGAAATAGTGCTAATATGCGTATTCGGAGCTTTGGCGGCTCTCATTATTTTTATGATAATACGCACCGCTCTTACAAAAAAAGAGGTAATAGAGGCCGAGGCCTTTACGCCGCCCCAGCTTGACACCGAAGCGATAACGAAACACTTGAGCGAAGCGGTGAAAATCCCCACGATTACGGTAATATCACCATCCCAGAGTTTCGAACCTTTTGTCGAGTACAAAAAATTTCTTGAAGAAACCTATCCCAATATATTCAAAAACGCCGAAGTAACCGTCATTAACGGCTATAGCCTGGTAATAAAGCTGGAGGGCGAGGACAAGACCCTTTTGCCTTTTGCGTTTCTTGCCCACCAGGACGTCGTTCCCGCGCCCAAAGAGGGTTGGGAGCATGAGCCGTTCGGCGGAGAGATCGAGGGCGGGTTTGTCCACGGCAGAGGAAGCCAGGACATGAAAGGGCAGATGATAGCCAATCTCGAGGCAATGGAGAGTATCTTATCTCAAGGTAAGAAATTACGCCGCACAGTCTATTTCTGTTTTGGTCACGACGAGGAATATACCGGAAAAGACGGCGCGAGAAACATCGTCAACTATTTGTATGAAAACAACATAAGGTTCGAATGCGTTTTCGACGAGGGCGGCACCGTTCTCGACGGAAAGATGTTCGGACTAAACGGCAAACTCGCCCTTATAGGAACCTGTGAAAAAGGCTACGTGGACTACACGCTCGCGTCGAGCATTCCCGGCGGACACGCCTCGGCTCCCGCAAAGAAGAGCGCGGTAGACACCCTTGCAGAGGCTATATATCTACTTAGAAGCGTACCCATGAAGGCATATTGGTCACAGCCCGCCAAGGACATGTTTAAGAGCATTGCGCCCCATATGAAGCCGCTGTTTAAGTTTGTGTTCGTAAACAGGGATATATTAAGCCCGCTTCTGAAGCTGTTGCTGGTGATAATTCATCCCATCGGAAACAGCTTTTTACGCACGACGTTTGCCTTCACCCAGATTGAGGGGAGCAACGCGCCCAACGTGATACCCCCGTCTGCAAAGGCCGTGGTAAACTGCCGCATAAACATCGGACAGACACAAGCCGACGTGGAAAAGCATATGAGAAAGGTAGTGGGCAAGAACATCGAGATAGGAAAGCTCACCGACGGATACGACCCGTCGCCCGTCAGCGACATAACGAGCGAACCGTATAAACTCATTAAGAAGACAATTACCGAGGTCTTCCCCGACTTTATACCCGCGCCCTATCCCTTTATCGCGGCGACCGACGCCAAACATTATTATAAGGTATGCGACAACGTGTTCCGATTTACGCCCTTTGAGGTTACGGCGGAAGACCAGTCGAGGATACACGCGCTTAACGAAAGATGCAGCATAAAGAGCCTGATTACGGCGACGCAATTCTTTGTGAGGCTGATAGAAAATACTTGCTTATAGAGGTAAAATGAAAGGAAAAGGAACGGCATTTAAGAGGATTGGACTGATTGTATTATCGACAGTCCTCGCTTTGTCTTTAGGGGCTTGTACGCTCCTTTATAACCTTGCCGGTCTTATCATTAACAGCGCCACCGACACCCTTTACAACTTCATCGCAAGTTACTTTGACACTTCCGAGCCCGACAACGCCGTCTACGGCTCTCGAAACTATCTCGCCGTGGGCTTCGACAACGGTAATATGGTGGCTTTTTGGGACGATTACGGCGATTATACCTACCGTCTCGATGTGGAAAAGGGCGGAAATAAGGCGTCTTACGAAACCGCCGAGGATTGCAGTCTGGATCTGGTAACTTACGGTTATTCCTATGCCGACGACCTCAATCTTTCCCTTTACGGAACAAGCGGAGAAAATGAGAGCGGACTGCTTGCGACATACTCTTATACAGGACTTTCAAGCGGTCAGTACAACGCTTACACCCAAAATGTTGCGGGGGGCTGGGACGACCTCGACAGGTATATAGCGACAAGGTACGAACTTTTTGAGATATTCAACTACATCATTCTTTTCCAGCCCGACAAGAGCGTGGAGACAAAGGACGGACAGACTTTTTACCGCTCCGAGATAACGCTGTTTCTCGCGTATGACTATCTCTCCATTTATCCCCAAGGGACCAATATCCGCGACGCCTATACCACCGAAATATCTTCGGCAATAAGTGCGTTTGACGACAGCGCAGGGTACAATTACAGCCACTACCTTGAGGACAACAACAAGGAGTGCACGATTTACTTAAGGTTCAGTTACGAAAGCTATCCCGTTTACACCACGGATACGGCAAAGAACTACGGTCGAAGCAATTTCGGCCTGGACGCCGAGTCTCCCCACTATTATCTCGGACCTATAAGGGAGAGGAATTTTGCAATAGACCATGTGCAAAAGACAGTCAGCGTAAAGACCACAGACCAATTGTATTTTGCGCTCAAGCGCGGCTACCGGCCGGTGTGCGAAACGGGCAGCAACGCCGAGTTTATTTATAACTATATGCGCGTAATTCTGTCGCGGATAAATTCCGACATAACGCCGGACGACGTCAAGGTGCACTATATCTACGACTATATAGTAGATACCGTCCTGTACGACTACGAATTCACCGACAGGGTGCTCAAGAACAGGCAGAACGACGACTCCGAATTTTTTCTCTACAAGTGTCTGTACATGGAAGGCGTTTTCGGTTTTACCAACGACAAGAAATTTGACAATGAGCAGTGCGTGGCTATCTGCGACGGCATAGCGAAAGCCGTCCTGTGCATGTGCGTAATCGAGGGAATACCGACAATAAAGGTGTCGGGAGCAAGCGGCGGAGTGGCTCACGCGTGGAACAAGGTATACCTGGAAGGCTCGTGGTATCTGGTGGACGCAACCTGGGGCAATGTCAGAAAGGACAACGGCCGCACCGAAATATTGACCCACGACTATCTTCTTGCCGCCGACGACGCCAACCACATCGAGGACAAGTGGATAAGCTATCCCAGGGCGACACAGTCCTATTACAGATAAGTTTTTAACATAAATTTACTGATTTTCCCGCATTTTGGGACTTTAACGGGACTGCCGTTACCTTGACAACGGCGCCCTTTTACCTTATACTTTATATGTAAAACATTATTAGAGGTAATACATTGAAAAAAACAAAGGTAATTACGGCACTATTGCTGATAATTGTGCTCGCGGCGTCCCTTGCCGCCTGCAGTGACAGGACAAAACAACTTGGTCCGGTCACCATTACCTTTGTCACAAATGTGGAAAATATAACTATCGAGCCTATTGTCCTTGACGGCAAGAGCGATCAGTATATGCCCGACGATCCTGTAAGGGCGGGGTTTATTTTTGTGGGGTGGTTTTATGACGAGGCGCTTACAAGGCGTTTTAACGTCGAAGACGGCATCACCACCGACATAACCCTTTACGCCAAATGGCAGAGGCAGTCTTCTCTCGAGCCGCCCGACGATCCCATCCTCGTGGAGAGCGGCGGTTTTTCTTACGAGCAGGTCGACAATAACTATTACATAGTCGGCTACCACGGCACAAATAAGGACATAACCATTCCCGCTACATATAATTTACGCAACGTTATCGGCATAAAGCCCTACGCTTTCCGCAACAATTCAACTATCGAAACGGTAACTATAAGCAGCGTCCTTCAGACCATAGCAGAGGGCGTTTTTGAAAATTGCGTAAATCTGAGGAGCTTTACCGTTGCGGGCAGCGACTATTTCGAAAGCGAAAACGGCATTCTGATGAACCGCGACAAGGATTCCATTCTGCAGGTAGGCATGGCGGCGCCCAATTCGGCGTTTGTCATACCCAAAAAAGTAGACAAAATCCGCGAAGGCGCGTTTTTCGGCTGCACGTTTTCCATTACTTTTGAGCAGGGCTCTGCTTATACAGCTATCGACAGAAACGATTTTTACGGTTTTAAGGGCGCACTGACAATCGGCAGCAATATCACCGCAATCAATCAATACGGTCTTAACAATTTCCAGGGGACGCTTATCTTTGCCGCAAACGCGGGCATTGCCGAACTGGGTCTCGGCTCGTTTGACGGTTATAAAGGCGCAAAGGTTACGCTCCCCGCGTCCGTTACAAAAATCGGAGAGCATGCTTTCAGCAACTGCCAGAGCGAAGTAGATATTTCGGCTGCCAACATAGACAAAATAGGGAAATACGCTTTTTCAAACTACAAGGGGTCAAAAATAGTAATACCTTCGCACATCACCGCGCTTGAGGAAGGCGCGTTCCATACCAGCTCCGCGAAAGTGATTTTTGCCCAAGGCTGTACAATAGCTACCGTGCCGTATCTTGCTTTCGGACGTTTCCTCGGGGAAGTCTATTTTCCACAAAGCTTTACAAGTGTTGCGGCGGAGGCGTTCTGGTCACTTCAGGGCGGTGCGAAAGTAGAATTTGCCAATACCGAGGCAAACATGACCATAGCCCAGACCGCTTTCGATTCTTCCCGTGACGGGAAGGTATTTTTCGGCGTATCACGATAAAACCGATTTTTGTTTGCCGCGTTTATCTTACTTGACATAAGGTATATTTCGGCCGATAAAATGTAAAAATTTTTGTGATATTCACGTAAAAAGCGTTATTAATCGATTGACAAGCAAAATTGTTATTGCTATACTTATAAAGCTTGCGTAGTATGCTCGTTTTAAGTGCATTGACGGAGTAAAAGAATGGATACAAAAACACAACTATCCCGTAACAACCTGCTCGCAGGTTATCGTCAGGTGGTAAGAGGATTGACGGGCGGTCGCTTAAAGTATGTGGTGATTGCGAGTGACACCGACAGCGGGATGAAAGAAGAGCTTATCGCTCTTTGCCGTGACAAAAACGTGCCCTGTCGCATGGGAGACACTCGAGCCGAAACAGGCAAAATGCTGGGTCTCGACGTGGCGTGCGCGGTATACGGCGAAACCGAAGATAATAACTGAGTATCCCGAAAAAAGAAAACTATGGGAACTCATCCTGATAAAGAAGGAGGAACTAAATGCCAACAATTAACCAACTGATAAGGCAGGGCAGAGAACGTCAGGTCAAGAAGAGCCAGTCGCCTCTTCTCGAAGGCAATCCTCAGAAGAGAGGCGTTTGCCTTTCCGTTACCACGACGACGCCCAAAAAGCCTAATTCCGCTGTAAGAAAGATTGCAAGAGTGCGTCTTGTAAACGGCCTTGAAGGTACCGTGTACATTCCCGGTGTCGGACACAGCCTGCAGGAGCATAGTGTAGTTCTTATCAAAGGCGGCAGGGTTAAGGACCTTCCCGGCGTAAGGTATCACATCATCCGCGGCACGTTGGATACTGCGGGCGTTGCCAAGCGCAAACAGGCCAGGTCGAAATACGGCGCCAAGAGGCCGAAATAGTTCATCTGCTGTAGATGAATAACCCAGAACGAGAAATATCACAGGAGGATTATCAGTATGCCCAGAAGAGGTGGAGTACCGAAGCGCGATGTGCTGCCCGATCCGATATATAATTCCAAAGTTGTGACCAAGCTTATAAACCAGGTCATGCAGAAAGGAGAGAGAGGGGTAGCCCAATCCATCGTATATTCGGCATTCGGTATTATTGAAGGAAAATTGGGAATTAATCCCAATGACGTATTTACAAAAGCTTTAGAGAACGTTATGCCGGTTCTTGAGGTCAAGGCGAGGAGAGTAGGCGGAAGCAACTACCAGGTACCCCTTGAGATACGTCCCGAAAGACGCCAGACCTTAGGAATCAGATGGTTGGTGCTCTATGCCAGGAAGAGAGGCGAAAAGACCATGAAGGAAAGACTCGCCGGCGAGCTTATGGACGCTTACAACAACGCAGGCGGCGCTTACAAAAAGAAAGAAGATACTCACCGCATGGCCGAAGCCAACAAAGCATACTCGCACTACCGTTTTTAAGTATATAATCGAAATATTTGATTATAATCATAAAAAACTTACGGCATAATCCATTGAGTTTCAATAGAGTATGCCGTTTTTATGTTTAGAAATGACCAAACTAAAGAAGTGAGATTTGTCAGGAGATAATAAATGCCAAGAGAATTTGCATTAGAAAAAATGAGAAATATCGGTATCATGGCCCACATCGATGCCGGTAAAACCACAACTACCGAAAGAATACTGTTCTATGCCGACAAGGTTCACCGCCTCGGCGAAGTGCACGAAGGTATGGCGACAATGGACTGGATGGTGCAGGAGCAGGAAAGAGGTATTACCATTACCAGCGCCGCGACATTTATCACATGGAAGGGACATGGTATCAACGTAATCGATACCCCCGGACACGTGGACTTTACCGTTGAAGTAGAGAGAAGCCTTCGCGTACTTGACGGCGCCGTCGCCGTATTCTGCGCAAAAGGCGGCGTTGAGCCCCAGAGCGAAACCGTATGGCGCCAGGCCAACAAGTACAAAGTGCCGAGAATCGCATTTGTAAACAAAATGGATATCCTGGGCGCCGACTTTTATCGTGTCGTCGACATGATGAAGACCCGCCTTCATACAAAACCCGTCCCGATTATCCTGCCTATGGGCAAAGAGGACGGTTTCTCCGGAATTATCGACCTTATCGTTCAGAAAGAAATCGTATTCAACGACAAGACGGGCAAGGACTATACCTATATCGACGTTCCCGAAGACATGAAGGATATCGTCGCCGAGTACCGCGAAAAGCTTCTCGAAGTTTGCGCCGACTATGACGACGTAATTATGGAAAAAGTACTCGAAGGCGAGGATGTGCCCGAAGACCTCATATTAAAAGCCATTCGTAAAGGCACGTTGGCTATGGAAATCACTCCCGTGCTTTGCGGAAGCTCGTACAGGAACAAGGGCGTTCAGAGACTGCTTGACGCGGTAGTGGACTTCCTTCCCGCGCCTATCGACATCGACGACGTACAGGGACTTGACGAAAAGGGCAGAGAAATCACCCGTCCCACCAGCGACGACGCGCCCCTCTCGGGACTTGCGTTCAAGATAGCTGTTGACCCGTTTGTCGGAAAGCTGACGTTCTTCCGTATTTACAGCGGCGTTCTTAAGTCCGGCATGACCCTTTACAACAGCAACAAGCAGAAGAAGGAAAAAATCAGCCGTCTTATCAGAATGCACGCCAACAACCGTACCGACATCGAAGAAGCGTATGCCGGCGATATAGTGGCGATAATCGGCCTTAAAGAGACGACCACGGGCGAGACGCTTTGCGATCCCAGCCATCCGATCGTGCTCGACTCCATGAAATTCCCCGAGCCCGTTGTGCGCCTCGCAATCGAGCCCAAGACCAAGATAGGTCAGGAAAAGATGGCTCTCGCGCTTGTAAAACTCGCCGAAGAAGACCCTACATTCCGCACATATACCGACTCCGAGACAGGTCAGACGATAATTGCGGGTATGGGAGAACTGCATCTGGAAATCATAGTCGACAGACTCCTCAGAGAATTCAAGGTAGAAGCCAACATCGGTAAACCGCAGGTTGCGTACAGGGAAGCTATCAGACGTGCTGCCAAAGGCGAAGGAAAATATGTTCGCCAGACTGGCGGTAAGGGACAGTACGGACACTGCCTTATCGAGCTTGAGCCCAACGAACCCGGCAAGGGCATCGAATTCTATGACGAGACCGTGGGCGGCTGCATACCCAAAGAGTACATCAAGCCCATCGAGGAAGGTATCAGAGAGGCCGCAAAAGGCGGCGTTCTCATCGGCTACGAGATGGTGGACTTCATCGTAAGAGTCAAGGACGGAAGCTATCACGAAGTAGACTCTTCGGAAATGGCGTTCAAGATCGCGGGAAGCATGGCGTTTAAGGACGCTGCAAACAAGGCCGATCCCATGCTCCTGGAGCCTATGATGTCGGTAGAAATTACCGTGCCCGAAGTCTATATCGGCGACGTTTTCGGCACAATAAGCTCGAGGCGCGGCATGATAAGAGAAATGTCGGACAGACCGGGACTCAAGGTCATCGACGCCGATATTCCGCTCAGCGAAATGTTCGGATATGCGACGGTTTTGCGCAGCGCAACGCAAGGAAGAGGCAACTATACCATGCAGCTTAAGTGCTACACAGAGGTGCCGCAGAGCGAAAGAAAGCGTCTTTTGGAAGGAAAAAGCAAATAATTGAGCTGTTATTAAAAAAATAACAAAATTTCAAAAAACACGTGACAAGCAGTAATTTTTAGTATATAATAAATGAAACTGTAAAAATCAAAAAAATAATATTCAAAATTTTTTGGGAGGATATTTGTAAATGGCTAAAGCTAAATTTGAAAGAACGAAGACCCACGTAAACGTAGGCACCATCGGTCACGTCGACCACGGTAAGACCACTTTGACGGCCGCGATAACCATGTACTCTGCTGCCAAGGGTTATGCCGAGGCGATGAAATATGATCAGATTGACAAGGCACCCGAAGAGAAGGCCAGAGGTATAACGATAAACACATCTCACGTTGAGTATCAGACACCTACCCGTCACTATGCTCACGTTGACTGCCCCGGACACGCCGACTACGTCAAGAACATGATTACCGGCGCTGCTCAGATGGACGGCGCTATCCTCGTAGTTGCTTCTACCGACGGTCCCATGCCCCAGACCCGCGAGCACATTCTTCTCGCCCGTCAGGTTGGCGTTCCTTACATCGTCGTTTTCATGAACAAAGTCGACCAGGTTGACGATCCCGAATTGCTCGAACTCGTCGAGATGGAAATCAGAGACCTTCTCAGTGAGTACGAATTCCCGGGAGACACCACCCCCATCATCAAGGGTTCGGCTCTCAAGGCTATGGAAGCTTGCGCCGCAGGCAATCCCGACAGCCCCGACTGCGCTTGCATCCAGGAACTTCTCGATGCTATCGACAGCTATATTCCCGCTCCCGAAAGAGACACCGACAAGCCCTTCCTTATGCCTGTTGAAGACGTCTTCACCATCACCGGCCGCGGCACGGTTGCTACCGGCAGAGTTGAGCGTGGTACCATCAAAGTTGGCGACAAGGTTGAAATCGTTGGTCTTATGGATAAGCCCAAGGAAACCGTTGTTACCGGCGTTGAAATGTTCCGTAAGCTCCTTGACTTTGCTCAGGCCGGCGACAACGTAGGAACACTTCTCAGAGGTATCGACAGAAAAGATATCGAGCGCGGACAGGTTCTTGCTAAGCCCGGCAGCATTCATCCCCACACCCACTTCAGCGGCAGCGTGTACGTTCTGAAGAAGGAAGAGGGCGGAAGACACACCCCGTTCTTCAACGGTTATCGTCCCCAGTTCTATTTCAGAACAACCGACGTTACCGGTACCATCACTCTTCCCCAGGGCGTTGAAATGGTTATGCCCGGCGACAACATCAGCATGGACATTAAGCTTATTACTCCCATAGCTATAGAGCAGGGTCTCCGCTTCGCTATCCGTGAAGGCGGCAGAACCGTAGGCAGCGGCGTTGTTGCCTCCGTTATCGAGTAATCACTGATTACAAATTAAAAAGGCATCGGAATTTCCGATGCCTTTTTTGTTTTTAGTAAGAAAAAAATAACTTAGTTTTTGGGTGTTTTCTCGTTTTTACTGAATACACATCCGCAGTAATTCTGACGGTAAAGGCCGAATTCTTTGCTGAGTTCTATGCTCCTTAAATATCCGTTTTTCTTCTTGAAATCGGACGGGAGCCAGTTGACACCGTGCTTTTTCGCGGCGGCGAACCCGATGTCGTTAATAAGTTCGGCGTTTTTAAGAGGGGAAATGGTAAGTGTGGTCGTGAAATAGTCAAAGCTGAGTTCTTTTGCTTTTTTTGCCGTCTTTTCCAGCCGAAGTTTAAAACATTTTGCGCACCGCACGCCGCCTTCTCTTTCGTTTTCAAGACCTTTTACTACCGAATAATACTCGCGGGCATTATACGGCTCTACAATTAATTTTACGGCATTTTCAAAATGCATTTCGTCAATCAGCCTTTGCTGTTCGGCGGAGCGCAGAAAAAATTCTTCTTCGCTGTCGATGTTTGGATTATAGTAAAGAACGGTAATTTCAAAAGACTTTGAAAGGTATTCCAGACAATAACTCGAGCATGGCGCGCAGCAGCTGTGAAGAAGAAGGGCGGGTTTTCCGTTTAGATTTTTTGTAATCTTTTCCAGCTCTTTGGAGTAATTTTCAGTCATACAGCTCCATGAGGTAAACGCTAGTATCTATGCTGTTTACCGCTAGCGTGTAGTCCTTGAATGCCTTAATGATCTGTCCGCCGTTGTCGGCGATTTTAAGCTTTTTTACAAGTTCGGAGTCTTCCAGTTTGGCAGTGGCTTCGGCTTTGGCGTAATACTCGTAAAACGTCTTTATGTCGATAATTTTCTCGCCGAGGTATTTTTCGCTTATCGCCTCAAAATCGATTTTCGAATCGTTGTACTGAATGTCAATGCCGACGTTCTTGTCGCTCACCGCGCAGACCGTACGACTATTGCTGTGGGATACGTTAAAAAAGAGTTTTTCCGGATTAAGCCGCGGCTTTTTACCTTCGGCGCGCTCGATAATAAAGTCAAAATTATCAACGCCGTAAAATTCGCAATATTCCTTTACGGCGCGGCTTATAAGGGCGTCTGATTGAATTTCTTTGTCGGTAAAAACTATAAGCATCTTCCGTAAATCTTGTTCATATTCTTGATAAAATCTTTGTCAACAGAACTTATCGCCGAGTAGTTTGTGCGGTATCTCCAGCATCCTTCGGCTTGACCCGGGACGTTCATTCTCGTATCGCTACCGTATCCGCAAAGGTCCTGCATGGGGATAATGGCGACTTGGGCACAGCTTGACAGTACGCACCTTAGCAGCGCTTTGGTCGCGCGACAGCTTCCCGCGCCGCTTGCCCAGCCTTGCCCGCTTTCGCAGTTTACATAGTTGAAGACGTGTTCTCTTGTGTAGTGGTCAAGGGAGAGTAACCAGCCTAGCGAGGTGTCATTGTCATGGGTGCCCGTGTACGCGACGCATTCGGGATGATAGTTGTGAGGTAGGTGCTTGTTATTAACATCTCCGTCAAACCCGAACTGAAATACCCTCATGCCGGGATAGCCCGACAGGGTGAGGAATTCTTCCACGTCTTTGTCGATAAGTCCGAGGTCCTCGGCGACGATATTCGGCTCGGGGATCACCTTTCTGACCGCGTCAAACAGTTTAAGTTTGGGGCCGTCTTCCCATTCGCCTTCTTTGGCGTTGGGAGCGTCGGCGTTCACCGACCAGTATTTATAAAGACCGCGGAAGTGGTCTATTCTTAAAATGTCGTAGAGTTTAAGCGCGTGGGAAATCCGGTTTACCCACCACTTGTAGCCGTCCTTTTCCATCTCGGCATAGTCGTAGAGGGGATTGCCCCATTTTTGCCCGTTTTCGGCAAAATAATCGGGGGGAACGCCCGCGACTTTTTTGGGCTTTAAGTCCTCGTCAAGCTGGAAAACGCGTGTGTTTGACCATACGTCGACGCTGTCGTAGGATACATATATCGGCAGATCGCCGAAAATCTGTATGTTGCGGCTCTTCGCGTATTCCTTTATGCGCGCCCACTGGGAAAAGAAAAGGTACTGCTCGAAGAAGTAATAATTTACTTCGGCAAAATTGTCTTTCAGATATTCCGCAATAAGCTTCTTTGAGTAATGTCTGTACTTTTCTTCCCACTCGATCCATGGCTTGCCCTCGAATTTCTGCTGAAGGCACATAAAGACCGCATAGTCGTCCAGCCAGTAAGCGTTTTTGGCGCGGAATTTATCTATTTCGGTCTGAACGTCGCTTGTTATACGGCTGTATGCTGTTTTTAGCAGATTGGTCTTTGCATACTTGACAAAGTCATAGTCGGTAAGATAGATGTCTCCATGGTATACGGCGTTGTTTATTTCCTCGCCCGTTACAAGTCCGTCCCCGATGCGGGTTGGGTCTATGTAGAGGTAGTTGCCTGCAAAAGAGGAGATTCCGCTGTAAGGCGAATTGCCCATGCCGATTGTGGTGATGGGCAGGGTCTGCCATATTCCGAAACCCATGGACGCGATTTCTTCAATGAAATTTTCGGCTTCCATAGAAAAACCCCCGATACCGAAACGGCCGGGGAGAGAACTGATGTTTAGCAGTACGCCGCTTTTCCTTTCCATAATTCACCTTCAGAATTTGGGCTTTAGTATTTCGCTCATTATGATATACTTTTCAAGATCGCCCTTCAGCATTTCATCGAGGAAGGAGCTTTCTTCGCCAAAAGTTTCGGTTTTAAGGGCGACTGCGCGCTCGTTGTTGTGCTCGGGACACCCTTCGGTGGCAATACCCTCTGCGCTCCCCGAAAACTGCGTTTTTTCAAGTCTGTACGGAACCTTTCTGGAAGGATGAACTTCTTCCTTTTTGGGCTTTGCCGCAGAAGAAACAACGGCGGAAGAAGTTTTTGGCTTCTCCGCCTTGTTTTCTGGTTTGGGCACAGGTTTTACGGGCACGTGGCCGAATTCGTCAAAAATGTCTTCCATTTTATTTCCTATTATTCATGCTTGGGCTGCTTGGGGTTTTCCTTGCTGCTGATTGCGTTGCGCATGTCGGTGTCGGCTTTTACGTTCTGCAGTTTGTAGTAGTCCATAACTCCGAGATTGCCCTTTCTGAGAGCTTCCGCCATAGCCTTGGGCACTTCTGCCTCGGCCTCGATGACAACCGCTTTCATTTCCTGGGTCTTGGCTCTCATTTCCTGTTCCTGAGCGATAGCCATAGCCCTTCTTTCTTCGGCTTTTGCCTGAGCTATGCGCTTGTCTGCCTCGGCCTGGTCCATCTGGAGCTGCGCGCCGATGTTTCTGCCTACGTCCACGTCGGCAATATCGATACTGAGTATCTCAAACGCCGTGCCGGTGTCAAGACCCTTTTCGAGCACTTTTTTGCTTATTCTGTCGGGGTTTTCGAGCACGTCCTTATGACTTAACGCGCTGCCCACCGTCGTAACAATGCCTTCGCCTACACGGGCGATTATCGTCTCTTCGCCTGCGCCGCCCACCAATCTTGCTATATTGGCGCGGACAGTTATTTTGGTCTTGCAGCGGAGCTCGATACCGTCTTTTGCTATGGCGGCGATGAGAGGCGTCTCAATTACTTTGGGGTTAACGCTGACTTTGACGGCGTTGAGCACGTCGCGTCCCGCGAGGTCAATCGCCATGGCGGTCTTTGTGGAAAGGTCGATATTGGCGCTGTGGGCGGAGATTAGGGCGTTTACTACCTTTATCACGTCGCCTTTTGCCATGTAGTGAGTCTCCAGCTCGTTTATGTCAATGGTAAGACCCGCTTTTATCGCAGTGATATAAGCGTCCACGATCATCGCTATCTTAATCTTTCTCAGTCTCATACCGATGAGTTTGCCCATGGATACGGTTGCGCCCGAAACCAGCGCGCGGAACCATATAGATACGGGTACGAGTATGAAGAATACCGCAACCGCGAGTATGATGAGAACTATTCCCACCGCGATCAGTGCTGCATTTGCGCTTAATAAACTAAACATTTTTTTCCTCCGATAATTTATCTAATATATATAATCAGTTTACGCTTTTTACGACTATTTTTATTCCCTCGGTGGATACCACCGTAACGGTCTTCCCACGCTCAATGAAAGTTCTGTCGGCGACGACGTCGTAAGTGTGCCCGTCTATTTCGGCTTTGCCGACGGGGCGAAGGTCGGTAATCGTGACGCCATCTTTTCCGACGAGGCGGGAGTAATCGGCGGTCGCGTCGCTGTAATGGACGTTTACCGCGGTGTTGAATTGGTACAGAGATGTGCGCTTCCACCAGTTTTTCTTATTGCCGATAAGGAAAAGCCCGAAAGCCCCGCCCACCAGAATGAAGATAAACAGGATAAGCTGAAATACCTGCAGGAGCACATTGTCTTCTTCCTCGTGGAATATGGCGCGGAAAATGACCGAAAATACAAGCAGTACCACGCCCGTTATGCCGAAAACGCCGAACCCGGGCTCGAAAATCTCCACAAAGAGGGCCACAAGTCCTACAATTAAGCAAACTATAACAAACCAACGCATGTTGCTGAACAGAAGGCCGAATTGAACGAAAAAGGTCATTTTAGTGTTTCTCCCCTTGATACGAAAATTTGGTTTTTTTGCATATTATTCACATAAAAATCAAGCTGTGACAACATTTTTCTGTATCATTACCATTATACATATAAAAACGGGATAGGTCAATATATTGTCGGAGAGGTAGTGTTTATTATTCAAAAAAATTACATATTGAAAATATATCTTCTAAGTGGTAAAATTGATATAACGAAAATAATTTTCAGGAGGCAATATATATTATATGAGTTATGAAGACGTTTTGAAAAGACTGTCGGACAGCTTCGGCGATTGGTGGAACAAGGGCTTTGACGTGCCCGCGTATACCAAAAACCTCTATCCCTATGAGAAGATGTTCAGCCCGATAAGAGTAAACAAACTTACTATCAAAAACAGGCTTGTAATGGCGCCGATGGGCAACATAAGCATGTGCGAAGAGACCGGCCGTCCCAACATTAAGATGCTCAAGTACTTTGAGGAAAGGGCAAAAGGCGGCGTGGGACTCATCACGTCGGGACTTATCCCCGTATCCTACGGCATCGACAAGTCTCTTATCGAAATGGGCGACCTTACATATTTCCCGAGAATAGACCGCAGCCGTACAGTTTTTGCGGCTTGGAGAGATCTTGTTTCCATGTGCCACGCTCACGGAAGCCATTTCTTCATCCAGCTTACCCCGGGTCTTGGAAGAGTGGGTAATCCCCAGTGTCTCGTAAACAGGCTGGAGTTCCCCAGGAGCGCGTCCAACAACCCCAACTGGTATATGAAAGACGTGCCCTGCTTAAGGCTCAGCGACAGAAGTCTCAAGAAGATAATAAAGAGAATAGGACAGGGCTCGGCCGACGCCAAGGCCTGCAACATCGACGGCGTGTATCTGCACGGCCACGAAGGTTATCTGCTCGAGCAGGTCACAAACTCCGCTTATAACCGCCGTATCTTCGGAAGGTATGCCGACCCCGAACTCTTCGGTATCGACATGATAAAGGAGATAAGGGCGCGCTGCGGAGCCGACTTCCCCATTATGTACAGAATAGACTTGTCCCTCGCGCTCAACGCGACCTATAAGGACAAGATGAATACGGTTAACCCCTTAAAGAAATTCAAGGACGAAAGGACCATCGAGGAAACCCTCGAATATATGAAGAAGCTCGTTGAGGCGGGCGTTGATATTTTCGACGTAGACCTCGGCTCCTATGACAACTGGTGGCTCCCCCATCCCCCGGCAAGCATGCCAAGCGGCTGCTATCTTGAGATAAGCGACATCGTCAAGAAGTACTTTGCCGAAAACAACATTAAGTCCAACAAGGGTCTTGATGTTCCCGTGGTGGCGGTAGGTAAGCTCGGCTATCCCGACCTTGCAGAACAGGCTCTCAGAGACGACAAGTGCGACATGGTTATGCTTGGCAGACCCCTTCTCGCCGACGCCGAGTGGTGCAACAAGGCCTACGCGGGCAAAGTGGACGAAATCCGTCCCTGCATAGGCTGCCAGGAAGCTTGCATAAACGAGTTTGTCGAGGGCGGACATCCCCAGTGCGCCGTCAATCCCAGAACGGCATTTGAGGACGAATATTCCGCCGAGATACCCAAAGCGGAAGTAATAAAGAAAGTCGCCGTAATCGGCGGAGGCCCCGCGGGTATCACCGCTGCCGAAACGCTCATTGCGCGCGGACACAAGGTCGACCTCTACGAAAAAACCGACAAACTGGGCGGCAATGTCGTACCGGGAAGCAATCCCAAGATCAAGTACGAGATTAACAACTACCTCAGATACCTTGAAAGAGTGGTGGAAAAACTTAAGAGCAACAAAAACTTCAATATCTTCTTTAACACCCTTGCCACCGCGGAAGACCTCAAGGCTAAAGGCTATGACGCCATAGTCGTAGCTTCGGGCAGCAGGCAGATGCTCCCGCCCATTGACGGCATCACGAACAAGAACGTAGTCCATGCGGTGGACGTTCTCAACAACAGAGACCTCGCCAAAGACGCCAAGAAGATAGTTGTGGTCGGCGGCGGCGTGGTAGGCGCGGAGACCGCTTACTTCCTCAGATACGAAATGGACAAGGAAGTGTCGGTAGTGGAAATGGATAAGTACTTCATGAACCACACCTGCACGGCAAACCGCGGACACATCATCCACTACCTCGAAGAGGGAGGAGTAAAACTCTACAATTGCGCTAAGGTCACCGCGATAAAGGACAACAAGGTCGTCATCGAGAAGAACACCCACAAGCGCGTGCCCGATCCGTATCTTACCTGGTCGCCCATTCTTCCCGAAAACGTGCTCAACCCGCTCGACAAACTTAAACCCCTTAAGTACGTACCCAAGACCATAGAGCTTGACGCAGACCTGGTCGTGGTTGCCGCGGGCGTTGCGAGCGAAAACGGCATATACTTTGACCTCGTGAAGCAAAACGCCGCTCCCGAAATCTATAACGTGGGCGACAGCTTCAAGGCGGCGAAGATATTCGAGGCGGTCAAGTCCGCTTACAGGAAGGCAAGAAATATTTAATCCGGACTTATTATAAGGAGGGCCGTAAAGTATGTACGAATACAAAATGAAGCTCACTGATGAGCAAAAGGCCATACTGGAAGGCAAGGAAGGCGAGGTAAAAGCCAAGATAATGGAGACTCTGGTGATGTTTGGCGACATATTCGGCGCCGAAAAGCTCGTCAAAGTCACCCACGACGACGGACACCTCGTTACTAGCTTCGGCATAGGTCTTATGAAGCCGATGTTTTCCATCATGGACCAGCTTATCGAGGCCGGGGTAAAGACCAAAGGCAGATTTACCGTCGATCCGCGCCCCATGGATTTCAAAAACGTAAAGTGCAACCTGCTCGAGAAACTTGTGTTTGAAAAAATCATGTACTCCCAGCAGGAGAGATACGAAAATCAGCTCAAAGCCGTAGGCTTGAAGGACGAAAACGCTTTTACCTGCACCTGCTATCTTCCCGAAGTGGGCAACACGCCCAAAGAGGGAGATGTACTGAGCTGGGCGGAGAGCAGCGCGGTCAATTTCGCAAACTCGGTGCTCGGCGCAAGGTGCAACCGCAACAGCGGCGTGCTCGACCTTTTCGGCTCGATAATCGGATACGTGCCGTACTTCGGACTTCTGACCGACGAAGGCAGAAGGGCGACATGGAAAGTAGTCGTCAAAACGTCCAGACTCCCCGAAGCCCAGGTTCTCGGCAGCGCGATAGGAATTAAGGTCATGGAAGACGTGCCTTATGTAATGGGTCTTGACAAGTTCCTCGGAGAGGAAATGACGCCCGACGTTGTTTCCTACCTCAAGGATTTCGGCGCGGCGACGGCGAGCAACGGCGCGGTGGGACTCTATCACATCGACAAGCTGACGCCCGAGGCCAAAAAGCAGGGCGAGGCGCTCATTGCCGAAAACGCGAAAGAGTACATAATCGACGACGCCGAACTCGAAAGGGTGTACAACAGCTATCCGGTCATGTGGAAAGACAAGGACGCCAAACCCAAGCTCTGTTTCATCGGCTGTCCCCACCTAACCATTGACCAGCTCAATTCCTGGACCGACAAGATCAAAAAAGGTCTTGCCGAAACAGGCCGCAAGAAAGTGGCGGTAAGGACGGTAATGACGTCCAGCCCCGATGTAGTGGCGAAGTTTAAAAAGACGGAAAACTACAACACCCTTATTTCGATGGGCGTCAAGCTGACAAGCATCTGTCCCCTAATGTATACCAACAATCCGCTGACCAAGTCCAAGGCGATAATGACCAACAGCAATAAGCTGAGGACCTATTCGGTGGCGAGGTATTACAAGGATGACAAGATCCTCGATATCCTTACGGGAAAGGAGGGCAAATAAATGAAAACCTTTAAAGGCAGGGTTCTCGCAAAAGGAAACTGGGAAGGAGAAGCGGTGGTAAGCAGACAGGGCGTAAACACCCTGGCGACATTCCAGAAGAGCGCGCTTAGCAACGCAAAGGAAGTCATCGCCGCCGACCAGAACAATCCCGACTTATTCGGAAAAAACATCACCGGCAAGGCGCTTTGCCTGCCCATTACGATAGGCTCGACGACGGGCGGACTGATAATACAGACGGTCTGCTCAATGCAGATAAACCCCGCCGCGTTTTTGTTCAGCGAGCATATCGACAGCCTGGCGGCAAGCGGAATAGTGCTTGCCAAGGTGTGGGAGAACAGCAACGTCATTGCGATTGACAAGCTGGGAGCCGAATTCCTTGAGGCCGTCAAAACGGGCGACAGGATACGGATAGACGAGGACGGAACGGTAACCATTCCGGACTAAGTAAGAAATAACGCCGAAAAAGCCGAAACTTTGCCAAGTTTCGGCTTTTCTGTCGGTTAGAAGTCTTTTCACATCTTTTATATTGGGGTTTTACTGTTGACCTCGTATTGAGCGTTAGTGTATAATGTATGTATATGAATACTCAAAGTGTCAGCCTCAGAGCGTATGCCAAAATCAACCTTGTGCTCAACATCGAAGGAACGTCTGACGGCTTGCACCTGATCGACACCGTAGTGACTCCGTTTAATATTTTTGACGAAGTCAATATGGAAAAAAGAGGGGACGGGGAAATAAGGGTCAGATATACCAATGGTCCTCCCATCGAAAACGACACCGCGCGGAAAATGGCCGAAATAATACGTCAAGAGTATAAAACGGGCGGCGTCGACATAGAAATAACAAAGAAAATCCCCATGAAAGCGGGAGTGGGCGGTTCAAGCGCCGACGCAGGGGCCGTGGCAAGAGGAATGCAAGTTTTGTTTTCTCTTGACGAAATCCCCGCACATCTTCTGCTCAAGGTGGGAAGCGACGTTCCGTATATGTACAGGGGCGGAGACAAGAGGATAAGAGGCAAGGGCGAAATCGTCGAAAACGTCGTTTTGCCCAATACCTATAAAGTGCTCATAGTCGCCGAAGGGGGCGTTGATACCCGAAAGTGCTTTGAGCTGTATGATATCCTCGGGGGAGAAAACGCGGATATCGGCAAATTCCTTATCGAAATCAATGAAAACCGCGCAAATTTTTCAAACGCGCTGCAAAGAGCGGGCGAAGAATTGAACGAAAATATATCGGGGGCAATAACTCTGCTAAAGGAATGCGGCTTTCAGCCTTGTATGACAGGGAGCGGAAGCGGCGTTTTCGGCATAGAGTACGATAAAACGGAATTTGAGAACAAACTGAAGAAACTTATTAAAAAACAGCCAAAATCGCAGTTTTTTATAAGCTAAAGGAGTAAGGGAATGGCGAGAAACACATCTGATTACCCTATTTACCTGTTTAATGAGGGAACAAATTATGAGGCCTATGACTTTTTCAGCCCCGCCTATGTGGTAAAGGACGGAAAAAGGGTTTGGCGGTTCAGGGTATGGGCGCCCAACGCGCTCAGCGTATCTATTGTGGGTGACTTCAACAATTGGGACAAGGAAGCCAACCCCATGCAGAAGATATCGGCGTCCGGCGTTTGGGAAGGCTATGTCAAGGGTGCAAAGAGGTACGACGTCTATAAGTACTGCATCGAGTGCCACGACCACCAGATAAGGTATAAATCCGACCCCTATGCCACGCATACCGAAACAGCCCCCGCAAACGGCTCCAAATTATACGACATTTCGGGCTACAAATGGCATGACGCCGAGTATATGGAAAGCAGAAAGGGCAAAAACCATTACCAGCAGCCCATGAACATATACGAAATACATTTCGGCTCCTGGCGCGTCCACGACGACGGTAATTTCTATTCCTACCGCGACCTTGCCATAAGCCTTGTCACATACCTTAAGGAAATGGGCTACACCCACGTGGAAATCCTGCCCCTTACCGAGCATCCCTTTGACGGAAGCTGGGGCTATCAGGCAACGGGGCTTTTTGCTCCCACTTCGAGATACGGCCCCCCCCACGATTTTATGTTTTTCGTCGACAAATGCCACGAAATGGGCATCGGCGTAATTATGGACTTTGTCGTCAGCCATTTTCCCAAAGACGCTTACGGACTTTACGAATTCGACGGCACCTGCCTTTACGAATACAACGATTGCTACAAGCAGGAGCACAAAGGCTGGGGTACAAGGGTGTTTGACTACAATAAGCCCCAGGTAAGAAGCTTTTTGATAAGCGCAGTCGACTTCTGGATGCAGTATTACCATATCGACGGGATGAGGCTTGACGCTGTGGCAAGCATGCTGTACCTTAACTATGACAGAACCGACAGCGAATGGCGTCCCAACGAGTTTGGCGGAGAGTACAACCTCGAAGCGATATACTTCTTGCAGACCCTTAACAAGACCATATTGACGCGTCACCCCGACGCGATTATGATTGCCGAAGAGAGCACGGCGTTCCCCATGGTCACCATGCCTCCCGATATCGGCGGACTGGGCTTTAACTACAAGTGGAACATGGGCTGGATGAACGACACCCTGAGCTACATAAAAATCGACCCGTTCTTCCGCAAGGGCAGCCACGACAAACTGACATTTGGCATAACTTACGCCTTTAACGAAAACTACATTCTGCCTTTCAGCCATGACGAAGTCGTGCACGGCAAAGCCAGCATGATAGGCAAAATACCGGGAAGCTACGAGGAGAAATTCGGCGGGCTAAAGACCGTATTAAGCTATCAAATGGCGCACCCCGGCAAAAAGCTCAACTTTATGGGCAACGAATTCGGCCAGTTTATCGAGTGGGATTACCGCAAACAGCTTGACTGGCTGCTCCTCGACTATCCCAGCCACAGACTTTTACGCAATTACGTCAAGGACCTCAACTCCTTCTATATCAACAATAAGCCGATGTACGAACTTGACTCCTCATACGAAGGTTTCAAGTGGATTGTCGTGGACGACAGAGTACAGAATATCATTGTATTCAGCCGTTTCGACAAGGAGAAAAACGAGGTTATCTGCATTATGAACTTCTCCCCGCAGACCCGTGAAAGTTACGAGTTCGGCGTGGACGAGGAAGGCGAGTATATGGAAGTGCTAAATTCCGACTGCACTAAGTACGGCGGCACCACCGAGTATGGACTGAAGTACAAGACGGTTAAGAAACACAGCCATAACCGCGATTACACATTAAGTATGACAATCAAAGGAAATTCTGCCATTTTTCTTAAAAAAGTATAAGGAGAGAGAAAGAAAATGTTAAGCACAAAAAAAGAATGCGTAGCAATGCTGCTTGCAGGCGGTCAGGGCACACGACTGGGAGTACTTACCCAGGATGTAGCCAAGCCTGCAGTGCCGTTCGGCGGAAAGTACCGCATAATCGACTTTCCGTTAAGCAACACCATCAACAGCGGAATCGAAACGATAGGGATTCTGACGCAGTACCAGCCTTTTGAACTCAACCAATACATCGGCAACGGCCAGCCCTGGGACCTTGACAGGCTCAACGGCGGCGCCTTTGTTCTTCCCCCTTACCAGAGAGGCAAGGTGGGCGAGTGGTATAAGGGCACAGCCAACGCCATATACCAGAACATCAACTTCATCGACAGATATAATCCCGATTACGTTCTCATCCTGAGCGGCGACCACATTTACAAGATGGACTACAGCGAAATGCTGGATGCGCACAAGGCCAACAATGCCGACTGCACCATCTCTGTGCTTAACGTAAGATTGGAAGAGGCTTCCCGCTTCGGAATCATGAACACCTACGACAACAACGAGATTTTCGAATTCGAGGAAAAGCCCAAGAAGCCCAAGTCGACCAAGGCCAGCATGGGAATTTACATATTCACATGGGAAAAGCTGCGCGACTACCTCATCAGAGACGAGGAAAACAAGGATAGTAGCAATGACTTCGGCAAGAACATCATACCTATGATGCTAAAAGACAAGCAGAGAATGTTTGCCTTCGAGTTCAAGGGCTACTGGAAGGACGTAGGGACCATTTCCAGCCTTTGGGAAGCCAACATGGACCTTCTTAACACAGGCAGCGGAATAAACCTCAACGACCGCAACTGGAAGATTTACGCGCGTAATACCGCCGAGCCTCCGCAGTTTGTGGGCGAAAACGGCGTCATCAGCAACTCTATCGTCAGCGAAGGCTGCGACATTGACGGAAAAGTAACTAATTCGATAATTTCTCACGGCTGCACGATCGCAAAAGGCGCAGAAATAAGAGACAGCATAATAATGCCCAACTCGACTATCGGAGCCAACGCGCGCATCTGCCATGCCATGGTGGGGTGGAGCTCGACAATCGGCGAGAACTGCGTAATAGGCGCACCGCAAGTCGCTCCCGTAAACGGCGAATGGAATATTGCCGTAGTAGGGCCCGAAATGGATCTGCCCAAAAACAGCGTTGTCAAAGAGGGCGAAATGATAGGAGGTAACAAACAATGAACGATATGATGAGCGTATTATTCGCGTCGGGCAGCGAGAGCAAATTAAACGAGCTTACCCTGCACAGAACCACGGCAAGTCTTCCCTTTGGCGGCAGATACCGTCTCATAGACTTTACGTTGAGCAATCTTGTTAACTCCGGAATCACCCAGATAGGTATCGTGACAAGAAGCAACTATCAGTCTCTTATGGACCATATCAGACAGGGCAGAGACTGGGACCTCAACAGGAAAAACGGCGGTATAAGCGTATTTCCGCCCTTTGTTTACAACTCCTCGAGAGAAGTATATAAAGGCAAAATCGAAGCGCTTTACAGTATCATGGACTTCCTCACAAAGTCGAGAGAGGACTATGTGCTGATAAGCAACTGTAACGTCGCCGCAAACATCGACTTTGACGAGATGTACGAAAAGCACCTCAAGTCTGGCGCCGTACTTTCCATGCTTTACTACAAAAACTACACGACCACATCGAGGCGCATAGTCATCAACGTCGGCGAAAACGACGCGGTTACCGATATATACGAGACCGAGTTTGCCGGCAGCGACGAGAATATGATAAGCCTTAACATCTATCTTATCAGGAAAGACATCCTCATCGGCCTTGTACAGAAGGCATACGCAAGAGGTCTTGTCGACTTTGAAAAGGATATCCTCTTCAAGCTCGTGCAGGAAGGCAAGGTTTGCGCGTTCGAGGCCGGCGGATACGCCGCGATAGTCGACGACGTCAAATCCTATTACGCCGAGAGTATGAACCTTCTTAAGTCCGAAGTAAGGCGTGATCTCTTCAAGGGCGCGGAGAGCAAGATTTACACCAAAGTTAAAGACAGCGTGCCCACCGTCTACAAGGACAATGCGAAGATCACCAACTCCCTCATAGCCGACGGCTGCATAATCAACGGACTTGTGGAAAACTCCATACTCTTCCGTAAGGTCAAGATTGAGGAAGGCGCGGTGGTCAAAAACTCCATTGTAATGGAAAACGGCATCGTGGGCAAAAACAGCAGTTTGCAGTATGCCATAACCGACAAGGACGTCACGATTACCGAGGGACGCAACATAAGCGGATTTATCACCTATCCCATCGTGATAGTCAAGGGAAAGAAAGTGTAATAAGTAATAAAACTTTGTACATTTTTCAACAAGATAGTCGTAATTTTGAGTTCTTTGATCTGATAGAATAAATTAGCTTTTACTATCGGATTATTAAGGAGGTTGTTATGAAAATTTTATTTGCCACAAGCGAAGCCGGTCCTTTTCTGAGAACCGGAGGCTTAGGCGACGTGAGCGCGGCTCTTCCGCTTGCTCTCAACAAGCAGAAACAGGACGTCAGGATAATCATGCCCCTTTATGACGCCATAAAGGACACCTATCGTCAGACCATGCGCTTTCTCGGAAGCACTACGGTGACGCTGGGCTGGAGACAGCAGTACGCGGGCGTTTTCTCCTGCGAGTACAACGATGTCACATACTACTTTATTGACAACGAGTACTACTTCAAGAGATTCGGCGTGTACGGGCACTATGACGACGGAGAAAGGTTCTCATTCTTCTCCCGCGCGGTGCTTGAGATACTGCCGATAATCGACTTTTATCCCGACGTTATCCACTGCAACGACTGGCAGACCGGTCTAATACCCGTTATGCTCGACTGCTTCTACCGTGAAACCGACGGCTACCGTACCATAAAGACCGTCATGACCATTCACAATATAGAATTCCAGGGCAGTATGGACAAGGTGTGCATTTCCGACGTGTTCGGAATACCAGAGAGTCACAGAAGCATTGTGGAATACGGCAACAGCGCCAATATGCTCAAAGCAGGCATCGAGGCGGCAAACGTCGTAACCACGGTGTCTAAGACTTACGCGCATGAGATTCTCAATCCGTTTTACGCATACGGACTTGAAGGCATTCTCACCAAGAGAAGCTACAAGATAAGCGGCATAGTAAACGGAATTGACACAAATCTCTACAATCCGTTAAAAGACCCCGCGCTCTTTTGCAATTTCTCTGCCAAGACGGTCTTTGAAAAGAAACCGCCCAACAAGCATGGATTGCAGGAAATGGTCAACCTTCCCGTCGCCGACAAGCCCCTTATCGGCATGGTGACCCGCCTTACCAACCAGAAAGGTCTCGACCTTATTATGGAAGTGCTTGAGGAAATCCTCAACATGGATCTCCAGATGGTGGTACTCGGCACGGGCGACTGGAAGTATGAAGTCGCGTTGCAGGAGATGTCAAAACGCTATTCCAACAAGCTCGCCGTCATCATAAACTTCAGCAAGGACATCGCGAGCAAGATTTACGGCGGAAGCGACATGTTCCTCATGCCCAGCAAGTTTGAGCCCTGCGGACTCAGCCAGATAATCGCAATGAGGTACGGAAGCGTGCCTATAGTGAGAGAAACCGGCGGTCTTAAGGACACCGTGCCCGCGTTCAATCCCGTCGAGGGCACAGGCACAGGTTTTACCTTCAAGACCTACAACGCTTACGACATGCTCGACGCCATAAGACGTGCGGTCGGGACATACCACAACAAGGAAGAATGGAACAAACTCGTCACAAACGCCATGGGCGGCGACTACAGCTGGAAAGTCAGCGCCAAAGAATATATCGATTTATACAAAAGCATAATCTGACGCTAAACCAAGGAGAAAAATATGAATGTAACGAACCAAGAATTCAGAGAGCTGGTGGAACAAAAACTGGCTCAGATGTTCGGGGTTAATTATGAGGAAGCAAGCAAACAGGTAATGTACAGGGCGTTATGCCTGGTAGTTAAGGACCTAATAACCGAAAAGAGAGTGACCTTCAAAAAGAAAGTGAGGGCCGACGGTGTTAAGCAGGTTTACTATATGTCCATGGAATTCCTGCTCGGAAGGTCTTTGAGAAACCACCTCTACAATTGCGGCATACTTGACACCGCAACAGACGTTATTAAGCAGATGGGCTTTGACATCGGGCAGCTTATGGAGCTTGAACCTGACGCAGGCCTCGGAAACGGCGGCTTAGGCAGACTTGCAGCCGCATATATGGACAGTCTTACCTCATTGGGCTATGCCGCAGGCGGCTTCAGTATCCGCTACGATTACGGCATTTTCAAGCAGAAGATAGTCGACGGCTGGCAGATGGAACTGCCCGACGATTGGCTCGCCAACGGCGACGTTTGGCTCAATCCCCGCGAGGAGGACAGCTTTGAGGTTAAATTCGGCGGAAACGTCGAAGAAAACTGGTCGGACGGGAAACTCCGTATCGACCACAAAAACGCCACGACAATTATCGCCGTGCCCTATGACATGAACGTCACGGGCTATGACAGCAATGCCGTAAACACTTTGAGGCTTTGGAGCGCAAGGGCGCCGATGGGTTTTGACATGAATCTCTTCTCGAGGGGAGAATATGTCAAGGCGATTGAAGCAAAAGCAATGGCCGAGGCGATCAGCAAGGTGCTGTATCCTGCCGACAACCATTATGAGGGCAAATCTCTGCGCCTGCGCCAACAGTATTTCTTTGTAAGCGCAAGCATGCAGAGCATAATTAAGAAGCACTTAAAATACAATCCTTCTCTCGAAAATTTCAGTGAAAAGGTCGCCATTCATATCAACGACACCCATCCGACGCTGTGCATACCCGAGCTTATGAGAATACTGCTCGACGAGTACGGCTATGATTGGGACAGAGCGTGGAAGGTCATTACCGAGACCATTTCCTACACCAACCACACCGTTATGCAGGAAGCGCTTGAGACCTGGCCGCAGGACCTCTTCAAGTCGCTCTTGCCGCGTATTTATCAGATTGTCAACGAGATCAACCAGCGTTTCTGCGCCGACCTTTGGAATGTATATCCCAACCAATGGAACAAGATAGCGCAAAACGCGATTATGAGCGACGGCCATATCAGAATGGCCAACCTCTGCCTTGCGGCAAGCCATACGATAAACGGCGTCAGCATGCTGCACAGTAATATTCTGAAGAACAGCCTGTTTTCCGACTATTATCGCGTTGCGCCCGATAAGTTTACCAATGTCACCAACGGTATCACCCACCGCAGGTGGATCGGCGAAGCTAACCCTCTCCTTGCGAGCTTCCTCAACGACAAGATAGGCGACGGCTGGATAAAGGACGCGTCCCAACTTGAAAAGCTGCTTGCATTCCAAAACAACAAGCAGGCTGTCGACGAGTTGTTCGCGATAAAGAAGGCCAATAAGATAAGGCTCGCGAAATATATAAAGGACCACAACCATGTCGACGTAAATCCCGACAGTATTTTCGACGTGCAGGTGAAGAGGCTGCATGAGTACAAACGCCAGCACTTAAACTGCATGCACATAATGGACCTCTATTTCAGGCTCAAGGAAAATCCCTGCCTCGACATAGTGCCCCGCACCTTCATTTTCGGAGCAAAAGCCGCCAGCAGCTATTATATGGCTAAACAGATAATTAGGCTTATTTGCGCGCTCGGCGACCTTATCAACAACGATAAGGACGTAAACGAGAAGATGAAAGTCGTGTTCCTCGAGAACTATTGCGTGTCCCTTGCAGAGCTGATTATGCCGGCAAGCGACGTCAGCGAGCAGATAAGCATCGCAGGCAAGGAAGCGAGCGGAACGGGCAACATGAAATTCATGATAAACGGCGCGGTTACCGTCGGCACGATGGACGGCGCAAACGTTGAGATACACGAGAGAGTGGGCGACGAAAACATTTTCATTTTCGGTCTGCTAGCCGACGAAGTGGAAAAGCTGTATGAAGAAGGCTACCATCCTACCACATACTATACGCAGGACTGCCGCATTAAGAGGATAATCGACATGTTGAGGTGCGGAGTGGGCGACGAGCACTTCACCGAGCTCGCCGACAACCTCACCATCGGAAAGGGCCGAATGGGCGACCCGTATATGGCGCTCGCCGACTTTGCTTCCTATGTCGACGCTCAAGGGCGGGTCAA
Organism: Clostridia bacterium; assembly: GCA_035381305.1. Taxonomy (GTDB): domain Bacteria; phylum Bacillota; class Clostridia; order Christensenellales; family DTU072; genus CAG-1782. The sequence goes on from DAOSYK010000001.1 coordinate 86,750, forward strand.
TGACGCGTACACGGATAAATACCGCTGGGGCAAGATGAGCATGGTAAACATCGCCAAGGCAGGATTTTTCTCGTCGGACAGAAGCGTGGAGGAGTATGCAACGCGCATTTGGAACCTTACAAAGGTATAACGATACCCTTCTCTACAACCCCCTGTTTTCAGTATACAAAACACCCTTCGGCGCGGTGCCTACCTGCCGGAGGGTGGATATTGTTTTCCCCGTAAAGTGCGACGTTAGGGCGGAAAAGGTATTTATTATTATAAGGAACAACTCTTCCTTTTTCCTTCGTCTGGAACTTGAGCGCGTAAACACCATAAACGACTACGATTATTTCGAGTGTCACTTTGCGCTGGAAGACGCGGGGACATATTTTTACCGTTTTGAAATAACCAGAGATTTTCATACCCTTTTTGTGGGTAAAGACACAAACAATCAGGCAATAATCCGCGACTGGATGCCCGAGTGGCAGCTTACAGTCTATGACGCAGAGTACAAGACGCCCGAAACCATAAAGGGCGGTATAGTCTACCACATCTTCGTCGACAGGTTCTGCAGAGTGGGCGCGATGCCGGCTCCGCGTTTCGGCGTAAAGAAAAAATGGCATGAAGAAGTGACAATCAAAGACCCCGACGGCGTTTACCGTGCAAACGATTTTTACGGCGGAAACTTCAAGGGGATAAAGAGTAAGCTCGATTACCTTAAAGATCTGGGCGTTACCTGCATGTACCTTTCGCCCATTTTCGAGAGCAGCAGCAATCACCGTTACGACACAGGCGACTACACAAAAATCGATCATCTTCTCGGCAGCGAAGAAGACTTCAAAGACCTTATCGAGAGCGCGAAAGAGAAGGGAATAATAATAATATTGGACGGCGTTTTCAATCATACGGGAGCCGACAGCATATACTTCAACAAGTTCGGCCACTATGACTCAATCGGCGCGTATAAAACGCCTCAGAGCCCCTATTACGACTGGTATACCTTTATTGAATTTCCCGAAAAATACGTCTGTTGGTGGGGAATTACCGTTGTGCCCACGGTCAGCAGGACGGCAAAGGGCTATCACGAGTTTATCGCGGGCAAAAACGGCATTATTGACAAATGGCAGAGCATGGGCGTAAAGGGCTGGAGACTGGACGTCGTGGACGAATTGTCCAGCGAGTTTGTGGAACAAATTTACTCCCGCGTCAAAGAAAACGATCCCGACGCCGTGGTTATCGGCGAAGTGTGGGAAGACGCCAGCACCAAGTACTCTTACGGCGAGGAGAGAAAATACTTCCGCGGCAAAGAGCTTGACGGCGTAATGAACTATGTGTTTAAGGACGCGATACTCGAGTATATACTCAAAAACGACGCGACTACGTTCATAAACAAGATTATGGCAATAGTTGAGAACTATCCCAAGCCGTCCCTCGATGTGTCGCTGACCCTTGTGGACAGTCACGACACCTTCCGCGCGATAAACGCCCTCGCCGAGATAGATGTAAGCAACCTCAACAAAGAGGACAGGCTCAGGTTCCACCTCTTCAAGTACCAATACAACAAAGGCAAGGCGCGGCTCAAGGTCGCCAGCGCGATACAGTACTTCTTGCCGGGCGTGCCCAGCCTCTACTATGGGGACGAAGTGGGCATGGAAGGCTTTGAAGACCCCATAAACCGCCGCCCCTTCCCCTGGGACAACATCGACTACGAACTTCTCGCTCATTACCGTTTTCTCGGATCGTTACGCAAAGAATACCGCGACAAGTTTTTGGGCGGGATAGAGATTACCACACTCGACAATATGATTTGCATTGACCGGGACGGGCTTATGCTTATTGTCAACGTAGGGGAGAGGAAAGCTCTTGATAAGCCATATTACGACATTTACACAAACAAAACCGTGTCTGTTCTTGACACAAACCACTTTCTTATCACCCACAAAGAGAAAAATCAATAATCATTATTAATTTCTTTGTAAAACCCTTGACACAAGGGTTTTTATGGCATATAATATCAGTAATGATTCCTGATTTGAGGCAACGATGAAAAACTATTCCAGGCAGAGAGAGGCGATAATAAGTTATCTCGAAAGCGTATACACCCATCCCACCGCCGAAGAAATATACAACAGCGTAAGGGAAGTTATACCCAATATAAGCCTGGGCACTGTGTATCGCAACCTCAATGAGCTTGTCGCCAACAAAAAAGTGTTTGTACTCCATGTGGAAGGCGACAGGGACAGGTACGACGGCCACACAGAGCCGCACGCCCACCTCAAGTGCCCCGAATGCGGGAAGGTAGAGGATATATTCCTGACCGGTGACCAGCTCGAAGTACTGAAAGAAATCGGCGGAGAAAATTTCAGTCTTGATTACAACACCCTTTGTTCGGGTTGTAAAAAATAAATAAAATAACAACAAAAAAAGGAGATTTTTGCACTATGAAATACGTTTGTTCTGTTTGCGGTTACACTTCCGACACTTTACCTGAGAAATGCCCCGTATGCACTGCTCCCGCCGAGAAATTCAACGCGGTAAGCGACGAAGAGCTGAAGTTTGCCACCGTACATAAGGTTGGCGAAGCCAAGGGCGCCGAAGAGGATGTCATAATGGAACTCAGAGCCAACTTTAACGGCGAGTGCTGTGAAGTAGGTATGTATCTTGCCATGAGCAGGGTAGCAGACAGGGAAGGATATCCCGAAATAGCCGAGGCTTATAAGAGAATAGCTTTTGAAGAGGCCGAACACGCCGCCAAATTCGCGGAGCTGCTCGGAGAAGTCGTCACCGACTCTACCAAGAAAAACCTCCAGATGAGAGTCGATGCCGAGAGCGGCGCCTGCATGGGCAAATTCGAACTTGCCAAGCGCGCAAAACAGCTTAACTACGACGCCATCCATGACACCGTTCACGAAATGGCAAAGGACGAGGCAAGGCACGGATCGGCTTTCGCAGGTCTTCTCAAACGCTATTTTAATTAAGCTATATCAACGGGGCTTACTCGTAGCCCCAGATACAAAAAGGCGGGAAATTCCCGCCTTTTTGTATTTCAATAATACCGGTAAACATTAGGCGGTCGGTTGACGTATCTCAGGTCGTGCCGACGAATAGCTTCGTCCTTTATCATCTTTGCCGAAGATAATTTCAACGCGGCGCTGGTTACGAAAGCGACGCAGGAAGCGGCATTTAGTATTATTACGATCTGAGTAGAAGAAGTAAATTGCATTCGTATGAGTATGAAAAGCGATGCGGCGAGCGCCACAGCGCCCACAATTACCTGCATAACGCCGTAGGCGATAAGGGGCGAAGTCTTTTTTGACGCGTCGTCTATATTCATTTTTGCAATGACAAAGCACAATTTTACGTAAGAAAAGGAAAATATAAACCCCAAAAGGAATATGCCCCCCACCGTCAAGAACAGCGTCGCTACAAATACCGACATCCCGCCGAAAAACTCTGCGACCATGGCGTCGTATTTGAAGAGATTGCTTTCGGGTGAAAAAGGGGTGACGTGATTAAAAAATGGGCTTATTATAAAAAACAGCGTAAAAACAATCAATATTCCGAAAAATATTGCCACAACAAGGTCAGTCAGCCCCGAAAATATCAGCCGTGCTTTTGCGGGATTTCTCATAGTTTCTCCTGATTCAATTATAACGATTAGGGGTATGATATGCAATAGGCAATTTTGCTGTTAAAATGAAATTTTCAGTCGATTTTCACTATCCTCAAACTGTTTGACATATATTTTATAAAGCTATATAATATTAACAAATGGCGAAGGAAAGGGAAAATTAGTCGTGTTAAACGAAATTCTGACTCAGATTATCGGCGCAATCGTTATGAACTGGATGCTTTTTGTGACAATCCAGGGCGTAGTGATATTCCGCAGATTTATTCTCAATTTGTGGAAAAAGTTTGCGTTTTTTGTTGCGGGCACTTTTAACGGAATCTGCTCGTCAATAGCAATGGTTTTTTCCTTCATTTTCATCGTTGCATTTGTATACGCCAAAGAAGGCTCTTTCTTTCTCAGCGAATATCAGGTCAATCATGTTTTTCCGGCGGTCAGTGCCGTGTGCCTCGAATTTGCCGAGATTATCGTTCTTTTCTTCAGGTATTTCTTTGTAAAGCATACTCAGGTTGAGGAGAGTAAGACGGCAAAAGTCGAAGCGGTCGTCGAGCGGATTAAGAGCAGTATATCTGTATTCCGCAAACCCAACCTCGCCATGCTTCAATAGAAAGTTTTGCCCCGAAAAATCAAGTTTTTTGGGGATTCCCCACCTGCCGTCAAAGAAATATACGGTATTGCCTTGCGGCGCAGGGCTTTTTTGAAAATGTGTTGATTCAGGAGTGACTAAAAAATGCTTACTATAAAGAATTTAAGAAAAAAATATCCAAATTCCGACAGGTACTCGGTTGACGGATTGTCTTTGGAAGTCAAGGAAGGAGAAATATTCGGATTTTTAGGCAAAAACGGCGCAGGAAAATCCACTACCATAAAGTGCCTTGCGGGTATCTTACCCTATGACGAAGGCGAAATAAATATCTGCGGCTACGACCTCAAGAAGGAGCCTATTAAGGCAAAGCTCCATATGGGTTACGTCCCCGACAATCACTCGGTGCTCGAGAAGCTCACGGGCAGGGAGTATGTCAACTACGTCGCCGATATCTACAAGGTCGACCAGAAAGCGCGCGAGGATATGATGGATTACTATCTTGACGTGTTCAGCCTGCATTTTGCAGTTGACAAGCAGATTAAGAGCTATTCCCACGGTATGAAGCAGAAAATCTGCCTTATTGCCGCGCTCATCCACCAGCCCAAGCTCTGGGTATTGGACGAGCCCATGCTGGGACTTGACCCCCAGTCCATGGCAGAGATAGTGCTTCAGATGCAGGCGCACGCCGCAAAGGGCAACTCGGTATTCTTCTCTTCTCACAACCTCGACCTCGTAAAGAAGCTTTGCCACCGCGTCGCGATAATCAACGACGGCAAGCTCATCGAGGTCATGGACCTTGTCAACAACAAGGCCAGTCAGGACAGGCTGGACGAGACCTTCTACACAGCTACGGGCATGGACAGGGAAAAGATACTCTCCATTCTCCAGCTCGAGGACACCCGCGACAACGTCTTTACACTGAAACATAAGGAAGACGCGAAGGACGACAAAGCGGAGGCAAAAGATGAATAACTTTCTGATAACTCTCAAAATGGAGTTCAGAAGTATATTCAACCTCGGTAAAGATCCAAACCGTAAGGCTTGGGGGCTGTTCGCTCTCAACATGACCTTTTCGGCGATAATCTATGCCGTAGTGGTTGTCGGAATATACTTTGTCTGCAAGATGATACTTCAGGGCAGCATGCCCATGAATTACGAATACCTTGCGATAGCGACCTTTGTCAGCATGCTGGTGCAGTTTATCAGCGCGACGGGGCAGCTTGTCAAGGTCTTGTACTTCGACACCGACAACGAGCTTCTGATCCGCTTCCCCCTCGAGGGAATAGAACTGTTTCTCGCAAAAGCCGTATTTGTCTATATCAATACGCTGATTATCAGCATCCTTGTGACTCTGCCGTTCTATATCTTTTACGGCATTTTCAACCACATGGGAGCGCTTTTCTACATTCACGGCGTGACGACGACGCTTCTGATAAGCCTTATCCCGTTTTTCCTTGCCAACCTCATTTCGGTGCCCGTCATGCACCTCAACAATCTCATAAGGAATAAGTTCGGGCTGAAGCTTGCGTTTATCATAGTCCTTATAGTCATCGGCTTTTCGGCGTACATGATGCTGTTACGGGGCATACTCGAGTATTACCAGACCCAGGAAGCCGACACGCTTTTTACAGAGCAGACCCTGATCATCATGAAGACAATAGCCAAAGGCCTTGTGCCCGCCAGCCTGTTTGCCAACGTTCTATACGGCGAAATGGTGTGGCAGAGCATTCTTATGATATTCCTGGTGACGGCTGTCCTCGGGTTAGTCAGCATGTACCTTGGCTCCCACAGCTATTACCTTGTGCTCTTAAAGAGCATCGAAAAAGGAAGGGAAGCTTTCCACAAGAAGACAAAGAACAGACCGAGAAGCATTTTCGGCACAATACTTCACACCGAGCTGTTGACGATATTCCGCTCCTTTAACTACAGCTTCCAGTACCTCGCCATGGCGATAGCCGCGCCCTTTATGGTGTACTTCTGCAACAACCTCGCAGTGGCGGTGGGCGACAGTTCGGTAGGAGGGGCGATCATCCCCGGTCTTACCATTCTGGTAATTCTCATATTCGATACAATTATCGTCAGCTTTGCTTCCACGACCATAAGCCGCACAGGAGACAACTTCTACATGACCAAGGTCATTCCCGTAAGCTACAGGTATCAGCTCCTTGTAAAAATGGTGCTGTACATGATAGTCGCCGGCGGGAGCAATCTGATTACCTGCATTTCCACCTGGGTAATCTTCGGCGGGGCGAAATACGGAAATTACATCAAGATTACCGACGCGCTGGGGATTTTCGGAATATCGTTCTTTATCATAATTGCCCTTACGGCTATTGCCATACTCAGCGATATGCGCTCGCCCGTATTTGACACAAACAGCGACGGCGATCTCGTCCAAGCCAACAAAAACGTCACCAACTCCATGGTGATAGGCATTTTCATTAGCGTGCTTTACGGCTTGTTCGCGATGCTGTTCACCTATATCCCGATGGGCTCGTGGAAAGCCGGAATAAACGGCGTATATATCATTCTCAACGCGCTCAGTTTCATAATGGCCGGAATAAGCGTGCTTGTCTTGTTCCTCAAAGCCGAAAATAAGTACAACAGGATTGTGCCGTAAGGAGGTAAAGTATGAAAAAGATAGTAATCGCTATGCTGCTTATGCTTCCCCTCATAATTGTGACAACCGTGCTTTTAAGCGCGAACATCATAAGCATTAACGTATACATAGCAGTCCAAAGAGTGGAGCTTAATGTCGACGATATGTTGGTACTGCCCCTGTCGGACGGGGAGTTTCAGTTTAAGGCGACAGTATACCCCACGGCGGCGAGAAATAAAAACGTCTATTACGAAATAGAAAACTACGAATGCTTCGGCGACGACGTGGACAACGCCGTGACAATCGACCGGTCGGGACTTGTCAGATTCGGCACCTACTGCGCCTTTGACGTGGTGGTGACCACCGAGGAAGGCTACAAGTCCGACCGCTGCAACGTCATAGTTGAGAGCGGAAAGGTGGAGAGCGTCACGATAATCGCCGACAGCTACGAGATAACGACGGGCGAAAGCAGGCTGATCGAGCCGACGTTCAGCCCCATTGACGGACAGGTGGAAAATCTGGTCTGGACCAGCAGCAACCCGAGCGTAATAAAGGTGGACAGAAACGGCATAATAACGGGCGTGTCCGAAGGCATCGCCGATATTACCGTTTTTGTTACAGACACAATTAAAGCGACAAGGGCGTTTTCGGTAAAGAAAGGCGTCACTAAATTCGGCGCAAACTTTGCCGCGTCGCGCGACTTTGACCTTTCGGAGATTTTGCCGGGCGGCGCTGTAGCTGTAGTCTCAGGCGGGACAATCGCAGGAGAGAGGTTTACTTTCACTTCCGACGTCGCCGTGCTGGACGTGGGCGGAACACTTGTCACAGTGACAAAGTGCGACCCCAACGATATACAATTTGAGCATTTCGGCATACTGAAAGACAGACGGGTTAAACTTAACGGCGCGCCCGTATATCTCAATGTCGTCTATACAGACGTGTTCAATACCTCGGCTGTGCCCGCCACGCTCGCCACAAACAACGAGCTAGCCGCGACTATAGGCGTAGACGGCAAGATAACACCCGCGGGCAGAGGAACGGTGCAGTTTACCGCAAACGCCCACGGCAAAGCCACGTCTATAAATATGGAAGTTATACAGGAGATAAAATATATAAGGCTTAATACCGTTGACAGTCAGGACAAAAAGGGTATTGCCGACGCAAGCGTTTACGGCAACCTCTCTTACGTTGACGGTTTCGTGCCTTATGTAATTGACCTTGCCATAAACTATCCGCAGGACGCCGACTGGCAGGACTTTGACATAGCGGTCAGCGACGAAAGTATCGCCTACGTCGACGGACACCGCATTGTGTTCCGTCCGGACATCGACGGCGAGAAGAAGCTCGTCATCACGGTAAAAGCCAAGTATTCGGCGTATAAGAGCGTGGACGTCACGGCAAGGAGAACGCTTACGGTAATAAACGGCGTAAACTGCTCCGACTATGCGGCAATGTACGCGGCAGGCGAGGCAGGACTGGGCATCTGCATGCTCAACGACATCAGCCTTAAGTCAACCGACAATACGTTAAGGATTAAAGGCAGCTTGTACGGCAACGGACATACTCTCGACGCGATAAATAAAGAACTCGCTTCCGAAGAGCCGCTCGTCACGGTCATTGCCGACAACGTGACCGTAAGCAACGTAAGGATAGCCTGCGACGACGTGGTGAGGATGAACCAATCCAACGGCTGCCGTGGTTGCGCCCTCATGATAGGAGAAAAGGAACAGCCTGCAAGGTTTGAGAATATCAAGGTGGAGTACTGCATACTCGGCGACGCGTACTACGGGCTCGCAATGCACAACAGCGACGTCCGCTTGACGGGCTGTATCATAAGAAATACCAGCAACTTCGGTATATTCCTGCCCAGCGACCGCAATCCCTTGCTCGCCGATAAGTGCGACTACAGCAATCTCTATTTGCACAACGTTGTTATGAGCAACATAATCGCTACGGCAATCGGCGTCGCGACCCAGAACAACATGGCGGACGGAAGCACTCTGAGACTTCAGAGCAACCTCTACAGCACGGGCTTCCTCGACATCTACAACTGGCAGAACGTCACCAGCGCAAAGATGCTTGACAGGACGATATTCCCCGACAATCCCGCTTTCGACACAGCGGTTAAGAAACTCCTCAACGACGTGTTGGGCAACGAGATCAAGAAGGAAATGTACAACTCCATAAGGCTTGAAAAAGACGGCAAGGACTATATCCATCTCGGGATGGTCACGGCGGGAGCGATGTTTGAAAACACGTCGATAATAGAGGTCGAAGACCCGAGAATAGCCCGCTTTGACATAGCGGCGCTCGACCAGGTCGCAAGGCTTGCAAGCCTGTTAAGATTTGACTTTTATCCCTGCGTGCTGTATATTTACAACAATACCGCCGATATCGGCGTGGACGACGACTTTGCCGAAAACAAGTGGTCGTACATGCGCCTAAGGGGAGAGGAAGTGTTTTGATGGATTATATAAAGGTCGTCCAGAAGCTGAACAAAAACGGCTATTTTCTTTGCAGTATGTACTACCTGAAAAGGTTTGTCGGAGTACGCGAAATTGTACTTGTGTCACTGCTTTCTATTTTGGCTGTGTGGCTGTACGTTGCGTACGAAATTTTCATCGCGCTTATTTTTCTGGGAGTTACGATTGCTTTGATTTTGCTTGCCGTTGTCCTTTTTCTCGTGACGGGCATCTGGGGATATAAGCACGATTTTGAAAAGACCGATATTGAGTACCACCAGCTGGAATTTTACCCCGACAGATTTATCGCGGCAAGCCTGAACAAGGTGGGCGAGCCCGTTCACGGCGAAGAGCACTCTTACGACAAAATCGAGGCTATCGCCTTGCGAAAAGACCGCATTTACATCTATGCGGGAGTGGCGCTCTTCTATTACGTAACGGCTCAAAGCATGAAGGAAAACACCTTGGACGAGCTTAAGGGATTTTTGCAAGAATACGTAAAACCCGAAAAGTTCAGGCTGAAAAGAACCATCAGAAAATATCCCAAAAAGGACAAAATCAAACTGGGATAATTGCCTCTAAATAGCTTTAAATTTGCGTTACTTTTAACAAAAACGGCGGACTTTGTTTTTCGCCGTTTTTTTTGTCTATCCGCGGCGAAATCTGTGCTCTGTTTTATGTGTTTTTTTGGTCGAAAAACACACATTTTTCCCATGATTTTCAGCCGAAATTTACCATTATTTTTGACTGTTCTTTTACCCACAAAGTTGCGGTTTGGCTATTGCAATTTGCTTATGAGTATGTTATATTTATTATAACTGTTATTCTGTACAGCGTGAACGCTGATAGTGGAGGTATGGCAATGAAATTCAAAAGAGTAAGCGTCAAGCACATCCTGAGTATTCTGACGGTACTTGTGGTATTGTGCACTTTACTTACGCTTGCCGGATGCGAACAGGGGCCCAACGCCGTAGCCATTGAGGTTGTGGAAGATAGCGTGCCCGATGTCGCTACAATAGGCAGTTTTGACCTGTCGCAGCTTAAGCTCAGGATCACCGATGAGACCGGAAATACCCAGGAAATAGCGGTCACCTTGTCGATGCTTGACACCGATTCCCGCAATAGCCTGAAAGAGCCCGGCGAAAAGAACATAAACGTTTTTTACAAAGGCTGCGCCACCACCTTTAACATCTTCCTGGTGGAAGAGGGCACCCAGACCGTAAGCGTAACCTTCCTCGCGAGGGACTTTACCCAGATTGCAAAGAAGCACACTGTCGCAAACGGCAGCATAGAAGCTCCCCAGGCTCCCTCCATTGCCGGCATGGTATTCGACTGCTGGCGCAATAAGAACAACAGCCAGGAAGCAAGCTTTACCAACATAACGTCAGACCTTATCGTTTACGCAAGCTATACCGAAAACGCAGCAAAATATACAGTTACCTTCCGCGATTACACAAATCAAGTCATTGCTATATACACCGACATCGCTTACAACAGCACTATTATTGAAAACGGATATACGGCGCCCGGCTGGGAAAAGCCCGCCGACATAGAGTCCTGGCAGTGGAACTGGAACTTCTCCACAGACAGAGTAACACAAAACACCAACATCAACATGACGGTTACATACAAGTCACGTACAATTGCTTTCAAGTATGTATATTCGACCGACATAAACAACGAGACTCAATTCCCGCTCACGACCAGCGCGACGGTAAGAATCGGTTCCGTTCCCACCGACACTCAGCTCAACGCGGCAAAGGCCGAACTTGCTCAGCAGGGCAAGCAGTTTGTAAGCTGGGTCAATATGGACGCAGTGAGGACCAACACCTCCAACATCCTCTTCGCGCTTGTTCAATCCACCAATTACACCGTAAGCTTTACCGACGGCTCCAACGAAACCGCCTCGGTGCGTTCGGGCATCAGCTATACCATGCCCACAAATTACACCGCTAAGCCCGGTTATTCATTCGACCTCAAGTGGAAAGACGCGCAAGGAAACATTTACAATGCGGGTCAGTCCTATGTCATTAACGGCAATCTCGCACTTACCCCCGTTTATACCCCCGAGGTCAAGAATGCTCAGTTCATTTTCAGCTTTGTCGGACTTGCCGACCCCGAAGATGAGTCTGAGGTTCTCACTTATCAGCTTGACAGAAACGTCTATTACGACGACGTAATAAGGCGCGACTATATTGCCGGACTTCTCGACCAGCTCAAGAGAAGCCATACCGAGGTGTACGACTATGATATCGACATCATAAAGTACTTCGGCTCCACCGTCACCGGCAACGGTCAGAAGATTGGCATCGGCGACAACCATGTCTTTGAAATCACCTGCGTTGACGTCAGCATGGGCAGCCCCGGACTTAGCTTCACGCTTGACTCGGTCCGCAACGGTTATGTCATCACGGGCTACACACCCACCGACAGCGAATCCGCGCTCAACGTCATTATCCCCGAAACTTACGACGGACTCCCCGTTATCGGCATTGCCGACGACGTGTTCGGCGCGGACGTACAGGGCGTCAGCCTCACTATGAGTATATCTCTGCCCGACGGACTCCTCTTTATCGGAGAAAACGCGTTTGAGGGCGTTACGTTCTCAAGTGACGTATCCATACCCGGCTCTCTTGTCGAGATGGGTAAAGAGGCCTTCCTCAACGCAAGCGGCGAAAACATTAAGGTAATATTCCGCGCAAGCGTGCCCACGAGCATCAACGAGATACCCGAAAGCGCGTTTAAAAATTTCGCGGGACTTAAAGAAGTCGTCCTGCCGCGCAACGTCAACATCATCGGCGACAGTGCTTTCGCAGGATGCGCAAACCTCACCAAGATCAACCTTGCCGACGTTCAGACCATAGGCGAGGCGGCATTTGAAGGCTGCTCGGCGCTTAACGATATCGGCAACCTCAACACAGTAGGCTCGGTAGGCGACTATGCCTTCGCAGGCACGGCGCTTGTCAGCGTATTCCTTCCCAACGTATCAACTTTGGGCAACATGGTATTCGCTCTGACGACAAAGCTTGCCACCTTGAGCATAGGCACGGGCAACGAGTCCGAAAACATCACCTTTGACTTTGCAAACATCATGGGCAGTTCGGTTACTTCCCTCACTCTCGGAAAAGGCGTGACGGATATAACCAACACAATAAGCGCAAAATACGGCTACACAGGTGCGCTCAACGCCGCCGCTGTATACGCCGCTTCCAGACTCAACACGATTAACTTTGCGAAAGACATAGCAATCGATGTCGCCGCGTTTAATCTCTTCCCGCTGATGAAGACAATCACGGTCGAGGCAGGCAGTGCGTACTCTGTGCAGAACTTCGCATTATTCCAAGGCGACGCGCTCATTTACTATCCGCCTTGCGTGTACGGCGACTATACCGTTCCCGCAACGATTACCGAAATCGCCGAGAACGCGCTTGTTTCCGCAAACCTCAACAAGCTGACGCTCCATGCCGGAATCGCGACAGTCAACGCGACCAACGCCGCCATGCTCAACGTCGTTGCTATGCCGCTCTCCGTTATGGAGACAATAATGGGCGCGGCATTGGGCGAAATGACGGCGACCGATATTCTCGCCGCACTCGACGCAGTGTTCAAAGCGGGCGCGACCTATTACATCAACAACTTTGACGCCCTTGAAGCAGGGGAGAAGACCGAAGTCGACATACTCGTCGCCGACGAAAGCAGACGCTTTATTAAGGACGCGTCAGCCGTTCCGACCCACTATGACGCAACGAGCAAACTTCTCTACACCTTTGACAAAAACAACATCGCCACGATTATCGGCGGCGACAGAACGGCTTCTGCGATAACCATACCCGCGACAATAAACGGATATACGGTTGCACGCCTCGGCAACGGCGCGTTCAGCGGATACGCATACCTTGAGACGCTGACCATAAACGCGACGCTTGCCAACCTTTCGGGCACCGACATCTTCGCAGGCTGTGTAAGCCTCTCCTCGGTGACCCTCGCCGGACTTACCGAAAGAAACAACATAAACTACAACCTTTTCAATGACACCAAGCTCTATAAACAGAGAGTGGTCATTGTGCTTGCGGGCGTTCCCGTTGCGTACAACGCAAATTATAAGAGAACGTTGGAGGGCGGCAGCGAGGAGACCGTTACCGTGGTCACCGCCGCCGACCTTTCGGGCGCGACGGTTATACCGTTACGTTTCTTCAAGGACTGTGCAAACCTCACGGCGATTGAACTGCCTTCCACGGTAACCGCCGTCATGGACAACGCCTTTGAGAACTGCACAAGCCTTACCTATATCAATCTCAACAACGTAGCCTCGGTGGGCAGATACGCGTTCAGGGGTTGCACAAGCCTCGAGACAGTGGATATTCCCAAGGCGATAAACGCTCAGAGCGCGCAAGTAGGCTCGGGCAAACTGCCTGTAGGCATCTTCTACGGCTGCTCGGCACTCACCACCGTAAATATGCCCAACGTAAACGGCTTCCTTGCCGACGCAAACGGCGACTCCATGGCGTTCTACGACTGCGACAGCCTCAAGGACGTAAGTTTCCTTGCGAGATTTACAGGCATAATTTACGGCAAAGCGTTCTATGACTGCGACGCGATAGAGTCATTCGACATCAGCATTTCTACCATTACCGAGATAAGAGCGCAAGCATTCTACGGCTGCGACAGTTTATCCTATATAGTATTAGGTAATGTGGAGACCCTCGGCGACGAGGCGTTCAACCAGAATCCTCCCGCTCTCCAGAGCGTAAGGATTAAGGGTACGGGCGGCATCTTCGCAAAGAAGGTCGCCATCAATCCCGATGTCTTCCCCGAAGATGTAATGTTCTACATCGACGCCAACCTTGACGCCGAAACCATCGGGGACGTCCTCGCCAACTACTCCTATTACAGAACCATCGAGCCGAGAATCAGCTTCTCGGTGTTGGAAGGATTTGAAATCGGCACCAATCAGCTCGGAATGGTTCCCGTTTCGACCTCGTACATGGCCACGGCTCCCGTCGCGCCCACGTTTGAAGGATATGTGTTCGTAGACTGGTTTGTCGACGGCGTTAAGGCTGCATTCCCGAGAACGTTCTACGCCGACACCGTCCTCAAAGCGAAATACTATTCCACTTCCAGAGGTTCGGTAAGTGGAACAGATCTCACCCAGTACGGCGACGGATATCAGCTTTCGAGCTACGCGTCTAACGACGATACATCCTATATTCCGTCTACATATATCGGAAATGACGGCATAGCTCGCAGAATAGTCGCGATTAACCTTGCGGCATTCAACGGCAAGCCCATCACTTCTCTCGTAATACCCGAAGGTGTGCTCGTCCTTAACGGAAAACTCGGCAACACCAACATTACAAGTATAAGGATAGCAAGCTCGGTGGAGACCATCACCGCGGCTGACGCCTTTGCCGGCAACAGCCAGCTCGACATAGTATGGGCTTCGGGCAGTAATCTTACCGACGCCAAAGCCAGCGCATTCCTCGGCACCAAGTGGTACAACGAGGCACAGCTTGCCGCGGCAAGAGGCTACAACAACCGCTTTGTCGTAGCGGGCAGAATGGCGATCAAGTATGTCGCCGCAGGTACCGACGCCGACAAAACCGTCGTCATACCCGGCCAGGTAATCATGCTTGCCGACGAGCTGTTCAAGGACAATACGGCTATCACCACCGTTACTCTTAACGATAACCTCAGAATTATCGGTAACAACGCGTTCCGTAACGCGACCAACCTCGCCACCATAAACTACGAGTCGGTCGCCGCAAACTCTGCCGTAGCGTCGGTCAATCCCGACTACTTTATCGGCACCAAGTGGTACACCAACCAGAACCAGCTTGTCATCGGCACGATGTTCCTTAAGTACAACGGACTTTACGCTGTAGACAACTACTCCATCCCCGCTCATATCGTCACAATCTATCGCAACGCGTTCAAGAACGCCCAGATTAAGACCGTGACCTTCGCGGGTAACAAAGTGGAGAATATCGGCGACAACGCCTTTGAAGGAAGCAAGCTTACGAGCATAACGCTGCCCGCATCGATTAAACAGATGGGCAAGGGCGTGTTCAAGAACTGCCTTGACCTTCTTACAGCCAACCTTTCCGGTGCAAAAGTGCCCGCGCTTCCGGATGAGACATTCCAGGGATGCACGTCGCTCAGAACGCTCACTTTGGGAACTGACTCAAAAGCTCTCGGCAACAACAGCCTCAACAACTGCGTTGCGCTCCTTAACCTTACCGCCGACGGAATCGAAACAAGCGTAGACCCATTACAGAGCGGTCTCAGCACCACGGCGTGGTACAAGAGAGACCCGGGCAACGACGATCTCCACATCATCCTCGGCAAGGTTTACCTTAAGTATAAGATGGGGGCGTCTCCTGTTCTCAATAATCAGGGTCTTGTGGAAGTAACAATTCCCAACAACGTGTCCATCATTTCCCAGCTTGCCTTTGCAAACATCAGCAATATAGGAAAGGTAACGATACCCGCCTCGGTGACGGTAATCGAAGCCAACGCGTTCTTTGACTGCTCCTCGCTTATCCAGGTGGTCTTTGCCGGCGCTTCTAAGCTCGTCGAAATTGGCGACAACGCATTCAGAGGCGCATCCAACCTTACCGATGTCATTCTGCCGCAAGGTCTTATCGAAATCGGCGAATACGCATTTGAAGGCGCGGCGTTGAAGTCGGTAAGCATACCCGACTCGGTGACCATAATAAAAGGCCATGCCTTTGAAAACGCGGGACTTGAGACGCTCGTCCTCGGAAAAGGACTTATCTATATAGGAGAGGGTGCCTTCAGCGAAAACGACGACCTCTACAAGGCAGAATGGGAACTTGAGACTATCACCGTCAGCGGCGTTGAGGTAGTCAAGCAGCTCCGCGACATATATGATGCGGCAGAAGACTTCGAATACGGACTGGATGCAGAATTTGTCGACGGTATATTCACCCGCTCGGGAAGCAGTCTTAAGATAAGACTTTATGTTCCCGCCGCGGCGTTCAGCGTAATCAACTCCGACAGCGCCTACGTAAATATCTGGAAGACCAGACCCAGCTTTGATTTTGTCATAACGGGCAATCTGCCCAAGGTGGAATTTGACGGCAACGGCTATATTATGCCCGGCTTCAATACCGAGCTGATTGAGAGCCTTCCCACCCCGCTCAGAACCGACCATACATTCATGTATTGGCAGGTGGACGGCGAGGAAGGTCCCATGGTATTCCCGTATCACGTCAAGAAGGACACTACGATTACCGCTGTCTGGTACAAGAACAGCAGGTCGGACAATGAGGCGGGCGACATCCTCGACTACGCGCCCAATATGGACGGTCAGGGCAACTTCATATCCTACAGGATTACGGGAATTGCTTCGGGCAACGAAACCGTGTACGTGCCCAACAAAGTAAACTCCTTGCCTGTTGTGGGCTTTGACCTCGTACCCGGCTCAGCCGACGGCGTCAAGAAGATAGTATTTACCCAGGCGAGCAACTTGTTCGGCATTACCACCAACATTTTCAGAGTGTTCACAAACCTCGAATCGGTGGAACTCCTTGACAGCGGCACAAATAATGTCGTCTACAAGGTGCAGAACGGCGCCATGTACTCAATTGACGGAAAAGAGCTTATAGCTTACTTCATCCAAAGAGACCCGAACGGCAACGTGAAAACAAGCTTCAGAGTGCCTGAAGGGGTCACAACCATACTGCCCTATGCTTTTGTAAACGGCGGCCTCACATCTGTAGAGCTTCCCACAGTCAGCATCAAGACTATCGGCGAGTATGCGTTTGGCGAAGATACTGCATCGATTACTTTCTACGCCACGCAAACCAATCCTCCCGCGGTGTATATCACCGATGCGACCAGAGAGTCCGTTGAGAATACCGCATGGTATGAGAACGGCGTCGGCGCCTTGGCTTATACCTACAACGGCGGTACAGCAGGCTATTTCTACGCCTTGGGCAACATCCTTCTTACCTATCACGAGGTTAGCGAGGTAAATATTCTTAACTTACCCAATGCCGTAAACGGAATTAACATTACGGTGCTTGCGAGCAATCTGTATGTACCTGATTCGGGTATTGCGCGTACTACGCCTTTCTCGAAGATTGTGCTCCCCGCGAGCCTGAGGAAAATCAATGCCGCGGCGTTTGCCAACATAAACGCGCTGGACTTTGACGGTGCGGCCGCTGCCAATACACTTGTTGACATAGCGGACGACGTGTTCAGCGAAACCGATTATTACAGAGCTCCTTCGGGCAACGACAACCTGATCATACTCGGCAAGGTGCTGCTCCTGTACAGAGGCACGGCTTCCACACTGGACCTTAACACCGATGCAAAGCACAAGGCTATTACCACAATTGCCAGCAAAGCCTTCCAAGGCTCCCAGCTTGTTTCGGTTACATTGCCCGGTTCGCTTGTCAATATTTCCGATATGGCGTTCTACTCCAGCACACAGCTTAAGACCGTCACGATACCCGCGACGGTAACGAGGATAGGCAACGAGGCGTTCAAGAACTGTACTGCGCTTACCGGCATTACCTTCGCGGCAAACAGCGCTCTTACCGAAATCGGCGACGGCGCGTTTGAAAGCTGCTATATGCTCGCTTCGATTGCTGTACCGTATACGGTGACAAAGATAGGCGATCACGCGTTTGACACCTGCTTTGCCCTCGAAACCGTGACATTTGACAAGCTTTCAGTCACCGTCAATCCCGACAACTCCACGACAGTGACAATTGTCGCAAAGAGCTTGCTCACGTCATTGGGAGTAAGCGCCTTTGAATCCTGCACGTCTTTGACCACGATAAGCATTCCCGACGGAATCACCGAAATCAAAGAAAGCACCTTCAAGGATTGCACAAATCTCGTCTACGTCAAGTTCGACACCGACAAGAGCAAAGTAAAAGTCATCGGTAAGCAGGCGTTCTACAACTGCGTATCCTTGGGCGGCACCCTCGATGTCACCGACGTAAACAATGTCAACCTTGTCACAGTAGTGCTTCCCAACGCTCTTGTAAGAGTGGAGGATGAGGCGTTTGCAAACTGCTCGGGTCTCTACGGCATACAGTTCAATTACAACATAAGGGAAATCGGCAGAGACGTCTTCTCGGGCGACGTCAAGCTCACCAAGCTGGTCATTTACGCCGATACGCCTCCCACAATCGCTTCCAACGCTCTTACGCGTGAGAAGGGCATGACCGTTCCTTACTACCGTCTGCGCATCTACGTCAAGAAAGTCAACAACGACAAGGTCTACAATGACTACAGGACCCTGTGGTCGGCATACAGCTCCAGTATCTACAGAATGGGCGAGTATCCGTCGCTTACATTCAGATACGTGATGGCTGAAAGCCTTGTTGAAGAGTTTGTTGTACCGCTCAACGAGCGTAAGGACGTTTACGTCAACAAGGGTCACGAGTTCAGCAACAGAGTCGTTGTTACAAACTGGATATTCTCCAAGGTCGGCGGAGACACTATTGACAGCCGTGTCAACACAGTTCTCGGCAGTGCCGCTTACCAGAGACAGTACAATTACTCCACAAACACCAATGACATAATCCTCATCATGGATACCGACATTGAGCTGAGAAACGCGCAGTAAAAACAGCGGCAAAAAACAGTATAAAAACGGAGCGGATTTTCCGCTCCGTTTTTGTTATATTCAAGGTTTGAAGGCGTGAAAATACGTGTCAAAACCTCAACCGGAATCGGCCTTGTTTTAGGGCTTTTTTAAAGATTTTTCCTATAAAAAATACCCACTTTTTTAAACATAAAAATTCCTCGGAAAAAGTTTAATAAAATTAATCAATTTCATTGACATTACTAAACGCAGTATATATAATACAAATCAACGCGGTTTAGTGACTGTAATATATAAGTTTGGCAAATATAAACAAATAAGGAGGATGCCATGGACATCGGAGCCAAAATCAAAGCGATACGTCTTCAGAGAGGCCTTACACAGGAAGAGCTTGCTTTGCGCTGTGAGCTGACCAAAGGATATATAAGCCAGTTGGAAAATGATCTTGCTTCCCCTTCCATCGCCACGCTTATCGATATACTCAACGTGCTCGGCGTCAGCTTGCAGAACTTTTTTACCGAACCCAAAAAGGAGAAGATTGTTTTCGGCAAGACCGACTTTTTCCAGAGCGCCAACGGCGACGGAACAAACATCTGGCTTATTCCCAACTCCCAGAAAAACGAAATGGAGCCCATTATTCTCGACCTGCCCGAGAGCGGAGAGAGCGAAATGAGGATGCCGTTCGAGGGGGAAGAATTCGGATATGTCCTTGAAGGTAAAATCGAAATCGAACTCGGCAACGAGAAATACCTCTACAAGGCAAAAAAAGGCGAGGCCTTTTATATTGACGGCAAATATGAGCACAAAATAAGAAATGTAAACAATGGCAGAAGCCGCCTTATCTGGGTGACGACGCCAAGCAATTTTTAACCAACGATAATAAAAGTGGAGGGTATTTGAAAAAATGGTGTCGAACGACAAAATAATCGAAATCAAAAAGCTCAGCAAGGACTTTGACGGCAAAGCCGCGGTTCGCGACGTCAGTTTTTCCATTAAAAAGGGAGAGTTCGTGACGCTGCTCGGACCAAGCGGATGCGGAAAAAGCACCATACTGAGAATGATCGCCGGCTTTGAAAAGCCGACCGGCGGGACAATTTACCTCAGCGGACAGGACATTACCGACCTGCCGCCCCATAAGCGCCCCGTCAACACCGTATTCCAGAAATACGCGCTTTTCCCCCACCTCAATGTTTTCAACAACATTGCTTTCGGGCTTAAGCTTAAGGAAGTGCCCACGGGCGAGATAATCACCGACAAGAAGACGGGAGAGAAGTACGACAAGATGCGCAAGCTCACCAAGGACGAAATCAACGATAAGGTGAACAGAGTGCTCAAACTCGTCGACCTCGAAGACTTTGGCTACCGTAACGTAAACAGCCTCAGCGGCGGACAGCAGCAGAGGGTTGCGATAGCAAGAGCTATCGTAAACGAGCCCGAAATTCTGCTCCTTGACGAGCCTTTGGGAGCACTCGACCTCAAGATGCGCAAAGACATGCAGATGGAGCTTATGAAGATGCATAAGACCCTCGGCATCACCTTCATATACGTCACGCACGACCAGGAAGAAGCCCTCACCATGAGCGACACCATAATTGTTATGCGCAACGGCGAAATTCAGCAGATAGGCACCGCCCAGAAGATCTATGACGAGCCGGCAAACGCGTTTGTAGCAGACTTTATCGGCGAGAGCAACATCTTCAGCGGCATCATGATTAAAGACCGCGTCGTTAACTTCTGCGAGCACACGTTTGAGTGTGTGGACACGGGCTTCAAAAAGAACCAGCCTATCGACGTCATCATCCGCCCCGAAGATATCTTTATAATAAAGGGCGACGAGGAAAAGCTCGCCAAGGCCATGGTGCGCGCCACCGTAAACTCCTGCGTGTTCAAGGGCGACCACTATCAGATAATTTGCACAATCAAGGGTGAGCAGGAAGAAAACGAGATACTCATTTTCGACAACATTCATTGCAACCCCGGTGAAGTTGTGGGACTCTTTATAAGACCCGACGACATCCATATTATGAACAAGTCACGCATTATCAACGAAATCGATACCGAAATGTGGGACGAAGGCGTCGTAGAGATATGCGGCGGCAGGTTTGAATGCGACAGCGACCTTCCCTCGGGCACCAAAGTACGCGTCAAGATTGACTTTGACGATATCGAGATTTGCGACGACGAGGAAGACGGAATTATCGGCGCAACCGTAGTCAGCACGATATACAAGGGCAGCTACTACCAGTGCGTCCTGCGCACCGACAACTATTATGACTTCTTCGCCGATACCGACGACGAATGGATGAAGGGTGACCGCGTGGGCATCAAAGTCGCAAAAGACAAGATCATAATTGAAAAGGTGGAAGTAAGCGAAAATGAAGACTAATGTTTTTACTGCCACCTGGCATAAGATTAAAAACTTCAGGATGACGAGGAAGGTCTTCAGCTATCCTTATATCCTCTTTTTGCTCTTGTTTGTGGTAATTCCCATGGCGTTGGTACTTGTTTACGCCTTCCTTGACAGCGAAAACAGCCTGACCTTTGCAAACTTCATTACCATATTCACAGACGGAGCGAGCATGAAGGTGCTGCTGACGTCCCTTCTTGTGGGCGTAGTCACCACGGTGATATGCTTTATCATAGGCTATCCCGTCGCGTATATTCTGAGCCGCAGAAAGTCGGGCAAAACGCTGGTACTTCTGTTCGTGCTTCCGATGTGGGTAAACTTCCTGATCAGGACGCTCGCGACAAAAGCTATTTTCATAGCGCTCGATATTGAACTCGGTATGGGCACGGTGCTCTTTGGCATGGTGTACAACTACCTGCCCTTTATGATACTTCCTTTGCATACCGTTCTTTCCAACATCGACAAGTCGTACGAGGAAGCGGCAAGAGACCTCGGCGCCGACGGCCTTACGTTGTTTATCAAGTCGACGCTCCCCTTGAGCATTCCCGGAATAATCAGCGGAATTACCATGGTGTTCATCCCGACCATAAGCACTTTAGCGATAAGCCAACTGCTCAGCGACTACACGATATTCCTTTTCGGCGACAGCATTCAGACCAAGTTCAACAACAACCTGTACGGCGTGGGAAGCGTAATGAGCCTAATAATGCTCATATTCGTACTGGTCAGCAACTTCTTCATGAACAAGGTCAGCGTCAAGCAGGAGAGAGGAGGGAATAACTTATGGTAAAAAAGATTTTAAAAAGCGGATACCTCGGGTTGGTTCTCGCGCTCCTTTACGCGCCCATAATTCTGATTATCGTCTTCTCTTTCAGCAACTCCGCCACATTCACTTTTGAAGAAGGCTTCACTCTGGAGGCGTACAGATCGATATTCACATCGGAAAAGACGCCCGAATTGCTTCTTGCGATAAAAAACACCTTCCTCATCGCGATTATTTCCAGCGTCGCGGCGACCATTCTCGGAAGCATAGCGAGCATAGGCATATTCAGCCTCGGAAAACGCTCAAGAAGGGTAATCGAGGGCGTAAACCAGCTCCCGATAATAAACAGCGAAATAGTCATGGCAGTCAGCCTTATGCTGTTCTTTGTCACCTTCAAGTTCCCTGCGGGATATGTCAGAATAATCCTCGGACACATAACGTTCTGCACGCCTTACGTTGTGCTCAGCGTAATGCCAAGGCTCACGCAGATGGACCCCAACATTTACGAAGCCGCGCTTGACCTCGGCGCAAGCCCGTCAAAGGCGCTGATTAAGGTGCTCATTCCCATGCTCGTGCCCGGCATTATCAGCGGATTTGTGTTAAGCTTTACGCTCAGTATGGATGACTTTATCATCACGCAGATAAACAAAGGCGCAGCTACGGGTATAAACACGCTTTCCACCTATATCTACGAGGACGCGAGGCTGAAAGGTCTAAGCCCCTTCTGGTTTGCCATATTCAGCATTATATTCGTCGTAGTATTGGGACTTGTGCTTCTCATGAACTTAAGAAAAACGGGGGATCAATCCATTCCCGCCAAAGGGGGACAAGATGCAGTCAAGTAAATCAAAAGCCAGCAAAATCGTTACTATCATACTGCTTGCCGCCATTCTTGTGGGTACAATCCTGGCGTTTGTCATACCGCCGCTTATAACCGAAAAGTTTGACGAGGAGCTCATTATCTACAACTGGGCAGACTATATAGAGCCCGCTGTGCTCGAAGAGTTTGCCGCCTATTACGAAGAACTCACGGGCAACAGCCTCAACATAATCTACAGCAATTTCGACACAAACGAAACCATGCTGACCGAGATAATAAAGGGCGACAGCAAAATCGACCTCATCTGCCCCAGCGAGTACGCCATTCAGAAACTGTTGAAGTACGACCGTTTGGAGAAACTTGACTGGAACTATGTCCTTGACGAAGGCGAAACGCTCTATATCGACAACATCATGCCCGAAATAAGGGAAAAGATTGATTCGGCGTTCAGCGATATAGCCGTAGGCGACACAACCGGTCATATGAACGACTACTTTGTGCCCTATATGTGGGGAACTTTGGGAGTGCTTTACAATACAAACTACCTCACACGCGAGGAAGTGGAAGAGGCGGGCTGGGGAATCTTCTGGAACAGCATCAACAAGAAAGAGCTCGAAGGCAAGATTCTTGTAAAAGACAGTATCCGTGACACATATGTCTGCGCCGTCATGTATCTCAAAGAGCAGGATATGCTGCCCGCGAAGTACCAGGCGCTCACCATTGACGAACTCATTACCTGCACCGATAAAGAGCTTATAGACCTTGCCGAAAAGGTGCTTTCGGAGCAGAGAGAACATCTTAAAGGCTATGAAGTCGACTTCGGAAAAGACGATATGATAAACGAAATCGCCTATGTAGACCTTGCCTGGAGCGGAGACGCGTTCTACGCGATAGAGGAATCCATGGACGAGGAAGGAAACAGCTTCCT
Source organism: Clostridia bacterium (assembly GCA_035381305.1). Taxonomy (GTDB): domain Bacteria; phylum Bacillota; class Clostridia; order Christensenellales; family DTU072; genus CAG-1782. The sequence continues at coordinate 110,508 of DAOSYK010000001.1, forward strand.
TGACTACTATGTGCCCGAATCGGGGAGCAACATCTGGTTTGACGGCTGGGTAATTCCCAAGGCAAACGACGACTACACCCCCAACTACCGCGCGGCACACCTGTTCCTGAACTACCTTAACAGACCCGACACCGCCATGTATAACACGCTGACTATCGGCTATGCTTCGGCAGTTAAGCCCGAATTGTTTACATCACTTCTCGACAACGAGGACTACCTCGATCTCGTTACGGTCGGCTCCTGGGAAGAGAGCTACGCGCTTCTCGACGAGGAATACGCCGAGGACGAGAACTACTACGCGCTCCTGGGACTTATTTCCCTTCTCGAGTGCTACGAAGTGGAGCCCGACGCCGATAGCGTGATTGCCTTCTGCACAGAAGATTTCTTCGGCGATACAAGGCGTTACGCCGACTTTGAAGCCAATCTTGGCATGATGCAGGACTTCAGCCGCATAAGCGAAGAGGACAACGAGCGCGTTGTGGAGATGTGGGAGAGGGTAAAATCATTCGGCGAAAAGGACAACTGGGTTGTGCTCGGTATCCTTATCGGAGTGCTGGCAGTTCTGGCGGCAGGATGCGTGGGATTTGTGCTCTTCTGGTTCAACAGAACGCCGCGCCCGAAAAAATTAAGCTGAATCCCGGTTTTTCCAAAAATATTGAGGCACCCGATATTTTCGGGTGCTTTTTTATTATAAACGTATTGAATACGACAAAATTATTATGGTATAATTAAAACAAATTTTTGGTAGAAAAGGAATGGAAATATGAAGAAATCTGTCAAAAACTTATTAATAGTCATCATCGTTTTAGTCGCGACGGTCGTCCTTGCGCTGGGCAGCACAGGGATAGCCATTGCCGCAACTCACAATAATCCCAAAAAAGCGGTGATTATTCTTCCCGGACTTTTCGCCAGCGGTCTCTATGATACCGAGACGGGAGAGAGCGTTTGGGACCCGTTTGAAGGCATGGATGTATGGCTTACCGACTTTATGGGCAGAAACGGTTTCCCCATCGGGCTGATTTTACAGCTCATAAACAATGAGACCTTCAATGAAGAACTTAACAAGCTCCTCGCCAACAACAGGCGCGGCGAAGCCGACAGCCTGTTCAATATGGTCGCCATGAACGAGGACGGTACCAGCGTCGTAAAGACAATTAAGCCCGTTCCCTTTGAAAGCGAAAGCCGCTTGAGATACGGCGTGGCCAACGCTCAGACCGATATTTATCATACCCTGGAGGAAGCCTACGGCGACGCTTACGAAGTACAGGTTTTCAACTATGACTTCCGCCTCGACAACAGGTACAACGCAGAGCAACTCGAAGCGTATGTAAACGAGAAGGGATATAAGGAAGTAATACTTGTCTCACACAGCAACGGCGGAGCGGTGGCGGCATGCTATCTCGGAAGGAGCCAGGAAAACCGCGACAAGGTCAAGCTTTACTTGAGTTTTGACGCTCCTTATTACGGCTCTTTCGCCGCGATAAACATCCTCGAAAACGTCGACAGAATGGTGTCGGGATTGTCCGATACACTACGGAGCATACCCCTTCTTTCCAACCTCGCCACAGCCGTAAATGACGTGTTCGAGTACCAGTTCAAACGCCTCTTGAGCATCTGGCCTGTCTACCAGCTTCTTCCTTCCTATCAGCTTCTTCAGACCCAGCAGTATTACCATGTATTTGAAGAGCAGATAATGGGCTTTGAAGGAAAGCCCGGACCCATGACCACCAAGGAAGTCCGCGAAGCGATGATTAACATCGACGGAGAGGACGTCATATTCGAAACCGCCGAAGAACTCTGGGAGTTCTATTGCAGCCGTCCTTGGGCAAAAATGTCCAACGGCGAACTCCGTCCCCAGATGGAGCAGTGGCTGGATTTCCACGATGCACAAATGGTTACGCTTGAAGACGGCACCAAAGTGCATTCCACGTCCCTTGTAAACACCCATTATATAAACGGTATGGGCTACAAAAACTGCTACAAGATTTACTATGTGACCGACAACAGTCTTGAGAGCGGACTGCGGCACCTCGAGAAATACGAATATACCGATCAGGGCGACGGCACCGTTCTTCTGTATTCGGCGACGGCGGGTACCGCAGACGCATCTCGCATTCACATTCTGCCCTATGCCGACCACTATGACGTGTTCCAGCGCTTCAACACCTATAGCAAGGACCTCACGCTCGGCATTATTGACAAGGAATTGTCCTCGTGGGATAAACTCCTCATCAATCTCTATAAATAAGCGTATTATATCGATAAAAGAAAACCGCCGTATAAGTTGCGGCGGTTTTTTTGTTGTGAAAACTATCTTACCACTTGGGACGAATAAAGCGGAGCTTGTCCTGGGGAAGGTCAAGTCCCAGCGTTCCGCCCGGGTTCATGATGTTGTTGGGGTCGAAGTGATTTTTGAGGGTGCGGAAGATATCCATTTGGTTGGAGCCGATATAGCCTTCCAGCCAGGGAGCGAACATCTTGCCCACGCCGTGGTGATGGCTTATCGCCGCGCCCGACGCCTGGATATGGTCGAGGATGCCGCGGTGGTAGTCGAGGAAGTCGTCAAGCTCGGTCATCTTGGTTATGAAGATGAAGTAGAGGTTGGCGCCCTGCGGGTATGCGTGCGACATATGGGTAAGACAGATTGTATCGGGACGGGACTTGCAGTACTTGCGCACAAACTCGTGAACGTTGCCCATATTGTCCCAGTTGACCGTGCATTCAAGCGTGTCGATAATGATGCCGTAGTCATGGAGAAGGTCTCTCAGGTACGGGTCGGTGAATCTGCCTTTTTCCCAGCTCTTTACGGGGAAAGAAGTGAGGCTCATGCCGCCGTATTTTTTGCATATTTTCTTTACGTTTTTATACACGTTTTTGGCAAAGCCCTCTTCGCCGTCGGTAAAGCCGAGGAAGAGACATCTCTGCATGGACAGATATCCTTTTGCTTTGAGAATGGGTCCGAGGACGGGAATGTCGTCGACGTTGTAGAGTTTCATCATGTATTCGGTCTCTTCGGGGTCGGAGAGGCGGAATACCGAAGGATTGCCGATTTCCGACTGCATTATTTCCCTGGCGGCTTCCCTTGCCACTTCCCAGTTCTTGAAAATAAAGGAATATCTGAAGTGGTTTTCGGGCATATAGCGGAATACTTTTAGGGTAACTTCGGTAAGTATGCCGAAGGTGCCTTCACTGCCCATCATTATCTGATTAATGTCGGGGCCCGTCGCTCTTGCGGCGTAGTCGTCGGTCGTTATTATGCCGCGGGGAGTGACATATGTCTGAGCAAGCACAATGTGCTCGATCTTTCCGTAATAGGTGGAGTTCTGTCCCGCGCCGCGCGTGACTACCCAGCCGCCCACCGAGCTGTATTCAAAGCTCTGGGGGAAGTGTCCGCAGGTGTAGCGGCGTTTTGCGCCGAAACGCTCGGGCGCTTCGTTGAGCGCTTTTTCAAGATCGGGACCGCTCATGCCCGCCTGTACGGTTATGGTCTGATTGATCTCGTTGAACTTAAGCACCTTATTGAAGCGGGGACGCATATCGAGGGAAATGCCGCCCTTCATACATTCCACGCCCCTTGTGACGCTGGAGCCGCCGCCGTATACGTATACGGGTATCTTCTCCTCGTCGCAAACGGCCACTATTTTTACTATTTCGTCGTGGTTGTCGGGATAGAGGACGATGTCGGGGACGTTTTCGACGACGTGCTTTCTGAGTCTCATGACGTCGTGCATGGTCTTGCCGTACGCGACCGAAAGACGGGCGTAACAGTCTCTCCTAACGTTCTCTTTGCCGACAATCGCCTCAAATTTTGCTATCTGCTCTTCGGTGAGCTTAATGGGAATATCGAAATCGACTTTCTCAAGTCCCATTTCCTTGCGCTCCTTAAATTCCTCGTCGGACATGTGGAAAGCTTCCTTGACCATTTTGAAAAGGCTTTCCTTGGGGGTTTTGAAGTAGTCGGGGGCGCCCCACTTGAATATGCTTCTGTAAGAGTCGGACGGCGCGACCTGCTCATACCAGTCGGGTCTGAACCCTTTGTAAGGTTTTGACATGGCTTAATCCTCCTGATTGAATTTTAGTTTTCTCATCCTGCAATAGACAGGTTTTAAACTCGGATAGGTTCTTACGTAAATTTCGTTAAACAATTTTTCGTATTCGGCATGGACTGTTTTGTCGGGCTTGAACTCCTTGGTGTCCTGCACCATGTTTTTTATGGCGGCGTCATAGCTGTCAAAATGCTTTAAGCCCACAAAGGCGCAGATTGACGCGCCAAGGCCGCTTGTTTCATAAGTCTGCACCCGCCTTACGGGTATGCCGAACATGTCGGCGGTTATCTGGCAGACTTCGTCGCTCTGCGCACCGCCGCCCGAGACCTTTATGTATTCTATTTTTGTTTTGGCACGCTTTTCGAGTTTTCGCATGCCCTCCAATAGCGCGTAGTTTATTCCTTCGATAATCGCCCTGTAGATGTGGAAAAGGGTGTGCTGCTCGTTAAAGCCTATCATCGCGCCGCGCGCCTCGGTCTTCTTTAGTGACGGCGACCAGTAGGGGAGTACAACAAGTCCTTCGCTTCCCGCGGGGATAGATGGGAGCATTTTGTCTAAGCTCTTTTCGTCGAGCATGGCGTTTTTGCCGCCCGTTTTTCTGATAAATTCATTGACAAACCATGTCAGCATCCAGTACCCGCGGAAGACTATTATTTCGGGGTTGTACATCTTGGGATACACGGCAGGGTAGGCAGGGAGAAATGCCTCGGGCTCCACGTACTTGGGAGTAGTAATTTGTATAGTCGCCGTGGTGCCGAAGGATATGCTTGCGCCGTTTTCGTAAATCGCGCCCGTGCCGATTGTCTCGCAGCCCTTGTCGCTGCCTGCGGCGATCAGGGGAAGCCCTTCGGTTATGCCTGTCGCGTCGGCGGCGTCTTTGGTTATGAAACCTAAAACTTCGCCCGGTTCAACAAGGGGGAAGAGTTTGTCCTGCTCCACTTCGAATATACATCTCTGGAAATGGTTTTTGCTCATCCACTGTTTTTTGCGGTAATCAAAGGGCAGGTGGACTATCATAGACGCCACGCTGTCCACTATATTTCCGCACAGCCTGTGGGTAAGGAAGGTGCTGTACTGGAGATATTTATAGGTCTTTTCCCAGACGTGAGGCTCGTTTTCGCGTATCCAGTTTACTTTGCCGTCGCGCCTGTTCTTGTTGACCGCCTCGGTCATTCCCGCGACAGCAAAGAGCAGCCTCGAGAAAAACGGAATGGGCTTTTTGCACTCAACTTCGCGCCTGTCAAGCCATATCATACAAGGGCGTATGGGCTTTACATCCTTGTCGACGCAAATCCCGACATCGCGCATTGTGGTTACCGTAACGCCGATTATGGAAGCCCATTTGTCGGAATTGCGGGCTTTCAGCTTTTGCGATGCTTCGCAGAAAACGTCCCAGTAGAGGTTTGGGTCCTGTTCGGCATAGCCTTCCTGAGAGGAATAGTACGGCTCAAAGCAGACCTTTTCCTTGTCGATTAGCTGTCCCTTGTCGTTGAAGAGCATTGCGCGGGTGCTCTGCGTCCCGCAGTCAAAAGCGAGAATAAGTTCGTCCATTAGTTGCCTCCGAGGAGCTTAGTCATGTCGGTTGTCACTATGATGTCAACGCCTGTGTCAAGCGCGTTTTTGTATACGACCTCTCCCATTTTGTAGGGCCGGTCAAGTTTTATGGAATTTATGAGTTTCATAAGCTCCATTATTTTTGATTTGGGTATTTCGCCGTTTGTACGGACGGGCACGACGGGCAGAGCGGGGAAAACCGTCGCTACGGTGCTCGTCACACTGCGCACAGGATTGAGCGTTTCCTCAATCGCAAAGCTTATACCGCGTTTGCACTTGTTATTTTTTACGACGATGTCATCGCCGTTTTTCTCCACCTGAAGGTGGCAGCCGTTGGGGCAGACAATACAAATAAGTTCAGTCATCCTTACCCTCCAGCACAAGTTTTATTTTGCTGTCCTTTGTTAGCGAAAGCGGCACGGTCACCTTTTCCATTTCGGGGGGCTTGAGGTAGGTGTACTTTTTGGAGAACACCTCTTTGCCGTCGCTAAGGACTCTGAATATTGCTTTTTCGTGGTCGCACGATGAGCGGAAATAGAAAGTGTAGGACTTGTTTTCGTTGTTAACGTCAATCAGTTGCGGCACAGCGTACAAAAAGCCTTCTTTTTCCACTTTAATAAGCTGACGTTTTGTCCGATTGCTGACATTTCTTCCCGCGATTTCGCTTACCTCGCTGACATAGTCGACAAGGTCGTGGACGTGGAGCGCATTGCCCACACTGTACACGCCGTCCTCTTGCGTCTGCATATTCTGATCGACAAACGGACCTTTTGTGCACGGGTCGATGGCGATATTGAGGCTTTCGGCAAGCTCGTTTTCGGGGATAAGCCCCACCGAAAGTATAAGCGCGTCGCATTCTATAAGCTCTTCGGTGCCCTTTATCGGGTTCATTTTTTCATCCACCGACATTATTTCCACCTTTTCCACGCGCTTGTCGCCGAAAACCCGGGTTACGGTTTTGGAAAGGTGCAGGGGGATGCCAAAGTCATACAAGCATTGCTGAAGGTTTCGCGACAAGCCGCTGGGAGTGGATTTTGCCTCGAAAACGCCCACGACTTTGGCTCCTTCGAGGGTGAGCCGCCTTGCCATAATGAGCCCGATGTCACCGCTTCCCAGGATAACGCATTTTTTTGTAGGCAGCGCGCCCATAATGTTGACGTAGTTTTGCGCAACGCCCGCCGTCATTATCCCTGCGGGGCGCGTGCCGTGAATGTTGACCTGTCGGGCAGTACGCTCTCTGCAGCCGTTGGCGAGTATGAGGTTTTCGCCTTCATACGTCGTTATGCCGTCGGCAGAGGTGGTCGTTATGTAAAAAACATCGTTTTCTTTTCTGATACTGATGACGAAATTCCAGAGTTTGACGTCAATATTATCTGACTTGTCAATCTCGTCGATAAATCTTTGCGCGTATTCGGGTCCCGAAAGTTTTTCGCCGAATCTTATCACGCCGAAACCGTCGTGAACGCATTGCTTGAGTATGCCTCCCAAGCGTCCTTCGCGCTCGATCAGAAGTACTTTTTCCTGTTTGTCCACCGCAAGCGCCGCCGCCATTCCCGCGGGGCCGCCGCCGATTACTATCGCTTTATATCTCATCGCGGCCTCCTTTGGTAAAACCGACGAGAATTTCGCTCCTTTCGCCTTTCTTGCTTACTTCGGTCAGGTTTTCTCCCGTCTGCTCTGCGATTATCCTTGTGATAAGAGGGGAACAGAATCCGCCCTGGCACCTTCCCATACCGGCTCTTACCCTGCGCTTTATGCCGTCGATAGTCGCCGCGGGAACAGGGGAGTTTATGGCGTCGATTATTTCGCCCCTGGAGACCTGTTCACATCGGCAGATAACGATACCGTAGTCGGGGTTTTTCTTGATCAGCGCCTCTCGTTCTTCTTCAGGCAGTTCGCTTACGCGCGGAATGCCTTTGCGGTAGGGATTGAAATTTCCCTTTATCGCTGTTTGTTTATCAAGCCCGAGAATGTCAAGGGTAAATGCCGTTATATCTTCGGCGATTGCGGGCGCGGCGGTAATGCCGGGAGACTGTATGCCCGCCGCCTGAACGAGATTCTTTATGACGGGGCTTTTTTCAACTATGAAGTTTTCTTCATATGTCGCCGCCCTGATACCTGCAAAATACGTGATTATGTCGCCTCTCTTAAGATCGGGAGTTAACTGTGACTGCTTTTTGTAGACCTCTTCCAGCTCGTCGCGCGTGGTTGAGTCGTCCTCGCGGTCGATTACTTCTGTCGCGTTGGGTCCGATAAGCAGATTGCGGTCAATGGTCAGTATCACGCCGCCGCCTTTTGTGTGGTCTTTGCCTGAGCTGCTCTTTAAGGCGAACTTCCCCACGACCGATTTCGTCATGGAACTTACTTTGCTGTCGATGACCGCTTCCACGCCCTTACGGGGATGAATGGTGAAAAATCTGTCGCCCGCCATTTCGGCAATACGATCGGAGAACACGCCCGCCGCGTTAATAAGGACCTTGGGATAAATTGTCCCGCGGTTGGTCTTTACCGACTTAACTTTTTCGCCGTCGTTTTCTATGCTGAGCACGGCGGTATTGAGGCAGATTTTTACTCCGTTTGCCGCCGCGTTTTCGGCAAGGGCGATTGTCATAAGGAAAGGATTGACTATCCCTGCGCCGGGGCACAGAAATGCGCCGCAGTTATATCCGGGATTTCCGACAAAGTCTTTAACTTGCTTGGGAGAAAGCATTTGTAAGGGGATATTGTTTTTATTGCCGCGCAAAACGATAATAGGGTAAATAAGCTTTTGAATCTTTTTTGTGAAGAGGACCACCTGTCCGCATTTATGAATGGGCACGTCAAGCTCTTTGCTCAAGCTATCATAGAGCTTATTGCCCCGCATATTGTATTTTACTTTGTTGCTGCCGGGTTTTAAATCGATTCCCGCATGTATCATGCCGTCGTTTCGCGACGACTGGGCGGTCGCGACGTCGTACTCTTTTTCGAGCAGCATAACGTCAAGATTGTATTTGGAAAGTTCCCGCGCGATTGCGCATCCCACAATTCCGCCGCCCACGATGACTACATCGCAATGCACTCCGTCGTAAAGGTTGTCGTTAATAGGGGGGACGCGCATAGGCTTTTCGGTGTAGCCTTTTAAATGGATATCGTTTATGACTCCGCGTGATTCTTTACAGACGGCCAGCCTTCCGCACGTTAAAATATCTTCATAATCGTCCAGCTCTCCCGTCAGACGCACACCTCCATTGTATGGGGAGACGGAAATGTTCGGAAAACCGGCTTTTTTAATTAAATCTTGAATTTTTTTAATAAAGTTCATACCAATATTTATTATATCATTGCGCCATATCGATGTAAATACCCGAAAAACAGGCTATGGCGTTTTTTTGATATATATGCTATAATTTCCTTACATTTTACGCGAGGTAAGATATGGAAGAAACAAAAGAGGCTCTCAAAGAATATTCGCTTGAACAAAAATACGTTACTAAGAAAGAAAAAATAGGATTTCTTACCGGCCTTGCGGGGCAGAATATTGTTTACTCCCTTATCGGCGGCTCGTTTTTTTCCTATTTTCTTACCGAAATTTCGCTCATTCCCGCTCAAATCTGTTCGGTTTTGTTGTTGCTCGGCAAAATCTGGGACGGTATAAATGACCCCGTGGTCGGATCCATCGTTGACAGATGCACCTTTAAATCGGGCGAGAAACTCCGTCCTCTTTTAAAGTGGACGCCTGTTTTTGTGGGAATATTCCTCGTGTTGATGTTTTTTGTCCTGCCCGTGCCCGAAGAACTTTTGTGGCTCAGGGTAATGTACTTTGTAATAATGTATCTGTGCTGGGACATAGTCTACACCCTTCAGGACGTCGCTATATGGGGAATTACCGCAATGAGCACCCCTGTGCCCGACGAGCGCGAAGACCTGACAAAATGGGCGCGTACCGTAGGCTCCTGCGTGTTCGGCGTAATGTCGGTGGGTATTCCGTGGATACTTGAGATGTTCGTAAACCTGACGGGACTCACCTGGCAGATAAGCACGTTTATTTTTGCGATAGTATTCGGACTTAACGGCGCGCTGCTTTCAAGGCGGGCGTATGTAGCCAAAGAGAGGGTGCCACTTACCGAAAAGCAGGAAAGCCTCAGAAAGAGTTTTTCACTGCTGTTCAAAAACCGCATGCTCTTGTTGATTTCCCTCGGAAATGTGTTGAGCGCGGTTGGCTTCGGCTCTACCCTTATCACATACTTTTTCAAATACATGGTGCCGTCCGACTTTATCGGCACAAGTTTTATCGGCGCGCTGGGACTTACCACGCTTTATTCGGTCATTACGGGGTTGCCCACCTTTATTTCCATGCTGTTTGCCGACAAACTGAAAAAGCTGTGCGGAAACAGTTATGTAAACGTGCTCATCATGATTCAATCGTGCAACATAATTTTCAGAATAGCCGCGTTTTTCGTGGGCTTCGAGGGGACAAAACTGTGGATAGCAATAGCATTTTTAACAGTTGCGGGGCTTCCGAGCGGAGCTACCAGCATCGCACAGACCTCGCTATTTGCCGACAGTATTGATTATATGGAGTGGAAGACGGGCATGCGCACCGAGGGCGTTACCTTTTCTATGCAGACGTTTTTTACAAAAGCGTCCAGCGGAATTAATCAGGGACTTGCAATGCTTGCGCTCTCCCTGCTGGGTTATGTTGCCATCGACAGAGCCGAGAGTTTTGTGGGGCTTCAGTCGCAGGCGTTCAATACATGGATATGGCCCCTTATGATACTTACGCCCGCAATAGGCAGTCTTTTGTACATAATACCGCTGCTTTTTATCAATTACACCAAGAAACAAAAGGAAATTGTGACAGAGGATCTTCGCCGCCGCAGGGAAAATCTGCCGGAGAGCGGGGAAAGCCCATACTATAAAGAGCACCTTGCGCAAAAGTTTGCCCAAGACATTGAACAATAAATACGCAAAACATCCCTCTTGCTTGACTTTATTTGCTCTTATAGAATATCATTAATATAACAAACTAATATTGCTGGAGGAATTATGAAGAAAAGAATCTTTGACAGAGTATTGTCGGTAGTGGGTATCATCCTCGCGGTATCCTTTGCCGCAGTCCTGCTTGCGACTATATTCGGCGGTATAAAATATGAAGAATTTAACAACTCCCTGGTAAAATGGCTCTTTGTTTCCATGTCGGTAATTTACCTTATCGTTGCCGCGCTTACTCTCATAAATGAATTTTCGGACGGCGACGTCGTGAGAGAAATCGCGATAAACAGAGACAGAACTGGCAGTACCAAAGCTACAGCCCCCGTCATCAAAGGACTTACCAAAAAATATATAAAGACCATTGAGGGAGTCAAATGCACCCGCGTTACCCTTATTCTCACCGAGTATGGCGTAAACCTCAAGATTAATGTCAAGATGAGAGATAAGGATGTCAAAGAGACCACGACTTATATAAAGAAACTGCTCGACGACGTGTTCGAGACCACGCTTGACTATAAGTTCCATTCCATAGACTTTAAGGTGCAGGAACTTAAGAGCAGTTACGAGCCTCCCAAGGACAAGCTCTTTGCCACGTCGCAAAAAGAAGTTGCCGAACAGAAGGCGATAAGAAAAGCCAAGGAAGAGGAAATGGCAAAGCAGGCTGAGATTGAGGAAAAACTCAAAGAGGCCGCTGAAATTGTAAATGATATCACCGAGAAAGAGCCGGCCGCAGAGGACGGCATAATCCCCGAGGAGAGAGAACCCGTGGCATCCCAAGAGATTAAGACCGAGGACGACAAGGCAGAAGAGAAGAGCGAAATAATCGTCGCCAACGAAGTCCCCGCCGACCAGTTTGTGGAAGAAGAAGAGCTGCCTATTGCTACCGATGAAGAGCATGTTCACCATGAGGAAATCGACCCCGAACATTTCCCGAGAACGTAAAACTTTGTATTGAAATAAAAAGAATAAGAAAGAACCGAATCGTTTTGCGATTCGGTTCTTTTTCTTGTGCGTGAAGCGGCAATTTATGATATGATTTTTAGTAATTTTCGTGAATAAGATGATTTTTTCAAGAGGAAGAAACTATGACCAAAACGCCTTGCGTTTTGGAACTTCTTTTACATTCCGTAGAAAATCCAGATAAATATATATCCGGTTGCTACGGCAGTGAGGGTAAAGGGAACTCCGATTTTGAAAAAATCTTTGAATTTCACATCGTGTCCTTCTTTGCGGAGTATTCCAATACCGGTAATGTTTGCCGACGCGCCGATAGGGGTGAGATTTCCGCCCAGCGTCGCGCCTATCAGTAAGCCGAAATAGAGTACGTAAGGCGCAATGCCCATCATTAGCGCTATGCTCTGAATGACGGGGAGCATGGTGGCGACATAGGGGATATTATCTATAAAAGCCGAGAAGAGCACGCTCATAAACACAATTATTGTGTACATCACAAACAAGCTGTTGCCGCCGATGTTCATAAAGAGCTGGGCAAGCTTGTCGATAACTCCCGCCTTGGTAATCCCGGCGATGATGACGAACAGTCCCGCAAGGAGCAGGAGAGTGAAGTAGTCCATTTCCTTGAAGATTTTTACCATCATATCGGGCTTTTTGGTTTTTATGAGGTTATAAATTATACCGACGACCATAAGTCCCATGCAGATTATGCCGTTGGTTATGGAAGGCTTGTTGGGAATGAAGGAAGCGGCAATAAGTAATACCACTACCAATATCATAAGAGCGGAAGGGAAGTAGTCGGTAACCTGCGTCTTCTCCTGAACTTCAAGCTTCTGTTTTTCCTTGCGGAATATAAAGAGCAAAGTCAAAGCCGAAAGGACGGCGCCGATTTCCACGACAAAGAAAATACCGGGTTTGCCGAGGAACCAGAAGAAGTCGAGAAAGTCCATCCCCGCGTAGTTTCCGAGCAGAATTGAGGTGGTATCGCCCACAAGCGTTGCCGCGCCCTGCAGGTTGCTGGATACCGCTATTGCGATAATGGGAAGGACGGGCGAGAGGTTTTGCTTTTTGCAGATTGCGAGCGCGACGGGAGCCACCATAAGTACGGTCGCCACATTGTCCACAAACGCCGAAATTATACCCGCGAACAGGGCAAGGAGCATTATTGCCCACTTGGCGTTTGGCGCTTTGCTTACAAGGATGTCGGCAAGGAGCTGAGGCATCTTTGAGTCGACGAAAAGCACAACTATACCCATTGTGCCCGCTATCATCATGAGGACGTTGAAATCGATAGCGTCCACAAGTTCGGCAAAACTTAATTTTGCCCAGATGACGAAGATTATCGCGGAGGCAAGAGCTATATAGGCTCTGTATTTGGAAAAAATGAGAAGCAGCACATAAGTTACAGCAAAGACGATTACCGCCGCGAGAAAAGACATAGAACCCTCCCCTTATCACCAAGGAAAATATATTCTTATACAAATATACATTTATATTGTAATAAATGTCAAGGCGAAAACTTAATAACCGAAAATTTTACAGCAAAAAAGAGGCGGATTACGCCTCTTTTTGTGGCGCGCCATAAGGAACTCGAATCCCTAACCTTTGGTTCCGTAGACCAACGCTCTATCCAATTGAGCTAATGGCGCAAAAATCTGTTTGTCCGTTTTTCAATGAACACAATAGATTATAGGTTTATTGCGCCAAAAAGTCAATAGAATTCAGGTATTTTTTCACCGGAATATGAGGGTAATGATTCCCGGCTCGCTGTACGAACGGATATAACTCATCGAACTTCCCGAAACGCCTTCAAGCGCAAGGCTCAGCTCGTCGTTTATCTCCGTGCCGTAGTCAAATACCACCAGGAAATTCATCGTGCTGTCCGATATGTCCTCCAGACTGAAGCAATACGCGATGAGGACATTGAGTTCGGTTTGGGATTCTATGACATAATCGTAATCGAGGCCGTTAAACTCAAAGCCGAAGTTGTGGTAATAGCTCTTATATCCCGCGGCGTATACACCTTCGTTTGTGTATGTATAGGCTTCACAGCCGTATCTTGTTTTGGCATCGTCGGAAATCATAAAATGCTGAAAGCTGAGGTATTCCCACTCTTGAGTGTCATTCGCGGTGTTGCCCCACGTGGGGTCGATGATGTACCACTGACCGCCGATTTTTACTTTATTCCAGGCGTGGCCTGTGCCGCTTGCCTCGCCTGTTACCCTTACGCAGGGGATACCTTCCATCTGACACATTACGACAAAGGCTTTGGCGATGCCGTCGCACACTGCGACATGGTCGATAAATACACCCTCAAGATAAAAACCGGTGTAATATATCCAATCTTGCTCGTATTGGTCGACATCATAGTCATAGGCGACATTAAAAGCCATCCACTGGTATATCGCAAGAACCTTTTCATAGTCGGACATATCGTCGTTTATTATTTCACGCAAAACTTCCTTCGCATTTTCGTAAAGCGACTCGGCGCTTGAACCGGCTTTGGGAGCGGGTTTCAGTCCATGCTCGAGCAGGTAATAGAGCTGATTGGAAGTTTCCACTTCGTAGCTTTCGGAGAGGGATTCGATATAAAAATCGTCGAAGTCTTCCTCCCTTTGCGGCTCGATTGTAACGGCGTTGAGGGAATTGAACTGCACAACTTCGCTTGCGGCGTGGATAGTAGGCTCAAACAAGATGTCTTCGGAGAAGGCGAGGTAGATTTTGAACTTCATTTTGCCGTTGTCGAGGAGAGAAGTGTGTCCGTAGCCTGTCGTGACGGGATAGATGATGGCGTTCCATGCCTTGCCGAGTTCGGCATTAAAGTTGTCGTACTCATAGTTCAGTGTATAGAATTCGGGTTGTGAGGCAGCCGAAACAATCTGGTTGAAGCTGATATACTCAAACAGATCTACAAGCTCTTTGAAGCTGTCAATGGACGTGTCGGGCGCGCCGTTTTCATAGGCGAAGAAGGTCATGTCGGTTTCCTGCTCCCATCGACCGTAAAGAGTAATGTTCTCGTCGGGCATTTTGTCGAAGAAGTAGCGGTCTTCAATCCCGAAGTCGGGAGAAAGGTACCAGTTTACGGTGTAGTATTTTCTGCCCTCCTCAACGGGGTCATAGGGCTTATAAATCTCCTCTCCCGAAAGTGCGAAAATGCTGTCGAATTCGTGACCTTCCACGTCTTCAAATGCGATTTCGTATACGGTTTGGTCGGTTATCGTAAAAAATACGACGGCTTGACCCGTGCAGTTGTTTTTGCCTGTGACGGTGGCGGACGCACTGCCCACTTGCACATTGCCCGAGTAGGTTATGGTGAAATTGTCTTCGGGGATGAAAAAGTCGTTCCCGTCAATTGTCATTTTAACAACGGTCGGTTCAAACGCGGTTCCCGTATATTCATATATATTCCTTGACAAGGTAATTATCGCGTCGTCTAAAGAGAGAGGAGTTATGGAAAACGTGAAAAACACGCTCCCTGTGTAATTGCCTTTTCCATTTATTACGCAAAGAGCTTCCTCGTCGCACACGTCCACATTGTTTTCACAAGCAATGTCATAGTCTGCGCTTGTGAGGAGCACCTCGCCGCACTTTAGCTCTCTTATGTCGGGAGTGATGCCCGCGCCCGTGTAGGTGTAGGAGTCTATCATAAGGGCGGTGACATCGGAAAGAGTCTTTGGATTTATCACAAATTCGACGCTTTTACTGCCTTTATACACATCTCCCGCGGCTGTAATTGTCACTGTGGCGGTGCCTGCGTTTATGTTGTTTGCGTAGCTTACGGTATAGTTTTCGGCAGGCACCTCGACAGTTCCTATAGCGACTTTGGTCCGCGGTGTATGTGCGCTGCCGTTGTATGTATAGCTTCCGCTTTCCAGGGTAATTGTCGCGTTTGTAAGGCTGAATTGTCCTTCCACGCTGTCAAGTACGCCGTTTATTATTTTGTCCATATCAAAGAGAGAACAAGAGGCGAGAAGGAGCAGAATCAAAATAAGAAGAATGGCCGAAGATATCAGTTTTTTGCGTTTCATAAAAGCTCCTCCGCCCAAAAGGCTCATAATTAAGTATAATATAATTATACGATTTATGGAAAATGGTGTCAATGCAAGCGGAAAACTAACAAAAAACTTGATGCAAAACTCGAATTTTAACTTTACTTTTCGGGAAATAAGTTATATAATATATATTATTCCATAATATACATTTTTTGGAGGCATTGAGATGACCCGTTCGGAATTTTTGTTTGTTGCCATCGATAAAGCTTTACATGGCATTCAAAATTACCGCAAATTCAAAAACGTGGTAAAAGAAGACGAAGTCGTTTATGACGACAATTTTCCCGCCGATTGCACCGGAGAATTTTTCTATGACACCGAGGTGATGAAGAAGGGCGAAAAGATGCCCGTTGTCCTCAATATTCACGGCGGCGGATTTGTAAAAGGCGACAAAAAGCACAGATTTTCCTTAAGCTCTGTCTACGCCGACAAAGGCTACTTTGTGTTCAACATAAACTATCGCCTTGCGCCCAAGTATAAATTTCCCGCGGGCATTATTGACAGCATCAACGCGTTTAACTACCTTGTGACGGTCAAGGACAAGTACAACCTTGACCTCGACAAAGTGACGGTAACGGGCGACAGCGCGGGCGCATATTACGCCGCAATGATTGTTGCCGTCGCGAATGACGAAAAACTGAGAGAAGCGCTTGGCTGCCCCGAAGCCAAGTACAAGCCCGCATGCCTTGTCAGCTGCTGCGGACCTTACGACCTTGTCGCAAGCATTACTCTGACCAAACTTCCGTTCAACCTTGTATGGGATATCGGCCGCTGCATGTTTGACGACGACAATTACAAGCTCACAAAGGACTTCTCCAACGTTCAGGAATACAAGTACATAAACGATATGAGCCCCATAAACTTCGTAAACGAAAACTGGTGCCCGTCCTTCCTCGTAATCTCCAAGCAGGACATCTTCTGCAAAGGGCAGGGCGAACTTCTCGAAGAAAAGCTCAAAAACGTAGGCGTGCCCGTGGAGACCTTCTCTTCCGAAAAACTTCTCGACAACCACTGCTTCCACCTCGATATGTATAAGGGGATAAGCAAGCAGTGCTACGAAAAGATCTTCGCCTTCATGGACAAGATAATAAGAAATAAGTAATCAATAAATCAATTGCCATCGGCACGCGCCGATGGCAATTTGGTCAAGGAGAGAAAATGGATACACAACTCATTCTGTACTGCGCGGCAATAGGCTGGGGAACGCTTTCGCTTGCCCTCAATATGCTCAACATACGCTTTCACTTTCTCAGGTTTATAAAAAACCACGTCATCTCGGGCGCCGTATCCATGATACCGTCGTTTGCGCTGGCAATAGCTGTCGCGGTGCTCAGAGAAGGTGAATTCGGCAGGGATGTATTTATCATACTCTCGGCGTTTGTCATTCCGTTAAATTACCTATGCGTCATCTTTAGCTACAATTTCTACGTCCTCACCAAAAAACAGCTTGCCGAACTTGATAAGCGGGCAAAAAAGGATGAGGAAGAAAATAACCAATAATTCTGATAAAAATTGCTTTAAAAACCTCCCGAAAAGCCAGGAGGTTTTTTGTTGAAAATGTGTTTTCTTACGCCTCGGCGGTTTGCACGGTTTCTGGTTTCTTTTTCGCTGTTATCTTCTCGGCGATGAGGCTGACTACGGGAGTGATTATCACGCTGTAAGCCATGCAGATTACGCCGATAACGGGAGAATTGTTTATGCCGAATACCACGGTTTTTTCAAGTCCAGGGACAAAGCCGAGCGCGGCAAGTACTACGGTAATGACTAAGGTGCCGATAATGGACGCCCACGCGCCGTATTTGTTCATACGCTTGAAATAGAGACCCAGTACATAAGGCCCGAGGAAACAGCCTGCGAGAGTGCCCCAGCTTAAGCTCATAAGCTCGATTATTCCTATCGGCTTGAAGATTGCGATAAGCGCTGACAAGATGATGAGGGCAAAGCTCGATAGTCTCGTAAGGATGTTTACCTTCTTTTCGGGAGCGTTTTTGTTTATGTAGCCCTGGTATAAGTCTATCATAATGGCTCCCGCACCGCTCAAGGATAAGGATGCAAGGGTGCTCATACTTGCCGACAGCACGAGGACTATCATAAGCGCAATAAACGCAGGCGGCAGAACGGTGGTCATAATGGCGGGGATTATCTCGTCGAAAGCCTTTGCCGCGACAAGCCCGTTATAATTAATCACGTCTCCGAAAAGTACGCTCGTTGTACCTGCAAGATATGCGCAAGTACCGATTATGCCGCAAAATACAGTGGAAATGATGGTGCCGCGAAGTATGGTGTTTTCGCTCTTTATTGCGTAAAACTTATGCACGGTCTGAGGAAGTCCCCATGGTCCGATCGAAGTGAGGAGCACAAGGCAGATAAGCACGAATATGGATTTTCCGCCCGAAGGCACAAGGGACTTGTCGAGGGCGACAAGCCTTGTATATGCTTCGCCGATGCCGTGGATGTACTGATTGTTGAATACGAATATGACAAAGCAAAGTATGCCGAACAGCATAATGAAGCCTTGAATAAAGTCGGACAACGCCGTGGCGAAATACCCGCCGAAAAATACGTAAAGCGCCGTAACAAAAGCAAGCACAAGCACACAGATTATAAATATGGTTTCCACGCTCTCGCCGCCCAGGCTAAAGACTGACGCAAACAGCGCGCCGAGACCCTGATAAACGGATGCCGAATAAGGAATGAGGAAGAGCGCAACCACGAGTCCCGCCGCAAACTTGATGTTTTTGTCTTTATAACGCTTTTCAAAATACTGCGGCATGGTCTTAATGCTGTGCTCGGATGTATAAACTTTGGTGCGTTTTGCAAGGATAATCCATGCGAGAAGCGTTCCGATAATGGCGTTTCCTACGCCGATCCAAACCGCGCCCATGCCGTACAAGACGCCCAGCTTTCCCGCATAACCGATTATTATAACCGATGAAAAATACGTCGTGCCGTATGCGAACGCCGACATCCACGGACCTATGCCGCGGTCAGCGAGGAAAAAGCTGTTGAGAGAGCTGCTCTTTTTGCGGCTGATAATGGCGATAGTGACCATTATGCCGAAATAGATTGCCAAAATGATGAAATACAGAATGTAATTTTTATTCATTTTTCAATTCTTTTTTCCTTTTCTCCCGTAAAAATATGTAGTTATTGAAAAGTATATCATGCGCATGCGCGGCTTGGCAATTTATTTATACCAATAAAGGGTTTTTTACCATATATTTTTGAACTTTTACTTGCTATAAGGTTTGCCAACGTGTTAAAATTTATTAAATATCACAGTAAGCGGCCTCAGTACCGTGTTTATCGGATAAACAGGAGAAAAGATGAAAAAATTAATGTTGACCAATCAGGCAATAGCCCAGGGAGCGTATGAGAGCGGAGTAAAAGTGGTTTCCGCATATCCCGGCACGCCAAGTACCGAGATTACCGAAGCCGCCGCAAAATACCCCGAGGTTTACGCCGAATGGGCGCCCAACGAGAAAGTCGCGCTTGAGGTGGGTATCGGCGCAAGTGTGGCGGGCGCAAGGGCTATGGTGTGTATGAAGCACGTCGGGCTCAACGTCGCCGCCGACCCGCTCTTTACTGCGGCATACACGGGAGTTAACGGCGGACTTGTCATTGTCGTAGCCGACGACCCGGGAATGCACTCTTCCCAGAACGAGCAGGACTCGAGATTTTACGCGCGTAGCGCCCACATTCCCATGGTAGAGCCTTCCGACAGCCGGGAAGCAAAAGATTTTGTGGATTTTGCGCTCAGTTTCAGCGAAGAATATGATACCCCCGTGCTTTTACGCACAACGACCCGTATCGCTCACTCCCAGAGCTTTGTGGAAATCGGCGAGAGGAAAGAAGTACCTTTACGTCCTTATGTAAAGGACGTCACAAAGTACACGATGATGCCTTCCAGCGCAAAAATAAGGCACGTTGTCGTCGAGGAGAGGGAAAACAAGATAAAAAAAGTTGCCGAAACCCTTCCCATAAACAAAGTAATCTATAAAGACAAAAAGCTCGGCGTAATCTGTGCGGGAGCTATTTACGAGCACGTCGAGGAAGCCCTTCCCGACGCGTCTGTTTTCAAACTCGGCATGGTGTATCCTTTGCCAATAGAGAGCCTCAGAAAGTTCGCGTCCGAGGTGGAGGACTGTCTCGTTATCGAGGAGCTTGAACCGTTTATTGAAAACCAGCTTAAGGCAAACGGCGTTAAGGTGCACGGCAAGGACGTATTCTCCCTCCAAGGTGAAATCACGGTCGCCACAATTCGCGAAAAACTTCTCGGCGTCGAGCCGAAAAAAGCCGAAAAAGCCCCTATGCGCCCCCCCATTATGTGCGCGGGCTGCCCGCACAGGGGAGTTTTCTATATCCTCAACAAGTTAAAATGCGTGGTCAATGCCGACATAGGCTGCTATACACTGGGCGCGCAGGCACCCCTTTCCTCGGTCGACACCGTGGTATGTATGGGCGCGAGCATAGGTATGGCGCACGGGTTCAAGAAAGCCAATCCCGACGCAAACAACGTTGCCGTTATCGGCGACTCGACTTTTGTCCACAGCGGAATTACAGGACTTATCAACGCTGTCTACAACAAGGCGCCGATAACCCTTATAATTCTTGACAACAGCACAACGGGTATGACGGGACACCAGGATCACCCCGCGACGGGTAAGACGCTTAAAGGCGAAGCGACGCATCAGCTCGACCTGTACGCACTTTGTCTGGCGTGCGGAGTAAACAAGATAGACGTTGTCGACGCATACGACCTTGTAAACGTCGAAAGACTTGTTAAAGAGGACATGAAGAGCGGCGAAGTGAGCGTAATTATCGCCCGCCGTCCCTGCGAACTGCTTAAGAAAGGCGTAAAACCACTTTGCGTAATAGAAAACTGCAAAAACTGCGGTCGCTGCTTAAAACTCGGCTGTCCCGCCCTTGTTAAAGGCGAAAACGCCGTGAGGATTGACTCGACGCTGTGCGTTGGGTGCGGGCTGTGCGCTAAGGTTTGCCCGTTCGGCAGCATAAAGGACGCTAAAGGAGGAAACCAATGAACATTCTCATCGTAGGCGTGGGCGGACAGGGAACGCTCCTTACAAGCAAAGTCCTCGGTAAATACGCCGAACTGGCAGGTTTTGACTGCAAGCTCAGCGAAGTGCACGGCATGGCGCAGAGAGGGGGCAGTGTGGTGACGCACGTCCGATTCGGAAAGAAAGTGTATTCTCCGATCATCTGGGAAGGCGGCGCCGACATCATACTTGCCTTTGAAAAGCTGGAAGCCTTCAGGTATCAGCATTATCTCAAAGAAGGGGGCGTTATGGTGGTAAACGACATGGAGATTTATCCCATGCCCGTAATCACAGGCGCGGCGGCATACCCGACCGAAATAAAAGAAAACTTGTCTGCAAAGATGAAAACGGCATTTATAAACGCCGCCGACATAGCGATAAAGGCGGGAACGGTCAAGGCGCTCAACATAGTAATGGTAGGCGCGCTGGCAAAGATGCTCGCATTTGACATCGAGGTTATGGAAAAAGCGGTTGAGGCGTGCATTCCGCCAAAGACCTTGGAAGTAAACAAAAAAGCATTAATGGAAGGATATAAAGCAGTATGAACGGGAACATAGGTTATTACGACAGAAAAATCGAATGTATGCCCCGCTCCGAAATGGAAGTTTTGCAGGGCGAAAGACTTAAGGAAATCGTCAAAAGAGTGTACGAGACGGTGCCGAGATACCGCGCCAAGATGGACGCGATAAAACTTAAGCCGTCCGATATCAATAGTTTAGAAGACATCAGCAAGCTGCCGTTTACCGAAAAGCAGGACCTTCGCGACAGCTATCCATACGGAATGTTTTCGGCGCCCATTAAGGACATCGTAAGACTGCACGCGTCCAGCGCCACCACGGGCAAGCTGACCGTTGTGGGCTATACCAAAAAAGATTTGGACATCTGGGCGGAAGCGGTCGCAAGGTGCCTTGTCATGACGGGCGCGACACCCGAATCCATTGTTCATGTGGCATACGGATACGGACTGTTTACGGGCGGTTTAGGAATGCACTACGGCATTGAAAAACTTGGCGCGACGGCGGTTCCCGTTTCCAGCGGCAACACTCAGAAACAGCTCCAACTGCTTCAGGACTTTGGCCCCGAAATTATTTGCTGCACTCCGTCATACGCCATATATCTTGCCGAAGCCATGAAGGAAGAGGGCGTCGACCCCGCTTCGCTGAAACTCCGCGCAGGAATTTTCGGCGCCGAGCCGTGGTCGGAAGCCATGAGGCAGGCGATTGAAAGCAAACTTCACATTAAGGCATATGATATATACGGCCTTAGCGAAATCTGCGGACCGGGCGTTGCGTGCGAATGCGAAATGCAAAAAGGCATGCACATCAACGAGGATCACTATTTCCCCGAGATACTTGACGCCGACACGCTTGAGCCTATCTACGAAGACAACGAAGAAGGCGAGCTTGTATTCACGACCCTTACCAAAGAGGGCATACCGCTTATCAGGTACCGCACACACGACCTTGCTTCGGTAACGAGAGAAAAATGCGAATGCGGCAGAACGCTGGTCAGGCTCAACAAGATTTCGGGCAGAACCGACGATATGCTCATTATCCGCGGCGTAAACGTATTCCCGTCGCAGATAGAGTCGGTGCTCTTGAAGTGCGTTGGCGTGGAGCCGCATTACCACATCTACGTCGACAGAGTAAACAACCTCGACACCCTCGAAATTCACGTCGAGATGTCGGAAAAACTCTTCAGCGACGAAGCGAAGGTTGTTGAACAATTGCGCGAAAAACTTACGGCAGATATTGCATCGGCCATAGGTGTTCATGCTAAAATAAAATTGGTAAGTCCCCGCACCCTTCCGAGGAGCGAGGGCAAAGCCAAGCACACCACCGACTACAGAAAGGGGAAGATATAATATGTTGATAAATCAGATCGCGGTTTTTCTTGAAAACACCAAAGGTCGCGTAAGCGACATGACCAAGGTTGTTGCCGCCGCAGGCATAAACGTTTTGTCCATGGTTATTGCCGATACCAGCGACTTCGGCATCGTGCGTATTATCACCGACGACAACGAGAAAGCCGAAAAGGTCCTTAAGGACGCGGGCTTTGCCGCGGCAAGGAGCGATGTGCTGGGAATAGAAGTTGAGGACAAACCCGGGCGTCTGAATGAGGTGCTTGCCATCCTTAACGAAAAGAATATCGACATCGAATATCTCTATTCCTATATCGCCAAGGGCGGCGCGGCGCTTATAATAGTAAAGGTGAAGGATATTCCTTTCGTCCGCAAAGTGCTTGCCGAAAAGGGCATAAACGTGTAAATTAACCAAACTTATCTAATGAAAAAGCGGCGCGTCTGACGCGTCGCTTTTTATTTGTCCTGAGGAACCCGCATTTCTCAAAACAATAAAGTATCCGTATCCACGGATACAGAAACAACCAATGAAGCAAACACTCGCGTTCATTGGCGAAAGTCTTTACAAGTCGTCCGCATCCTGGACGGGGATTTCGTCAGGGTTTTCGGGGCGGCCTGTGTAGCTGCCGTTTGGGTCGGTGTTATAGATTTTCGTATTCTTTTTCATAGCTGGCTTAAAAGTTCCTCCAATTCGTTGTTGTTGAGCTCCTCCGTTCTCGGCTCGTTTTCCGAGATTATCGCCTTGTAGTTTAAGCAAGGCTCGGTCTGCAGCCTGTCCCTTTCCTCAAGGTAAGACTTCATGTCGTCGCCGAGGTCATTCGCGAGCATGTCTTCCATTTCGGCCTGGCAGGCTTTGAGCGTTTCGAAGGTCTTTTCAAAGCTTTCAAGTATGCGGCTTTTGTTGTTGTTTGCGGCGGCAAGCGTCCACTTCTGGCGGTAGACTTTTATGCGTTCGCATTCGAGAGCGTACTTAACCTTCGCCTCGGCGATTATGCTCTCTGCCTGCTTCTTGGCGTAGCTCAAGGTCTCGGAAATCTCCTTTTCCGTTGCGCGGTATATCTCCAGCTCTTTGGAGAGTTTTTCGTTTTCCTGCCTTAATTCGCTTATCCTCTTGGCTTGGTCGCTGACAAGAGTAAGAAGCCGCTCGTTGTTTGAGTTGTTGTCGTTGCTGTTTTTTGAAATGCGGAATTTTTTCATACTCTAATTATGGACAAATTTTTAAGATAAAAACTGCTTTTTATTGTCGTTTTTTGTAAAAAAGTCTTCGGCGGAGAAAAGGATAAAACTTTTGTCGCAAATTGTCGGATAACCGGCGTAAAATTACTTTAAAACATTTGTGTATTTTTTAAAAAGTGATATAATTTATAACCGCAAAGCACCCAAAATACAACTGTATTTTCAGCCTCTAAAACAATGTAAAGGAAATGTTGAATGATGAAAAGAATCGCTCGGTTTGAAAAGGTGTCAAGAGATATATTCGAAAAGGCTTTCATTTCGTGCCTTGCCGACAGGGAGTACTCTGACGAAATTTACGATACTGTCGTAATGCCGAGGAGAGCAACCGAAGGCAGCGCAGGCTATGACTTCCATGCGCCCGTTGACTTTACTCTCGCCCCGGGAGAAATGGTCACCATACCGACGGGAATAAGAGCAAAGATTGCTGACGGATGGGTACTCATGATCTACCCGAGAAGCGGACTTGGCTTTAAGTTCCGCCTCCAGCTCAACAACACCGTCGGCATCATCGACAGCGACTATTACAACAGCGACAACGAAGGGCATATTATGATAAAGCTGACCAATGACAGCCGCGAGGGAAAGACCCTCAGCTTGTCAAAAGGCGACGCTTTTGCCCAAGGTGTTTTCTCGGAATTCGGAATCACCGAGGACGACTGCGCAACGACGAAACGTAACGGAGGTTTCGGCTCCACCGATAAAATTTAAGTATGGATTACAAAATTCTTCTGGAACTTGCCCTTATATTGTTCCTGACAAAGGGCTTCGGAATTGTTTTACGCAAATTAGGCTTACCGCAAGTGGTAGGCTTTATTATTGCGGGTCTTTTATTGGGACCCGTTCTCGGCTGGGTTCAGCCGTCCACGACGCTGAAGGTCATCGCCGAAATCGGCGTAATCCTCATTATGTTCAGCGCAGGACTTGAGACCAATATAAAGGACATAAAAGACTCGGGTCTTGTCGCAACTCTTGTGGCTGCGGCGGGCGTTATTCTCCCCCTTGCGGGCGGTTTCCTCATAGCGGCGGCATTCAACGGCGGATTTAAGGGGATTGACGTCGAAAAAGTCCTTAAATACGTCTTTATCGGCATAATCATGACCGCGACCAGCGTCAGCATAACGGTGGAAACCCTGCGCGAGATGGGAAAACTTAAATCAAGAGCAGGCACGGTCATCTTAAGCGCGGCGATAATAGACGACGTATTTGGCATTGCGCTCCTGAGCGTAATAATCGGCTTCAAGAATCCCGACGTAAAACCCGCACTCGCCATCGGCAAAATAGCGGTTTTCTTTGTGCTTGCGATTGCCGTGGGAATAGGTATTCATTACCTCTTTAAGTTCCTCGACAATAAGTTTCCTCATAAGCGCAGAGTGCCCATTTTCAGTTTGGTCGTGTGCTTCCTGTTTGCATATGTGGGCGAAAGATTTTTCGGTGTCGCCGATATTACGGGCGCGTATCTGGCGGGTATCGCCATGAGCGGGCTTAAGGAGACAGAGTACGTCGACAAGAAGATTGAGACCAACGCCTACATGATTTTTGCGCCCGTCTTCTTTGCGGGGATAGGCATAAACGCGACGTTTTCGGGGCTAAACCTCAACATTCTTTGGTTCGGCCTTGCGTTTGTCGCCGTCGCCATAGCCTGTAAGTTTTTGGGGTGCTATCTTGCTTCGCTGTCCCTTAAAGTGCCCAACAGAGAAGCCGTAATTATCGGCGTAGGCATGATAGCGAGGGGCGAGGTCTGCCTCATCGTTATGCAGAAAGGCATTGCCGCAGGGTTTTTGCCGCCCGAGTACATAATTATGGGCGCTATGCTGGTTATCATAAGTTCTCTTTCGGCGCCGATATTCCTTAAACTTGTCTACAACATCGAGGACAGGGGAATGCTCAAAAAGGCTGCAAAACTGAGCGACGCGCACAATGAAAATACGTCGAAGTAACGGAAAAGTAAAAACGATTAAATTTGCAAAAAAACATGATTTTGCCCGCGAAACCCGCAAATTGTGGGTCAATTTGCGGGCAAAACACTATATATTGTATTGATAAATTTTCGTTAAAAAATTTCTCCGCAATGCGTTTACATTATCATTTTGCTATGCTAAAATGTTATTCACGCAAAAAGGGAAATTGACTGAATGATACACGACGAAATTATCAATAACAAACTTCTTGTTTTGTTCATATTGGAAAAGCTGGAGATGGCCATAAGCGAGGACATTCTCCTGCAGATGTGCGCCGTGGACAACAACTGGATACCGTATTTTTACTGCAAGCAGGTAATAAACGAGCTTGCGGGAGCCAATTTCGTTCTGCGTAAACCCGACGAAAACAATCCTTCCGGCTTCAAAATCAGCATAAACGAAGACGGAAAAGTGTGCTTAAGCCACTTCTTCAACGATATTCCCTGCTCGGTGCGCGAGGAAGTCACCGACTATATTCACCGCACCAAGCTCGAGTACAGGAAGAAGCAGGAGTTTTTCAGCAAGTGCACCCGCGACAAGGACGGAAGCTATAAGGTTACGTGCCAGATACTCAAGGCCGACGCGCCGATATTTGAACTTAACTTCAACGTGGCGACCCATGGCAAAGCCCTCACTATCTGCAACTCCTGGACGCAGAAAGCCCCCGAAGTGTATAAAACATTTCTCGAAATGTTAGTTGATTAGTACCCCCCCCAAAAAAAACGTAAGCTTTGGGCCCCCCCGATAATGCTGGTTTTTGGGGTTAATTGAGGGGGAGCGCCCGTGAAAAAGCCCCAAAATACCGGTATTATCCGGGATCCGAATAAGAAGGTGAGCCTCGACAGTGCGAGGCTTTATTTATGCCCCCAAAATACTCGTTTTTTAGAGCATAATTCCCCAAAAATGCTTGCATTTTTGAGGAATAAAGTAAAAAGCTGCCTTTCGGCAGCTTTTTTTATCAGCAGTGACGATCAATGGGCTTATTGTTGCAGCAGCAGCATAAGATAAGTAACAACGGTAATATCTCGCAGATGCAGTTTCCGCACCCATTACCGCAGCAGCAAAGAATAAGTATCAACCAGAACAAACAGCCGCAGTTGCAGAAATCACCGAAACCGCCGAAGCCGCCGCATTTCCCGCCGCCCATGCCGTATCCGTCAAATCCGTTCATAAAACATACCTCCTTTAAGATTTTCGTAGCCTTCAAATCTACTACTACATCATTATGCGAATATTGACAAAAGTGTGTTGCGGCGGGCGGCAAAATCAAATTACAAAATAAGAATTTCCGATAATGGAAGAAATGAAAAGATAAATAAGAAAAAGCAACTTTTTTCCGAGAAATAAAAACGCGGTGTTCTCTTGCGAAAACACCGCGTTCTTGGTGCCGAAAGTGGGACTTGAACCCACACGGTATTGCTACCAACGGATTTTGAGTCCGTCACGTCTGCCATTCCATCATTTCGGCTCTGAAAGTATTTTTAATATAGCATAACGCCTTGGTTTTTGCAAGTAAATTTATTTGAGACGCGGCGGGAATTTTTGTCGGAAATTACAGACCCGTTAAGCTTCATTTTTATAGTAACGATGCGCGCGGGAAAAACATAAATTACTATTGTCAAAACAAAGTATTTATATTATAATATAATAAACATTGTAGGAAAGGAAAGCGTTGCGATGAGAGGCAGATACGATCAAGGCAAAAGGCGGGTGCTCACAAGCTCCGGATATATCTTTACGATAGGAGTGGTTATTGCCATAGCGATAGCTCTGGCGATGGTTCTCCTTGTATTTTTGCCCATCGTCGACGATACGATTAGTGAGCCGAGGACCGTAGTCAGCATCGAATGCCCCACCGAAATGGGTCTTAACGACAACCTTTCCAAGATATACTGCAAAGTGCATTACTCCGACGGCACGTCCGCCGAAGTTGTCCTCACCGACATGATTCATGACGGTCTGGACATAAGAGTAGCCGGCACGCAGAACGTTTCTCTTAACTACGGCGGATTCGAACAGACTGTTTCGGTAGAGGTCAGGGACGTTAACTGCGCGTTGCAGTATCAAGCCAGCGTGGGCGGGCGTATTCAGGGTGAAAGCGTCCAGAGCATCCCCAACGGCTCGGACGGCGCGACGGTTATAGCGATTCCCGAAACGGGCTACGTTTTCGAAAAGTGGAACGACGGCTTTCCTTACGCGACAAGAAAAGACAAGTCGGTCAACAAGGACGCGACTTACATAGCGATTTTCAAGAAGGCGACCTATACGGTGCGCTTTTACTACAGTGACGGCACTGTGGCTGTTGAGGAGCAGGTAGCCTACGGCGAAGCCCCCTCAAGAGTGCCCAATCCCGACGCAGACCCCAACATGCAGGTTTACGGCTACAGGTTCAGCAACTGGATTCCTGCGGAGTTCTCCAGCATCGACAGGGACATGGTTATCCGCCCCGAATACGAAAAGGCGGCTACCGACGTCGAAATCGAAATCCCCACCGACATTTACGGAAATTCCATGGGTACGACCGACCTGAACGAATACGGCTATTACGCCTACGGCGAAATGGCTACGATAACGGCCACGCCCTTTAACTCACGTAAGTTTGCTTACTGGCTCATTCAGACCTCATCGGGCGAATATCAGAGGCTGGACGCCGAGGGGACGGGAACGTTCACGGTGGGAAGCCTTTCGTCCGATGTCAACTTCACTTCTACCAAACTCAATAACAATCAGTACATACTCAGCTTTATGGCGGGCGAGAATATCAACAAGGTCCGCATTAAAGCCATTTTTGCCTATGAAGAGAGCAGCATAAGGTTTGTAAACAACCAGGGCGAAGCGGGCAACGTGTCCTATATGCTCTATTACGGCAAGCCCATAGGCTCCATGGTGGAAGACAGCGACTTTTTCACGGTGGACAAAGGTCCTGGCGAAGTCATCGGAATGAAGTTCCTCGGCTGGTACACCGAAGGCACAAATATCGAAGTTACCGCCGACAGCACCTTCGAACAGCCCACTACGGTCATTGCCAAGTGGGAAAAGCGCACATACACCGTCAGATTCTATTATGACGATGCCGCGGGCAACGTCTATGACAGGACGATTTACGTCCAGTATCAGAACACCCTCGCCAGCGGTACAAGCGACGCGCTCGGGCTAAACATAAGCGGTATACCGACCGAAATACCGCAAAAAGAGCATTATATTTTCGTGGGCTGGCAGAATTCTATCACAGGCGAGCCCATTGACGACAAGACAAAAGTCGTCGTCAATCCCCTTTATCTTGACCAGAACGGCAAGCCGACGGGCGATTTTGCCAACAGAATAATCGTCATGACTCCCATTTTCCGTCCCATAACGCACAAGCTGACGGTGGCGGTGACGGGAGCCGGTTCGGTCAGCCTTAACATTAAAGAGGGCGCTGCGTCCAACGCGCCCGAATACACTCTGAACGAAATTAACGGCGTCCTCGAGATAAGAGAGGACTATGTATACACCGTGACCTTTGAGGCCTCGACGGGATATGCCTTGAGCAGAGTAATCTGGACCGACAGAAACGGCTCGACCGTGACCGAATACTCCAACAATGAAGACAACGTGACCGTGGACCTGAACGTCCTTGGCGACAACGATATTATCGTGGAGTTTGAGCACAAGCGCTTTGACGTGGGCATAACCATTGACGAGAGCGTGGGCAGTATTAAGTACCTCGACGCCTACATCAGAGGAAACGGCTCTTACATAACCTTCAAAGTGGAATACAACGCGTCGATAAACCTCATCGTGGGCACGGTCAATACCGAATACGCGATTGACACAATCAAAGTTGACGGCGTTTACCTCACATACGAAAACGGCGAATTTGTGGGCGCGGGACTTACCGAGTACACCCTTACGCTTGAAGGCATCGGGAACAACACCGAAATAGAAATAAACTATAAGTCCAACAGCCACAAGGTTATTACGCCTGTCTTAAGTCAGGGCAGTATAAAACTTACCAGTATTTACAATCCCACCGTCACGACCGACATAATCGGCACCGAGAACGAGTACGTCCACGGCGCCGAAAACGTCTACCGCATTACCGCCCCCGCCAACGACTATTACATTTCGGGCATTAAGATTAACGGATACGCGTACGACCTCTACAACAGCGGTCGCGCGGGAATTGTATACCACAACTGGTATGTAAACAGCGTCGCCAGTCAGATAACCGTCATCGAAGTCTACGGCGTAAACTACTACCATTACGGCGATTTCGCTTACGGCGGCAAAACCTACGCTTATTGCCAGACCGTGGGCACGGGCTCTTCGGGCAGCGTGGAAACCGCTGTGTTTGAAGTGTCCTTTGCGGGCGGCAACAGGTCTTACGCCAAGATAATAGATACCGCAATAATAAATGCGGGATATTCTGCACTCAACGTCGCGGCAAGGGATATTTATTCGACTGTCGTCACCAAAGATTTGCGCATAACGTCGATGGACTTGTTGCTCGTCGTCGATATGAACTACTCCATCGACATAACTTTCGCGCCCATCTCCTACAAAGTGACAGTGGAAGAGAGCAGCGCAGGCAGAGTGACAATTTCCAATTCTACAGTGGGTTATAACGGAACGTCGACCGTAATCGCGACGCCCAAGACGGGATATTATATTTACGGCTACACGATCAACGGCGGAGACGTCATCGTCGCCAACCTTCCCGACCGCACCTCGGCGTGCCCGATAAGGTTTACCCTCGACGGCGCAAACGATAACAGGATAAGGGAAGACAAGAGGATATCCTTTATCTACAGAAAGATACAGGTCTTCATCACGGTAAGGAATACAACGACCGAATATCCCGTTTATTTCGACGGACAGCTTCTCAACTCCTCAATAGACAAGACAATCGATTATAAAGGCTCGGCAAGCTACGAAATCACGCTGGACGACGCAAACTACCGCATCTCGTCCGTAACTATAGACGGCGAGCCTGTAAACAACGGTGTTCTGCACTACAACCTTACAAGCTACACGCTCACATTCAACGACGCTACAGAGTCGGTCATTGTGGAAATAGCATGCGCACCCAAGACATCAGACGTCAGCGAGGGCGCTTCGACATATTCGGTTACGAGCGATGAAGCCAATGTCCAGAACGTTACTTATTCGCTAATGAACAGGATAAGCGAGACAACCGCCGAAAACAGGCTGATTGTCACCGCCGACACAGGGTACTATATCTCCTCGATCATACTGACTGGCAGCAGAGGCAATTCCTTAAGCCAAGACTATGCCGACCTCGTGGCTGCCGAACTCGTCATCCCCGCAAACACCTTTGAGGACGATGAAGTGGTCAGCGTGCTCGTTGTGTCGAATGTCAGGCAGTACAATATCGTGACCACCGTCGTAAACGGCCCCGACCTTGACTTTGTAAAACTTCAGAATTACGGCGCAAGAGTGGAAATAAACGTAATGGAAATCGCCAATTATTTTATTTCTTCCTTCAGAATCGACGGCAACGAAATAAGCTTTGACAGCAACAACTGGTCCAACCTCGTCCGAAACACCGTGACAAGGGAGTACATAAGCGGTATTTACACGCTCACCGTGACCAAAGATACCTCGGTTTACCTCGAGTATTCGCTCAACGTCTATACCGTCACTTTGGACGCAAACAGCATAAACGGCACTACGACCATTTCTGCCGAGGACCCGATAAGCGGCACGGCAAGGCCGGATGTAAGGACGGCAAAATACGGCGAAAACCTCAACATCAAAATGGTGGCTAACGAAGGCTATCACATCAAGAGCCTTTACATCAACAATGTAAAAGTAAACGATCTTAACCTGCCCAGCGTCATCGACAACAACAACGTCGACGCGTCCTACGCCTACAGAGGGATAAACAGCAATATTGTAGTGCGGGTGGTCTATGAGATAAACAGGTACAGTTTCACATATGAAATAGTCAACATATCGGAGAACTTTGCCCTTTATGACACAGAACCGGGCACACTTACCACCGAGAGCAACATACTTGCCGCCGACGGAAATAAGTTTACGGGTATAGAATACGGCCGCAACTTCTACATTAACGCCGTTCCCGCGACCTTAAACGGCTATTACCTTGTCAGCATAATGATAAGGTACAGAGGAACCGAACTTGTTATCCCCGCAGGCGACAACAAGCTGATTTCGGCGCGCGGCGGCACCATTTACTTTAATACCCTTCTCGACTTCAACGAGGGTATAAGGCAGGATATAGAACTGATAAGGCTCACCTTCAATAAGTACACATATGACCTTGCTTTGCATCAGGAAAGCGAAGAGAATACCGGCAGAATGCTGCTCAGCTATTCCCACCCCAACAGCGCAACCAATCCCGTTGCGCTCTTCGGCAGCAACGGCAAGATATACTACTATCTGCCCGATCAGGCAAGGATTTGCGAAAAGGTCAACAATATTTTCGTTCCCGCCGGTCTTGAACTTACGTTCGACGCCGACGACGGAGGATATTACTATGTCGACGCCGGCGGCAATGTCGTCAATCTGAAGATTGAGCACGGCATACGCTACAACGTGACTGCCGCGCCCGCGACAGGCTACAGAAGGACGCACTTTATCCTTAACGGCAACGACGTCAATTCTTCGGTCAACAACAATTCCTACTCGGTCAACATAGTCAGGAACACAAGCATTTCGGTGGAATACGTCATTTTGACCTTTAATGTCAACTTCAGCCTCAAGGTCGCCGACAAGAACCTGACGGGCAGAATTCCCGACAGCGCGATTTTGAATTACGCGACTATAAGCATCGTTGACATCACCGACCCGTATTATCCCATTACTTATACACTCGGAGCTAACACCAGTTATATTAATAAGGTATTCAACTACGGTACGCGCATAAGGCTGGTCATGACTCCCAAGTTCGATACGACGGGCTATTATCTTTATAATATGTATTATAAGGAGAGGGAGATAAATACCTTTGACGGCGACGTCAGGGATACTATCATATACGGCGGCGAGGAAGGCATCATGCTCAACAGCGATATCACCGCGA
Source organism: Clostridia bacterium (assembly GCA_035381305.1). Taxonomy (GTDB): domain Bacteria; phylum Bacillota; class Clostridia; order Christensenellales; family DTU072; genus CAG-1782. Next base: position 143,245 of record DAOSYK010000001.1, read on the forward strand.
CAGCCAACTTCCGCATTACCCGCTACAGCATCAATACCGCAATCGAGTACCTCGAAAACATAACGGGCGAGAGCGCCAACACCCTCATCAACGAGGGCACGAGCACAATCGCTTGGGGCGACACCGCGACGGTACGGGTTGCCAGCGGCAAGGGCTATGAGCTGGGCGAGATTTACGTCAAGCGCGGCAACGGCACCCCCATTTTCGTAACGCTCACTCCCACCGAGGAACAGCTCGCCACCGACTTACAGAAATACGTCAAAAACGACTATTCGGTCACCAACGGCACCCGCGACATAATTGTAGTGAGAGAGGTCAAGAGTGATATACTCGTTACTGCAAAATTTATCCGCAAACAGTACACCGTCAACTTCAATTTCACCAATGTAGGCTTCCTTGAAAACGAGGGCATAGTAATCTCACTCAACAAGTACAATGCCGTATACCCGAGGAACAACGCCGTTTCGGGCAGCTGGAACAACACAACCTACATCATACCCGCAAGGTATCATGACGAGCTTGACGGCATTATCGTACCCAAGAACGGCTATGAGATAATGCAGACTTCGTTGACAATCCGCGCGGTATACTGGGACGAGGCGACCTTGAGCTACAAGAACCTCAAGGACAACGCGGGCAACGACATAGTTTACATTCTGCCCCTTACCAAGGTTACGGGCGATACGGTCAGCTTCACATTCCACGAGCCGACCAAGATTATCGCCGACCTTACCGTGCAGAGCGACCTGATGATCGACCTTACCGTGAGGATAAAGACCTATACCGTTGAAACCAGGGTAAACCGTTCCTCCAGCGCGTCGCAGACGCCCAACACAACCGCGGTAACGATGTCGGTAAAAACACAAGCCAACCAGAACGTCAGGGTGGACAACGTGCCGCAGGTAAATCAGACCTTCACGCCCACCAACCCCGGCAAAATCTATATCGCCGAGCATCACGGATATATAGAATATACATTCGACGCGCCCGAAGGCTATATGCTCAGCAACATTTTCGTCAACGGCATTAACTGGGACGAAAATATGCTCAGGACCGCGTCCTATACCGACTCCTATCTCACCGTTACGGTGACAAAGGTGACGACGCCCACCTCGACCTTCTACCGCTATGTCGTCAATATGAAGGTCAAAGACCCGCTCATCGAGGGCAGCCCCAACTATGTAGTGATGGAAGGCATGGCGGATGTCACCGTCGAGCTTACGGTAAGACTTATCACATATGAAATAAAGGCCATAATAAACGGCATCGAGTACGACAGCACCGATATCGACAACCGCAATACTTTCACCGACGGCAGGACGATAAAGGTCGTCACTCCCGACACGACCAACCACTACAACATGCTCAACATCGCGCCCGAGATTTACGAAGGGTACAGAGTGACGAGTATGAATATGTCTGTCTACAACAACGGGGTGCTCACCGATATCGGATATGCCTTCAACATCTCGATAAGCAACACGTTGCAGATGACGTTTGCAAACCTCAAATATGTCGACGTAATAAGCGACAATCTCGTGCTGTACATATGCTATAACACCGAGATAAAGAGATACAATGTGGACATATTCGCATATGCGTATTCCATAGATATGTGGCCGGACAAAACCGAGGGCACGACCGACTTTGATTCGCCCGCGGGCAACCTCAACGTAAGTGCATTGACAAACGGCGTGCGTACCCAGGTCACCACCGCCTACAACCACGAGTACTTCACGGTCGTCACCGCCGTAGCCTACGCAAAAGAGAGCTACATAATGTACGCCGTGCAGGAGTATACAGGCACATCCAAGACGGGCGACTGGCTCACCTCGGGCAGCTGGACCGACGTGAAAGACGGCGTGAGGGGTATAAGCTACAGCTCCGTCATAAGACCCAACGGCACCGTGGAATACACGTTTGAATACGGCGTAAACGACCTCGGCGACAGAACCTTCCGCGTGGTGTTCAGACAGCAGACCACCGTTACTATTAACGTCATTAATCCCTACCGCTTTGCGGGCACGGTTTCGGGCAACGCCGCCGTCGGCAACATGAACTACATTTACTATCCCGAAATAGTCGCAAAAATCGGCGGAGTGGAGATTCCCAACTTATATGACAACGGCGACAATAAAGTCGTGGACACCTACATTTACAAGGTAAATGTGGGCAGCGTCATACTCCTCAGCTTCTTTGACAACGGCGTGGCGGCTCCCGACACTTTCGGCATCTATTACCTTGTAAACGATCAATATGTCGAGAACACCGAAATCCGCACCACGGGCTTTGAGATAAGAGCAAGGTGGGACTTCTACCTGAAAGCCAAGACCAAGCTCTACATCACCTACCAGAAAGAGACCAATGCGGCAAGCTCGCAGGCTGTAGGCGGCGCAATACTTTTCGGATTAGACGGCGGGGACATCGTCAGCAACGAAGGAAGCCCCTTGCCGGTATATAAGGAAGCGGCGGTAACGCAGACGGTGACAATCGTAGTCGAGCCGTACGAAAACTACATCTTCAACGCGCTGAAAGTCAGGCAGATTGACCAGGCGGCAAGCCGACTGGCGGGCAGAATTATCTATAAACAAGGCTCTGCCGAATGGCTTACCTATAATCCCGCCAACTTCGACTCCCTTGACTCCAACGGTTTCCGGATAACACAGAGCACCACCCCGGCAGGCAATATGGTATATACCATAGTAATGACGGGCAATATGGAACTGAGCTTTGTGTTCTACAAGACATACAACGTCACCTATACTTCGGAGTATTCCGATACGGGAAGCGTCGACAACATTACGCTCAAGGACAACAGGATTTACAACAACCTCTGCGACAGCTTAACACAAGTCAGCTACAACAGCTACTTCACGCTTATTGCTCCCCAGCCCGACCCCGACCTCTATCAGTTTGTGGGCTGGTATGTCAACGGCGTCAACATCTATAAGTATCTCTCCACCCGTTATCCCGACCAGAACAGGTTTACAAACCTCTTCGAGATAAACGGCACGAGCATGTCGCTGACCTACAACAACGTGGAGCTGGACGATATAGTAATAACTGCTATGTATCAGCGCATACTCAACGTCGCGCTGATTAATGAACTGTATTATTACGATACCGCGACCATGCACTGGAACAGCTGGACGACGGGCGCGGTAAGGACGCAATACTATGACTATGTGTCCACGCAAGGCCTGCCGCTGGCAAAATCGATTGAAAATGTCAACAACAGAACCGCCGAAATCATCTCCACGATTATAGGCTCGTCTAATCTTACTTACAATAAGATAAACTCCTTCATAAGCGGTACGCCTGCCGGCAACGACACCTACTGGAACACATTGTCCCTTGTCCCCGCAGGATTTGACAGAAACACGCTACGCGCCTATTCGTCATCCACGTTCTTCAAAGTCCTTTATCAGAACGTAACCGACGAGGACTATATAAACGATACGTGGAAGACGTCGGATATTGAGCTTATGCTCACAGGACTTCCCAATACTGTCAGACTCCAGGCTTGGCAGTATTACAACTGGATTGACGGAACCTATGAGGACATCGGCTACAGCTATGAAGACCCGTCGGGACTTACCGACAGCATGGGCAACGATATAATCATCGACTGCACCAATACCGAATACGTCTTCAACCTCGGCTACATCTATTCGGGCGAAATGGAAGGCGCGATAGCCAATGCGCAGGGCGAAATCCGTCCCCTTATCATACGTCCGTTCTTAAGAAAGGTCGTATCGGTAGAACTTACAAAGCTAAGTTATGTCGACTACCTCGGCGGCAATTATGAGACCGATTTCGCGTCTCAGGTCGGGCCGTCCATCGACGGACTGGACATCGTGTTTCCTCAGACCAACAACTTCTACAACTCGGGCACGCCTTACCAGTACATTTCCGACGACAGCACCTTTGCCGAGTTCGATTACGGCGCGAGAATCAAGATAAGAAGCTACCGTAGCATCGACAGCGAGGGCAACCCTGTCTACCGCGCCGGAGAGGAGAATTATCGCTTTGTGGGCTGGTTCCTCAACTGGGAAGTCAACGGCACCGCAAGGTACCGCTATGTCCTCGACGATGACGGCACGGGCAACAAAGCGGGCGAGAACTATCATATCTATATGTCTTACCCCTTCGGAGAAGAGCCGCCCGAAGATGATACTATCCAGTACCGCGCTGTTTACATCAATCAGTACGAGCACAAGATTTACTCCTACAACATCGCCGGCGGCGAAACGTATGAAGACGCCTTCAACGGCGGACAGTACGCCTATAAAGACGCGCCCGCGATCGACAGGAGCTCACTAAGGATTAACACGCAGGCGGTGACCTTTGCCACCTTTGACGCAACAAAGACGGGCAACGGCCGTGCGGGAACCACCGAATTGTACTACAATTTCGAAATTGTCAGCGGGCCCGAAGAGACTCACAAACTGGAGTTCTATATAGATATAGGCTGCGTTTACTCGTTTGACCTCGACATGTCGCACATAGACCATGTCGCAAATTACGTCAACAACAACCAGTATGCAAACCCCTACGGCTATGACCCCGCATACGATAAGCAGCACAAGATTAAATTCAGCAGCGACGCGGGCAAGGAAAATGCCTACGCACAGGCGTTGAGCGCCAATTACGTCTTTGCGGGAATAAACGCGGGCAATCCTGTAGACAGTGAGATACCGGTAAGCCGTCATCTCCAGATTGACATTCAGTACATCACACAGGTAAGACTGGTATTCAAGAAGCTGATGTGGAAGGCGGGCATAACTTTGCCGTACAACCTTTCCGACTACATCACCAACGGCAACATTCATGCCCTTACCGTTTGGGACTATTATACCAACGCCTACAGCGGATACGGCGACACCGTCACATCCACTCCCGACGGCACGGTGCACGTATACTTTGACCTTGAACCGGGCAGGTACACCAACTTCTACAACGACGGCATATTCAAATATGTGCCGTTCGGCTACAAGGAAGGGCAGGGCATACCGCTCAATAAACTTATCTACAATGTCAACACGGGCAACAACAATCAGACCTTGTTCAGCCCCGCCGTGCCTCAGTATCGCCGCCATATCGAAATTGACCTTTCCACCTATCTCGAGGGCGGAACGCTGCTCTTTGGCGACCCCAACTACTCGGGAGACGCCTATTCGACAGCAAATACGGGCGAGGGAACGTCAGCGTCGCCCTACAGGATATTTACCGCGCAGCAACTCAAGAACATAAACCTCTTCTGGTACTACAACGAGTTCAGCTGTGTAAACTCCTCCGGGCAGATTACCTATTTCAAGCTCTTTGCCGACATAAATCTCCAGGGGCTTAACGTTAAGTCGAGCGATGCGCCGTTCAAACTGTCAAACGGCTTCATTACCGATGCGTGGGTGCCGTTGTGCTATGCGGCCGACGAGTCGACAAACGGCTTTGACGGCGTGCTTGTAGGCAACGACAGAACGGTCTACGGTCTTGCTGCTCTCGGCAGAGCGGGCGGAAACCTTGTCAACACAAGTTCCACAAGCGACGTAGCCGACCACCTCAGATATGACTACTCTTACGGTTACGGAATATTCGGCCTGATCAAGGGTGGAACGGTCAGCAACCTTAAGATAGGCAATGCTTATATCGATGTGGCAAGTCTGGTGAGCGGCGGCGCGGCTGCCGACGCCAAGCCCGGCAATGTAGGCGTTCTCGCGGCGGTTGTGGAAGACGCTTCGATAACCGACATAACGTTTGCCGAATTTACCGAGATAGGCAGATACGGACGTTACCGCATCTATATTAACGGCGGTACAGGCACAAACGGCGTAGGAATTCTCGCGGGACTTGTCAAGAACAGCATCATAACCGATGTCTCCCTTGACGTCTACACCGCTTCGGTTTCCACGACCTCGCCCAACATCAGCATAAACGGCGAAAACGCGGGTACTTTAATCGGAAGTCTTATTGACGACTACCATGCCATTCCCGCATACAACGAGGGCAATATCTCCTCGGTGATAACAAATCTTGTAATCAAGTCCACAGACAAAGCGGCAAGCTCCAATCCGAAGATACTTATTAACCTCAGCGGCACGCAGAAGTACGCAGGCGGTGTCATCGGATATATGGAAGCGCAGGATGCTCTTGTCGTGGGCACAAAGATCAACCCGAGCAACAACAACGTCGTATTCGAGATAGGAAATACCAACTCCGCATACACGGGCGGCGTTGTGGGCAGATTAAAACTGGGCACGCTGAAGAACACAACCGTCGTCAGCCATCCCGACAGCTATTACCGCATTGCCGAAACAGCGGAACCGACCCTTCTCGTTACCGAAGTGGGCGGCGTGGGCGGCATCGCCGGCTACAACTCGGGCACTATAATTAACGTCGACGTAACGCGCGCTCCCGGTATGTCCAACCCGTATTCCTACACTTATACAAACGGAATAATCGGCACCTTCAACCTCTACGGTCCCATTGTGGGCGGTATAGCGGGCGTCAACAACGTTCAGACGATGATCTATAACGACCTGCAGAACCCGCAAAACAGCATAGTTATCACGACAGGCGCAATTGTGGGCTTCAGACTCGACGTCAACACGTCGACGAGAGTCAAGATTTACGCGCCTTACATAATGAAAGGCTCGACAAATATTGCCTCGGGCGCCAAGGGCGGTATAGCAGGTTACAACAAGATGGGCGCGCTGATAGACGACTGCTCGTTCGGCGACAGCGATGCAAGCATTGCTGGTTCGTCCAGCGTATACCTGTATGTCTATGACCAGAACGCGAAAGCAGGATATGAGCTTACAATAAGCGACGATACTTATAACCACAACACACATACCAACAATGATACAGGTATGGCGTCATACGTCATCGGCAATCTGTATGTCGGCGGAATCGCGGGCGCGACCAAGGGCGCAATTTACAACAGCTTTGTCGCCAACAGAGAGATATTTGTCAAGTATTACAACGCCATTGCCGACGCGTCATACAAGTGGAACATATTTGTGGGAGGCATCGCGGGCGCGCAGAACTTTGATACCGACGAACTTGCCATCAATAACACGCCCGATTCATACGACGCGACCAAAGAAACAATTCTGAGCCACCCCAACACCTATACCGTGCTCCAGTACATTTACTTCGACTGGCAGGAAAATAACGGCATTTTGACCGATGAAATCATGAAGGCAAGCCTTGCGCAGAGGACTAAGGTGCAGAGCTGTTATGTAAGAAACACGAAAATCACCTTAGGCGTATACATCTGGTGCGACAACAACGAGTACAAGGCGAAAGAGAATACCGGTGAAGAACCCATGAGCAACGAATTCAACTTTGTCGGAATGCCCCAGAATATCGTTGTGGGCGGTGTAGTCGGCTTTAACAACAGGACTGCGGGAACGTCCAGCGTCAACCACTGCTATTCCTACAACGTCGATTTCAATGTCAAGATCGCAGCCTACGGCGCGGGCAACAAGGGCAAGAACCAATACGGCAGAAACGTCGGCTACTACTATACGTCTTTCCTGGAATGGGGCTGGTTTGAAAAGATTTACGCCAACAGGATCGGCACACAGCTCGGTGTTTACATCAAAGGCGTAGTGGGCGGCAGAGCTCCCGATAATGATTCGGTTGCTTCATTCTGCTGGACATACGGCTGCACGGTCAACAATGCAAATCTTCGCTCCACAGGCGATCTTGCAAACGTAGGCAGTGACCAGAACGATATGTATGAAAGCTCTTCGCAAAAATACAAACGTCTTATAAGCATCACCGACGCCGAAGTAAACCCCGATACCGTCGCAATTGCACCGGGATACTATTACTTTGCGGCGCTCAAGGCGCTGGACATAAACGTCGACAAGTACTGGGGATATGACGACCCGTCCGATACCCATGTCAACACACTTACCGAAAGAGTGAAGATGGTCGCCGTAGGCGGATTTGTGGGTTGGAACGAAAATCCCGACGGCAGGCTTTACCGTACCGACGCCGAAACGGGTATGCTCATGGTTTGGCACGCAGACTTACGCAACGCCAACAGTATCAACTCCGTTGTGTGGTACGAGACGGCAATTATCGGCATGAACTGGTGCGCGGTCGACGGAAGCTACTACAAAGCGAGTTACTCAACGGCCGCACAGAATGCCGACTTCCTCGCAAGTTACCTTGTGCGCGGTCAGCTCAAAATTTCATAAACCCTGCGCCTCCCAAAAAACATTGCGCCCGAGGTGACTCGGGCGCTTTTTGTGTCCATTTAACTTGTAAACTAAAACATTTTGTACTATAATTGATAATATAATTTTCGCTTAGGCAAGGAGAAGTTCCGATGAAACATATCGATATAGTGGATCTGTTTAACGACAGGAGCTATGTTAATAAAGAGGTGACGGTTTGCGGTTGGGTGAGAACGTCCCGAGACAGCAAAAACATGGCGTTTTTAGAGATAAACGACGGCACGACCTTAAAACATCTTCAGATTGTTATGGATAAGAACACTGTTGACAACACCGACGAGTTTAAGCTCGGCTGTTCGGTCAAGGTGGAAGGCACGCTTGTAAACAGTTTTCTCATGGAAAACAGCGTGGAGGTAAACGCATCAAAAGTGACTCTTCTCGGCGACTGCCCGCCCGAATATCCCCTCCAGAAAAAGAGATGCACGCTGGAGTTTTTACGAGGAATGCCCCACTTAAGACTGAGGACAAACACCTTTAACGCGGTCTTCAGAGTACGCAACGTCGTCAGCGCGGCGATTCACGAATATTTCCAAGCGAGGCACTTTGTCTACGTCCATACGCCCATAATTACGGGCAGCGACTGCGAGGGGGCGGGCGAGATGTTCAGAGTAACCACGCATCCTTATAACGCAAAATACGAAAGCGAAGAAGAATATTATAAAAACGATTTCTTCCATAAAAAGACCGGGCTTTCGGTTTCCTGTCAACTTGAAGGCGAAGTAGCAGCGATGGCGTTTGGAAAGATTTATACCTTCGGACCCAGCTTCAGAGCCGAAAACAGCAATACGCCCAAGCATGCGGCGGAGTTCTGGCACATCGAGCCCGAAGTGGCGTTTGCCGAGCTTCCCGACATTATCGAGATAGCCGAAGGACTTATCAAGTATATCATCAATTCCGTGCTTGAAAAATGCCCCAGCGAAATGGAATTTTTCGACAAGTTTATAGAAAACGGCGTAATTGCCAAACTCAAGAGCGTTGCAAGCCACGAATTCGGCATAGTGGAATATACCGAAGCCATCGATATTCTCAAGAAAGCCGATGTCAAATTCCAGTTCCCCGTAGAGTGGGGCTGCGACATTCAGACCGAGCACGAGAAATACCTTACCGAAGTGCATTTCGGCAAGCCCATATTCGTAATCAACTATCCCAAGGACATCAAGGCCTTCTATATGAAGCAGAATCCCGACGGCAAGACCGTTGCCGCGACCGACCTTCTTGTACCGGGAGTGGGCGAAATCATCGGTGGAAGCGAGAGGGAAGCAGACCTTGAAAAACTTCTTGCCGCAATGAAGACAAAGGACCTTTGCGAAGACGATTATGAGCATTACCTCAGCTTAAGAAAGTTCGGCTCGGTGCCCCACAGCGGATTCGGCCTCGGACTTGAGAGAATAATAATGTATATCACGGGCATGTCCAACATACGCGACGTTATCCTTTATCCCAGAACGGCCGGCGACATCAAATAGGAGTATTTATGTACAGAACTCACAACTGCAACGAATTGAGAGAATCCGATATAAACAAGAAAGTACAGATAGCCGGCTGGCTCCATAGCGTAAGAGACTTGGGCGCGGTGCTGTTCTTTGTGGTGCGCGATTTTTTCGGAGTGACGCAGGTCACCGTTAACGACGAGGCCATGAAAGAAAAGGTGAGAAAGATTCCGCGCGAATCCACTATTATGGTGGAAGGCACGGTAATTCTGAGATCCAGCCCCAATCCCGAACTTCCCACAGGCAAGATTGAAATTGTGCCTGATGATGTGACCGTTCTCGGAAAATGCGTAGAGAATCTGCCGTTTGAAGTGGTAAACTCTCTCCAGAGCAGAGAGGACACCCGTCTGAAGTTCCGCTTCCTCGACCTTAGAAACCCCGTTGTCAAGGACAAAATAGTCCTTCGCAGCAAAATAATAAGCACAATAAGGCGTGTAATGACCGACAAAGGCTTTTTGGAAATCACCACTCCGATTCTTACAAGTTCCTCACCCGAGGGCGCGAGGGACTATATTGTGCCCAGCAGATTGTATCCCGGCAAGTTTTACGCTTTGCCCCAGGCGCCTCAGCAATACAAGCAGCTCCTTATGGTCAGCGGCTTTGACAAGTACTTCCAGATCGCTCCCTGCTTCAGGGACGAGGACGCCAGAGCCGACCGCAGCCCCGGAGAATTTTATCAGCTCGACATAGAGATAAGTTTTGCGGGGCAAGAGGACGTTTTCAGAGAGCTTGAGGACATAATTCCCCGCATTTTCCGCGAGCATACCACCAAAAAGGTGGACGGCGGACCCTTTAAGCGCATAACCTATAAAGAAGCTATGGAGAATTACGGCTCCGACAAGCCCGACCTGCGCAACCCCTTGCTCATAAAGAACGTTTCCGACATCCTTACGGGCGAAATAAGCCCGTTGTTCGCAGGGAAAATGGTCTACGCCGTGCCTGTTGACAACTTCAACAAAAACCGCAAATATATCGACTCCCTCGCCGAGTATGTCGCCGAAAAAGAACTTAATTGTTCCTATTACTGGTTCAAACTTGACGGAGAGGGCAACCTCGTTGGCGGCGTGAGCAAGTTCCTGACACCCGTACTTGACAGCCTTAAGGAAAGACTTGACTTAAAGCCCGATACCTTTGTCGCGCTTATTGCGGGAGAAAAGGGCAAGGTCAATAAGTGCGCAGGGTATGTCAGAACGGAACTCGGACAGGCCATGGACCTTGTCGAGAAGGACGCATACCGCTTTTGCTGGATTGTCGATTTCCCGATGTACGAACTTAACGAAGACACCAACACAATTGACTTCTGCCACAACCCCTTCAGCATGCCCCAAGGCGGACTTGACGCGCTCATGACCAAAGACCCGCTGGATATCTACGCATATCAGTATGACATCGTATGCAACGGCGTGGAACTGTCGAGCGGCGCCGTCCGTAACCATGACCCCGAAATTATGGTAAAGGCATTTGAGATAGCGGGATATGACGAGAAGGTAATTCAGGAGAAATTCAGCGCGCTTTATAACGCATTCAAGTTCGGCGCGCCGCCTCACGCAGGTATCGCACCCGGAGTGGACAGAATGGTAATGCTCCTTGCCGACGAACCGAACATCAGGGAAATTATCGCATTCCCCATGAACAAGAACGCCCAGGATTTGTTGATGGGCGCGCCGTCAAGCGTCACCGAGAAACAACTCAGAGAGGCGAACATCGCGATAGTATACCCCAAAGAGTAAAATACGTGAAACAGAAAAACAAAACAGCGGCAACCAAATCGGTTGCCGCTGTTTTTATTAAGTAAGCTTTAATTAAAATACCTGGAAGAACTTGAGTGCGAGCACGATAGCCGCCGCCGCAAAAATAACAGTCGTGAAGATAAAAAACCCGGAAAGTCTCTTCGTCTTTTTGTAATCTTCGACCGTCACGTATTTTTCGGGAGAAGGCTCGACGTACACCGTCTCAACCTTACTCGGGGCGAGAGCGTCCTCTTCGATTACGCCGAAGAGATTGTTAAATCTCTCTCTTTCCTTCATATAGGCGTCATTGTAATAGATCTGCAATTCATCACTGGGACCGAAGGGCAATTTCTGATTTTCAGCCATATTTTCCTTCATAGATAAAGCTCCTTGTAAAGTTCTCTAATTATTATACAAGTAATCCATTATATTGTCAATATCAATAACAAAACTCAGCGTGTGGGCGCAGGCATATGTGTAAATTTTTCGCCCAGACGGTTTGCCCATTTTTCGGGGTAAAAGTCAAAATACGACACGCCTTTTTCTTTGCGCAAAGCTACGTACTTTTTAGCGTTGCACCAGACAAGAGAGGGGAGGCCGATGACAAGCAGGTAAAGGGGTCCCAGGAAAAGCGACTGTATGGTGTGTCCGTATTCGTGCACCTTGGAGGTACTTACCCATTCCTCGTCACGATCGCCGTTGAGCACGATAAACATACCGAGGGAAATGCCGCCCCAGTTTTCGGAGTGATAATAAACGCGCGAAGTAAAAAACTTCTCATTTCTATTCTTGCGGTATTTTCTCGTCAGTATAAACCCGAGTATGTTCTGTGGAAGCGCCCAAGTAAACTGAATAAGGTAATGCAGAAATTCTTTCATGAATATTCCTCCAAAAATGCTTTTATTTCCTGCGCCGATACGGCGTAAATTTCGTCATTTGTTGCGTTCTTACCGACTGCCATGCCTACAAATTGTCCTCGCTTTGCGACCACGGGGGCGCCGCTGCAGCCCATTTCCATTTGCCCTGTGGGCATATGTCCGGTAAATCTTTTTGTGTCGGTAGATATGTTCACGCTTTGCTTTTGTATTTTCGCGTCAAGCGTTTTAAGACCTTTCCCGTTTGCGTTGCCGACGATATAAACGGAATAGCATACTAATGGATAATGGCAATCCAAATCGAGATATACGGGAGCCGAAACATCGCATTTAAGCAAAGCTAAATCTTTTCCGAAATCGGCTTTATCAAGTTCCGCTTCATATGTGTTTCCGTCATATGCCGACTTGATTGATATGTCGGTTCTGCCATATAAATCTTTGAAAATATGCGCCGCCGTCAATATGTGTCCTTTGCCATCGACCCAAAAGCCGCTTGCGAAGATCTGATCATTTACCGCTATCTCGACGCACGCCTCTTTAATGTCGTCCGCAACCGGCGTTTTACGGCAGGACGAGGAGAAGAATACAAGAAACACAATGACTATGAGACAGAACGTCTTTTTTCCCATATTGTAAGAATATGGGAAATATCAAGCCTTTATTCCCCGCGGAAAGCTTTGTCGACCGCTTTGGACACCTCGTCATATCCGAAACCTTTGCTTAAAAGGTGACGGTATAATTTCTGCTTTGTATCAAGGGATTTTTCGCGTTTGTTGAGAAATTTGGCGCAAAGAGTGTCCAACGTGCCTTCATTGGTTTCGTAGGAAGAGAGTAGTTTGTCGACTATCCGGGAGCTTACGCCTTTTGCCCGAAGTTCGGCGCGGATTCTGTGTTCGCCCTTCTTGTTTTTATATGCCGAAATGAACTTTTCGGCGAATTTTTCGTCGTCGATATACCCATAGTTTTTTGCGCTTTCGATGGCTTTTTCGACTGCTTTTTTGTGGAACCCTATCCGGTAGAGTTTTTCGCGGTAGCCTTTCTCGGTTTTTAAGTATTTTGCAATGGATTTATAGAGATAGTTTTTGCAAAGAATCTCCTCGCTCTCGTCAAGGATTTGAAAAAACTCGTCGTTCTCCAGCGGTTTTCCCGCGCTTAACTTATACTTAACCGCGGTATCGAGCGCGATATTGTATTCCGCGCCGTCGACAACTATCCGGCATTTATCCTTAAGCACTATTACGCTTTCGATGAGCATTTTTCCCTTCTTTGCTGCCTTCATTTTACTAATTCTACCATACATCATAATTTACTTGCAATATATTATTTTATAATATATAATTGCAATCGAAAAAGAGGAAGGTCTTATGGGAATAACAACATTTCTTGAAGTTGCTGGGATTGTCGCCTTCACGCTGGTGGGTGTGCTTGTCGGCATAGAGTACGAGCTGGACGTATTCGGCATATACGCCGTATCGTTCTGTTCGGCTTTGGGCGGCGGAATGATAAGGGATATCTGCATAGGCAGAATACCCCCCGTTGCGCTTACATATTACGTTTATCCCGTAACCGTCCTTATCACGGTTTCGGTTGCGCTGGTATTCTTCAAACTGTTTGAAAAAAGGCTTAACAGGCACAATATCCATACTCTTAAAAAGTACATAAACATTTTCGACGCTGTCGGACTTGGAATGTTCACCGTTTCCAGCTGTCAGGTTGCCATAGACTACGGTTACGGCGACAACGTCATGGTTGTCATTTTCGCAGGGCTTATTACCTCGATAGGCGGCGGAGTGCTCCGCGACCTTCTCGCGGCGAGAAAGCCCGTTGTTATGCGAAAGGAGCTTTATGCTGTGATAAGCATTTTCGGCGCAATATTCTATTATGTTATTTACCCCTATCTTGATAAAACCATTGCGACATACCTTGTCGCCGCGGTTGTCACGGCGTTTAGACTTATCGCGTATTGGAGAAAAATAAATGTTGGCTACACCATAACCAATATCGATCTCAAATTTGACGAGGATAATTCGAATGTCCGTGAAGAAGTCTGATTTAGACAAAAACAACCTGACCGAGGAAGAATTTCTAAAGACCTACAATCCCGACGACTATAAGCACCCGTCGCTCACATGCGATGTCGTGGTAATTACGTTTGACGACGGCAAATGGCAAGCTCTGCTCGTCAGGCGAGGCGGGCACCCGTTTATAAATTGTTTTGCTCTACCCGGCGGCTTTGTCGGGGAAAATGAGTCCACATATCAGGCCGCCATGCGCGAACTTATGGAAGAAACTTCGGTAAAAGACGTCTCCGCATCCTCAATCGGTATGTTTTCCGACCCGGGCAGAGACCCCCGCGACTGGATAGTGACCGAAGCTTTTGTCGCAAAAGTGGATAAAGACATGGTCAAGCTAAAGGCGGGCGACGACGCGAGGGAAGCAAGGTGGTTTGACATCGGCTGGGAATATATGGGCGGCGTCATGAAAATTTGCTTGACAAGCGGCGATGAAAAGCTGTCGGCAAAGGTGCTTGTAAAAAGAGTTTTCGGCGGTTTTGACTACCGATTCGAGACCCGTCTCGCAGAAAACGACGGTATCGCGTTCGACCACGCCTGCATAATTGCAAACGTCATCGCGAGATACCTCGATAATCCCCAAAATCGGTATTGAATTGTATATGTCAATATGTTATAATATTACTACTTAAGGAGGCTAAATGGCAAAAGCCCGAAAGCTGATATTTGCGGCGTTAATAGTTTTTTGCTTTGCGGTCATGGTATTTGGTATAAATACCGCCGACATCGCGCACGCATACGGGCTATACGATGTCTCCGAAGAAAACTCCCCCCAAAATCCTTATCTTATTGCCACAGCAGAGGACATGAACGAATTGAGCGCCCAGGTCCTTGCAGGCAACTCGCAGGAAGGCAATTATTTCCGCCTTGCGGGCGACATTGTGCTTGACCCGGCTTTTAACCCCATCGGCAATCCTTCAAATCAGTTCAAAGGCATTTTTGACGGAGACGATTTTACAATCACCATAAACATTACAAAAACCACTTCCTACAATGGCATATTCGGCGCAATCGGCGCAAACGGCGGCGTCAGAAATCTCAGGGTGGGGGGCACTGTCACAGGCGCCAACAATACAGGAAGCATCGCGGGCGTTAATTACGGCTTTATCGAAAATTCCATAAACTATTCGGCAGTGAGCGCCAACGACTACAGCGCCGAAGGTATCGGCGGCATCGCCGGCTTAAACTACGGCAGAATAGAAAACTGTATAAACATGGGCACAGTCCGCGGCAACAAGTACGTGGGCGGCATCGCGGGAACCAACGCCACCACGGGAAGTTCTCTCAGCATCCTTAACGGCATAATAAACCTGGGCGACCTTACATACCATGCAGGCTACAACTCTTACATAATCGGCGGCCTTGTGGGTCAGAACGACGGCATCGTCAAAAACGGCTACAACTACGCACTTGTCACCCATACAGGCGACCAGAAAGGCTCGCTCATCGGTTATTTCAGCGCAAAAGCCAATCTCGCGGGCAGCAAAAACTGCTACAACAACATCGCAAAGAGCGCGACAAAGGTAATCGGCGTAAACGCCCAGATGTCGGCTCCCGCAAATTTCACAAACTACACGAAATACGATTTCCTCGGCAGAACGCAGCTTGTATTTGATGCAGGCGTTATGAGCGTGAGGGAATTTGATATAGGCTTCGGCTATTTCCCCATGCTGACGGCGTTTGTAACCGAAAGCGCCATTACTCAGACGGTAAGACAGCTCATTTTTGAGAGCGGCTCGGGTACCGAGACAGACCCCTTTGTTATCAGCAACTCCCTTCAGTGGGATTTGTTTGCGACCAATACCCTTATACACGACTACAGGGATGTATATGTAAGGTTAAATACAGATATAGCGCAGTCCACGCCGCTTTCCAATGCCGACAACCACTTCAACGGCGTATTTGACGGAAACAACAGGACAATAAGCCTTACCTTGACGGGCAGTGACTTTGTGGGTATGTTCCGCTACATAGGCGCATACGGCGTGGTGAAAAACCTCAACCTCACAGGCTGGGTCTCGGCAAGCGGAAGTTATGCGGGAAGCGTGGCGGGCTTGTCCTCGGGTAGTATTCAGTATGTCAGAAATTCGGCGAGAATAGTGGCGTCGTCTTATGTCGGCGGCATTGCGGGACAGGTTTATAACGCCAACCTTGCCGACAGCTTTGTCAACGTCTCCAATTCGGGCGCGGTGGAAGGCAACGGCATGCTGGGCGGCATAGCTGGCTATGCGTACAATGCCAAGACTTCGGGTGCGGTAACAAACAGCGGAACCGTCACCCAGAGCGGCCTCAACACCGAAAGCTATTTCGGCGGAATATTTGCGAGAATAGAAAACTCATCGACGATTACATACACGTTACTTCTTAACTCGGGCGTTGTCAACGCGCGCCAGGGTAATTACGCAGGCGGTATTGCGGGCAGCGCGGCAAACGCTGAAATTAAAGGGTCCATGAATATCGGCGCCGTTTCGGGTCTTTCCTATGTCGGCGGCCTTGTCGGCTACCTTACAAGCGGAAGTTTTAACGGAGTGGGCGCGGTCTTAAGCGTCACGGGCGCGAGCTACACATCGGGTCTTGCGGGCGCAATCGGCTCTAATGTTTCCATAACCGACAGCTACTTCTCGGGCAATTTCCACAAAATGGCAAGGAGCGCAATTCTGCCCGAAACTTTCCGCGTGATTGCCTATAACGGCGCGTACTCGCTTACTCTTACAAATGTGTATTATAATTCCGACCTTATCGACGCCGAGGGGATAGAGGACTCCAGTCTGCTAATTCCCGAACTTCAGGGACAGAGCGCAAATTACATACAGCTTACCGACGTAAACGGCGCGGCGCATTCGGTTGTGTTTTCTTCAACCGAATACTGGATTATCGAGCCGAAAACCCTCGCATACGGTTATTATCCCGTAAGCGGCGGCTTTGATACGGCGACTCTCGCGATTATAAAGAATGCCGTAAAGTACAATTATTTCAATCTCGGCAACGGTACAGAGAGCATGCCTTTTACCTTGACCAAGGCGCAGCATTTATACAATTTAAGCTATCTCCACAACAATTACGCAGGATACGAAAATCTGTATTACAGACAGGCCGCGCATATAACTCTGGACGCGACATTGGCGCCCATTGGCAATGCGGAAAATCCCTTTGAAGGCAGATATTACGGCGATTATTATAAGATTAACGACCTGAGAGTATTGGGCAGCGCAAGCTCCTATTACGGACTTTTCGGAAGCCTCTCGGGCGCATACATTGAGAAAGTGGCAATCTCGGGCGGCGTCACAGGCATAGGATACCTCGGGGCTATTGCGGGATACGCATTCAATTCGACCATTAAAGACAGCTACTCCCTTGCGGAAATTACCGCAAACGGCGACAGCTATGCCGGCGGACTTGTCGGATACCTGACAAGCGGCACGATAGAAAATTCCTTCAACGCGGGCAGGGTAAGTTCGATTAACCTCTACGCGGGCGGAATTGCGGGTTACAGCGAGGGCACGATAAGACGGTCGTTTAATATGGGCATGGTGACCGTAGTCGGCACCGACTCGGCGGCAGGCGGCATAACCGGCAGAAATGCCGGCGGCTCAATTTCGGGTTGCTACAACTCAGGTACGGTTAAGACCGTTTCCGACGGCTACGTGGGCGGTCTTTCGGGAAGGAGCGAAGGAACGATAGTTAACAGCTACGCGATAGCGAGAGTGTTATATTCTAATGTCTCAAAAGCGGGCGCGCTCTCGGGCAAAGTCAATATGGGCGTTACCAATTATCTTGCCAACAGTTATTACAATATCGATATGTGCGCGTTATCTCCCCATTCCGACACATCAATAAACTCGCCTTACGCCAAGACGACAACCGAAATGGAAGCGACAAGCTTTATCGACGGATTTTCGGAGAGCGGGCTGTACCAGTTGGGCCTTGCGCCCGGACAGGACAGCCGGTATGCGCCGAGGCTCACCGTGTTTGTATCCGGCGGCAACGCAGATATTGAAAAATATTCTGCACTCAGTGCAAGACTGAGATTGTTCGGTTGGGACGACGAGAGCACGGCGGCATGGGGCAGTGTGAGCAATCCTTACCTCATTGCGACAAGAGCTCAGCTTGTTTCACTCAGCGCCCTTTCGGCAACATACGACTACAGAAATTATTACTTCGCCCTGCAAAACGACATCGACATGAGAGTGGGCGGAACCCTCGCCGCATTCAATCCTATCGGCAACTATACCGACGCGCACACTTACCGCGCATTCAACGGCACGCTGGACGGCAAGGGCTTTACCATAAGATACCTTTCCATAAGTTCGACTGTCGATTATGTCGGACTTGTCAGCTATCTCGGAGAATACGGCACAGTCAAGAACCTCATTATCGACGCAAACAGCGTCATCACCACCACGGGCAAATACGTGGGCAGCTTTGTGGGGCGCAATGTATCCACAAACGGCTCAATTGACAGGTGCGTAAGCTATGCGCAAGTGACGGGCGCGACCAACGTTGGCGGAATAGTGGGCTATACCTATCAGAATACCCGCATAACAAACTGCCTCTTTAACGGTACGGTCACAGGTTCAAGCGTGGTTTACGGCGTTGTCGGCATGGCGACTGGCTCGGCGAGCAACGTCACTACGACCAACACATGGTACATAACAAGCCTTCAGTCGGGCTATCTCAATAACGGGTTTAACTCCACGCTTTTCGTCGACCGCAACGGCGGCGTTCAGGTCACGGTAAACCCCAACGCCGATATAAGCGGTTTTATTGTCTTCACGCTTGTTCCCGACGCGCACTTCCGCGGCTACTATATGGACGTCAACAATAACGTTTTAAGCAGCGATTACGATTATCCGTCGGTAAACAACACCTCGTTAAACTCCATTTACGCGCGCTTCACTCTTCCCGTCAGCGTCAACGTCACTGGCGGCGCAGGAATAGTGAGCACAGAAGGCGCGGGCGACTACTACTGCGGACAGACGGTTTCGATAAGACTTGACTTTATACAGTACGGCTATTTCGTCAATATCTTTGACTTTGCGCTCAGTAAGATAAAGGACGAATATCTTGACTACACGTTGAGAAACGACGGCGAAAAGATACTTATTACCTTTACCATGCCGTTTGACTTTGAGGATATGAGCCTGGGCAAAGTGGTAAATGTCCAGCTCATGGACGCGGCGTCATACGTCACGCTCACTGCGCCCAATACCGTATACAGCGGAAACGTCAATGCGGCAACGGCTACTGTTAACGGATCCGGGAACGGGTATTTTGATAATATCGCATTGAGGTATTATTACGGTCCGCAGACCAACTATACCGAAAACACCGCCAACGCAGGCGGCTACGAAGTAAGAGCCATGCTTACCGTGGACGACGAGTGGGGACTAAACGGTTTCTTTGCTGGTATTATTTCCACAACCTTTACCGTCAGCCCCAAAACGCTCACCGTAATAACGCCTTTCAACTGGGCAGGCATTGCTTCAAAAGAATATGACGCTTTAAACTACAAAAACCTCGTCGCGGTCAACAACAATATCGACGGCATAATTACTTCCGACCTTAACAACCTCTACGTATTCTGCACGATATACTGGAGTGTTGCCGATGCGGGAGAGGGACTTGACGTCAGGGCGACCAATTTTACCTTGGGCGGAAACGCCGCGGCAAATTACAGCATAACTTACGCCTATGAGACATTTGGATTCGGACAGGGCGTAATTAGTCCCAAGTCGGTAACGGTGACCATAGCTTCATCAAATCTCACCCATACCTACAACAATATGAAACCCGTAATTTCCGACATCTCGGTGTCGGGAAGTCTGGGCGCGGTAACGCTTGACTTCTCGTTTACCCTTGTGGACGAAGAGGGCGACCCTGTGGAGGGTTGGCTAAACACATGGAACGCGGGAAGGTATCTTGTTTCGGTATCCACCGCCAATAAAAACTATGTTGTCGGGCTTACCCAGACCTACTATCTCAGAATTAATCCCATAGTGATTACCTCCGTCTCTTATTCGGGGCAAAACAACCTTACATACAACGGAAACAATCTCGCGCCCAACATTTCCGGCACCTATTCTACGCTGTATTCGGGCATCGATGTGGTCAAACTTACATATTATTACTACCTCGAGCCGTCTGTGGCGCGCCTTACCGTAATTGATGCGGGACAGTATACAGCTGTGCCTTCGGTAGGCGAAGGAGTAATAAACTACGTCCTTTCGCCCTCGGTCAACAACCTTGTTTTCACTGTCAACAAGGCGGTAAGGAGTTCGGAACTCGAGATTATCCCCAACGCGCTCGAAATAAGCATAGGCGAGGGGAATATTCCGCTCACTGTCAACAACGCAAAAGACGGCACACTCATCGTTAACAAGATTAATCCCGCCCACAGAGGAAGGGTGGAGCTTGTGCAAAACGGATTAAGCTTTGAGCTTATGCCCACCGCTTACGGCACGATTACCTTTACCGTAACCGAAACAAATTGCCGAAACTACACCGACAGTACAAGCGGAGAGATCACGCTTACCATAAACCCCAAGACCATCTACGTGGGGATAAAGAACAGAACGTGGTACTACGGCGACGTTATTACGCCGGAATTTCAATATTCCGAAGATATTGAGCAGAATGATGTGCTTACTCCCGAAGAATTTGCGCTTATCTCTGCTTTTGTCGCGCCCGTTTACCGCATCCCTGCGCAGACCTTAAGCGCGGGAGAAAGCTATGAAGTAAAGATTCTTGGCGGACAGAGCGACAACTGCCGCTTCTATACCGCAAGCACCAACTTTATCACCATTATACCAAGGCCGATTGAAATAATCGTCACTGCCGAAAACACCAACAACATTAAGATTTACGGCGATACCGACAGTGAAATCTCTTATGAGGTCAAGGATCTTATCAGCGGCTATATAATCAGCAAATTGCCCAACGGCATGCCAATTGAGATAAGCGGCAGCCTTGCCCGTACCAGCGGCGAAAGAGCGGGACTCTACCCCATAAACGAGGGTACGATAAGCTCGGCAAACAATACAGACTACGACATTTCTTTCAATATAATCGGCGTCTACGAAATTACCGCAAGGCCGATAAAATTGTATATGCCCTACTACAGCAAGAATTACGGCGAGCAGGACCCTGCGTTTACACCCGCAGTCAGCGAAGGGTATTACTTTGTCGGCAGCGACAATATATATTCCGTCTACGTTAACATTAAAAGGGCGGCGGGCGAATCTATCGGCTTTTATAACTACAACCTTATCGATTACAGCGGCGGAAACAATTACGATATCATCGCAATCGACATTGAGACAAGGTTCGAAATAACTTACGCCGTGCCCACAATCAGCATAATGTCGGTTACGCCGATAGAGTGGGGAGAAACCCTTTCCACTTCAGCGATTTTCGGCAGCGCGTCCCACCGCGGCAGACCCGTTGACGGCACGTTCAGGTGGGTAAACGGCAATACCCAGATTAAGACCGTCACCACAATGGACGGACTTATGTACTACCAGGCGGAGGCGACTTTCACGCCCGATGATACCAATATAAGAAGTATGACAATCGGCGTGTCGGTGCCCGTGGAAAAGAGAAAACTCGGAGTAAGCTATGCCGGCAAGTTTGACTACACCTATACCGGAAGGGCTATTGCGGGCGAATACACGCTCAGGCTCGACAATGTTATCAGCGGCACAACTCCCTCAGTAAGGGGTGTCATTCAGGGCGAGGCGAAAAACGTCGGCGAATACCAGATAATTCCCGAACTTACCAACGACTGGAACGGCGTGTACGAACTTGACACAGGAATCAGACCTGCAATACTAAAGATTTATCCCGCGATAATCACCGTCACCGTGGACGGCGGCGAAATTACTTCGGGTGAAAACTTCACGCCCGTTATCAGATACGCGGGATTTGTGGAAGGCGAAAGCGAGAGCGCGCTCACAACGCCCGCTTCTGTCGGAACTGTCCCGAGGGAAGTAGGATATTACACACTCACCCCGTCGGGCGCGACCGCGCAGAACTATACCTTTGTCTACTACGGTAGCGCGCTTATCATAAGGAAAGCCGAAGTTGTCGCCGAAAACGTGAAATTAAAAGGCAATCTGCCCCCCGAAGCCAACGTCTCCGCGAAGAACCTCGACGCGTCCACCCTTGAATACGGAAACCTCGCAAGCACCATCGACAAAGCCAACGGATATTCCTTCCTTAAGCCCAACAGGAGCGAAATGGTGGAATACCTTAAATTTGACATCATTGGCACGCTCGACTCGTCGACAGAATACGAAATCAGGCTCGCATCTGCCATTGACGAAAGCGCGACGCTCTATATCATAAACTCCGACGGAAGCATTAAGCTTCTGGAAGACTACACCTTGAACGAGGGTACAATCTCCTTCAAGGCGGGCAACATAAAAGGCGTCGCCGTCTATACGCAAAAAGGCATCCTCGATATGATTAAAGGCTATCTGCCGCTCGTTGGCGGAATTGCGGGGGTTGCGCTCATCGTCGGCGTTTCGATATACATATCATCCTTAAAGCGTAAAGTGGAGAGGGCAAGGCGCGAAATGCGTCTGAGATAACCTCAGTTTATAAAGGGAATAATATTTGCTATCCGCTCTTTTTTGTCGGGATAGGACAACAGCCTGTCAAGTTCTCCGTTTTCCAGTATGCAAAGGGTATTCATAAAATTGTCCACCACCTGCACGGTGTACAGT
Organism: Clostridia bacterium; assembly: GCA_035381305.1. Lineage (GTDB taxonomy): Bacteria > Bacillota > Clostridia > Christensenellales > DTU072 > CAG-1782. The sequence goes on from DAOSYK010000001.1 coordinate 166,384, forward strand.
TTTTTCGAGGATAGGGACATTATCAGCCTGTGAAGGGTGATGTTGCTGTTAACAATGATCTCACGCCGCTCAACGGGACGCCTATAGTCCTTAAAATCAGATAAAAAACTGCAGATTTCCACGTATTTTTGCTTTTCGGCGCCGCTTGTCGCCCCGAAAAACAGCATTATCGAAGTAATCCCCAACGAATAATTGATTTTGAAAAACGCGCTCACTACAAACAGCGCTATAAATATCACGCTGCCCACAATCCCCGCAAGGCGCAGCCTCTTTAAGGCAATAAGCTTGTTCTTTGAGAAACTCAGGATTATTCTTCCGCCGTCAAGGGGGTAAAAGGGGAGAAGATTGAATAAAGCAAGCGAAATATTGACGCGGAAAAAGGTTATTGTATACGGGTAAACCGCGGGGAATGCCCACCACAGTGCCATTGTTATGACGGCAAGGAGCAAGTTGACAAGAGGTCCCGCGACCGCGATGAAAAATGCGTCGTTTGACTGAAGGTTTTCCTCGCCCGTTATCACCGCGCCGTATGGCATAAGATTTATGACATTTAGGCGATATCCGAAGAATTTCGCCGCCAAAGCGTGGGAAGCTTCGTGAATGAGCGCGCAAGTTAAAGTTATGGCGAGCAGCTCAAGTTTTGCTATGCACGCAAGATAGACGCAAAGCAGCAAAAAAACGGGGTGAATGCGTAGTTTTATCATCGGAATATATTATTAAAAAAAGCGCGATCTTATGACCGCGCTTATTTGTGTGTACAGACTGTTTACATCCCCAGCAGGAAGTCGCAAGTAACATTGAAAAACTTCGCCAGTCTCCTTATGTCGTCCAGGCAAGGCTCCTGCTGTCCCTTTTCCCAGTGGCAGATGGTGACCGTGTTGACGTGCATATAGGTCGCAAGCTCTTTTTGCGTCATCTTGTGGGCTTTGCGCAAATACCTTAAGTTAATGCCGAATATGTTGTTTTCCATGCTGCCTCCTTTGTTTTCAGATGCTGAACATAAGGTCGCCGTAGGTCGGGAAGGGCCAGTAAGCGCGCGACGTGTGGTTTTCCATTTCGTCGGCTATTACCCTCATCTCGCTCATCTTGGGGCAGACCTTGTCGTTGAAGAATTTAATGCTTTCGGTGCGGTTTGCAATCAATTTTACCTCGGCGAGAAGTTTTTCAAGTTCGTCCGCCTTGTCAAGAAGCGCTTTGTTGTCTTTGCTGAGTATCTCAAGCACTTTTGTCTCGGCGTCGCTGTTTATGCCGACGGCGCGCTTGTAATAGGCGGCTTCCGCAAGTTCTTTGCAGTAGAGCGATACCGCGGGAGAAATCTGCTTTCTCGCCATTTCGAGCGTGGTAAGCGCCTCGATGTTGACGGTCTTTGCGTAATTCTCCTCGAGAATTTCCATTCTCGCGATGACTTCTTCGCGGGAGTATACCTTATACTTTTCAAACAGCGCCACGCTCTTTTCGCTGCCATAGGTGGGTAGAGCTGCCGCCGTGCTCGACAAGTTGCTCAGACCTCTTTTTTTTGCTTCTTCCACCCACTCGGCAGAATAGTTGTTGCCGTTGAAGATTATACGCTTGTGCTCAAGGTAGTTTTCCTTGATGAGGCGGTTCAAAGTCGCGGTAAGGTCGGAGCAGTTTTCCAGTTCGGTCGCGAAGTAGTCAAGACTCTCGGCTACGATGGTGTTTAGTATAGTGTTGGTGCAGGCGATACTCTGACTGCTTCCCAGCATGCGGAACTCAAACTTGTTGCCCGTAAAGGCGAAGGGAGATGTGCGGTTGCGGTCGGTATTGTCCTTGGGCAGGCGGGGCAGGCACTGCACGCCGATTTCCATTTCCGACATGTCGTGCTTGTTGTAGCTCGTGCCGGTGGCGATTGCGTCAAGGATACAGGTAAGCTCGTTTCCGAGGAACATGCTGATTATAGCGGGCGGAGCTTCGTTTGCGCCCAGTCTGTGGTCGTTGCCTGCGCCCGAAGCCGAAACTCTTAATATATCCTGATAGATATCCACCGCGCGTATGACTGCGCTTAAAAACAGTAAAAACTGCGCGTTGTCCTTAGGGCTGATGCCCGGCTCAAGGAGATTTGCACCCGTATCGGTGGAGAGCGACCAGTTGTTGTGTTTGCCGCTGCCGTTTACGCCGGCAAAGGGTTTTTCGTGCAGAAGGCACACAAGCCCGTGCTTTTCGGCGACCTTTTTCATTATTTCCATGGTGAGCTGATTATGGTCGGTGGCAAGGTTGCAGTTGTCGAAAATGGGAGCAAGTTCGTGCTGAGCGGGAGCCGCCTCATTGTGCTTTGTCTTTGCGGGGATACCGTAACGCCACAAGGTTTCGTCAAGCTCTTTCATATAGGCGGCTACACGCATTTTTATCGCGCCGAAATAGTGGTCTTCAAGTTCCTGACCCTTGGGCGGTTTTGCACCGAACAGCGTGCGGCCGCAGTAAATGAGGTCTTTACGCCTGTTGTAAAGCTCTCTGTCGACGAGGAAATATTCCTGCTCGGCGCCCACGGTCGGGATAACGCGCTTTGCTTTGGTTTTGAAGATTTTTAATATTCTGAGCGCCTGGGTGTTTATTACCTGCATGCTTCTCAGAAGCGGGGTCTTCTTATCCAATATATGTCCGCCGAAACTGCAGAACACTGTGGGTATGCACAGCGTGCCGTCCTTAATAAAGGCATAGCTGGTCGGGTCCCACGCGGTGTATCCGCGCGCTTCGAAGGTGCTGCGCAAGCCGCCTGACGGGAAGCTGCTGGCGTCTGGCTCGCCCTTTATAAGCTCTTTGCCCGAAAACTCCATTATTATCTTTCCGTCGGAGAGAGGGGATATAAAGCTGTCGTGCTTTTCGGCGGTAATACCCGTCATGGGCTGGAACCAGTGGGTGTAGTGCGTCGCGCCTTTCTCGATGGCCCAGTCCTTCATGGCTGTGGCGACGATGTTGGCAACGCTCAGGTCCAGCGTTTCATTGCGCTCGATTGTCCTTTTCAGAGCGATATAGGTTTCTTTCGGAAGCCTGTCTCTCATAACGCTGTCGTTAAAGACCAGCGAACCGAAAATTTCGGGTATATTCATAATCAAAACTTCTCCTGTTGTCGTTTATACGATAATTTTATACCTCGGCAAAACGCGTGTCAAGCACATTATTGAAAAAATTTACGCAAAGCGTTAAAACATAAGATAAATTCCCAATTAGTTTTGAAAAGATTACGAGTACCGCAATAAAACTTTTCATGTATGAAATTATTTCTGTCGGAAACAATTATTTACACCTGAGAATCGGGACGGGCGAAAAATTATTGAAGGACGATGTATAAAAAGAAAAAGCCCTGGCCATAATCGTAGAGAACTCAGCATTTGGAGGTATTTTATGGAAAAGAGAACCAGAACAAACGGCTCTAAAGCCAAAGATTTCTTGAAAAAGAATATGTATTACCTGATAATGGCAGTATGTCTTATCGCGGTCGCCACAATGATAACGCTCACCCTTATAAATAAGGATAAGGACGATATCATCAATCCGCCCGACATGCCCGCGATAACAGATCCCGTTATCGAAGAACCCGTTGACACCGATCCCGATCCTGTCGACAATAAGCCCGTCGTAACGCCCATAGTGTTTGCAAGTCCCGTTAACAACGTAAATCTCGTAATGGACTATACCGAAGACCAGCTTGTGCACTATGTAACCCTTAATCACTTTGCCGTGCATCAGGCGTTGGACTTTGCGGGAAATGAAGGGGATAAGGTTTATGCCGTATACGGCGGAGTAGTGGAGAGCATCGATTATAATCCCTTGTATGGCACCGTGGTGACGATTAAGCACAGCGACAAACTCAAGACCGTGTATATGTCTCTTGCCGAACAGGTCTCGGTAACTACCGGTCAGAACGTCCTTAAGGGTATGGCTATCGGCACTATGGGAAGAGCGGGATTCGAATACTCCGCAGGACCTCATCTCCACTTTGAAGTCTATGAAAACGGAGAACTTGTAAGTCCCTACACCTATTTGTCAATCGGCGACAAATAAAAAGACATAAATGCCTTTTTGATAGATAAAATATGAAAAAAGAGGCCGCAGAGCATAGGCTTGCGTCCTCTTTTCATTTCAGAGAATCATTAATAGCAATGGAATGGTCAGCATGGAGAATATAGTGCTTGCCAGCACGATATTGGCGGCGTTTTTCTGACCCTGATTGTAAATTTCGCTCAAATTCAGCACAACGCTTGCCGTCGGACAGCAGCAGAGTATAAACATCGTCGCCTTCATGCTGTAATCGATGGGTAAAAAGTGGGTGAGCAGATACCCGAGGAAGGGGAATACAACCAGCTTTATTGCCGACGTTATATAAATGCTTCCGTCGGTGAAAACCTCTTTTGGCGAAACCGTCGCAAAGCGCATGCCGAGTATCAGCATGCACATCGGAGTGGTCATCTTGCCAAGCAGCGTCACTGCGTTGAGCAATGGGTCGGGCAGCACGGTGCGGGTAAAGAACAGCGGGAGCGCCACGCACAAGGTTATTATCGGGGGATTTAAAAAAAGTTTCTTAACGCTTATATATTTCTTGTCGCCTGTAAGCATTGCGCTTCCCAGCGTCCAGCTTATAAGGTTCATACTGACGATAAAGACCGCGCTGAAGGTCACAGCTTCGGGATATTGCGGGATGAGCGCCTCAAGGAGGGGAACGCCAAGAAAGCCAACATTTCCGAAAGTCGTCGCCACGGTCATGACGCGGTATTTCGGGTTGTCGTACTTTTTGCGGAGTATAAGGTACATCACTCCGAGCATGAATATCTGTATAAGCGCGCTCAGCCCGAAAAACGCAAGCATATTCAGCGCAAGCTTTGGACTGTAAATTACCTTTTGAAAGGAGTATAAGGATAAGCAAGGCTGATTTACGTAAAGGAGCACAGCGGCAAAAGCCGAAATGCTGTGGGGCTTTATCGCTTTTACCTTGACCAGAATATACCCCGGCACGGCGTAAGCAAGCATCATAAGTACGGTTATTGCCGTGAGGGAAAACTGCATCAGATTACTCCATATACTGTGAGAATGCTCTTTATATCGGCAAGATTGTCGCCAAGGTTGATACGGTGCCTGTATAAGGTATTTTCCAAACCGATATAAGCGATCTTGATTATCATATTATCGCGGGTAGAAATGCTGTAGGCAAGGCCGTTGAGCATGGTTAACACTTCGTCGCTGACATCGTCGCCGACCGAAAGTTGCTCTCTTATCAAGCGGTTTACCGCCCAGGTGATTTCCTCCTTAAGTTTGTCATAAGAACCCATTTGCGGTGCCGAAACCTCTTCATATGGTTGCCCAAACGTCAACATATTGAGCGCGTCGACAAATGGAATTATGTACTCCGAAATAAACTTAGGATAGCTTTCGGTCGTTTCTATGTCGGGGTACGTCGCCTTCAGAAAGTCGAGGAAATTAAGTTTGCCCGAGTCTATCTTAAAGAGGACAGCGGCAATGAGCGCGATAAGCGCGCGGGGGGATTTCGGAGGTTCTGTTTTGGGAGAAAAACAGCGGGTAAATTCCTTTTCAAAGTCAAAGCCCGAGGCGCATTCCTTTATGGTGCGGCAATAATCCTCGCATTTCGATATGGCGACCAGCACTTTTTTCACGCTTTTGTCGGCGAGAATAATCTGGGTATTCATCATATCGAGCACGGCATTGTCCAATACCGAAATATAATCCATGAGCATTTTCTCCTATAAATGACATTATAACAAAAATGGTTATTTATTTCAACGCATTTTACGACTCTTGACACTTTTTCTACGGACGTATATAATACTTTTGTAGCCGACGCTACAAAAGCAAGAGAGGAGCAAATATGAATATTTTCAGGCAACTTAAGAAGTGTCCCTTGTTTTTAAACTTTGACGACACCGAAATTAACACCCTTTTCGATCATCTGGATGCGCGCATCGTAAAATACAGCAGGGGCCAACTTGTGGCCAAAGAAAATACCGAGATAAACGAGCTATGCATTCTCCTTGACGGCAATCTCATCGAATATACGGTAAAGCCCAACGGCGAGCGCGAAGTGATAAGAAGCCTCATCGACGGCGATTTTTTCGCTCTCGAAAACGGGTACCGCACGCCCGATTTCCTTGGGCACTGCATCGTCAGCGCGCTGGATTGCTCGGTTTTGTACATAACTCTTTCGAGTATCTACTCCAAAAACGACGCGCTAACCCAAAAACTTATTTACAATATAATTGTTGCGATGAGCGGGGAGATAGCCGAACTCAAAAACAGAATTGACTATATCGTCTTAAAGAGCATGCGCACAAAGATTGCAAAGCTGATTTACGATAACTATCTCAGGGAGCAGAAACTCGAATTCAATCTCGGTTTTAACCGCAACGAAATGGCAAAGAAGCTCAGCGTTTCCCGCCCCAGTATGTCGAGAGAAATGGCAAATATGAAAGATGAAGGCATCATTGACTACAAGATGGATATGATAAAAATACTCGACCTTGACAGAATCAAGGACGCGATAGAAAACGGAAGGTAAAAAATGAGGCAGCCGATCGGCTGCCTTTTTAATCAGTTTCCGTTTCCGTTATTTCCGTTTTTCTTTATGAGGCGTATTGTAAAACCTGCGTGGTCGCCGGTGAGGTTGACCTTAATTATCTTTCCGTTGCCGTTTCTGACCACCGACGCAGGGTCAATGGAAAAGCCCCGCTCGGCTAAGTAATAGAGGCACCTTTCGAGATTGGGCGAACTGAACGCGACGTGTCCTATCCGTCCGAACTGGTTTTCGGTGACCGCTTCAATGCCCGAGAACTTTCCTTCGCCTTCGATATAGTTTTTGCCGCTAAGCTGAGAGAAAGTCTTGAGGAGCTTTGTCCCCTGGATTTCGTCGGTGTTTATGCCCACGTGGTCGAGCTGAATGTTGAGCATTTTGTTTATCGCTTCGCGGGAGTTTTTGGTGATTTCGTCAAACTTGCCCTGCTTTATCAGTTCTTCGTCTACAAGGAAAGTTCCTCCGCAGCAGAGGACGTTGCTCAAAGCGAGGTAGTCGTTCAAATTGTCTTCGTTTATGCCGCCTGTCGGAATAAAGCGCATAAATGGATATGGTCCCGATAGAGCCTGTAACATATTTACGCCGCCGAGTAGTTCGCAGGGGAAAAATTTTACGACTCTTAAGCCTCTTTCATAAGCCTGTTCGATGTCGGAAGGATTGCTGCAGCCCGGAAAAACGGGCACGCCCAATTTGATGCATCTGTCTACGACTTTGGGATTAAAAGAGGGGGTAACTATGTATTTTGCTCCGGCGCTGATGGCTTCATTTACCTGTTCGATGGAAATTATCGTGCCTGCGCCCACGAGCATATTCTGACATTTGGAAGAAATAAGTTTTATGGCTTCTTTTGCCGCCGAACTTCTGAAAACTATCTCCACCGCCTTAAGCCCCGCGCTTGTGAGTGCGCCGGTAAGCGGTAAAGTATCTCTTATATCATCGATTTTAACAAGCGGAACAACTCCGCAAAGCTCTAATTCCTTAACGACTGCATTGTAGTTGCTGTTGTCCATCACGTTCCTCAGAAAGGTATTCCTGAAAAAAAGTATAACACACAGGGATTTTTTTTACAAGGGGTGAAAAAATGTCGCGGCGGCGATAAAGTTTTACTAAATTGCTATTTTTTATTGAAATAATAGAGATAATGTTATATACTAAAAGCATACCTACAAACGGAGGCGCAATTATGTTCAGAAAAGATATGTTGCTCATAGAAGCTTTCAAGACCGAAGGCGTAAATATAGAAGCTATGGCGGAGACGCTTGCCAGTTTCGGCATGCACTGCCTTGGGTGCGCGTTAAGCCACGGCGAAACCATTGAAGACGCGGCATTCGCTCACGGCATCGACCCCGATGTCATGCTCGAGGCGCTCAACGAAGCTTCGGGACTTAACAACAAATAACAATTAACCCAAATATCTTTGATTTTCGGGGACCCGGGAGAAAATTAACCCCAAAAATCTTTGATTTTCGGGGACCCCGGAGAAAAACCTTTTTATAATCGGTTTTCCTGTAGGGGGTAATCGTTTTGACAAAAAAGCGGCGCAAAAGCCGTTTTTTTATTTTCCTACAAAAAGGCTGGTTTTTCGGAACCTCCATATGAAATGAGAGGGTTCCTCGAAAATGCCCTGTATTTTTGGGGCTTTATCATGGGGGTTCCCCCGAAAATGCCCTGTATTTTTGGGGGCTTTATCATGGGGGTTCCCCCGAAAATGCCCTGTATTTTTGGGGGCTTTATCATGGGGGTTCCCCCGAAAATGCCCTGTATTTTTGGGGGCAATCAATATTGACATGCCTATATCTATATGCTATTATATACATAGTATTATAATAGGAGCAGTATGGCGCGAAGAAGTTCTTTCTTTTACATAATACTTATATTGTTTGTTGCGCTGATGGCCGCAACGCTTTTCGGTTGCGTCAATACTGTTGCTACGGATGAAAATCAGATTACCGTTACCAATATAGTCGTCCTTACCAAACACGACGGACACTATTTTCTAAATGCCAACGGCCATATCGACGACATGGATTTGTCGGAAATCACAATTAAAGTCACTTATTCCAACGGAGACGAGGAGATTATCGCCGTTGACGACACCATGTTTTCCCTTGAGGACATAAACAAATTCGAGACCAAGGGCGACCATACGATATTTATAAACTATAAGACGGCCAGCGCGCCCCTTACCATAAGCGTGCGCTCCATGGCGGAAGAAAATGTATACCGCGCCATTTTCATGCCTCAGGGCGGTACGACGGTAAAGACCATTTACACCAAGGTAATAACGAGCTTTCCCGATTCTTACAGAGATAATTTCACTTTTGACGGCTGGTACACCGATCAGCAGTACCTCGGCGAAAGGGTCGTCGCGCCTTATACACTTAATGCCGACACATATTTTTACGCCAAGTGGATAGACAACCGCCGTTGCACCGTGACTTTCTATGACCTTAGCGAAATCTATTATCAATTTGAGGTCGTTTACGGCTCCAGCATAAACCTTGAGGACATGGAGAGCTATCCCGCTCCGCCCGCCAAATTAGGCAAGCAGTTTGTCCGCTGGGAAAGAGAGGAAGGCGACGAATCGATGATTACAAGCGACCTTGTAGTCAGAGCAAAATACGATACATTGCAATGCAAGGTTGAAGTGCAGGGCGACGCGCCCGTAATGGTTTACTATGGCAACACATTCCGCTTTGACAGAGTACCCCCTGCCGAAAACGGTTATCAGACAAGATGGGTCGTCTATATCGACGGTAGCAGTGAGATGGTCGAGTTGTCCGACCCGCGTCTGAATTACAATGAAGAAACCAAGACATTTACAGTGGAAAACGACCTCAGAATTGAGGTATACAGGCAGATAAACGTATACGAAATAAGGGTATACAACGGCTTGCCCACGCAGTCGGAGTCCAACCTCAAAGCGGGTAATATAATCATCGACCAGGTTTATGATAGCAACGGCGGTATTTTCCGCAGAGAGTACAATTCCAACTTCAACCTCGCTATCACCGACGGCAGAAACGACGTTATCGCAACTCAATATGAAGGCTATAGCGTAGAGTGGTGCTTCATAACCTATGACGAAACCAACAAGGAGATATGGAGAAACGCCAATAACCTTGTCTGGAATGACGAAGCGGGCAAATTCATCGAAGAAATAGGCAACTCCTCTTCCCGCAACTATGAATTAAAGGACGCCGCAGGCAATGTCCTTGCAAGAATTCAGAACGGCAACATCACTCAGATTCAGGGCAGTATCACAATTAAGCCCAAATATACCAAGAAGATTTACAAGGTAACATTGACGAGAAATAACCAGGAACTCCCGCTAAGCTTCAATGTACCTTATTATACCGACTTTGCCTTGTACGATCCTTCCCTCAAGGAATATGAGGGCAGGTATTCCGACTGGACGGAAGTCAAGGACAGTTATCTCAAAAACACCGTTGCCGACTGGCTCACCAATGAAATGGCAGGCGAAGAGACTTGGCAGACGGCAAAATGGGATATTGCGTGGTACAACAACCCCAGCAGTACCGCCAACGAGTACAAAGTGAATTTCGAATACAACGACCAGGCGGAAGCGTACGGCTACTACACGATAAGGGAAAATACCGTATTGTACGCAAGAGATATTGACAACCGGACTTATGACATAATCATAAGGTACGGCTACAATTTCGCCAACGGTATGTATACCAAAGAGGTGAAGTACACCGACTATAAGCAGCAACAGGCGTTGGAACTGCCCGCCGATCTTACCGACAGCATCACTTACGACGGCGTGACGTATTCTTACTTAGGCTTATACGACTTCCCGTACAGCGGACCCAATACCAAGAATTACGGCTCACAGGTAATCAACCAGGACGCCCGCACAAAGAACGAGATCTATTACGCCCATTATGGCAACAGCCGAAAATACGAAGTGCGCATAGTGGATAAGGCGCAGAGCGAAAGTTATCCCGCCGATTCGCCTTTCGCTGTTCTCGACGGCTCCATTTATTACGAGGTATACAGCGGCACGACGTTTAATTCGTCCATGCTCTACAAGGGCACGCCCAACACCCCGGGACAAGTCTATTACAACAATAAGACGTTCTACGAGAACTTCAACGCCGTGACAACTCCGCGCTATCAGTCTCTCATCACCTTCTACGGCGGAAACAAGACTGAGGCTCTTGCGGAAATAAACAGACTTATTGACGAGAAAGAGGCGATAATAAGGGCCTATACCGAGTTGTTAGGGTATCTTAATACTTACAATTACGGTCAGATAAATCTTGACGGGTATTCCTCTTATGTCGAGTATTACAACAAGTTCTTCGCCTCGGGCACAGGAAATTATGATCTCAAAACTACATACGGCGAGTACGTAGGCACGTCTTACAGGTATATATCCAACGCTTATAATGCCCTCAGGGAAGAGATTTTCGACCTTAAGGAAATGCGCACCCTCATAAGCAATTATGACGCTGATTTGTTGAGAGCCTCGACATATGAAAACGATTGGGATTATTATCCCTATTCCGATTCGGTTAATCATCTAAACGGAATAAACCCGGGCGTGACCGACTACTATTTCGCGGGCTGGTACTATGATCCGCAATACACCCAGAAAGCCGACGATATCTCGACCGATCCCGAAAATCCCATGCTCTTCTCGATGCGTGTATTCCGAGACATTACTCTGTACGCCAAGTGGGTGGACAAGAAGAAGGGAAGCGAAGGTCTGATTTTCGAAAAAGTAGGAGACAAAATGGTTATCGTCGTCGACTACCTCAACGCGGCTCAAAGCGAGGGCAAGTACACAGGCGAAAATTATTCCCGCAACCTTAACGACCAGGATAAGATGCCTATAGACCTTGGCACGAAAATATCCGTTCAGATTCCGTCCGAGCATAAACTGGAGGGAACGGGCGAAGTTTGCACCGTAGTAGGAATTGTCGCTGGCGCGTTTGACATAAACGCATCGATAATTACCGATATATCCCTTCCCAACACCATAAAATTTGTCGAGGAAGGCGTATTCAGATATACAGGCTTAAGGGTCATCTCCTATCAGACGGGAGATACAAATTACCTCTATTCCGACGCCGATATAGCGCTTTATCAGAATCTTGATTATACACAACTCAACAATGTTGGATTATCAGACGGCAGGACGCTTGGCTCATACCGCGCGGGCACTCTTATCGCTTACGCGAGCAAGTCGATAGTCAACACCGTTTACAATATACCCGATGCAATAGACGGCAGGCCTATATTCCGCATCGGCGATCACGCTTTCAGAAGCACCGGAGCGCTCGTCACGGTCAACATCGGAAAAAACGTAGAGGAAATAGGCGACTATGCTTTCATGGGATGCAACAAGCTTGCCGAGGTATATCTCCCCAACAGCCTTACGATTATCGGCGTAAATGCCTTCAAAGACTGCGGATTTTTGAAAGACATCCACTTTGTGCCTTCTCCCGAGCATCCCGTCTCCGTCCTCAGCGTAATTAAGAAAGGAGCGTTTGAAAACACCGCATGGCTTATAAACAGCAACGGACTTGTCATGATAGATACCATTCTCATCGGCGTTCAGGTGAGAGGCGACGGACAGGGCTATGAAAAAGACGGCGGCGGAAATGTAATTGTCAACGAGAACAACGAGAAGATGATAATCGGCCGCGAAAACGGCGATGTGATTTACACAATCTACATCAACGCAGCCACCGATGCCGTTTCACGCATCGTCATAAATAAGGCGATAACGGTAATTTGCGATCACGCGTTCAGCGGAATAACAGGACTTGTGTCCCTCGACATTAACGCTGAAAACCTCGTCTTAGTCGACGATTACGCATTCAACAACTGCAGCGGACTTAATGTCATTTACTGGCGCGGCGCCTCGTCCGAAATCACCATCGGCGAAAACATCCTCGCGGGCTGCAGCAGGAATATCTCCTTCGTCTTCCCCAAGTATTACTTCACCGCCGACAATATGCTGACGGGTGCAAGATGGGCAGAGCTCGTCGCCAACATCGATATGATGGAAATCGAGGAAGGAGCATACAGCACCCTTTACTATTACCGCAAGGCGCAGGGCACGACAGTAACCATCCCGTCCTTTGTAACGGCAGTTGCGGACAACGTGTTCAGCTCAGGCTTCGGCAATATCGCTCAGCTCATTATTCCCAATTCCGTTGTGAGAATCGGCTCCTACGCTTTTGCCAATATGACCGACATTACATCTGTATATATCCCCGCGAGCGTTACCGAAATAGGTCTGGGCGCATTCTACAACTGCACAAGGCTCATTCAGCTCTCGGCGCCCTTTATCGGCGGCTCGGCGACTATTAACGGGTACCTCGGATACATCTTCGGCGACGGAAGCGTTACCGCTTTAAACCAGGTCAATTATGTGACCGCGTCCCTCGAGACCTTTACGCTTGTGGCAAATCCCGCATACACCGATATCGCTGCCTACGCAATGTACGGACTTAAGATCATTAACCTCACCCTTGCAGACAATATCATCACCATAGGAAATCACGCGTTTGAAGGCAACGACAGATTAAGAGGCATAGCGTTTACCTCGTACATTCAGACAGTGGGCGACTACGCCTTCTACGGCAACACAAGCCTTACGAGTATTACCTTCCCGACATACAGCAACATTTCGACCTTCGGGGATTATTCCTTCTACGGCTGCACCAGCCTTGCCGCCCTCAGCCTTAATCTCAACGCGAGGACAATAGGGGCTTACGCTTTCGCGGGGTGCACCCTGTTGCGAAACGTCACGATAAACAGAAACCTCGAGACGATAGGAAACAATGCGTTTGACGGTTGCTCCACGCTCCAGAACGTCGTATTCCCCGCAGAGTCGGCGCTTACCTCTATCGGAAACTACGCCTTCAGAAACTGCGCGATACTGACAAACATAGCAATAAGCGACAGCGTTACTTCAATAGGACTTGGCGCGTTTGAAGGCTGCAATAACCTCTCAAGCATAACGCTCGGCTTTGTCGGCGAAAACTTGCTCGGCACGGACGCGACCCACTTTGGATACATCTTCGGCGCCGCGGCCTATAACGACAATGCCGCAAAGGTACCTGCCGCGCTTAAGACCGTCACGATAAGGGCAAACAAGAACGGCACGACGATAACTATTGCCGACTACGCGTTCTACAACCTTACCAACCTTACGACAATCAACCTCTCGGGCGCTGACATCGCAAGCATCGGAGCAAATGCGTTTGCCGGGTGCCCCGCTCAAGTTATACAATAAATACGAAAAAATACTTGCTAAACGCGAAATGATATGATAAAATCATAACGCAACAAAACCAAGGCCCCTTGGTCAAGTGGTCAAGACATCGCCCTCTCACGGCGGTAACAAGAGTTCGAATCTCTTAGGGGTCACCAAAATGAGGCTGTTCAGATAGGACAGTCTCTTTTTTTGTGCAACATACGGGTATTGCGCGCGTATCCTTTTTATGGTATAATAATTGCCAGAATATTTTATAAGGCAGGTAATTTATGGCAGACATCAAAAGTATCGTCAGCAAATTGACACTAGAAGAAAAATCCGCGCTCTGTTCGGGCATCACCAACTGGCGCACAACCCCTATAAAAAGTCAGAACATCCCCTCGGTTTTCGTCGCCGACGGCCCTCACGGAATGAGAAAAGAGGTGCAGAAAGCCGACGTTGCAAACATAATGCAGAGTAGCTATCCGTCGACCTGCTTCCCTACCGCGGTAACCCTTGCCAGTACCTGGGACGTCACCCTCGCCGAGAGAGTGGGAAAGGAAATTGCCGAAGAGGCTATTGACCAAAACGTCGACGTTGTTTTAGGCCCCGGCGTCAATATCAAGAGAAATCCCCTTTGCGGAAGAAACTTTGAGTATTTCAGCGAAGACCCCTATCTTGCGGGCGAACTGGGCGCGGCATATGTCGCAGGGGTTCAGAGCATGAACGTGGGCACCAGCCTTAAGCACTATGCCGTCAACAATCAGGAATACAGAAGACTTACAATAAGCAGCGAGGTTGACGAAAGAGCCTTACGCGAAATCTACCTCACCGCTTTTGAAACTACCGTAAAGAAATCCCAGCCCTATACGTTAATGTGCTGCTATAACCTCATAAACGGGGTTCACGGCAGCGACAACAAGAAGATCCTCTCCGACATACTCCGCGACGAGTGGGGCTTTGACGGCATCGTTATCAGCGACTGGGGCGCAATAAACGACAGAGTGAAGGGTATTGTCGCCGGACTTGACCTCGAAATGCCCTCATCCAACGGAATAAACGATAAAGAAATTCAGAAAGCCGTAGAGGAAGGCAGACTGAGCATGGAAGATCTCGACAAGGTGGTCACCCGTATGCTCAAGTTTATCTACAAGTGCTACGAAAACCGCTCAAAGCACGAAGGCGTCAAGGCCGACTACGACAAGCACTATGAAACGGCTTGCGAAGTTGCGACCAAAGGCGCGGTGCTCCTCAAAAATGAGGATAGCATCTTACCGCTTGCCAAAGGCTCAAAGATAGCGGTTGTGGGCGCGCTCGCCAAGGAAATGCGCTATCAGGGCAGCGGAAGCTCGCGCATCAATCCTTACAAGCTTACCAGCTTTACCGACTATCTCGACGAGATCAAGGCCGACTACGCTTACGCGGCGGGCTATGATATCAAGAGCGACAAGATCGACAAGGCGCTCCTCAAAGAGGCTGTGGAACTTGCCAAAGGCAGCGACAAGGTTCTTGTGTTTATCGGGCTTACCGACGAATATGAGAGCGAGGGCTTTGACCGCCAGCATATGGAACTTCCCGCATCCCACAACTCCCTTGTTGACGCGATAAAAGAAGTAAACAAGAACATAATAATAGTGCTTTCGGGCGGCAGCCCCATGGCTCTGCCGTGGCTTAACGACGTCAAGGCCGTACTCAATATGTACCTCGCGGGCTGCGCGGGCGGAAAGGCTTGCTACAAACTTCTGTTCGGGGAAGTCAATCCCAGCGGCAAACTCGCCGAGACCTTCCCGCTGTCACTTCGCGACAATCCCGCCTATCTCTACTACGGAATGGGTCCGAGGACAGTGGAATACAGAGAGAGCATTTTTGTAGGCTACAGGTACTTTGACACCGCAAAAAAAGATGTGCTTTTCCCGTTCGGATACGGCCTGAGCTATACGACCTTCGAGTATTCCGACATAAAGCTCGACAAGGCCGAAATGACAGAAAAGGATACCCTTACAGTATCTTTCAGGATAACAAACACAGGAAAAATTGCGGGCGAAGAAGCCGCGCAAGTCTACGTCCACGACAACGAGAGCACAATCTTTAAAGAAGATAAGGCTCTTAAAGGTTTTGTGAAAGTTAAACTTGAAGCAGGCGAAAGCAAAGAGGTTTCGGTGACGCTTGACAAACGCAGCTTTGCCTTCTACAACGTCGCCGTAAACGACTGGACAGTAGAGGCAGGCGACTTTACCGTAATGGTGGGCGCGTCCTCACGCGACATAAAGCTTACCGAAACTGTAAAAGTAAAAGCGGCAAAAGTCGAAGTACCCGACTATAGGCAGATAGCGCCGGTTTATTACAGCCTTATCCACAGTGCCGATTACAGCCAGATTGAATTTGAGGAGCTGCTCGGAAGAAAGCTTCCCGAAAACACGCCCCTTAAGAAAGGCGAGATCGACTACAACGCGACGGTAGGCGATCTCGGAGTGTGCTCCCTCGGTAAGTTCCTCATTTGGGCTACACAGACGTTCAGCTCGCTTGTTCTGCCCAAAGGCAGTCCCGAGTCGCTCAAGAAGATGGTAAGGCTTGCCGCGCTCAGCCTGCCGTTACGCAATATGTTCATGATGACCAACGGCATTGTGTCCAGAAAGGTGGTCGACGGGCTTGTCAAGCGTTGCAACAGCGGTCCTTTCTGCGGAATAGGAATGATAATATCGGGTCTTCTCCACAGAGACGCGAGAAAGGACGCCAATCCCAATTACAAGGTCAGCGAATAACCGTTATGGAACTTGTCATTGCAAGCAATAATAAGAATAAGGTCAGAGAGATTACCCAGATTCTGGGTAATTTCTTTGACAGGATGTATTCCCTCAAAGATCTCGGAATTGACATCGAAATAGAGGAGACGGGCGCGACGTTTTACGAAAACGCCCTGATAAAAGCCAAAGCCGTCAGCGAAAGAACAGGCATGGCGGCTCTCAGCGACGACAGCGGTCTGGAAGTAATAGCCTTGGGCGGCGCGCCCGGGGTGTATTCGGCAAGGTATGCGGGAACAGACGGCGACGACGCCGCCAACAACGCACTTCTCCTTGAAAACATGGAGGATACCGACGACAGGCGGGCAAGGTTTGTCAGCTGTGTTGTCCTTTACTTTCCCGACGGACAAGTCATTTCGGCGGAAGGGGAAACGGCAGGGGAGATCTTACGCGAAAAGCAGGGAGAAAACGGCTTTGGCTACGATCCGCTGTTTTACAGCCTCGACCTTAAGAAATCCTTTGGAGAAAGTTCGGCCGAGGAGAAAAACGGGGTAAGCCACAGGGCAAGGGCGCTTATGGCTCTGAAGGCAAAACTTGACGCCGAAAAAATGGGTTGAGCGATGTGCGAAATTTGAGAAAAAGGCATTAAATTATTTGACAAAGCCGTGCGTTTTTATTATACTTAATAAGCATTTGAGAAATCTGCGGGTGTAGTTCAGTGGTAGAATCCCAGCCTTCCAAGCTGGTTGTGTGGGTCCGATTCCCATCACCCGCTCCAATGACTACTTTGTAGTCCATACAAATGAAAAGTGTTCACGGGAAGCCGCAGGGCTTTCCCGTGGACAAGTTAAAAACCGATACGGATCAGTAGCTCAGTAGGATAGAGCAACGGCCTTCTAAGCCGTAGGTCGGAGGTTCGAATCCCCCCTGGTTCGCCACCCGAGGTGGGTATAGCTCAGCTGGAAGAGCGCCAGATTGTGGCTCTGGAGGTCGTGGGTTCGAGACCCACTACTCACCCCATTATAGTATAGGGTACACTTATTATAGGGGTGTCGCCAAGCGGTAAGGCACGAGACTTTGACTCTCGCATTCGTAAGTTCAAATCTTGCCACCCCTGCCATTGACGTAAACAATGATTCATTAGCTCAGTCGGTAGAGCATTTGACTTTTAATCAAAGGGTCCGGAGTTCGAGCCTCCGATGGATCACCAAAAAAGGTTTCTTGCCGTGTGCGGATATGGCGGAACTGGCAGACGCGCCAGACTTAGGATCTGGTGAGCAATCGTGGGAGTTCAAGTCTCTTTATCCGCACCACACAAGAAAAACCGTCTTATTCAGGCGGTTTTCTTTCGTTTATAAGGATTTTCGACATCTTTTCATAGTTGAAGAATAGTTTTGAAACATTTGTGTAACAAAAAGTAGCAAGATGCAATGATTTATATAATGAAAAAGAGAACATTATTTAATTGTATAATCGGTTTGTCAGCGTTATAATTAAATAATACAGGACTTTTTTGGGAGGGGTTATGATTAACTTTCGTGATATGGGCGGAATAAGGACGACAGACGGAAAGAGGATAAAGAAAGGCATGCTCTTCCGCACCGCCGTAATAAATCCGCGCAACAAGAAAGAGATGAAATACCTTTTGTCGCTCAATCTCGACTATATACTCGACCTCAGAAATCCCTACGAAGTGGAAAAAAAGCCCGACTTTATCCCTGAGGGGTGCCAATATATAAACGCTCCCGTGCTCCTCAACAAGGCCGATTCGGGCGTTGTGCCCAGGGATATTAAGGAGTATGTCACCAACGCCATTCAGGAAGAGATTGAGGAAGCGACGAGGGAGTTTGCCGAGACCTACAGCTATATGCCGTACTCTGTCGAGGCATATACCAAGCTCTTCAAGATCATGAATGAAGGAAAGAGAATAGCTTTCCACTGCACCGCGGGCAAAGACAGGACGGGAGTCGCCGCCATGATGGTTCAGCTTGCTCTCGGCTGCAGCCGTGAGAGCGTTATCGAAGAGTACATCAAGACAGACATTTACCGCAAGCGTTTCAACGCAACCAGGCATTTTATCATAAAACTCTTTGTAAGGAAGAAGTACCTTGTCGATTACTTTGTCACCTGCGCATACGCTCATGAAAGCTTTATCCACCTTGCGCTAAACGCCATATTCGATAAGTACAAGACTATTGAGGAATTTCTGAATGCCGAATACGGCGTTACCGCCGAAGATATAGCCGGGTGGAAAGAGGTCTACCTCGAGGAAGATAAATAAGAATATGGAAGAACAGTTTTCCCGCACCGAGTTGCTGATAGGAAAAGAGGGCATAGAACGCCTCAATAATTCTCGCGTGGCTGTATTTGGACTTGGGGGAGTGGGCGGTTATGTCGTGGAAGCTTTGGCACGGGCGGGAGTGGGCGCGCTTGACCTTGTCGATAAGGATACCATTGCTCCGTCTAATCTCAACCGTCAGATTATCGCCCTGCACAGCACAGTCGGACAGTATAAAGCCGACGTCGCCGCCGCGCGCGTTCATGACATAAATCCCGACTGCAAGGTGACGCCTTACAGGGTGTTTTACACGCCCGAAACGTCCTCACAGTTTGATTTTTCGCAATTTGATTACGTCGTCGACGCCATTGACACGGTATCGGGCAAGATTGAGCTTGTCGTTCAGGCGGAAAAGAGCAATACGCCGATAATTTGCGCCATGGGCGCGGGAAACAAGACAAACCCCGCGGCATTTAGAGTCGCCGACATCAGCGAAACAAGCGTCTGCCCGCTTGCAAGGGTTATGCGAAGAGAACTCAAGGCGCGCGGAATAAATCATCTCAAGGTCGTCTATTCGCCCGAACAGCCCTTAAAACCCGCGTATGACGAAGCCGATATTAAGGACATGAGGAAAATCCCCCCCGGGAGTACGCCCTTTGTGCCTCCCGTGGTGGGTCTTATCATTGCAAGCGAAGTGGTTAAAGACATTTTGAAAAAAGGTTAAGCAAGACGGACGCAAAAAGCGTCCTTTTTTTGCGTCTTGACACTTTGGTTGCGTACGTATACAATTTATATAATTATTACCTTATAAATATACAGGAAGAAACGCAGGGGATACAATGCTTAAGCTCGAAAACATCACAAAAGTATACGGAGAAGAAGAAAACAAAATCACCGCCCTTGACAACGTCGATCTCGAATTCGGCGACAAGGGACTTACCTCGGTTTTCGGGCCCAGCGGTTGCGGAAAGACCACCTTGCTCAACATTATCGGCGGACTGGACGAGTATTCCACGGGCGATCTTATTATAAACGGCGTTTCCACCAAACAATATAAGAATTCCGACTGGGACGCGTACAGAAATCACAATATAGGCTTTGTGTTTCAGAGTTATTATCTCATTCCCCACCTTAACGTGCTGGAAAACGTCATGCTGGCGCTCGACCTTAGCGGCATACCGCGCGGCGAGCAGAAGAAAAGGGCGATGGATGCGCTTAAAAAAGTAGGCGTGGAAAATCAGGCGAGAAAGAAACCCAGACAGCTTTCGGGCGGACAGGCGCAGAGAGTGGCAATAGCCCGAGCGCTCGTCAACAATCCCGACATCATCCTTGCCGACGAGCCGACGGGCGCGCTTGACAGCGAAAACTCCGAGCAGATACTTTCCCTTTTGAAAGATATTTCCGATACCGCTCTTGTCATTCTCGTCACTCACAACCGCGAGCTTGCCGAGAGGTACTCCGACAGAATAATAAAGATGAAGGACGGCAAAGTCGAATCCGACGAGGGCAATATACCCGAGATAATTCAAAGCGAAAATATAACCGTCAAAGAGAAAAAGCTCAAAAAACCCACGATGAAAATGCGTTCGGCGTTTTCTATCAGCCTTAAAAACCTTTATTATAAGTTCGGCAGGACGGCGCTCACCTCGGTGGCGGGATGTATCGGCGTAGTCAGCATCGCGCTTATTCTTGCGTTTAATGCAGGTTTCTCGGCGTATGCAGGCACTTTCCAGAAGGATTCCCTATCCAAATATCCCATTACGATAACCAAGTCTGATTCCAAGCTGGTCAAAATCATGGAGCAGATAGCCGAGGGCGATAATATTGACACCTCGGTCATCGACATGAACAAGATTCTCGATATGTTAAAGGACGACGAGGGAGAGAAAAAGCCCTATCCCGACGAGGAGAAGGTGTATTTGCAGGAACAGATTATCGCCATGATAAACAACACCAAAAACCTCATGAAAGGCAACGACACGGCGCTTTTCAAAAAGTACATAAACGACAACTTCGATTACTCGCTTGCGTCGGTCAAATACGATTACGACCTCAATCTCAATGTCTATAAGATAAATGAGAAAGACGGGCAGATTTCAAGCTATACCAGGCTTAATCCTTATGCGGAAAGGTTGCTTGAAAGTATCGACACACTGCTTTCGACTATGAAAACCAGTGCGGCAGAATTGCTCTCCGACGACGATCTTGAGCAGATAATGACTGTCATGAACTCGATTAACGTCTGGGACATGATGGTAAATGATCAAGAAGTGCTTAATTCTCAGTACGACGTGCTGGCGGGACACCTTCCCAGGCCTGACGCCGAAGACGGATATTATGAAATCGCGCTCGTTGTCGACAAATACAATCAGATTACCGATAACATGCTCTACGCTCTCGGATACATTGAGTTTATGCAGATGTTTGGCGACGTTATAAAGAATTTCCTTAAAGTTGACATTAAATTTAATTTGCAGACAGAATTCGACTTCGACGAATTTGTTGGCAAAGAGTTCAAGCTCCTTATGGAAAAGGACTTTTACAAGTACAATTCTGTCAGCGGGCGTTATGAAAAGATTACAAACAGCATTCAAAGCACACAGAATCTCACCGAAAAAGGCATAAACCTAAGGATTTCGGGCATTTTGCGCACCAAAGAGAATGTGTCCAGCGGCAGTATAAACGGCGTAATCGGATATCCCGAGAGTTTAGCGAGGCGAATAATCGAGGAGACCAACGAATCCGAACTTATTCAGGCGCAGAGAGCGGCTTATGCCGACTATATCCAGAAGACCACAAACGAGGAAGTACTTGCCCTTCAGAAAGCTCTTGCCAACGGCGAAATAAAGCAGGAAGACCTGACTATGCCTCAGAAGATGCTGCTTGCCGCCGCCATGACCGCAAAAATCACCGATGTGACGACAGGTGAAAAGCTTGAAGAAGCCGAGTATCAGCGTATGCTCAAGAGATTCGGCGCGGTAGACTTGGATTCTCCCGAAGAGATACTTTTCTATCCCAAGTCGGTCGAAGCAAAGGACAAGATAGTGGAGTTTATCGAGAGTTACAACGCCGCCGCCCGCCTTGCGGTTGAAAACGGCGAAACCGACATAGACAATTCAATAGAGTACACAAACGAACTTAACGACATTATGAACTCATTGACGGGCATGATAGACACAATTACTTATATCCTCATAGCCATAACCTGCCTTGCGGTAATAGTCTCACTGTTCATGGTGGGAATAATAATGTACATTTCCGTCCAGGACAGGACAAAGGAAATCGGAATCTTAAGGAGTATGGGCGCGAGGAACTTCGACATTATGACCATTTTCAATACCGAAACGGTCTGTCTCGGGCTTATTTCGGGCTGTATAGGAATTGCGCTAAGCTATATCTTAAAATACCCGATTAACGCCGTTCTTAAGGCGCAGCTCGGCATTTCCAACCTCATCACGCCCATCTGGTGGAATTCCCTTATCCTTATAGGCGCGTCGGTAATCCTTACCCTCGTCTCCGGCATTGTACCCGCGATAGTCGCGTCACGCAAAGACCCCGTTGTCGCATTGAAGACCGAATAAGCGAATATTATCGCGCCAAACCACAAAAAATAGTATTATGGGACGAAAGCTCATAATACTTTTTTTTATCGTAATTATTGCATTTACCGCGTGCGGCTTTACAAAAGCGGAAGGAGAAAAGGATTTCATTAAATGGGTGGACTGCAACGTCCCCTATGAAGTCATGCTCAAAGCTTATGAGCTGGACGTAAAGTACCACGATTCCGCCGTGAAATTCGATTTTGTAAAGGGCCTTGCCTACCTCGCGGTAAAAAACGGCAACAAGTTTAATACGACAACCGATATAAACAGGCTTTGCGAGCTGAAAAAGGAATTATTAAGCGGCAAGCAAATCGACGACTATTACGGCGAAAACAAGTACTATAAGTATTACGTCGAGGCGTACGACGCCATTTTTGCCGAATTTATAGGCGAGTATATCGACACAGACGGACAGACGAAATACGGACTGAAAAACTATCACCCTATCGCGGCAAACTACTGGTACAGCCATTATGACGATTTTGGCACTTCCCGATCGTACGGCTTTAAGCGCAGGCATCTCGGGCACGATATTATGGGCTCAATCGGTACGCCGATTATCGCAGTCGAGGGGGGCACGGTCACCGACATAGGCTGGAATAAATACGGCGGGTGGCGCATCGGTATCCGCTCCTTCGACCAAAAACGCTCCTACTATTACGCCCACCTCAAGAAAGGCCATCCTTATGTCGAAGGACTAAAAAAGGGCAATACCGTCTATGCGGGGCAGGTTGTCGGGTATCTCGGCGTGACGGGCTACAGCACCAAAGAAAACGTCAATATGAAGTGCAAGCCCCATCTCCATATAGGTATGCAGCTCATTTTCGACCAAAGTCAGGTGCAGGGACCCAAAGAAATCTGGATAGATATGTATCAGATTTCGAAGTTTCTTTCCCATAACCGCGCCAAAGTTGTTAAAGACGGGAAAGATTACAAAAGCGTAAACATAAAGAAAAGCGCTGATATACCGTAAAGCCGCTCATCTTTTGGGCGGTTTTTGGTTTATTGGGGATTGCTGTCAGTATCTGCTTTATGCTATAATAAACCAAAAATAAAGGCGGAAGCGATATGAGCGATTTTTCCAAAACCCCCAGTTTTTACAACAATCAGGAAGTATTCAGAAAATACCTCGGTTACACCTCTTATTATTCCGGACTCCAGGACAAAATTTTGAAAATCATAAAAAAACTGAAGCCGGAAGTCGTTCTCGAAATGGGCTTTGGCACTGGCTACACGGCGGTTAAGACTGCACAGCAAAATCCGCAGGCAGAAGTTGTCGCGATCGACGTACGCCCCGAGATGATTCCCGTCGCAAAACAGCTTGCCGACAATAAAAAGGTATCAAACATCACTTTTATCACCTCCGACATGACCGATTTTGCCAAAACCGACCTTAAGAAATTCGACGCTATATATTTTTTGTATGCCTTTCATCATATTGACGACCCGTTGGAAAGAAAAATACGGTTTCTTGCCGACTGCTATAAAAATATGAAGGAAGGCGCCGTAATTATTATCGGTGAAACCTTTATTCCCGAAGACTACCGCGAGGAAGACGGTCCCGCGCCGTTAATCGAGCTTTTCGAAAAGAGAGGAGCGGAAGGGTATGCCTCTACCTTCTGGGCCAGCCTTAAGGGAATTGACGAAAAATCGATCGCTTATGCCCACAGCGTTGCCGAATACTGCCGCAAAATGGAAACCGATGCAGGCCGCCTTGTCGCCGTAAGGGACAACGAGTATCTCGTAAAACGCAGTTGGCTCCGTTCCCACGCCGGCCAAGCAGGCTTTTCCACCGTCCTTGATATGGAATTGGACACGCTTTCCGACGCGGTTATGGTGTTCAGGAAATAGATTTTGACATCAATTCATGCAGACTGCATTTGTGCAGTATAATTATCTTGTAATTATCAAGGGGGAGATTTTATGGTTGAAAACATAGCCAAAGACACGTACCGAATAAGCGATTACGGAAATACCAACTGTTTTCTCATTGTGGGCAGCAGGCGCGCTCTCCTAATTGATATCGGAATAGGTTTTTACGATATTCTCGCCGACATAAGGAAAATCACCGATAAGCCGCTGGACGTTGTGTGCACGCACAATCACACCGACCACCTGGGCGGCTACGGAGACTTTGAGTCAATTTACATACACCGTGACGATTTAGACACCCTCAAAAAGTTCATGCTCAGCCGTTTTGTCCGCAAAATTCTGCTTTTGGGCAGTAAGATTAATATGAGCGAAAAAGTGCCCCTTAAAGCCGTCCGCAAGGGCAAATATAAACTCAATTTCATACCCGTAGAAGACGGGCATGTTTTTGACCTCGGAGACAGAAAAATCGAGGTTCTTCATTCCCAAGGTCACACCGTCGGCTCCATTATCCTCTTCGAGCGCGCGACAAAACTTATGTTTGTCGGGGACAATATGTGTCCGTCTCCCTGGCTCTTCCTGCCTTTTGCGACCTCGGTCGAAGAGTGGCTTGTCGAAGCCAAAAAGATTCGCGACTTCTCCTCGGAATACGCGATATGGTGGGGGCACGAAGGCGGTCTCTTAGACCCCGCGTTAATCAAAAGAGTCTGCGAAATCGGCGACGAAGTCCTCGCCAAATACCCCCAAAACAAACGTTTTTCCACAATCAAAGCCTACCCTTGTAACGACCGCATAAACGGAAGTATAGTATTTAGGACTGGGAATGTGAGGAAGAATAAATAACAATGACGCCCTGTGTCGTTGCCAAGCCCCAAAAAACCGCGTTTTTTGGGGACCCTTGATTCCACCCGTTCGAGTCCCTTAATTTTATTTCAGAATACAAAAAATGACCACCCATAAAAGAGTGGTCTTTTTGTAACTGGTGGAGATAAAGGGACTCGAACCCTCGGCCTATGCGTTGCGAACGCATCGCTCTACCAACTGAGCCATATCCCCGTTAAGGATAAAAAGATTATATCACTATTTTTTGACTTGGACAAGAGTTTAAAACAGGTTTTCAGATTTTTTTGCGAAGATTATGCCTTGACAAGCAGGGGAATTTTCTCAATGGAATAGCAATCCAGCTCGCGCATAATTATTGCCGAATTGCGGTCAAAGCAGGAGTGGTCGATGAGGCGGAAAGCTGCCACCATAAGGTCGATAAAGTCGTTTATGTCGGTCTTGTCCGCCATATAGCCGAGCGTCGCAAAACGCAAAAAACCGTAGGTCGCGCTTAACGAGAAGTATTCGTCCTTCAGGTTTTCGTGCTTGTCACTGAACGGAAATTGCTCAAAAAAGATGTGGTTGATGAGCAACTGCTCGAAATGCCTTTCCCACTCGGGCATAATTTCCCTTAGATGGCGGTCGGCGTCAAGGTAAAGGCGGCAGGCGATGCTGATAGTTTCCTCGGTCGGCTCGTCTGCAAGTCCGTAATAGGAAAGAATTTTTGCGGCGTATTCGCCCATGCTCATTGTGTCGAGGGCTATACTAACTGTAAGCTCGCGCAAAATGTTTATCGCGTAGGGAAGGTCTGCTTTAAAGGAAGATGTGTCAAATACAAAGTCGGCGTTTATGTATTTCGCGGCGACTTGTTCCGCTTTGTCGTATTCTTTGCGGTTTTGGAGTTCGTAGAGTTCTTTGAGGGCATAGCCTGATATGATAAGGCGGTCGGGGAGAGAATAGGCGCGCTTTTGTAAGATATTAATGCACACCTTGCGGCAGGTTTTGTAAAATGACTTTTCGGCTTCATTGTGGTCGCCCGCGCATTCTTCCCCTTCAAAGGTGAGACGTTTTTCGCAAAAAGTCAACATATCTTTTTTCTGCAGGAGAAGCTCTAGTACCTTTTCGCAGCTGTTGGACATCGAGCACTCGAAGGCATATTCCGAGCGCGGACCTCTTGGATAATAGCGGCAGATAAGGGGGAGAGAGTCTTCTCCGAGTTCTTTATGTAGCATGCACCAGCCGTTGGAAAGGTGCATATGGCAGTCGCACGTGAAAGGGTCGGGCGCGATTTGGGCATAACGGAATTCACAAGGGTTTTTGGCGAGGCGGAAGGAGCGGTCGAGTTTAGTCCTAAGGTCGGTCGAACACTCAATCCCCAGCAGGGTAAAATACTCTTTCATGGAAATGGAGATAGGCCAGCCCACACAGCAGGAATGGCGGCAGTCCGGACCTTTGCAGATAAAATCGCCGTAATAGTCGGGCACCGTATATACACGTGAAAATGCCATAAGTTTTTCTCCTCAAAAAAAGCATCACATTATAGTGATGCTCTTTCGAAAAGATTATATCACGGCGGCTATTTCCGTTACAAATTTCCGAAAAAAATTTTTGCCGCGCCGATTTTCTTTTTTCGTAAATTGAAAAAGCGACAAAATTATTTTGATTTTCTGCGCGCGGACATTTAACTTTCGGAAAGCGTTATGATATAATAAATATATTACAAATCCAAATTTCGGGAGACAGGAAAATGAAAATAGAGGATTTCAAGAAAGCAAAAATCGTCGCGATGAAAGAGCATAACAAGACAGCGGTGGCGGCTCTCGAGGTCATCATCAGCAAACTTATGCTCGTCATAATCGAAAAGAGAGCGCAGGGCGCCGAAATCACAGAAGGCGAAACCCTCGCGGTAATTCAGAAGGTGGAAAAGGAGCTCCTTGAGGAAAAAGAGAGCAACATTAAGGCGGGAAGAGCCGAAATGGTCGCCAACCTCGAAGAACAGCTCAGCATAGTAAGGCAGTATTTGCCCAAGATGCTCACCGCCGACGAGATAAAGGAAATAATCTTAAAGCTGGAGGACCGCTCGGTACCCGCGGTAATGAAGCACTTCAAGATAAACTATCAGGGCAAGTGCGACATGAAGCTTGTCAATGATGTGCTTAAAACTCTTTAATAAATGCTTATAAATACCTTATAATAAAATACAGGGGCTGCCGTTATCGGGCAGCCCGTTTGTTTACTTTGCTGAAAACAGTTTTTCAATTTTTTGAAGTTTTTGCTTACGCTTATCCTCCCCGCGCCCCTTTACGTTATCGAGCTTGACCCATTTTACTTTCCTGATGCCGATTTTGGCGAGAGTGCCTTTGATAAATGCTCTTTTGATCGCGTTGCCGTAGAATAGAGCGTAATACCACCAAGGAGAATTCATTGTGGTAATGACGGCGGCGGACTTTATGTTTTCGATGAGAGAATACATTCCGTTGCCCGACTCGGTATAGTTATAGGCTTCTCCCGGGAATATAACCTTGTCGACAAAGCCTTTCATGATTGCGGGCATAAGTCCCCACCAGATGGGAAATACAAAGACCAGGTGGTCGGCTTGCTTTATACGTCCGATGTACCCGATCGCCTGTTCGTCCACAGCTTTTCTGTTGCGGAAGGCGAGCAGGTCGGCAGAAGTCATAACAGGATTGAAATTATCCTTAATAAGGTCAATGACGTCATAATCATGACCCGCTTTTTCAAGACCCGATGTGACCGACTTAAGCACCGCGCTGCAATAGCTTTTTTCGTAGGGATGACAATAGACTATACAATACTTCATATTCTCTCCTTCAAGGGGCAAAATCTTAACGCCTCCGGATATAAAGATGATACCGCAAAATAAATCTCATTGCAAATAGCTCATTGAAAACGTTATAATAATAAAAGATACACGAAAATAATGCCCCCGAAAATAATGCCCCAAAAATTACAAGCATTTTGGGGGAACCCCCGAGAATAATGCCCCAAAAAATGACAAGCATTTTGGGGGAACCCCCGAGAATAATGCCCCAAAAATGACAAGCATTTCGGGGGAGCCCCCGGTATAGAACCCCTTTCAAGCGGAGACTAGAAACTGGGACCCACAAAAATAATGCCCTATTCGGTTGAAAGATGGGTCAATAAGTTGATTTATAAGATTTTTTTAAGATAGAATCTTATAATTATATATAAGCTAAATACCAAAGGATACTCAGGAGCTTTGATATGAAAAAAGTTTTGAAATACATTGTAATAATGCTGGTAATCGCGGCTTGTCTGTTTGCGCTTACAGGCTGCGACAGTGCGCTCGACCAAGCGTACAAGCAGGCGGTAAAGGACGGATTTGTGGGTACCGAAGCGGAGTGGCTGGCAAGCCTTACTTCGGGCAAGTCGGCATACGAAATCGCCGTTGAAAACGGGTTTACCGGCACTGAGGCCGAATGGTTGGCAAGCCTTAAAGGCGTAAACGGCAATGACGGCAAGGACGGCGTGGACGGAACCGCGGGGCGAAACGGCAAGGACGCGACAAGCCCCACGCTCGAAGATATTTACGAAGCCGCCGTGGAATCGGGCTTTGAAGGCACCTTGCTGGAGTTTTTGCAGCAATACCTCGATCTTAATGTAGACAACACGACCCAGCTTGCCGCCAATATCGCCATAAGGAGCGGCGTCAGCGTATTCTGCACCTTCAACGTGAGAAAGCAGGGACAGATTACGCAGGGTGTTTCGGCAGGTTCGGGCGTTATTTACAGACTTGATAAAACCGAGGGCGACGCGTATATTATCACCAACTATCACGTGGTTTACGATGTGAACTCTATTCAGCCCAACGGAATAGCCGACGCAATAAGGGTATATATCTACGGCAAGGAATTCGGTCCCGACTATAATTCGGCATACAAGGAAGGCGACCTCAATTATTCCATTTCCGCACAGTATATCGGCGGGTCTATGACCTATGATATCGCTGTGCTTAAAGTCGCGGGCAACGACATCCTCAAAAACAGCGACGCCCTTCCCGTTATGACCTCTGACAGCAACGATATAGCAGTAGGGTCTACCGCTATAGCCGTTGGTAACCCCGAGGGCGTGGGAATTTCGGCAACGTCGGGAGTGGTAAGCATTGACTCTGAGACCATAAGCATGAAAGCCGCAGACGAAATAACTTACGTCAATTTCCGCGTCATGCGCATCGACACCGCCATCAACAGCGGCAACAGTGGCGGCGGGCTGTTTAACGCAAAAGGCGAGCTTATCGGCATTGTCAACGCCAAGATAATGAGCGATAACATCGAAAATATCGGCTACGCCATTCCTTCAAATATAGTTCTTAACGCCGTCGAGAATATAATTCACAATTGCGACGGCGTGGCAAACGAGAGAATTCTTAAGCCTGTCATCGGCGTAACGGTTCAGGTCGTGTCCTCGGGTTCGCGCTACGACCCCAATACCCAGACTGTCAGAATAGCTCAGGAAATAAGGGTCTTCGATTTTAACAAAAACGGAAACGGCGACATTGTAAGCGTGGGTTATGACTCGGGACTGAGAATAGGCGACAAACTTGTCAAGGCGCAGATAAAAGGCGAGGAGTATGAGATAACGAGACTGTTTACACTCTCCGACCTTCTTCTGGGCTGTTTCAAAAACGAGAGCATAATAATTACTGTTGAGAGGGATGTTGATAATGAGCCCACTCTTGTGGACATCACAATCGGACTTATCGAGGATTGTCTTACCATAGTGTCGTAAAAAAGCTTTTCGGTAAAAACAGACAAATTATTAAAACGTGGTATAATACTTATACCGCGTTTTTTTATGAGGTGGAATGATGAACATTACATTACGTGCGTGGACGATTGACGACGCGCCGTCGCTTGCGGCGATACTTAACAATGAGAATATCCTTGCCGGGTTCCGTGATGGGATACCTTATCCATATACCGAGGAGCACGCAAGAGAGTTTATTGATATGCAACTCCGCGCCGACCCCGACAAAGTGCTTGCCTTTGCCATAGCCGCCGATGAGGAAGTGGTGGGCAGCATAACGGTGTCAAGGCAAGACAATATAAATTACCTTTCGGCAGAAATAGGATATTTTATCGCCGAAGCGCATTGGGGCAAGGGATTCGCGACCCGGGCGGTAAAGCTGGCGTGCCAGACAGTATTTGAAAAGACCGACATAATAAGAGTTTTCGGAATGTCTTTTACCGACAATCCCGCGTCCTGTCGTGTGCTGGAAAAGAGCGGTTTTGAACTTGAAGGAGTCTTAAGAAAGAGCGCAATCAAGAAAGGAAAGATACGGGATGTCAGCGTTTACGCCCGTCTCAAGTAAGTCTTTTTATGCAAAAGGCTCTGCATATATAAGGAAATATTCAC
Organism: Clostridia bacterium; assembly: GCA_035381305.1. Taxonomy (GTDB): domain Bacteria; phylum Bacillota; class Clostridia; order Christensenellales; family DTU072; genus CAG-1782. Next base: position 196,865 of record DAOSYK010000001.1, read on the forward strand.
GAATCTATGCATAAATAGCAAGAATATGCAGCCTTACGAACAATTTATAAAATTTATTTGCATAATAATAAAATTTTGCTTCAAATCGCTTGCGTTTGAAAAGGGATAGTGATAATATAAACTTAAAATTTTGAAACAGGAGATTAAGAAAGATGAAAAAAGCAATTACAGTTGTTTTAAGTCTTATGGTTGTTATAGCATGTATGCTTAGCATGACCGCTTGTGCAGGAATTAAAGATTCGACACCCGAAGGCATCCAGAAATACGGAAAGCTCGTTGTCGCAACCAACGCTTATTTCCCGCCCTTTGAATATAAGGATGAAGCCGGCAAAATAGTCGGATGGGATATCGAGATTGCTCAGGCTCTTGCCGATAAGCTCGGTGTTGAACTTGTTGTGGAAGATATGGAATTCGAATCCGTTTTGCTCGCTCCCGGCGCCAACAAGGCTCACATCTCCATGGCAGGTATCAGCTACAGCGAGTCCAGAGACGAATACCTTGACTTCACAGTGGGCGTTTTTGACTCCACTCAGGTTATTATCGTAAAGAACGACAGCGCGATTACAGGTCCTTTTGACCTCGGCGGAGTTGTTGTTGGCGTTCAGTCGGGTACTGTCGGCCAGCTTCTTGCCGAAATGGATCCCGATTGGGCAGGTGAAGGCGACGATGTGTGCCTTGCCGCTCCCGGAAGCGTTCAGAAATTCTCCACCGGCGCCGAAGCCGTTGTCGCTTTGACCCAGGGCAAAGTGGACGCCGTCATAATCGACCAGTTCCCCGCGCAAAACTTTGTCGCCAACTATGCGGGAATAAAGATTGTCGAAGAGCCCATCTTTGAAGATACGTATGCCTTTGCCGTAAAGGAAGGCAACAAAGCCCTTGTTGACTGGCTCAACGCCGCCATCGCCGAATTGCAGGCAGAGGGCACCATGGACAAGATCAACGAGAAATATTTCGGCAAATAATAATGAACTAATCAAAAATCCAACAGACAATCGTGAAGATTATGCGCCATTTAGCGCATAATCTTCATTGATGAAAAGGAACCCATAGTGAAACTGAATTTAAGCATAATTTTTAATAAGGCATCACTCCTTCTGCTTTCGAAGGCTTACGGCTGGACGCTTGCAATCACATGCATGGCGCTTGTAATCGGTATAATAATCGGTACCATTCTCGCCGTATTCATGGTATTGCCCAAGAACAATATTTTCAACAAGATCCTCAACGGGATTGCCACGGCGTATCTTGCCGTGATAAGGGGTACTCCTATCCTCGTCCAGTTGATGATAATATGTTTTGCGATATTCTCCAACGTAATCTTCTTTAACCGCAGCCTTTCGCCATATTTCGTCGCGACAATAGGATTCGGCATAAACAGCGGCGCGTACGTCGCCGAGATAATGCGCGCGGGAATATTGAGCGTGGACAGGGGACAGATGGAAGCCGGAAGGTCGCTGGGCTTAAGCTACGGCGAAACCATGAAACGGATAATCCTGCCGCAATCGGCAAAGAATATATTGCCTGCGCTCGGCAATGAGATGATAGCGCTGGTAAAGGAAACTTCGGTTGCGCTGATAATCGGAGTAAGCGAATTTTTCACCACAATAAAGAGCATAGTCAACACGACTTACAACGTGGTCACTCCCTATTTGTTTGCCGCGCTCGTGTACTTTATCACGGTAATGATAATGAATATGCTGCTTAAAAAACTTGAAAAGCGATTGAGGAAGAGCGATGCAAAATAATAAAATACTGATATCCACGAGAAATCTAACCAAATACTTTGGCGACAACAAGGTGCTTGACAATATCGACATCGATATAACCGAGGGCGAAAAGGTAGTAGTAATCGGACCTTCGGGCGGCGGAAAGAGTACGTTTTTGCGCTGTCTCAATCTTCTCGAAATGCCCACGAGCGGCCTGGTAGAATTTGAGGGCGCGCCCCTTTACAAGCACTACTCGGTTTTCACCAAGGAAGAGATAAAGGCGGAAAAACACGCTTTACGCCAGGCGAAAAAACAGAAAGACGTCGAAAAAACCGCCGGGAGCATTAAGAAAATCGAGGAGCTGAAATTTAAGCACGCCGAACAGGTAAAAGAGGAAAAGGGTTTTACAAAGCGCATGGAGCAGAACCTCAATCTTCACAGACAGAAGATGGGTATGGTGTTCCAGCAGTTTAATCTGTTTCCTCACCTTACAGTGCTGGAGAATATTACTCTCGCTCCCGTAAAGCTTAATCTTATGACCAAAGAAGAAGCCGAAAAGAAGGCCGACGAATTTCTCAAGAGAGTAGGGCTGATGGAGAAGAAATTCAGCTATCCCAATCAGCTTTCGGGCGGTCAGAAGCAGCGTATCGCGATAGTAAGATCGCTCGCTATGAATCCGTCGGTTATGCTCTTTGACGAGCCGACAAGCGCCCTCGACCCCGAAATGGTCGGAGAAGTGCTCGATCTCATTAAAGAAGTTGCCGAAACGGGTATGACAATGGTTATCGTAACTCACGAGATGGGATTTGCGAAGGAAGTGGGTACAAGGATACTGTTTATGGACGAAGGAAGAGTGGACGCACAGGGCACTCCCGACGAAATTTTCAATCATCCCACGCAGCCGCGTCTGGTCGAATTTTTGAGTAAAGTTTTATAAAAACGGTAAAAAAAGAGAATACATTTATCGATAAAATACTTGCTAAAAGTGTTTTTATATGATAAATTATATACCAGCCGCATAATCCGGGTTTTTAAGTGTGTTTTACCACCCGAAATTAGCGAGTCTTCGTAAGGAGGTTATGTTTATGTACGCAGTAGTTGTCACCGGCGGAAAGCAGTACAAGGTTCAGAAGGACGACATTCTCAAAGTGGAGCTTCTCACCGCCGAGGCTGGGAGCAAGGTTAAGCTTGACGTCATTCTTCTCAATAAGGACGGCAAGATTTCCACAGGCAATCCCATCGCCGGTTCTTATGCCGAAGCCGAAGTTATTTGCAACGGAAAGGGACCGAAGATTAACATTTTCAAGTACAAAGCCAAGAAAAACGAGCGTAAGAGACAAGGTCATCGTCAGCCGTACACAAAGCTCAAGATTACCGATATCGTTGGCTAAATAAATGATTGGCATCACGGTTACCAAAGGGTCCGAGGGCATAGAATGTGTGGAGATAAAAGGCCACGCGGGATATGCGAAATACGGCAAAGATATTGTTTGCAGCGCGGTGAGCGCGATAGCGCAGACGGCACTTATGGGCCTTATGGAAATATCGGCAAAAAAGGTTGATTTTGTCAAAGACGACGAGACGGGATACCTAAAGTTTTGTGCGCCGAAAGCGGAAAGCGAAACCGAAAGGATTAAGCAGCAGGCGATATTGGAAACCATGGTACTCGGACTCAAAGACATTCAGAAAGGCTACAAAGCCTTTGTCAAAGTGGAGGTAAGGTAAAAATGTTTATGAATATTCAATTGTTTGCTCACAAGAAAGGTGTGGGCAGCTCGAGAAACGGACGTGACAGTGCTGCGAAAAGGCTTGGACCTAAGAAGAGCGACGGAGCAAAGTGTCTTGCCGGAAATATCCTCGTAAGGCAGAGAGGCACAAGATTCCACGCCGGCGAAAATGTCGGAATAGGAAGCGATGACACCCTGTTTGCCAAGATAGACGGAATAGTCCGTTTTGAGGAAGGCGGCTCGAGAAGCAAGAGATACAAAAAAGTAAGCGTTTACGCAGCTGAATAACAAACGGGTATGGGCAAAGGAAACTTTGCCCATTACATACTAAATGGATTATTATAAAACAGCGGGCAAGATAGTAATTCCCGACTCATCGGAATTCAACATCGGACACATTCTCGACTGTGGGCAGGTGTTCAGGTACCGAAAGACGGGCGATTGTTATACTTTATTTGCAAAAGACGCAAATTGCCTATTGCAGAGCAATAATGGCTGTGTTATAATTAATACAAACTTTGTTGATTTTTTTGAGAATTACTTTGATTTAAAGAGAGATTATAAGGTAATCAAAGAAGAATTAAGAGAGTTTACGGGACTAAGCGAAGCGATTGATTTCGGCGGCGGAATAAGGCTGCTAAATCAGGACCCGTTGGAGATGATAATATCTTTTATCTTGTCTTCCAACAACAATATCCCCCGCATACAGCTGATAATCAGCAGACTGTGCGAGAAACTGGGAAGGGATATGGGCGGCTATTACGCGTTTCCCACACTCGAGGCACTGCAAAGCGCCGATGAAACTTTTTACAGATCGATAGGAGCAGGCTACAGGGCAAGATACATTGCGGAAACATGCAAGGCGCTCACAGACTTTGACCTTGAAGAGCCTTTCAGGCTGGACACCCCCGCCGCGAGGAAGAAACTTACTTCGCTTACCGGCGTTGGCGGCAAAGTGGCAGATTGTATCCTGCTGTTCGCATACAAAAAAACCGACGCGTTCCCTCTGGACACATGGACAAAGAGGGTGTACCCGAGACTGTTCGGGAAAGACGCGCCCGACATTAAGACGATGGAGAAGGAACTTGTTGCGAGATTCGGCAATCTGAGCGGTTACGCGCAACAATATTTATATTATTATTACAGGTCTTTGAAGATTGATTAACTGAGGGAGGACAGAGATGAACAAACCAAAAATCGTATTGCTTATAGACTTGGCGAGCCTGAAAATATCCTGCGAGGGCTTTAAGCAGCTGCTTTCGGAGATAGAAGTCAAGTTTGAGGTTTCGGGCGTCAAATTTTACGGATACGTTGCGAAACGCAACCGCGACTTTAACGAATATACCGATGCCAAGGGCTATTATAAAGAAACCGCTTTCGCGTCCCGCAGAAGAAACAAACTCGATTCTCAGCAGATTATCGAAGCTGCTCTTCTCGGCGAAAACTCCACCGTCGACGCTGTGGCGTTTGCGGCAGGCGAGGGCGACATTCTCCCCATTGTTTCCTATCTTAAACTTAAGGGCAAGGACGTCTACGAAATAGCAGTTGAAAGCAATGCCTACAGCGAGGCCTTTACGGGCTTCATCCCCGTAAACAAGGCTTACTTACGCGAAGGTTATGCTTCTCCCACGACCAAGAAAGTCGTTAAGAAGACTCCCAAAATCATCACGCCTCCTCCGGCTCCCGCCGCTTCCGCTCCCAGCGAGGAAAGCAAATACGTCGCCGAGGTCAAAAAGGTACTTACCGCCAGCTCCATTTTGGCAAGATACAAGAGATAAGTTCTTTTTATCCCAAATACATACCAAGGCGGATCGGCAAGGTCCGCCTTATTTGTTTTTATAAAGAAAAATTGAAGTTTAGCGCGGTTTTACACAAAATATATATACAGCCGCAGACATAAACCGACAAAATAAACAATTTATCAACCCGTAGTAAATAAATAGTAAATGATATTGCATTATTCGACATAAGAGTATACAATATTAAAGGGTCATTCTCGGGGGAGGACACGCAAATGGAAAAAATAGCAATCATCGATATCGGCTCCAACATGGCAAGAATAGTTATAGTCAACATCATTGAGGGAGGTTACTTCAATGTTATCGACGAGCTCAAAGAGCCTGTAAGACTTGCCAAGGATATGGAGATCGACGGGTTTTTAAGGCCTGTACGCGTTCAGCAGATGGTCCAGACCTTAAAAACATTCAAAAATCTTTACGAAAGCCACAAGGTAAGCAAGGTCTTTGCTTACGGCACGGCCGCGGTCAGAAGGGCAAAAAACCAGAAGAGCTTCGTCGACGAGGTTCTCGCAAGCTGCGGCATTAAGCTCACCGTCCTCAGCCAGGAAGAAGAGGCGGGGCTTGTTTATACCGGCGTCATCAATTCGATGGACGTTCCCAAAGGACTTATTATTGACATAGGCGGCGGCTCGGTTAAGGTCATTTACTACAACCGCCGTGTGCTTATCGCTCAGGAGACCCTGCCTTTCGGCGCGGTCACATTGACCGAGAAATTCGCAAAAGCAAGCCCCGATCCAATTGAAAGAAGCAAGATGATCGAGGACTATGTAAAAGATAATCTCAACAACCTCGAATGGTTCAAAAACATAGACCCCGACACCCAGCTAATCTGTGTGGGCGGCTCCATGCGCAACGCAGGCAAGATAAGCCGCAGATTCAAAAAGTATCCGCTCGACATGGCGCACAACTATCACATCAGCTGGTCGGAGTTTGCGAATATCTACAACACCATTCGTCCGCTCGACATGGACAAGGCGGCGAGGATAAAGGGACTTTCCAGCGCGCGCGCCGACATACTTCCCGCGGCTATGAGCTGCCTCAAGGCCATTCAGGAAAGCAGCAACTTCCCCGAAATCATCATTTCGGGCGCTGGCTTGAGGGAAGGCGCGATGTTCCGCTATGCCGTTCCTTCCACAATCGAAAAACCCATAAGCGACATACTGGGGCACAGCATATACACCATGCTCCACGTGTTCAATATGAATATACCGCATTCCGAGCACGTCTTCGACCTCTCGCTCCAGCTTTACAGACAGCTTAAGGTGCTCCACAAGCTGCCCAGAAGCTATGTAAAGGTGCTCCGCGTCGCAGCGCAGCTTCATGATATCGGAAGCTCGTTCAAGTTCTACGACCACCCCAAGCACTCTTTTTATCTCATTCTCAACAGCAATTTGTACGGAATACCGCAGAAAGATCTTGTGGTCGCAGCGCTGGTTGCCAGCAGGCACGGTCCCGTCCCCTATGACGGCATAGAGATTCAGCAGTATCTGTCTATGCTCTCGGAAGAGGATATTGAAGCAATCAAGAAGCTGGGCGTAATCGTACGCATTGCCGAGTGCTTTGACCGCAGTATGGGCGGAGTTATCACAAACATAACCTGCGACATCCTCGGCGACAGCGTAATACTCAAAACCGAAGCTATCGCAGACTGCACGCTTGAGATAAAAGACGCACTGAACGCGGTGCCCGAATTCAGGCACGCTTTCAAGAAAAATCTTGAAATTCTGTAAGATATAAATAATGACAAAAGATAAAATAATCTTAGCTTCTTCCTCTCCGCGGAGGAAGTTGCTTTTTCATAAGATAACCGATAATTTCGAGATTATCGAACCAGTTGTGGATGAGCTTGAAATCGGTGATCCCGAAGAAAATGCGCAAAACAACGCGATTTTGAAGGGAAGAGCGATAAAAGGCGACCACTTTTGCATAGTCGCGTGCGATACGCTTGTTGCGCTTGACGGCGCAATTTACGGCAAGCCGAAAACTGCGCAAAAAGCGTGCGAAATGCTCAAAAAACTCAGCGGGAAAATTCATAGCGTTTTTAGCGGAGTTTATATAAAAATAAACGGTAAAGAAATTACGTTTATTGAAGAAAGCAAGGTAAAACTGAGAGAACTTACCAATGCGAAAATCAACGATTATGTGGAAAAATATTCTCCGCTCGACAAGGCGGGCTCGTACGGGATACAAGACGACGTGATAGTGGATTCATGGAGCGGCGACTACGATAACATAGTGGGTTTGCCTGTCGGTAGAATACGTGAGATACTCAGGGAGTACATTGATGTCAAGGATTAAGGTTGTTTGCGATTTCGGCTCGGCTTATTTCTCGCTTTACAGCGAAAATGAGCTTCTTTTGCGTATGCCGAGCGCGGTTATAATCAAGCGCAGCCTCAATCCCGTAGCCCTCTATTGCGGAGAGGAAGCGTTAAAGCGACAAAGCCAGGTCACCGAGGAAGAGCTTTTCGTCAAGCCCATCCAGAACGGCTCGGTCGCGCATTTCGAAGGAATAAGGCTGCTGATCAAAGAAGCCATGAAAAAGGTCTTCGGCATACGCACGGACATGGAAATCTGCGTCCTCATAAGCTGCGGGCTGGAAATTACACAGAAAAGAGAAATAGAAAAGGCGTTTGTAACAGGCGGGTACACGAATATTTATCTTATGGAGAGCGTGGTCGCGCTTGCGCCCATCGCCGAAGAATACGGCACCGAAGTGGTCTGCGTCATAGGCGGCGACCTCGTGGAATTTGCCATTTTAAACGGCAGAAAGATACTTTCGGGCTATTCCCTCGATATGGGCGGAAACGCAATAAACCGCAAAATCATCGAGCACATCGAAGACCTTTATAAGCTCAACATCAAGTGGCGGGAAAGTGAGGCGGCAAAACTCGGTATCGGCTCGCTTTTTGCGCGCGACACCTCTTCCTTCAGCCTCACAGGCAGGGATATTCTTACCGGAAAACCAAAAAAGCTGGTCATTTCGGCAAAGGAAATTTACGAGCAGATAATCTACGTTTTCACAAGAATAATAAAACTTATCGACGGCGCTTTGAGCGTCGCGCCGGCATCGTGCGTGCAGAATATCGAGACCAAAGGCGTCCTTTTTGCAGGCGGCGGAGCGGCTGTTCTTGGCTTGGAAGAATATATATACAAAAAGCTCAATATACCCGTTTTTCTTGAAGAAAAGCCCTATCTTACCCACTTGAGGGGAGCATATCAGCTCATGCAGGATGAGGCATTCATAAACTCTTATCTCGGAATTTCCGACAAATAAATCTCCCGGCTTTTCGCAAACTTAACAGAGAGGGCTGCCTCTCTTAGAATCATGCGTCAAACGGCTTAAAACCGACCATGTCAAAAATCCGTCAAAACCGGTTAAAACAAATTTCGCTTGATATATCTTATGATATATGTTATACTGTAATAAAAATTTTGTACATAATTCGGAGGATTCATGAACGAGGAATACACGGGCGAATTGACTTTTCAGAAAGTATTCGAGCTCATCAAGAAGAGTTTTGTCAGAATGCTAATTTACGCATTGATACTCGCTGTTTTAGGCGGCGGAATTACCGCGATAGCAACTATTGCAACCAAGGATTCGGGAGAATACAAGGCCATAATCGAATACAGCTATACGGGTGTGGAAAACGGCAAAGACCCGTATAACAACATGCTCGACACCAGCAGAATCAAGTCGACAATAGTTGTAAACAACGCCCTTAAGAACATGGGTATTACCGAAAGTGAAGTTGTGTTGAACTATAGCCAGATTCTTATCGATAACCTTGCTGTAGACGGCTATATACCCGCCTCTATGGCAAAGGATCTGGAGAAAAACGCCTCTCTCACTTACTTCCCCACAAGGTATACAATCACCCTTACCGAAAGCGCCAGGCTTCCCTTCAGGGACAGCCAGTATATTCAATTCCTTAACGAGCTTATCAATTCGTACAAGGAATATTTCAAGGACGCCTACAATTACGGCAAAGTTCTTTCCCCGTCTGTTGCGGACGACCCGCTGGGCACCGCCAGCGATTATTTTGACCTCTGCATATCCTACAAGGTCGCAATCGAAGAACTTCTTGCTCAGCTTAGCACCCTGAAGACCAATGTTTCCGACAGGTACAACAAGCTCTACACCAACATAAACGTCCTTAACAACGAATTATCCTCTATCGAGTATTATATTCTCACAAACAACATCACAAAGGAAGGCACGTCTGCCGATCTGACTACTACGCTTAACACCAGGAAAGCAGAATTTCAGCGCCGCAGCGAACGCTATAAAGAGCTCGCCGACAAGCTTTATGAAGAAGTAATCAAGACCTACGAAAACCAGACGTCCAAGGTCATCACCTCTGACGGCGTGGTAACGGTAACCACCAGCGAGTCTAAGTACTATGATACTCTTATCAAGCAGTATAACGACTACCGCTCCAATCAGACCAACTTTTCCTACCAGGCCCAGGTAATAGAAGACCAGATCGCGCTTATCGGCGCGGGTATACCCACCGAAGCGCAGAGGACTGCCGTTGAAAACAGATTCAGAACCTTCGATGCCGCTCTTCACAACACACTCGACACCATAAACGCCGAGCTCGGCCAATACTCGGTCAAAAACGTCACCGAAAACGGTGTGAAGACTGCCATGAACGCTGTCAAGACCCAGATGATAAACTATATGCTTATTATTATCGTTGCGGTTGTGTGCGCGTTTGTAGGCTGCCTCGCGGCCATCGCGGCAACTGTCATCATCAACAAGAAGCGTGCCAAGAAAGCAGAAGCGATAGTGCAATAATGAAAACCCTTGCAATAATCGGCGGCGGACAACATGGTGTTGTCGTCGCCGAAATAGCTGAAGCGACGGGATATACAGTAAAAGGTTTTCTTGATGACACTATACCCGCCGGAACGGAAATATCCGGTTACAAGGTTTTGGGAAAAACGGAATTATGCCGAAATCTTGAACAGGGAACAGAGTTTGTAATTGCCGTCGGAAACAATGCAACACGCAAAGCAATCGCCGAAAATTACAGTGATTTACATTGGGCGACACTGATACATCCGAGTGCCGTCGTAAGCAGACGAAGCACAATTGGAGAAGGCACTGTCATCTGCGCCAATGCGGTCGTTAATACGTTGACCAAGGTAGGCAGGCATTGCATCATTAACACTCTGGCGGCGGTAGAACACGGATGCGAAATAGGTGATTATTGCCATATCGCGCCGGGTACAATCGTAAACGCATATAAAATAGTCGCAGAATTAAGTGCGGAGAAGAGATATGTATAAGAAGTTTTTCAAGAGATTTTTAGATTTTACTTTGTCATTTTTCGGACTGCTTTTTTTAAGTCCGCTTTTTATCTTCATCGCTCTTGCCATAAAGTTTGAAAGTAAAGGTAAAGTGTTTTTTGTTCAGGACAGAGTGGGCAAAGACAAAATAATATTTAAGTGCTACAAATTCCGCACAATGTATTCTGAAACCCCCGCCAATGTCCCAACCCATTTACTTAGCAATCCTAAAGCATACATAACAAAGGTTGGAAAAATCCTAAGATTAACCAGCCTCGATGAACTGCCTCAGCTTATCAACATTCTGCAAGGCACTATGTCCATTATAGGCCCCCGTCCAGCACTTTACAATCAGTATGACCTCATTGAGGAGAGGGACAAGTACGGCGCAAACGATGTAAGACCGGGACTGACCGGACTTGCGCAGATAAGCGGCAGGGACGAGCTTGAGATACCCGTAAAAGCCAAGCTTGACGGCGAATATGTGCAGAATCTCAGCTTTAAATACGATGTTAAGATATTTTTCAAGACGATAATAAGCGTGCTTAAGCACGATGGCGTCAAGGAGGGCGCGCATTCTTCCGAGAGTGAAAAAGGAAACGAGGAACAACAATGAAAAACGTGCTTATAGTAGGCAAGAAAAGCTATATCGGCGTGTATTTTGCCGAATACGCGAAAAATGATTTCAACGTTGACACTGTCGACAGTTTTGGCGGCGCGTGGAAAAGTGCCGATTTTTCAAAATATGACGTTGTTTATCACGTAGCGGGAATTGCCCATGTCGACGCGAAAAAGGATCAGGAAGAGCTGTATTTCAAAATAAACAGAGATCTTGCAATAGAAGTTGCACAATACGCCAAAGAAAAGAGCGTTAAACAATTCATTTTTATGAGCAGTATAATTGTTTACGGCGAAAGCAAAACACTTGAAAAACAAGTAATTACCGCTGATACTCTCCCGTCACCCAACGGTTTTTACGGAGAGAGCAAACTCCAGGCCGAACAAGGCATTTTGCCTCTTGCCGACGACAGTTTCAAGGTCGTTGTCGTCCGCGCCCCCATGATATACGGAAACGGCTGCAAGGGCAATTATCCGAGACTTGCGAAACTGGCAAAGAAACTACCTTTCTTCCCTTATTTTGATAACGAGAGAAGCATGCTCTATATCGACAATCTGTGCGAATTTCTTAAGCTTGCCATACTTAATGACGCAAACGGAATTTTCTTTCCGCAGAATAAGGAATACACAAATGTTCCAAAACTTGTAAAAACAATAGCATTTGCAAACGGAAAAAAGCTGCGTTTGATTAAGGGTTTTGGGTTGATAATCAAGCTGGCTTCGAAATTCCCGGGCGCGGTCAACAAAGTGTTTGGTTCTCTCGTTTATGACAAGGGAATGAGCAATCATTTTGACTGGGCTTACGCCGTCAAAACCCTGGAAGATAGCGTAAAAGAAACAGAGGGGAATAAATGAAAAAAGCGCTGATAGTCGCTACGACCACAAGTTTTATTACAGACTTTGAACTAAGCGATATCGGGATATTGCAGGATTTCGGGTACGAAGTGCACTCCGCCAGCAATGTCAACATAAACAACCGTTCCGACTCCTATAACAGACTAAATGCGATAGGAGTTGTTCAGCATCAGATTGATTTTTCCCGCTCGCCGTTCAGCCTCAGTAACCTCATTGCTTATAAACAGCTCAAAAGACTTCTTAAAGAGGAGCATTTCGATCTTATCCATTGTCATACACCTGTAGGTGGATTTCTTGCAAGGCTCTCAGCGAGAAAAAAGAAAGAAATGAAGATGATTTACACCGCTCACGGTTTTCATTTCTTCAAAGGGAACAGTCCGATAAAGAACTGTATTTTCCATACTGTCGAAAAGTTTTGCGCAAAATACACAGATGCTCTCATCACAATCAACAATGAAGATTATGAAGCTGCACAAAAGTTTAAGCTTCGTAACAGCGGAAAACTCTATAAAATAAATGGTGTCGGAATAAATACCGATAAGTTTGCCGCAGTCGATATTGATATCGCAAAAAAGAGAACAGAACTCGGCATTTCCCAGGATGATATTATGCTTCTGAGCGTGGGCGAACTCATCGAAAGAAAGAATCATATTGTTGTGATAAATGCTTTGAAAAACATTGATAATCCGCGATTACATTATTTCATTGCGGGATGCGGAATACTGGAAGAGAATCTTCTCAAGAAAATTCAAGAATTCAATCTTGCAGACAGAGTGCATTTGTTGGGCTACAGAACGGATATTTCGGAATTATGCGCCTGCGCCGATGTTTTTGTTTTTCCTTCATTTCAGGAGGGATTATCTGTTGCGTTGATGGAAGCAATGGCCTGCGGCTTACCTGTAATAGCCTCAAAAATCCGCGGCAATGTGGACCTAATTGAAGAAGGCAAAGGCGGAATACTTGTTTCTCCTTTCCGTACCGAAGAATTTAAAGACGCAATAATGAGATTATCGAATGACAATTCATTGTGGGAAGAATACGGAGCGCATAATAAAGAAGCGATTAAAAAGTTCGATATAAAAGTAATAAAGACTATCATGGAAGAGATTTATAAAGGTTGAAAATGTTAATTAAAGTACTATTGTCTTCTTATAACGGTGAAAAGTATATCGAAGAACAGCTCGACAGTATTCTGGCGCAAAAATGCTCTGCGGATATCGAGATTCTCGTGCGCGATGACGGCTCCAGGGACAGTACCGACAATATACTTGACAGATATCAGGAAAAAGGTCTTCTGAAGTGGTATAAGGGAGAGAACTTGCGCTGCGCAAGAAGCTTCTGGGATTTGATGCTTAACAGCGGCGATGCCGATTATTATGCATTCTGCGACCAGGATGATTTCTGGATGAACGATAAGCTCGAAAGCGCGATAAATATGCTGGGAAGGGAAGACAATAACATCCCCTTGCTTTATTCGGGAAATTTCATTGCCGTTGACAAGGAGTTAAAGGCAATAAAAAAAGTCGATAAAGGAATGAAAAACACGGGATTCGGAAATTCTCTTATCAAGAGCCTCTCCCCGGGATGCACTTTTGTTTTCAACAAAAAAGCATGCGAAATTATGAGAATGTACACAGGTGAACTTGATATTCACGATTGGGTTGCGCATAAAATAGTCGCTGCTTTCGGAAAAGTTGTTTACGACCCTGAGCCGCACATGCTCTATCGCCAGCACGGAAACAACGTAATAGGCGTCGCAAAAAACAATTGTAAACTCTTTTTTGCGAGAGTGAAGCGATTTCTCAACGGCACCAGTACCGGCGTGAGAAGCAAAATGGCGCAGAACTTGCTTGACAATTTCGGCAATATGCTCAGCGAAGAAAAACTAACGGTGCTGAAACACCTTACCGATTATAAAAAGAGTTTTAAGGATAAATTGACGTTACTTAAAGACAAACATTTCGATTTGGGAAGCCCGATTGCGAATTTTCAATTTGCGATTCTGGTCTTATTGAATAAGGTATAAGATGGAGAAGGTTGTTGCGATAGACACAAGACGCAAAGAAAAGAAAGTCAGCTTGTCGAAAAGAAGCGTTCTTAACGTTACCAGCAATATCTTAACGTTTGTTTTTTTGCTGTCCAGCCTTTTGACGCCAACCGATAACTTTCAGATAAAAAAGCTTTCATTTTTGCTTTTAATGGTAATTAATGTTTTCACGTTTCTGGCAATAAGGTATACCCTTAAGAACAGATACATTTTATTTTTCGGATTCACTTATGTGATATTTCTGATTGTAATGTCCATCTTTGTCAGAAGAGGGGCGGTTATAGACGTATTGCTCCGAGGATATTCCGGCTTCATGCTTTTGCTGTTTTTTATTGTACAGAAACAAAATATTAATTACGAAAAAATGCTTTTGATATGCATTGGAATATTGGCTATAATTATTGCCGTTTCGGTTTTATTGGATTTTCTCAATATATTGATTATCTGGAATAATCCTCTTCTAAAATTCTTGCAGAAAACAGATAATGCGATGCTGGGACGCGGCGGAAATGCATCCTTCTATTATCTGATTTTCTTAAAAAGCTCGCCTCTTATCCTGATATTACTTTTATATGCTTTGTATAAGAGGAAACTCCTCATCGCGCTGATTGCATTTGTCGGCATATTCTTTTCGGGCACGAGAGCAAATGCACTGGTCGCTGTCGGCGCACTGGTGTTGTATATTCTTCTTTGTGAAAAAAGCAAACCGGTCAAATATGTTGCGATCCTCGGCGTTCTGCTTGTTTTGGTATTTTTCGGCAAAGACATATACGAATATCTGGTAAAAGTGTTTGAAAGGAAAGCTTCATCTGACGCTGTAAGAAGCGGACATATGGAATCTTTGATGGAACTGTTCAGGACAAAACCGACTGCGCTTATATGGGGTACGGGATTTAATAGTCCGATATTCAGTAAAGGCGCCGACAAAATCGTTACGATTCTCGAATTATCCTATTGGGACTTCTTGCGCCAGGTCGGCTTAATAGGCTTTATACCTTTTATGTTTTTCCTGTTGTATCCTATGTTTGCGCTTTTGGATACAAACTACAGATGGCTCTCGATAGCGTATCTCGGTTTTTTAATTATCTCTTACACCAATCCGTTTTTATATGGTTCAACGGGCTATTGCATATATGTTTACATGTATATTGTTTGTTTTAATAAAGCAAAACCCATAAATTTTGAATTGGATCAACGCCTGAGATTGAAGAAATTATGAATGTAAGCATTATCGTGCCTGTCTATAATACCGAAAAATACCTGAATCACTGTCTTATCAGTATTCTTAATCAGTCATATACCGATTTCGAACTTATCTTGGTGAATGACGGGAGCAAAGACAATTCGGGAAACATCTGCGACGAATTCGCAAAAAACGACAGCAGAATAAAGGTAATCCATAAGGAGAACGGGGGACAATCTTCGGCGAGGAACAGGGGACTGGACTTTGCGCAAGGAAAGTACATAGTCTTTGTGGATTCAGACGACGTAGTTGATAAAGACATGATAGAAGTGCTTTTGAAAACAATTACCGAGACAGGTGCCGAAATAGCGACGTGCAGACTCAAAAAATTTGCCGATGAATCGGAAATCACCTCACATCATATTTCTCAAATAATAGATATTTACGATAACGACACCATCATGAAAGAGATGGTGAACAACAATATTGTTAATTTTTCTCCCTGCGGAAAGATCTATAAAAAAGAGATATTTTCGGAATTCAGATTCCGCGAAGGAATAATTTTCGAAGATATGGAATTGTTGTTCCGTATATGGGCAGGAACGGAAAAAGCCGCGATAATTCATGACGAATTATATTTTTACAGGACCAATCCCAACAGCACACTCAATTCGAAATATAGCGAAAGACATCTTATCGAATACGATGTACGCAAGCAGATATACGAATTTTACAGGGAAAACTATCCCCAATACTCTTACAATGTATATGTAAACTGGATGTTCTGTTCTGTATTGATGTATGTGAAAATCACCAACAATAAACCCAAGGAAAAGGCGAAATACAAGTATTTGCTCAAATTCGACAGAAAAATATTGAAAAAATCCACCTTCAAGGATTTGCTTTCAAGCGTTAAAATCGCTTTGATTCTGTACATGATTGCGCCTCAATTGTTAGCCCTTGCTTTCAGGATTAAGTATTAAGGAGAACGTATGAAAATCTTAGCCATGTATTTACCTCAGTTCCATGAGATACAAGAAAACAACGAATGGTGGGGTAAAGGATTTACCGAATGGACCAATATAAAAAGAGACAATAAGTTTTGCGATGGCTTAAAGCCATTGGATGACAATTATTATAACTTATTGGACAAATCCACTGTTGAGTGGCAGACAGAACTTGCCAGGCAGCACGATATTTACGGATTTTGTTATTATCATTACTGGTTTAAAGGCAAAAAATTATTGGAAAAACCTGCCGAAAACCTGTTGGCATGGAAAGATATCGACCAGAAGTATTGTTTTTGCTGGGCAAATCATGACTGGAACAGATCGTGGAACGGCACAAGAGAAGTGTTGCAAAAACAGGAGTATGGCGAGGAAAAAGACTGGGCAGAACATTTTGAGTATCTAAAAGACTTCTTTATGGACGACAGATATATCAAGGTGGACAACAAACCCTTATTTGTCGTATTCAATCCCAACTATGAAAATAAAGATGGCATTATCGAGTTTTTCGATAAAAAATGCAAGGAAATAGGGTTTGATGGCATTCATTATGTCGAGAGCATTCACAATGCCGATTTTCTCAAGTATGTTTCGTCTAAGTCTTCTGCAATAATCCTGCGTGAGCCAAGTTTTGCTTTGCAGAAATATCAGTTAAACAAATCATTTTTCGAAAGAGCATATGACGCTGTCGCAAGAAGAATAAACAATATTTTGAAATGGAAATGTTTCATTAAAAAGTATAATTCTAAGAAAATCATCAGATACTCACTGGAAATTGCTCATCAATTCGAATATGACAAGCCCTTTTATCTCGGAGCATACTCTATGTGGGACAATACCTACAGACATAATCAGAGAGGTTATAAAATTCAGACGCCTTCCGAAGGGTCATTTATTAAATACATTTCCGAATTAAAGAAAATCGCCGAAAACAAGAATATCGAATATTTGTTTTTCAATGCTTGGAACGAATGGGCGGAAGGGATGATCCTTGAGCCTGACAACCAAAACGAGTATATGTTTTTGAATGCCATAAAGAAAGTTATGGAAGATAAATAAGGCAGAGTATGAGTAATGATATTGATTTCAGCGTGGTACTTTGTACCTACAATGGCGAAAAATACTTGCCTGAGCAACTCGGCAGTATACTGACGCAGTCCTATCTTCCCAAAGAACTTGTGGTGTGTGATGACGGCTCGAAAGATTCTACGCTTGAGATATTGAAAGAGTATAAGGAAAAAGCGCCTTTTGACGTTAGGATATACCTTAATGAGACTAATCTGGGATTTGTAAAAAATTTCGAAAAGGCTTGCTGCAATGCGCAATATCAATACGTCGTTTTTTGCGATCAGGACGATTATTGGGAAAACAATAAGCTGGAAAGATTTGCGCAAACCATCAATGAATACAAGGACGTCGAAATGATTTTTTCCAATGCAAAACTTTTCGGCGAAGTGACAGGGGATCAAACATTATGGGAAAAAGTCGGGTTCGGCAAAAAAGAGAGAAGAAAATTTCAAAAGAATAGATTCTCATTTTTGTTGAATCATTGGGTGGTTACGGGGGCAACGGTCGTGTGTAAGAAAAGCCTTATCGACTATGCTGTTCCGTTTTCGCTGAAGTTTGCTCATGACGAGTGGCTTGCATTAATGGCCGCTAACAGAAACACGATTATTGAGCTTGACGAAATACTTACCAATTACAGAATACACTCTTCGCAGCAGATAGGCGTCAAAGAAGTAGCCGATGCCGGGTACAAAACCAATTTGATAATTGCGATAGAAAGGATGGAGATTATCCTAAACAAATTGCGGGAAGACGCGCACAATAATGAAAAAAACATCGGTATTCTTAACGGTTTTAAGTCTTATTATGAGAAAAGATTGCGGATGTGCGGTGAAAACGTTATATCAAGATTTTTTATGTCATTTTCCTCTTTGATAAAAGGCGAACATCATGCATATACCGACAAGCCTTTCAGGGCGTTTATAGGGTGCATAATAAGGCATTGACAAGAAGATAAGAGGTATTTAAATAACGATGAATAAAGATAAAATAAGCATAATCGTGCCCGTTTACAATACGGCAAAGTATCTGAAAGAATGCGTGGCGAGCATTCTTAATCAGACATATACCGAATTTGAATTAATTCTTGTCGATGACGGGAGCAAAGACCAATCGGGAACAATGTGTGACGAACTTGCCCTGACGGACAGCAGAATAAAGGTAATCCATAAGGAAAACGGCGGCTTGTCGTCAGCCAGGAATGCGGGACTCGATGTAATCGTCGGCGAATATGTCTGTTTTGTCGACAGCGACGACGTCATTCACAAACAAATGCTTGAAACGCTGCATAACGCCATAAAAACTTCAGACGCGGGATTGGCCGTGGGCAGGTTCAGAACATTCAAAGACGAAGACGATATTTCGGATTCGGCTATAAATCCCGACATTCCCTTGGAAACTGTAACGTCCCAGAGATTGATAGAACTTGCCATTGTGGACACAAAAATCACCTTTTCGGCATGTAACAAAATGTTCAGGTCCGCGCTTTGGGAGAACATCCGCTTCCGCGAAAAGACCCATTTTGAAGATGAAGACGTCACCTACAGAGTTTTTGACATGGCCGGAAAATGCGTATTGTGTGACGTCGAAGTTTACTACTACAGAATGAATGCAAGCGGCATCACTCACACATTATCGCCGAAGATAATAGACCAATACTACACCCGCAAGGGTATGTACGAATTTATTAGGGAAAGGTATCCCGCCCTTGCGCCTTTATGCTATGCGTACTGGTTCGATATTTCGGTAAAAATATATTTTCCGTATAGATTCCAATTGCAGATTTATAATAAAAATTTCGATTTTCTGGGCAGATTTAATAAACGGATTCTCAGAAAAGCCGACAAAAACAAACTGCCTGAAAACTTAAATATGTTTATCAGGTATTATCTTATATCTCCTTCTTTTTCCGTCTTTATCTTCCTTATAAGATTAAGAACATGGATATTAAGAAAAATTAATCTATTGAGAGGAAAGAAATGAGTAAAATTTTGACTTTGACCATACCTTCTTATAATATGGAGAAATATCTTGCTAATTGTCTTGATTCTTTTATCGACAAGAGAATTCTCGAAGATATCGAAGTATTGATTGTAAACGACGGTTCCAAGGATAACACACTTGCAATAGCCAAAGAATATGAAGCGAGGTATCCCGATGTATTTATTGCTGTCGATAAACAAAATGGAGGGCATGGCTCGACCATTAACAAGGGCATAGAACTATCTACAGGAAAGTATTTTAAAGTCATAGACGCCGATGACTGGGTTGACGCTGAAGAATTCGTAAAGTACGTCCAATTTCTCAAGACCGTCGACGTTGATTTTGTGATTACAAATTATACCGAGCGGTATGAGGACACAGGAGAAAGCGCTCTCCAAAAAATAGCCGACTATTTTACAAAAGATAAGATCGTTGATGTCGAGGACGTATTCGGAAATATCGGCGGAATGATCCCCATGCATTGCACAACCTACAAAACGTCGATATTGAAAGACAACAATATCAGGCTGTATGAAAAATGCTTCTATGTCGACGTCCAGTACAACATCTTCCCCATTGAATATCTTAAAACCTGTATATGCAAAGATTACAACGTGTATCAGTACAGACTGGGCAGAGCGGGGCAGAGTGTAAGCGCCGAAGGCTTTCTGAAACACATCAACGACCACAGGAGAGTAGTGCTTTCCATGTTGGAGTATTGCAGGGCGTTTGCAGACAAAGAAAGCGTTAAATATAACTATGCGGTCAATGTTATGAGAAGCCTTGTCTTTTATAATTTTAACAATGTCGTGAAATTCGGTTATAATAAAAAGGATATAGTAACTGCTTCTGCTGGATTTTATAAAAAAATACAAAAAGAATATCCCGAGTATTCGTTTAATTTTGGCAGAATTAAAAACATTCTCTGGAAAAACGGGTTGAGAGGATTGAAATTATATGCCCTGGCGAACAGGGTATTGAGAAGGCAATAATGATATGGTAAAACAAAAGAATATAGGAGTGAACGTAGTACTAAACATGATTTTGTCCCTTGCGGGAATCGCGGTGGGAATGATTACATTCCCGTATTTCAGCCGCATTCTTCTTCCCGAAGGCATGGGCACAAACTCATTCATCACTTCGTTCATGAACTATTTTGTACTCTTTGCCAATCTCGGTATTCCCACGTACGCAATAAAAGAATGCGCCAAAGTAAAAGATAACAGGGAAGAGCTTTCGGCAACGGTTCAGGAGCTTTATTCAATAAATATCGTCACCAGCGCGATAGCTTTGTCTGTTTATTCTTTGTGTATCGTTTTCGTTCCCGAACTGAAAAATTTCTACCTTCTGGCCATTATTATCGGGCTGGGCAACATAACCGGTGTGCTCAATCTTCAATGGCTTCTCCAAGCGATGGAAGACTATAAATTCATCGCAATAAAAAATCTTTCCATCACCATAGTTGCCGTCATATTGGAGTTTGTTTTTGTCAAAAGCCCCGATGACCTTTTCCTCTATGTGCTTATCGGTATGGCGGGTGTTTTCCTTTCCAATATGACCAATATTTTTTATATCAAAAAATATGTTGATTTTCGAAGGACGAGAAAACTTAAAATCGCAAGGCACTTTAAGCCGGTGCTCATTCTGTTTGCGATGTCGGTCGCAAGTAGCATTTATACCAATCTCGACTCTGTTATGCTGGGCTTTATGCGCGACAATTACACCGTGGGGATATATGGAGCCAGCATAAAGATAAACCGCATTCTTGTCGCCGTAATAACTTCCATAAGCGCGGTTTTACTGCCCAGAATGTCCCGGTATTTCAAAGAAAACAAGATGGAAGAATTCAACAAGCTAATGGCGCGCACAGTAGGTATCGTCGTGACGCTGGCCCTTCCGCTTATTCTTTATTTCATAATTTTTGCCGAAGATATAATCTTGTGGCTCCTCGGCGCCGACTATTATGAATCCATCGTGCCCATGCAGGTATCGATTTTCATAATACTGTTTATTGGATTGAGCAATCTGACAGGTATTCAGTATATGCTGCCGCTGGGGCTTGAAAAACATGTTATGATATCGGTGATTCTGGGGGCGGTAGTCGACTTTGTTATAAACATCATCACTATTCCGCCGCTCGGGGCGCTGGGT
This sequence comes from Clostridia bacterium, assembly GCA_035381305.1. Classification (GTDB taxonomy): domain Bacteria; phylum Bacillota; class Clostridia; order Christensenellales; family DTU072; genus CAG-1782. The sequence continues at coordinate 218,301 of DAOSYK010000001.1, forward strand.
TCGGCGATTGCCACAGCTTCCGCTGAATTGACGGTGCTGACCTATCAGCTGATAATCTTAAGAAAAAACATAACGCGCATTTTCTCCGACCTCAACTGGAAATTCATCATTTTGTTTACCGTAATTTGCGGCGGGGTGCTAATCTGTATGAATATATTTGTGGACCTCGGATATTTCCTCAATTCCATAATCAATATGGGCATAACAGCAGTCTTGTTTATTGTTATATCGATACTGACGAAAAATCCCATTGTTGATGAAACATTGAATATACTACGTCTGAGAAAAAAGACCGTCAAGGAGAATTCTGATGAAACAGTATGATTTTTTGATTGTAGGCGCGGGACTCTTCGGCAGCGTCTTCGCAAGAGAGATGACCGATAAGGGCAAAAAATGCCTGGTCATTGACAAACGCTCCACCACGGGCGGGAACTTGCGCTGCGAGAACACCGAAAACATAAACGTCCACAAATACGGCGCGCACATTTTCCATACCGATGACGCGGAAGTGTGGAATTATGTTAACAGGTTTGCAGAATTTAACCGTTATACCAACTCCCCCATAGCTTGCTATAAGGGAAAGATTTATAATCTCCCGTTCAACATGAACACCTTCTACCAGATGTGGGGAGTGATTACGCCCGAGGACGCGAAAAATCGCATTGCCGAACAGGTCGCGAAAGAGAACATCGTAAACCCCAAAAACCTTGAAGAAAAGGCCTTGTCGTTGGTAGGCCGTGATATTTATGAAAAGCTCATCAAGGGGTATACCGAAAAACAATGGGGTTGCAGCGCAAAAGAGCTTCCCGAATTCATTATAAACCGTCTGCCCCTTAGATTTACCTATGACAACAACTATTTCAACAGCAGATTTCAGGGTATCCCGATAGGCGGATATAACGTGCTTATCGATGAACTTCTTGACGGAATAGAAGTTTGGCTCAACGAGGACTACATTGCCAAAAGAGATTTTTACAATTCCCTTGCCGATAAGGTGCTCTACACGGGCGAACTTGACAGATATTTCGGTTACAGCTTAGGGAACCTCGAGTACCGCTCATTGCGGTTTGAGGAAGAGATTCTCGATACCGAAAACTTTCAGGGCAACGCGGTCGTCAACTATACCGAGAGGGAAGTGCCGTTTACAAGGATAATCGAGCACAAGCATTTTGAAAACGCGGTATCCCCAAAAACCGTAATAACGCGCGAGTATCCAAAGACGTGGGAAAAGGGCGACGAACCGTATTACCCCGTAAACAATAAGGAAAACGACGAGCTATATGCTAAGTACAGAGCGCTTGCCGAAAAAGAGGAAAACCTCATAATAGGCGGAAGGCTGGGGTTATACAAATATTATGATATGGACAAAATCGTGCGTTTAGCATTGGACTTAAGCAGAAGTTGAGGTTATAATAAAATAAAAGTATTACTTGACGCACAGGAGAAAACGCTCATGAAAGGAATAGTTTTGGCAGGCGGCGCAGGAACACGGCTTTATCCGCTGACAATGGTAACAAGCAAACAGCTGTTGCCCGTTTACGATAAACCCATGATATATTACCCCTTGTCGGTGCTAATGCAGGCGGGAATAAAAGATATTCTCATCATCTCCACGCCCACCGATACACCGAGATTTGTCGAACTCTTGGGCGACGGAAGCAATTACGGAATAAACTTAAGCTACAAAGTTCAGCCTTCGCCCGACGGACTCGCCCAGGCGTTTATCCTCGGCGAGGAGTTTATCGGCGACGACAGTTGCGCAATGGTTTTGGGCGACAATATCTTTTACGGCAGCGGTTTTGAGAAAATACTCGGCGAAGCCGTGGAAAACGCCGAAAAGAACAAAAGAGCCACTATTTTCGGGTATTACGTCGACGACCCGGAAAGGTTCGGCATTGTTGAATTCGACGCCGAAGGGAAAGCTCTAAGCATCGAGGAAAAACCCGCCTTCCCCAAGTCAAATTATGCCGTAACGGGACTTTACTTTTACGACAACAGGTGCGTGGAATACGCAAAGAACCTTAAGCCTTCCAAGAGGGGAGAGCTTGAAATCACCGACCTTAACAAGGTATATCTTGAGAAAGGCGAACTCGATGTGCAGCTTCTTAAACGCGGTTTTGCGTGGCTGGATACCGGCACGGTTGAGAGCCTTGTCGACTGCGCAAACTTCATTCAGACCCTTTCCAAACGCCAGGGCATAATAATCTCGGCGCTGGAAGAAATCGCTTACAACAAAAACTGGATTACCAAAGAACAACTCCTCACTGCCGCCGCGCGCTATGGCAAGTCGCCTTACGGAGCGCACCTTCGCAACGTGGCAGAAGGGAAATTCCTCAACTGACGGAGGCATAGATGAAATTTACCAAGACGCAACTAAGGGGCGTTGTCATAGTCGATCCCGTTGTCTTCGGAGACAACCGCGGCTATTTTATGGAAACCTATAACGAAGGCGAATTCAACGCCAACGGTATTTTTAACAGATTCGTACAGGACAATCAGTCCTTTTCGGCATATAAAGGCGTTTTGAGAGGGCTTCACTTCCAGAACAATCCCCACGCGCAGGCTAAGCTCGTAAGGTGCAACAAGGGCGCAATTTTAGACGTAGCCGTTGATATAAAGAAAGGCAGCAGCACGTATTTAAAATATGTCGCGGTGGAACTATCCGCCGAAAACAAACGAATGCTGATGGTCCCGAAGGGCTACGCGCACGGTTTTGTGACGTTGACCGACGACGTAGAAGTCATTTATAAAGTCGACAGCCTTTACAATAAGGAGACCGACAGAAGCATACGCTTCGACGATCCCGCAATCGGCGTGGAGTGGGGAATCGAAAACCCCATACTTTCGGCAAAGGACTCCAACAGCTCAAGGCTTTGCGACAGCGACTGCAATTTTGCACTTAAAGTGCTGGTCACGGGCGTCAAAGGTCAGCTCGGTTATGACGTGGTAAAGCGCTGCAAGGAACTCGGCTACAATGTAGTCGGCGCCGACATAGACGACTTTGATATCACCGACGAAGAAGCGGCATTTAAGTATATAACGGAATGCAACCCCGACGCGGTGGTGCACTGCGCGGCGTACACGGCGGTTGATAATGCCGAAAGTGACGTCGAAAGGTGTACCAAAATCAACGAAACGGGAACCGAAAACATAGCAAAAGCGGTAAAAGCCATAGACGCCGCCATGGTATACATTTCCACCGATTACGTTTACGGCGGAGAGGGCGAAGAGGCTTACACAACCGACAGCTCGTTGCAACCGCTCAACGCCTACGGCGTATCCAAACTTGCGGGAGAAAAGGCTGCGGCAAAGCATGTCGACAAACTTTTTATAGTACGCACATCATGGGTTTTTGGACTAAACGGAAACAATTTCGTCAAAACGATGCTTCGCCTTGCCAAGGAGCGTGACGAGCTTAACATCGTTGCCGACCAGATTGGCTCCCCCACCTACACGCCCGACCTTGCGCGCCTTATCGTAGATATGATTTCCACCGACAAGTACGGCGTATACCACGGCACAAATGAAAACTACTGCAGCTGGTACGAATTTGCCACAGAGATTTTCAGACAGGCGGGAGTAAACATTAAGGTAAATCCCATTCTGTCCGAACAATACGTCACCGCTGCCAAGCGTCCCAAGAACAGCAGACTGGACAAGACCTGTCTCGACAAGTCGGGATTTGAGAGGCTGCCTTCCTGGCAGGACGCCTTAAGAAGATATCTGGAGGAAATAAAACAATGAAAATTCTTGTTACCGGCGGGGCGGGATTTATCGGCTCCAACTTCATTTATTATATGCTCGCAAAATACCCCGAATATGAGATTGTCTGCCTGGACAAATTGACTTACGCGGGCAACATGAGCACCCTTGAAAACGCGATGAAGAACAAAAACTTCAAGTTTGTAAAGGGCGATATAGCTGACAACAGATTTGTGGATGAACTCTTCGCCGCCGAAAAATTCGACCTTGTGATAAACTTCGCCGCCGAGAGTCACGTTGACCGCTCGATAGAAAATCCGCAGATTTTCCTTATTACCAATATATTGGGGACGCAGACCCTTCTGGACGCCTGCAGAAAGTATGGAAATATCCGTTTCCACCAGGTGTCCACCGACGAAGTCTACGGCGATCTGCCTCTTGACAGACCCGACTTGTTCTTCACCGAGGAGACGCCCGTTCATACTTCCAGCCCCTATAGCGCAAGCAAGGCCTCGGCCGACTTATTGGTGCTTGCGTACTACCGTACATACAATCTGCCCATAACCATCTCGAGGTGCAGTAACAATTACGGACCTTATCACTTCCCCGAAAAACTCATTCCGCTGATGATTGCGCGCGCGCTTGCCGACCAGTCGCTCCCCGTTTACGGAAACGGACAGAACGTAAGGGACTGGCTGTATGTTGAAGACCACTGCAGCGCCATTGACCTCATCGTCCACAAAGGCAGAATAGGCGAGGTCTACAACGTGGGAGGGCACAACGAAAAGGCCAATATCGACATAGTGAAAATAATACTTAAAGAGCTTAACAAGCCCGAAAGTTTGATTACTTACGTAACCGACAGGAAAGGGCACGACCTGCGCTACGCAATAGACCCCGCCAAAATTCACAATGAACTCGGCTGGCTGCCCTCGACAAAATTCGAGGACGGCATCAAAAAGACCATTGCATGGTATCTGGAAAACCGCCGGTGGTGGGAGAATATCATAAGCGGCGAATATCGCAATTATTACGAAAAAATGTACGGAAACAGATAATTTTTTCAGTGTTAGCTTTTTTCGCGCCTTCCTTCACGGGGAGGCGTTTTTAATGTCGGGAAAGGGCTTAAAATGTCGATTTCTTCTTAAGGCTGTATAAAGCAATTATTGATATTATCTGTTATGGCTATATGTATACATATAAAATAGAATTTTATGTAGTCAAATAAATGATTTGTGTTGTAATTATTGAGAGATTATGGTATCATACTGTATAGCCTAAATTCTATTATTATGAACAGGACGGTTACAATGAAGAAGAAACTACTGATGCTTTTTACGATGATTATGGTCTTGGTGATTTCCATTTCCATAGTAGCATGCACCGATTACGTGGAAGAAGAAGAGCCCGGTGAAGAGACGGAGACGATCTCCCGCACCATGCTCATCACAAACGGCACATTTTATGACGCCAGCCCTTCCACCAAAGGCGCCTATGTCAAGAACAACGTAAAGAACTGGACTGCCACCAAAGGCAGCCTTGCGACGACTGCGACCGGCGTGACGATGGGCGTAATTGACCTCGCCGACCAAAACGCATTTAACGCGAACAGCGACATTCACAGCACGACCAACGCGGTCTTTGCGTATCCCGGCATTGACCCCGCTACGCCTTATGAGACCGACGATTTCGGCAACCCCACCACCGAGCTTCAGGACACAAATGCCCTGCTCCTTTCCACCGTATCGACGGCGGGAAGCATCTATTACAAGAACAGCTCGTCCTTTACCCTTGAAGCCAACAGGTACTACATGCTGCAGTACTCGGTCTGCACCAATATCGAATCCACCGAAGCCGACAGACAGTTCAAGGGCGCGTGGGTGACGGTATCGGGCGCGGTTTACTATAACGACAGCGTAATCAACACCAACGGACAATGGGAGACACATTACCTCTACATCGAAAGCAACAAGTATTCTTCAAAGACCATCGATATATATCTCTGGCTCGGCAACGGTCCGGATACAGTAAACAGCGCAGCCAACAAATACATCGTCAAAGGCTCGGCCTTGTTTGACAACATCATCTGCAAAGAAGTGACCAAGGATAAGAGCGGAGCGGACTTCAATCATGATTCGTTCATAAACGCCGCCGCTACCAACACCAACATGAAATACGGCTATGAGAGCTGCTACTTCCTCACCGACACAAAGTTTGAGCAGACGACCGAAGCTACTCCCACCAGCAGCAACGCGAAGAACTTCTTCTACAGCTTCCGCGAGGGTGTTTACAGCTCGTCCAACGTCAGCAATTATACGCTCATAAAGGGCAAGAGCGGGCTTACGTCCACCGAACAGCCCAGCGTTAATACGCCTCATACGGGTATTGTAAATCTCGAAAAACTTTACACCAAAGAGCCTGATAAAGAAGCCGTCGACACCTATCTTGAGCTTCTCAAGACGACGTCTTACTCGTCGACATGGAAGACCGTTTCTTACCAGAACTGGCTTGACAACCTTATCGGCGACAACGGCAACAGAACGATGTCCGCCCTCGACGAGAAGAAAGTCCTCATGATTTCCAACGGCGACCTCACAGGCGCGGGATTCAAGAGTAATTCCACAATAACAATCAAGAGCAACAATTATTACATCATCAGCGTATGGGTTTATGTCAACCCGCTCAACGCTCTTCCCACCACAAACAAGCCCACGTCACCCGCGGCTTACACCGAGATTCAGAAGGCTTATCAGGACGCCATAAGAAACGCTTATAACGATGACGTCGACTACGAGATAGCCGAATCCTACTTTGTGGCTCTTACCAACGAAGAAAAAGCCAGGATAACGGGCGACACCGCCATTTACAAGCCATCCGAGCAGTCCGCCAACGTTTCGGCTCTCATCGCTGCCGAGAATTCTATCTTCAGGCACAAGGAAGAGGGCGCGACCTTCTCGGGATATCAGAAAGAAGTCTATGAGGCCTTCAAGTACTATTATCTGTGGCTCGACTATAAGGACGCCGCCACAATAACCATCGGCACGGGCGACATACCTGTTGACGAATCTGTCCAGAACTATCTCGAGTACCAGATGCTTACCGAGAGGAACAACTTCCTCAACAACGAATACAAGAGACTTACCACCCTCGAAAAGGACTGGGAAGACTATGACGATAAGCTCGCCGAGTACATGGCGAAGTACAATTCCTGGTTCAGCGCGACCAGCGGCTCCGAGCTCAATCAGAAGCCCTATGCCCACGTCAAACTCACGGGCGCAGGCGATGACATCGTGGAGCAGACCACCCAGCTCGGACAGTGGGAGAAAATAGAATTCTACATCCAGGGCAACCAGCTTTCGGACAGGAAACTCAACATTGAGTTCTGGTTTGGCGAGGGTTCTTCCACAGATTACACCACCCTTATGATGGGTTCTGCCTTCTTTGATAACATCGAGATAGCCGAATACGCTCCCGGCGCAGAACCTTCGGGTAAGGTATGGCAGGCGCTCAATCCTGTCAAGTCTGCTGATGAACTCGTTTACGGCGGACTGACCAATGATATGGACCAGGAGACCTTCAAGAATAATTTCTGGGGTCTTCAGCTTGAGAGCAACGATGTTGCATCTAACGACCTGACAAACGTCAGCTACTTCAGGAACACCCTTCCCGCAGACCAGTTTGCCGACCTTTCGGCAATAGGTATCACCAGCTTTGCCGAGCTTGTGTTGAAGAACTCTGTTCCCACGGCTTCTCTGCTTACGTCCAAAGAGTATGTCACCATTAATCCCAACACCGCTTACCGTATCGCGATGCTTGTTAAGACCGTCGACATACCCAAGGGACTCGGCGCGACAATAGGCCTGCTCGGCGGAGACGATAATGCAAAACTTACGTCCAGCGTGGCAACCGTCAGCAGCGTCAACAATGACGAATGGAAAGAAGTAGTGTTCTACGTGCTCGGCGACACGATCAAGACCAACTATGTCACCCTTAAAGTTCACCTCGGAACGGGTTCCCGCTTCAACACGGCAAGCTATGTCAAGGGCGAAGTTCACATCGCAATAATAAACGTAACAAAGATAAAATATTCCGAATTCAGCTCGACATCCAAGAGCGGCGACACCGTTAAGGAATACACCTTCAGCAACACGACCAAGCCGTCCGACAGCGTTACTAACGGTAACTTCAGCGGAATTGACCTCTCCTCGACCAACGAGAAAGAGTTTGCCGCTGATGGCAAAATTTCGGGAACGGCTGTTGCCAGCGGCTGGACTGCGGGCACTGTTAAGAACAATATCTTCACCACGCCTACTGTCTCCATGGCAACCAACATCATAACCTGGGACAAGTTTTACGGTGTAAGCTATTCGGGAAATGCCGAAGTGGAGCCTTCCTACTATGAAATATGGGTAAGGTATAAGGACGCCGACAATAAGTATCAGGAAAAATACGTCGCCGCCGTTTCGGCAACGGGCACTCTTTCCTTTGACGCTAATAACATCTTCAAGGAAGGACTCAACGTCAACTACAAGATAAGAGCGGTCGGAAAGAGCAGCACAGATTTACCTTATTATAATATAGTAAGCGCGTTCAGCAATTACTCGGGCGAAATCATCGGCACAAACGATGGCCAGTACGACACAGTCGACGAATATATCGAGGACAATGAGCCCGCATACCCCGAACTTAAGTATCAGGCGGGCACGGTGCTCATCGACAAGGCGACCGATTTTGCTCCCGAGACGGGAAGCTATGTCAGCCCCTTTGACACAATGCTCAAGATAACCTCCAACTACGCTGTGTCCCACACCCTCACTTCGGGCAACGCCTCCCTAAACGCCAACACCTACTACAAGGCAAGTATTTGGGTAAGGACAGTTGACGGAGCCAAGGCAAGCGTCACGCTTAAGGACGTAAGCGACGTCTTGAGCGCAAAGAGCGTTACCGGCAGATATATTGGCTTCACCAACGTCGACACAAACGGCAAGTGGGTGCAGTACTCCTTCTATGTCAGAATGGGCAGCCATTCGGGCACGCTCGCAATGCAGCTCTCCCTTGGCGATGCCTATGTCAATAAGGTGAGCAAGAAGTCGACAAACGTCAAGACCGACGCGACTGTCTACGACGCCGCAGGCTTGAGCAAAGGCACGGTTTACTTTGACAATGTTCAGCTCATCACAATCAGCGAAGATGAATACAATGCCGCGGCGGAGAAGACCGAAATTACAAACGGCGCAGACAACTTCTATGATTTTGAGATAAGCGACATACTGCCCGATTATCAGGGGATCAGCTATAAGATTTACACCAACAAGTACGCGCTTCGTATACTTGAGAGCATAGTCGACAGCTTTGACAGCTTTACCGAAAATACCACCGAAGAGGGCAAGGACGGTCACAATCTCGGACATACCCCCAACAACTATCTCTGGTCCAAAGGCGACACCTTTACAGGCTCCACCGAAGACTACAGGGTATACGGCGTATATTCCCAGAATGACGAACTCTCCAAGCTCGAGATGATCTACAAGAAGAACAACGAGGACGACGAGCTTGTAAACGCCTTCAGCGGAATAAGCAACTTCCCCGCCAACTTCGACATCTTAAGGTTTATCGGAATCGACGGCAGTAACTCCCTTGTCATGAGCAATAAGGAATTGTTCGGACAGACCTATTCTTCCAACAACACATCCGGCATCGAGGCAGGCAAGTACTATAAGATTTCCTTCAAGGCTAAGACCTTAATCGCCGCCAAAGCGTATGACGCAAATGGCAACGCAATACTCGACGACGACGGAAATCCCACCTACACCATCGAGGGCGCAAACGCCGAATTCAGGTATATGCCCACCTCCGACAAATCGAAGTATCAAAGCCTTTATATCAACTCCAACGGCAAGACCGGCAACATCTATGACGCCGTAGAGTATGAGATGTATATCTACAATCCCAGCTCCACATCGGCAAGCTCAAGCTGGAGCTTTGTCCTCGGAGCCGACACGGTAGCCGACGACAAGACAGGCAGCCTGCAACCCATACTCGGCATGATGGTCATCGACCAGGTGAGCATTGTCGAAGTAAATAAGGACGCATACGACGAGGCGAAGGCCGCTATTGACTATGACAACCTCACTCCCGAACAGAAGAGAGCCAAAGCCGTATCGTTCTACGATTACGCCGAAGATCCGGAGCAGGACGAGGATGAGGATGAAGACGAGGAGGAAACTCCCGAACCCGAAACCCCCAGCATCTGGGAGAGAGGCGACGCGTGGCTGCTCATTTCGAGTATCGTCATCGCTGTGGTAATCGTTGTGGTTATCGTCGTACTCGTCATCAGAAGGTGGAAGAAGAAACATCCTAAGGAAGTAAAGGGCGAGAACATTCTTAAGGCCGAAAAGGAGATTAAGGTAGTTGAGCCCGAGTCCAAGGATAAAGAGGACTTCATAATCGATGATGAATATGTCGACGACAAGCCCAAGTACGTGCAGAGAGTAGTGCACAACAACAAAAAGAAGAAACCCAACAACAAGGGTAAAAAGTAAAAACCAAAATCGGGGCGGCTGGAACAGGCCGCCCTTATTTTATGCTCTTTTTAGCTTTAAGAAGCCTTTAACATCGACAAGTCTTGTGGCAAGGCAAAGTCCGGCATACATCAAAGCGCCAAGCAAACCCGACAGAATGTTTGCGAAAATGCCAAATTTAGCGCGTAAGACATTGTTAAGGCTTTCGGTAAAGAACGAGGAAAGAAGCACAAATACAAGTACAAGAGCCAGGTATTTTAAGAACGAGAAGCCAAAGCCCGTATGCCTGCGAAGAGTATAGATATTCATTGTCGAAGTCACGAGCAGGCAAGCCATTGTCGCCACGGCGACGGAGTACAAACCGAGGTATTTCGGCAGGAAGTAAATGCAGATTACCATGAGCACGTTGCCAACGATATAATTAATGAAGGACTTATATTCTTTTCCCGTTGCGTTGAGCGCCGATTGCGTCAGTTGATTTACGCACATCGGCAACATCATAAACGCCGCATATTCGAGGTACTTGCCGCTTATGCTGTCGTCGAACAATAAGACGGTGATTTCCTCGCCCAGCGCGATAAACGGCACCATAAAAATACCGCTTATTATTAAGGAAAAGTTTATTCCGTTGGTCAGGTGCTTATTGAGGCGGGAGTACTCTTTCTTTGCGCCGCTCGCGCTCATTTCGGGAATAAGCACAATAGCAAGAGAGCTTATAATCGCGTTTGGTGCGAGTAAAAACGGGTTCGCCATGCCCGTAATGCGCCCGTATGTCGCCGTTGCTTCGGGAAGGGTCATTCCTGCGGCGATTAAACGGGCGGGAAGTATTATCGCAATAAGGGTGCCGATAAGGCTTGCGAAAATCCTCATGGAAGTCACGGGAAGACTGGGAACGAGTATTTCCTTAAAATCTGTCGGTTTTTCGAATTTGCCGCCTTTCACAAAATACAGGACCGCAAGGATGACTGCCACGACTATATCGCTTGCGGTAAACGCTACGGCAATTGCCTCAGCTCCCGCCAGAGTGCTGATGATTCCGCTTATGAAAATAACCGAAAAAACGATGCGTAAAACTTCCTCAATCGCTTCGGTAATGGAAATGGTCGTAAACTCCTTTTTGCCCCACAAAAAGCCCCTTATCACGCTGTAAATAAAGGTAGAAAGCAATGCGGGCAGCATGATAAGGAAGAGGGGATATGCCTTAGGGTCGGAGAACAGGAAGGACAATTTGTCGTGGAATATCCACAGGACAAAAATGGTGACAAGAGTTATCCCAAGGCCAAGCAGGAAAGCTGTTGAGAAAAAAGCGTTTGCCTTGTTCTTTTTCAGAGCGATATCTTCTGCGATTTTGCGGCTTAACACCAGCGGAAGACCGCTGGAAGAGAGCGAGGCGAACAAAAAGAAAACCGAGGAGGAGATCTGGTAGAGCCCTATCACCTGCGCGCCTAAAGTTCTGGACAGGTATATTTTGAAGATAAAACTAAGTATCTTAGTAAATACGCTGAATATTCCCACGGTGGCGACTGCGCCCCCGATATCGCCGACTGATTTTCGCATAATAAAATATATGTCGATAAAATTCTGCTATGCTTGACATAATTCTTTTTTACTGGTACAATAAACTCAAAATGCAGAGTAGGCAAGGTGCGTCAAGTGTCGCAAAATGGGATGTCGTTTGCGAACGAAAGAATTGGACGAGATTCTGCGATGCCTTGCCGCGTCCGTTGCATAAAAAATATTTTTTAGTATTTTTTTTCGATGGACTCTCCTGCTTATTTGTAAGGAGGGTATTTTTATGGACAAAAGAGCCAAGGTCATGAGCGTAAAGGTGATAAGCTACACCGCCGCGCTTACGGCCTTAAGCACGATTGCAAACATCTTTACCGTGATAATGGGCGGAGGGGCGCTTGTCGTTTCATTTACCTATATCCCTGCGTTTATCGCAGGCGCGTTTATAAATCCTTTGTCAGGCTTTCTGACGGGAATTCTCGGAGACCTTCTGGGATGCCTTATTGCGCCAAAAGGGGCCATAAACCCCATTGTCCTTGTTAGCAGCGGACTTTTGGGACTTATCCCGGGACTTGTCTTTTTCACTGCAAAAAAACTCAAAGTTGACACCCGGAAATACGATTTTGCGCTGACCTCGATAAGCTTTGTCTTTGTGTTTGCCATTTGCCTTACGCTAAACACAATCGGGCTGTATCTTTTCTACTTCAGGGCAAAAGGAAAGACCCTTGAGGCGGTTTTTGCCCTCAGAATGTCCAAGCAAAGTATAATTCTCGCGGTGAATTTTATATTGACCATAATTATACAACGCCCTGTCAGAAAACTGATAAAAATCAAGTAAAAGGGATTTATCTGTATCTATAGATACAAATAAGCATATTTTGTCTGTTCATTGTCGATATTTGTCAAACCACTGATACGTTTTTCAGTGGTTTTTTAGCAAAAATATAAGAAATTTGCTATTGAAATAATAATAAGTGTGTTATACTTTAACTAAATAATTATGCAATCACGGAGATTTACGCTCTTATGATATATAACTTCATAAATTCTATCGGCAACGACCCTTCCCTCGTTGACAGCGGAAGGCTTGCTCCACATACATATTTTGTACCTTTTTCCAGCCGCAGAGCGGCCGAAAATGCGCCCTTATTCAAAGCAAGATTTTTGAGTGACAGGGTGCGTGTTTTGTCGGGAAACTGGGATTTTAAGTATTATTCCGACCAAATTCCTTCCAGTATCGACACGAACAATCTCATGTTCGACGCCATTTTTGTACCGTCCACATGGGAAAGCGAGGGGTTTGAGGAATTCCGGTATCTCAGCGATTATCCCTTCAAACTGTCAAAAGGTGTGCCTTCTTCAAGCATGGGCATTTACCGAAGGTTTTTCGAAATCAGCGATCTTGACAAGAAATACGTCCTGTCCTTTCTTAAGGTGTGCGGCGAGTTTGAAGTCTATGTAAACGGAACGCTTGTAGGTTACTCGAAGATTTCCCAGGCTGACTTTGAAATTACTCCCATGCTGACTATCGGCAGAAATGAGCTTGTAGTCGTTGTACGTCGCTGGAGCGACGCCCATCTCCTCTACGGAAGGGAAAGATTTTCCATGACGGGAATTGCGGGCGACGTTTTGCTGTATATTCACAACAAGGGTAGCATTATCGATTATTCGGTCAATTTCGAGCGCGCCGAGAACGAGATTAAAGTAAATCTCGCGCTTCTTCTCGAAGGCGTATGCGACAGCATTCGCATCTCTCTCGAAAAGGACGGCGAACAGCTTTACGAAACTTCCGAAAAGCCCGAAAAAGACGTGCTCGAAGTGGAATTTGCGGGTGATTTCAAACTGTACAACCCCGAAGAGCCCTATCTCTACGACTTGTTTATCACGGCGATAGACGAAGAGGGCTACACACTCGAGTGCGTAAAAACGAAAGTAGGCTTCAAAGAGCCTGCAATAAACGGCTCCTTTACCTACAACGGGAAACAGGTCAAACTAAAGGGCATTAATTATTCCTGCCAGTACAATTCTTTGGGCAAAGTGCTCACCGCCGACGACTTTCTGGTGGACTTGAAGCTTATTAAGGAACACAACCTCAACGCAATTAAGCTCAACGTAAACGTCGATCCCGTTTTCTACGAGATGTGCGACGAACTCGGCATTTATCTTGTTAAAAACTCTGCACTCGATCTTGGATTTGCGCGCAAAAACAAGAAGATAAAAGCGCTTTACCGCAAAAACCTCGAAGCACTGGCAAAGAGCGTTGCGGCAAGCGAAATCGGCATTGTTTCCAACAAGGCGTGCTTTACGATGTTTACTTTCGGTAGCGAGGGATACAACCCGATTACCGAGTCGGCAATCGACTATGTGAAATCGGCGACAAAAGCCCCCGTCATTTATAATGACGAAGAAAGTCCCGCCATGCCCCTTTTCAATCCCGGCGTGTCCGAACTTCTCGACGCCATTAACAGCATTGAGAACAAAGCAATAATTTTGAGCGAGTTTGCCAGGTCCAACGGCATTGGCTGCGCCACACTAAAAGAGCTTGACGAAATAATAGAAAATGCCCCTTCCTGCATGGGCGGCTTTATCAGCGAATTTACCGACAGGTACATCCTTGGCAAAGGCTACGACGACTGCGGAATCTTCACTGTCGATCGTAAGCCCTACAGCGGCGCCGAAAACGTGAAATACGTCTACAGACCTCTCCGCTCCCGCTTGATAAGCAGCGATAAGCTTGAAGTGACCAACACAAATTATTTCAAGTCAAATGTCGATACCGACCTGTATCTTGTAATGCAGCGCAACGGCAGAGAAATCTCACGTACCAAACTTGATGTGGTCATCGAGCCCAGGCAGAGCAGGATTTTCGACGTCGCACTCGGACACCTTGAAGGTGACATGTACCTCAACGTCGTTTGCGTCGACAACACCACCGGCGAAGCCATTAGTCGCGAGCAGCTTCCCGTCAGCTATGAGCTTACCGAATTCAATCCCGCAGGCGGAAAGCATCTGTCTGTCACTGAAGTAGGCGATAACGTAACGGTTCGCTTTGACGGCGGCTTTGTGCGCGTTAGCAAAGAGCTCGGGACCATCGTCGGGTACAACGTCATGGGCAAGGAGCTACTTAAGGCCGATCCCAAACGCCTCGGCGGAAACTGCTTTAACACCAACATTTACCGCCCGTTCATAAGGAACATGAACTCCTGTCCCGAATACTTCGTCCACGTTCAGGACTTCAACTATAAGACCGTCACCGAGGGTGATAAGCCCGTGGCGGTTGAAGTTCAGGCCGAAACGATTTACAAACTTAAGAACAAAGAGGCGTTTATCATTCAGGATATGTATCGCATCATTGCAAACGGCATGATCGAAGTGTTCAGCGTGATAACTCCCTTAAAGCGCAATCTGCCCAATATCGACTGCTTCGGTAAACAGATAAAGATGCCCAACTCTTTCGGCAACATCACCTATTACGGGAGAGGCGAAAAGGACAACTACATCGACATGTACGAATACGCTCCCATGGGACTCTATTCCGACAGCGTCGATAAGGTCGCGGAAGATTATGCCATAGCGCAGGAGAGCGGCAACCACACCAACGTCCACTTTGTCACCATCACCGACAATGACAAAAATGGTCTTATGATAATCGCGAGGAAAAATCCCTTCCACCTGAGGGTGAAACCATACAGCGATTCCGAAATAAGGCGCTGTTACTGTGAAAGGAACAACAATTACGCCCAGAGCGGCACCTATATTGACATAAACGCCTTTGTCAGCGGCATAGGAAACACCGAAAACGGCTTGCCCATCGCAAAATACCTTGTCAAGCCTTCGGAATACGCGCTCCAGTTTGCCGTTGTGCCTCTCTACAGAGAAAACAGCTACGACAAGGCGATGAAACAGTAATAACAAAAATTACACCAAAAGGCAGCCGACGGGCTGCCTTTTTTCATGCCCTTATCGTTTACAAAATATATATTTTATACTATAATTATCCACATGTATTCACTGTTACTCGCGCTTATATATCTTGCGTTTATCAGTCTTGGACTGCCCGATTCCTTGCTGGGTTCGGCGTGGCCCGTCATGCAGCCGCAACTGGGCGTCCCGATGTCGTATGCGGGCATAATCACCATGATTGTGTCCATGGGAACGATAATCTCCAGCCTTATGTCGGACAGGCTGACCAAGAAACTGGGCGCGGGGCTTGTTACCGCAGTAAGCGTGTGTCTGACGGCAGTTGCGCTTCTCGGTTTTTCCCTTTCTTCAAAATACTGGATGCTTTGCTTGTGGGCGATACCTTACGGATTGGGCGCGGGCGGAGTGGACGCCGCTCTCAACAATTATGTCGCTCTGCATTACGCTTCCCGCCATATGAACTGGCTTCACTGTTTCTGGGGCGTGGGCGCGCTGATAAGCCCTTACATTATGTCTTATGCCTTGACAAACGGCATGGGCTGGAACAACGGCTACAGAATAGTCTTCTACATCCAGATCGCGCTGAGCGCGGTGCTCTTTATAAGCCTCCCGATGTGGAAAAGGAAAGGCGGGAACAAAGAGGAAGACCCAGTCAAGGCAAAACCTCTGAAAATCAAAGACGCCGTGAGGATAAAAGGCGTTGCGCCCCTGCTTATCACCTTTTTTGCCTATTGCTCTTTGGAGCAGACCACAGGAATATGGGCAAGCAGTTATCTTGTGAAATTCCGCGGCATTGACGCCAATATCGCAGCCCAGTTTGCCTCGCTGTTCTTTATCGGAATTACGGCAGGACGCGCAATATGCGGCTTTATCTCCGACAAGGTAGGGGATAAACTGCTTATCCGGGTAGGAATAAGCGTCGTCTTTGTCGGCATTATTCTTATCGCCATACCTGTAAACGCCTGCGCGCTCGCGGGGCTTGTCACGGTGGGAGTGGGCTGCGCGCCTATTTATCCCGCGGTCATTCACGCGACTCCCAACAATTTCGGCAAGGAAAATTCCCAGGCGATAATCGGCATTCAGATGGCAAGCGCGTATGTGGGCACAACCTTTATGCCGCTCTTGTTCGGCGTAATTGCCGATAACATCAATATCGGACTTTATCCCGTTTATCTCTTTGTTTTGGCTGTCCTTATGATTGTTATGAGTGAAACAGTAAACAGAATTGTTTCCCGAAAGTCAGCGATAGCAGAATAATTATTTATTCCCTTTAATACTGTATAAGTCGAGACATCTGTCCAGATTACGGGACAATGTGCGCTTGATTAATTTATACGCAATGATACAATTAAAGAAAAAGGGGGAGAAATCGTTTTGAGAAAAAGAAATATTGCGTTGCTTTTGGTGCTGATTGTTATTTTAGCGTCATGCCTTGCGGCATGTAACAGCCCAAAGCAGATAGACGGTTTTTATAAAAAACTTGAAAAAGCCGACAGCGCGACAATGGTTATTGAAATGCAGACTTTCCTCGGCAAATTCTTAATGACCTATAAGACAGAAGGAAACAAAACCTATTCTTCGGCATCTTTCGACGAAGACGAGAAATATACCGAAACAGTCGATGGAAAGGTATATGTCTATCAGAAAAATCTTAACGGGCGGTGGACAAAAACATTGTCAACCGAAGAGGAAGAAGAGGCTGTCCCCGGAATAACCGAACTGTTTAGTTCCGAAAACTATACTTATTCGAAAGATTTGAAGAAATTTGTTCTTAAAGAAGGTGTAAATCCGGAATTTTTAGACGGGCTTGTTTCGGACACTTTGACTCTCGAAATTTCAGACGGAATATGCGTTCTGAATGGAGAAATACAGACCGACGGATTGGGGCTTGTTATGCCTTTCACAATAACCATTAAAGACCTTAACAAGACAGTTGTGACGCTTCCGCAGGTAGCGTGATACGGAGGAAAACATGACCTATTCTCTTATAATGACCGCGTGCGCGAATAAGGAAGAAGTAAAAGCGATTATTGAGGAGCTTCTCGTAAAGAAACTTGCCGCGTGCGTGCAGATAAAGGAAGTCGAAAGCTTTTATACATGGAGAGGAAAGGTGGAAAACTCCGCCGAAGTACTCGTCTGCATTAAGACTAAGCACGATTTATATAAGGAAGTCGAAAAAACCATACTCGAAAAACACAGCTACGAAACGCCCGAGATTATCGAAATCCCGATAACTGACGGACATCAGAAGTATCTTCATTGGATCGACGAAGTTACGAAATAAAGTGTGTCATACATAAAACCTCCTTTACCCTTTGAAAAAGCCGCCCCGTCGGGCGGCTTTTTTCTGTGCCGTGAATACTTTTATCTCGTTGCAAGTTTTTTCACAAGTTCGCGGAATTCTTCCATGTAGGCATTGTCCGACAAGTCGAGAGCGTCAAGTCTTGTAATTACGCTCTGAATATTCGCTTCTCCCTTGTATTGAGAATTGCGCAAGACAAGCGCCGTTTCCACTATCGCCGAGATAAACGCCATATCGCGGGTGGGAGTTTGGAAAACGTTGTTTTTTCCGCAATCAGCGGTTATTTCGTATTGGGTTGTGTCAGACGCGTCGGGAGATTTATAACGCACGGACGCGGTGAGGAAATCCGCGTCCTCGGCATCAAGATCGGCGTCCTCGCGGAAAATCACTTCGTAAACGGCTGTGACGGTAAAGCCTGTGCCGATTTCACCTGCGTCGGTATTTGAGTCGTTCCATTCATCCTCGCTGAGGTGAAGGTTTTCATATCCCAAAAGTCTGTAGTAGTCTACATATTCGGGGTTGAAGTCCACGCGCGCCTTGGCGTCTTTCGCTACGATGTTGAGCGTGCCGCCAATCTCCTCGACCAGAACTTTGCGCGCTTCGTTTATGCTGTCGATATAGGCAAAGCTTCCATTGCCGTTATTGGCGAGGGTTTCCATTAAATCGCTTCTGAGGTTGCCAAAACCAAAGCCGAGCACCGAGAAATACACACCGGTATTTCTCTTATTTGCGATAAAGTCTTTAAGAGCGTCGGTAGAGTTGATACCCACGTTAAAGTCGCCGTCGGTCGCGAGGATAACTCTGTTATTGCCGCCCTCGATAAAGTGCCTATTAGCGATTTCGTACGCGGTCTTTATGCCATTGGCGCCTGCGGTGGAGCCGCCTGCGCTAAGTTCTTCGATTATGGCGCTTATACGCTCTTTCTCGGAGCCGTTTCCGCCGTCAAGGAGCACTTTGTCGCTGCCTGCGTAGGTTACGATGGAAACGGTGTCATTTTCGTCGAGGTTTTCGAGAAGGAGCAAAAACGACTGTTTTACAAGGTCAAGTCTGTTGGAACCATACATAGAACCTGATACGTCAAGAAGAAATACAAGGTTGTTTCTGACATCGAAAATTTCGATATCCTTTGCCTTAAGTCCCACGCTGAGAAGATGTGCGTCCCGGTTCCACGGGCAGGGGAAGAGAGAAGGCGTTACCGAGACCGCGTCGTCTCCCTGCGGGTCGGGGTAGTCGTAGCGGAAATAGTTGACCAGCTGTTCGATGTTGACCTGGTCGGGAACAATACATTGATTGTTGTTGATACAATAGCGCAGATTGGAATAAGCCGCCGTGCTTACCGATAGGGCAAACATAGACGAGGGGGTTTTGCTTGCTTCAACAAACGGATTTTCTGTGATTTCGAGATAAGTATTGTGATTCTCGCCCATTCCGGAATCTCCGAGCAAAGGAACGAATGCATTGCCTTGGTCGCCGCTAGAGTCTTTTTCATCTGCGCAGGCCGCGAAAGTCACTACTGCCGAGATAATCAATATGACCGTCAATAAGATTTTAAGTTTTTTCATAATTCCACCTCCTGAATGCGGTTCTGCTATTACAACAACCGTCGCAGGGTATTTGTACGGACAATGATCAGTTTTTTCCAAAATAATATTCGAGCGCACCGTCGGAAGGGGACATAATCGTAATATAATAATCGCAGTCTTCGCCCTCAAAAAAGCAATAAGAATAATATTCACCTTTTTTATAATCTGTTTTTACTCTTACTTTTACGCCGTTGATTTCACGCTCGGGATACCCTTTATATGTTTTATAGTTGCTGAGTCCTTTTCCGAAATCCTGATAAACGACAATGCTGTCGGTTCCGTGGTCGGTAACGCTGATAATATTAGCCGCAACAACACGGGTTTCGCCGTCTGTGGCTTTGTACTCTTTCTGGAGAATACGCGCATTATCAAAGGTAAAAGGCGCAGCGGAAGTATTTTCGACTGTCTCGACGCTTTTACTTGTGAGAGAGGATAAAGAATAAGGAGTGATTGTTTGGGTCTGGGGCTGACGCAAGAGAAGCGCCGCGACAACGCTTAATACGATAATCGCGCAGCAAGCCACCGCGGCGATCCACGCTTTCTTGCGGGGTCGGCGGGTTTCTTCGACATTGCTTTTAAGGCGCATAACTTCGTACCCTGCGTCGGTGATTACGTCGGGATTGAGGTGAAGGCCGTCAGCAAAGGCATTAAGTTTGTTCTCAATAAATTTATTCTTTTTCATAATTATCCATATATATAACAATCAATCTTCGCTATCTGTACGGAGAATGCGGAGCAGTTTTTGCTCGGCGCTCTTAATAAGGTCCTGAGCGGTGCTTTTTTTGAGATTCATATCTTCCGCTATTTCCCTCACAGTCATGTCGTTATAATACTTAAGCCATACGGCGAGCCTTTCTTGAGGCGTCAGGCGGAGCATAGCTTTTTTTACATCGCTTGACACGCCGTAATCATAATACATGTCATTACCGATACTTAGATCGAAAATGTCGTCGATATTGTCGGCGCGGCGAATTCTTTCGCTTTTCAACTTGTTTAACGCCGTGTTCTTAACGATTTTGCAGAGCCAGGCGTAGCCGTTGCCGCCCGAAAACTGTTTTGAATATTTAACCGCCTTGATAAAGCTGTCATGCAACACATCCTCGGCGGAAAACCTGTTGCGCATAATACCGTGAGCGACCGCGAGCAGCCTGCCGCCGACAAGTTTGTAAAGCTCGCTTAGCGCATTCACGTCGCCATCGGCAATGCGTGCTAAATAAGTATTAACTTTGGATTTATCCTCATCGGAAAGAGCCGCAAATAAAAGCAAGAGAATATCCTCTTTTGATTAATGATTATATTATAAACAATATTCCGCCCGGACTCAAGCCCCGATATAAGTAAAGCGTGGTTTGACATGCCCACTGTGAGAGGACTATAATTCTAATTGGGATATGAGAAGGTGAATTATGAACGAAAAAATCAAAAGATTAAAAGAGTACATAGCCGCTTTCGACAATATAGTACTCTTCGGCGGGGCGGGAGTTTCGACCGAGAGCGGCATTCCCGATTTCAGGAGTGCCGACGGACTATACTGTCAGCAATATAAGTATCCGCCCGAATATATGCTCTCGCACACCTGTTTTATGGCGCACACCGAGGAGTTTTTCGCGTTCTACAGGGACAAAATGCTGCCTCCGCCCGCCGTTAAGCCAAATGCCGCGCACAGGTACCTTGCTTATCTTGAAGAGCAGGGGAAACTAAAAGCCGTTATTACCCAGAACATCGACGGACTTCATCAGGCGGCGGGAAGCAAAAACGTCATCGAGCTTCACGGCTCGGTATGGCGCAATTACTGTATGCGGTGCGGGAAGTATTACGAAACCGACCTGAATAAAAAAGGGGTGCCGCGTTGCTCGTGCGGCGGCATAATAAAGCCCGATGTTGTGTTGTATGAGGAAAACCTCGATAATGAAGTTCTCGAAAAGGCGATAGACTACATATCCCGCGCCGACATGCTAATTATCGGCGGGACTTCCCTTGTCGTATATCCCGCGGCAGGGCTGGTAAGATATTTTAACGGCGACAAGCTGGTTATTATTAACAAGTCGACCACCTGTTACGACACTTCCGCCGACCTTGTCATTGACAGCGGCATTGCCAATGTGTTTGAGAGCGTATGGCACGATAACGGTTGATTCCGAAGAAGAAACCGCCTGATCCGAAGCGGTTTTTTACTATTTATTGCAGTTTTCGCGATATTTACTTTTTGCTTTTCGCGTGATATAATCTTTCCGTTAACGGGGTGATAATAGGACAATTGCTCTCAAGGAGAACATGAACAAACAGGCACTGAAAGAAAAAGTCGCGACTATCTTGGGCAAGTTCAGGACATACTGGAAAAGTCCTCCTCGAGGGTACGACGTCAGCTATAAGGAAATAGTAAATTTCGCGCTTGGCAGTGGCTGTTTATCGCTGATTAACATTCTCGTGCAGTGGACTGCTCTCGCAACTTCCACTCATATGATGATTTCGTATTTCAGAGTGCCGACGGGGCTGATATGGCTCCTCAGCATTGTTTCGGCGGCAATAACTCTTGTACGCTCGCCCATTTTGTCACTTGTCATAGACAACAGCAATTCCGACAAAGGAAAATTCCGCCCGTTTATATTGATTTCCACGCTTGCGGCGGCGATTTGCTTCTGCCTTATTCCCTATCTTCCAAAGGCGTGGAACGGCATCTCATTGTTTTCGATATCCTTGCCCGCCATGCCCATAATGGGCGTATTGGGGCCGTCACGGGTTGCCGTAAGTTTGGCGGTATTACTTATGTACATTCTGTTACAGCTTGGTACGGCATTTTCGACACTTCTCACACAAGTGCTTACGGGCGTGGAGCAGACTATTTCCACCGTGGCGCAGGAGAGGGCGAACATCGGCGCCGTCAAAAACCTCATCAGCAATATCCCCGGGTCTTTGGTCAATATCGTTCTGCCCATCATCGCCGCGCAGGTCTTTTCCAATCTCGGCGGATGGAACGCGATCGAACTTTACAGGTGGATTTTTCCGTTCTGCGGCGCGGGCGCATTGGCTCTCGCTGTCTTTGTCGTCAAAGGCACAAAGGAGAGGGTGGTCGTCAACAAAAAGTACGTCGCCAAAGTCAGCTTCCGCCAGGGGATAAAAGAACTTTCAAAAAACAAATATTTCTGGATAATCACTTTTGTAACGCTGTTCTATAACGTCAGGATACTGAGCAACATTACCACATGGATAACCCAATACAGCTTTGTCACCGAAAGCGCGAGGGCGATTGTGGGGGTTATCTGCTCGACTATTCTTATGAACATGCTGGTCATTGGCATGGCTCTGGGGCCTGTCCTAATAAAGAAATCGGGCAAAAAGAAGGTGCTGCTATTTTCCAATATCGGGTTTGCGGTAATGGTGCTTTTCCAGTTCTTAGTTCACAAAAACCCGATATTAATACTGGTCGCTCAACTTTTCCAGAACATTTTCGGCGGTTTTTACTATATCTCCACCATAATGGTTTCCGACATTATGGATTATCAGCAGTGGAAAACGGGCAAGAGACTTGAAGGCTTCTGGCAGAATTATTCCATGACAATAACAACCGTCCTCGGAATATTTACGGGGATGCTCGCTCCCGCCTTTCTCGCCGTGGGCGGAATAGGCTTTGCCGACGAAATTTCGCAAGCGTTACAAAACGAAACTTTGCGCAACTCAGCCTACAAATATCAGACTCTTTTGTCTTTAATAGGAAGCATTCTCGCCATAATTCCGCTGTTCTTTTACGACCTCACCGAGAAAAAGCACGCCGATTATGTCCGCGCGCTTAAGATACGCGCCGCCGTCGACAACTGCCGCGACAATGTTTTAAGCGATAAAGATCTTGAAACTCTTAAAGAAATCATCTCTTTTGCCCGGTCGACAGAAAATACATTTTTGCTCGATGAGATAAGCAGGCATCCCGAAATCGATGAGATAGTAATCGCGGAGAATGCAAGCGAGATTTTCGGGCCGCAAGAGACCGTTTGATTTGGCTGTTTACATTGTTTCCGTTATCTGTTATCATAAAAGTAAGGTATCGATAATTAATTGAAGTTTTAAGTTTAAAAAGTTTTAAATTTCTAACTCGTTTTTTTACAAAAGAAATCTTTAATTACCAAAGAGATTAACAATAACCCGATATTGAATTATTGGGCTTAATCTTATTCTTTTCCGATAGCGAATGGAGAAACCCCGCTGTATATAAAAAAAGAAAAAAGGAGGACATAAAAGATGAGAAGCTTTACAAAAATCGACTTGCAATACGCTCACAGGTTTTACGGCTTTAGGGGAGAGGCGCAATATCTGCACGGCCATACAGGAGTATTGACCATTGAGGTTGAGGATACGGTAAATATGGGCGTTAATATGGTATTCCCCTGCAACGAAATCTACAAGACCGCCTGGGACGTCTTACAGAACTTTGACCACGCGCTTGTTCTTCGCGAGGACGACCCTCTTCTTCCCGCCATTCTCGGTGTGTATGAAGCGCAGGGAATTCGCAACGGCGCGCCCGGCAACAAGCAAAAAGGTCCCGCGTTCAAGACCGAACTTGCCACCGCTTATCCCGAGTGCCGCCTCGTTGTAACCAAAGAGACAATGACGGTAGAGGGTATGATAAAAATCGTTTACGACTTGCTAAAAGACAAGCTCAATATCGTCAAACTCACCTTTACCAGCGGAGTGAACGGCGCAACGCAGGAATATGAACCCCGCAAAATGAGTATGGACAGATGCCCCTTGTGCGGAGTCGCACTTCAGGACGGACTTTGCCCGAAATGCGGGTATTCTGCCAGGGTCTGACAATATAAACAATAATTAAAAACGCTCCCGTTTCGGGAGCGTTTTTTTATTCTTTAAATCCCTTTCTTCCGTCGTAAAAGCCCATGTTTTGCGCAAGGTCGGGATATGTTGTGTTATAGGTGGCGGGAGAGGGGAAACCGACTTTGCCTATCGATGTCGCGTCGACGTAAGTCCTCATAGCGGTAAAGCGGTCTGTGTCGTCGGTCTCTGTTATCTCACAGTTGTCATACGACTTTTTCTCGGCGGCTTTACATAGGTCGGTACACTCGTGCAGGTATTGCGCGCCCCTTGTCAAAGAGGTCATGACGGTATAAGACGTTCCGTCAATAAGTTTTTGCCTGATAGCTTTCAACGCGCCGAGCGCGAGGATAAAGCCGGGGATATAGTCAAGCGGCACGCCGTTGAGGTTTACAGGGTTCTCCTTGGAACCGTTTCTTATGCTCAAGCCGGTGATGTCCTCGGCGAGCGGCGCCCAGCCCGGTCTTTCCTTCCATACCGTGTCGGAGAAGCAGTTGAGAGCGCAATATATCACGTTGGGATTGAGTTTTCTTATCTCATCCGGCGAAAGGCCGAACTTATCGAAACT
This sequence comes from Clostridia bacterium, assembly GCA_035381305.1. GTDB lineage: Bacteria > Bacillota > Clostridia > Christensenellales > DTU072 > CAG-1782. Next base: position 243,228 of record DAOSYK010000001.1, read on the forward strand.
TCCGTTCTGATAGGAGTAGGTAATGACATCGGCCTGCTTGATAAGCTCTTTCATTTTCGCAAGGTCGTCGGAATTGTTCAGGTCAAGCTGAACGGAGTTTTTTCCCGCCCAGCCGTCAAGTTCGAGCATTGCCTGTTCCTGGTCGAGGAATTTGCCGCGTCTGACAAGCAACACATCGGCGCCGTATTCGGCAAGGATTCTCGAGCAGGCGGGACCCGCGATAATGTGGGTTATATCCAGCACCTTAATGCCCGAAAGAGGACCTCTCGGGTCGGGTCTTCCCCAAGAGGGAAGTTCCTTTAAGCCCTTGTCCTCAAACTTTATGAGGGGCATCGCCTTTACCGCCTTGCCCACGTCGGAATTTTCCCATTCCTCCCTGTCTCGTAGCATACAGGCGCACGCTTCGCTGTCGAATGCAAGGTTTTCAAGGTCGATGGCGTTGTGTTGGCTGCAAACCTTGGCAAGATACTTTCTGTCGCCGCTTACCGAGAGGAGTTTGAAGTCCTTTGATTCCTTTTTAAGTCCCAGAGCCTTAACCAACTTTTCCTGCTGTGACTGATAATAGACGTGGAAAGATACGTATCTGCCGTCTTTTGTCTTATACTTGTAGAATGAGCCGTTTATGGCGTTGTCCACGCGGATAGCCGAGTCGCATCTCGCTTTCTTGAAAGCTTTTTCCTTATGGTCGGCGGTATACAGCCTTATTGCCTGCATACCCGCAAAGGATATATCGCTGAAGATTCTCGTCCTCGAAACGTCGTCGCCGCGAAGCGCGCCTATATCTGTGGCAAGCGAAGAGCATAGCGAAAGCACCGCCGCAATAACAGGCGTCTGGAGAATATCCTCTTTCTCAAAAAGCCGTGTAACCGCTTTCTTTCTGAGCTTTGCCAGCACAAGCGCAATAACGCTCGGGAAGGGATTTTCCTTGAGGTAGGACTGCTTGAACAGTTCTTCCTTTGCGGGGTCGGCAATAAACGTCGTGGGATAAACCTTGTCGATACCCAATCTCTCAATGAGGTCATTGAAAACAATCTGAGCGTATTCCGCTTTCTTCAGTATTTCATTGTTCGCCATAAAGCACCTCGAAAAAATTAATGATTTGAATAATATTATAGTACTTTTATAGGGATATTTCAAGAGGGGGTAAAGTTTTAGAGAAAAGAAAAGGGCGATTCAGATTGCCCCTTTTTACTCTATATAGAGTTTCTAATCCTCATCCCGATCATCGGTATCGCTTGCTCAGTGAGAATCGCCGAAGGCTTGATTGGAATTACTCTGAATATCATAACAGGCACAATCGGTGATTTTTGCGCTTGATCATTCTCGCGGCAAAGAATAATCGTGCAAAAATGTCCACGAGACTTTTTTGCGGGAGATAACCTCCAAGGAAATGCCCCTCAACAGGGCATTTATTATGATATTCCTTGAGTGCAATTGAACGAGGTGCAGATTGACAGTAAGTGATTTTAAATGCTAATATAATAATATATAAACACAACTAAGACGCGCTTCTAAGGGCGCGTATTTTTGAAGAAAAAAGTAATTTTCACGTCCGAAAGGAGATTATAAGATGGAATCGAAGATGAAAATCAAATTCATTGTCAGTATAGCGATTAAGGCATTGATTATAGCAATCGGCATCAGCGGCATAATAGCCACCGTCAATATGGGCTCCTTTATGTTGAGCTATACCGCTTTTTTATACTATACAATTCAAAGCAACTTGTTTGTGGTAATCATTGCGGCGATTTTCTTAGGTCTCCAATGCAATGAATACAAAACGGGCAAAAAGTTATTACAAACGGCTGGCTCATCGCGAAATTTTCTTTGACCGTTGCGATAACAATCACTTTTCTTGTCTTTTTCATCCTTCTCGCGCCGACTTTGCCTGTGAGTTATCTCGTATCTTTTGATAATTTCTCGGTGCATCTGCTGGTACCGCTGCTTGCCGTCGTCGATTTCTTCCTTTTTGACAACAAAGTCGACGTCAAGGGAGCGAAATTCCTGTCGGGGCTGGCGATGCCTTTATATTATCTTGTTTTTGCCTTGATTTTGTCTGCTGCCAACGTGAATTTCGGCGGCGGGCAAAGAGTGCCGTACTTCTTCCTCAATTACTTCGAGCTTGGCTGGGCTGTCGAAAAAGGACAGACGGGCGTAGTTTTCTGGATAATCATCCTGTGCGCCTGCTTTACCTTGATATCGTATCTGTTCGCCCTCGGCGTGAAGTTGATTAATAAGCGCCGCAAATAAAAACACATTGCGCAAGTAGACTCGTCGGCATTATAATAGAATTAAAGACGTCCGTACCGCCTACGGCGCGTTGCAGGGAAGAACCGTTTCGAAAACCTACTCCTTCCGTCCCGTTGATGAGAGCGACGGTATACAATTCTTTGCCATTTCCGATATTCACGACTACAAGTCGGCGGCGGTTAAGTCGGCAAGCTATTACGGCGACAAGCTCGACTTTTTGATCGTGGCAGGCGACATTTCATCATTTATTCCGCGCCAATACGCCCTGGATTTTATCAACGAAGTTGCTTTTGACGTGACAAAAGGCACCCGTCCCGTCATTTACGCCCGCGGCAATCACGAAACGCGCGGCAATGCGAGCGGCGACCTTCACCGCTACGTTGGGGCAGACGGCGCAAATTATTATTATTCCTTCCGACTTGGCTCGCTTTGGGGCATTGTCCTTGACATGGCAGAGGATAAAGAAGACGCCAACTGGGAGTATTACGGCGCGGCCGATTACGAAAGCTATCGCGAGAAAGAACTTGCCTACCTCGACAGTATACTTGAGCGCGCCGATTCCGAATTTAACGCACCGGACGTACAGTATCGCATAGCGATATCTCACGTTACGACGGCATTCACGGGCGCAGACCGCACCTTTGCCGACGTGTTCAAGGCATATAACGAGCGTCTCAACCAAATGAACTTAGACGTCATGATTTCGGGTCACCGCCATAAGCTGATGTATCTTGAAGGGGGCTACGCCGCGGGAGAAGAGTACAATTATTCCACCGCCTACAACAGCAAAGCGCAGGATAAGCCCGACATAGTAACCATGGGCGCAGATTTCCCCGCGGCGCTTGTCAGCTGCCACAGCGACACCCAACTTTACACAAAAGCCGCGCCCTTCACATCAAAATTCACGGGCGGCGCGTTTGAATATGCCAACGGCGCCCTGACACTTACCTATATCAACAGCCGGAAAGCCCCGGTTTCCGTTATCTCGCCTTGGTTCCCGATAGAGTATGGAGAGACAATAACGATAAAAACATTGGTTTAAAATGAAAACGTAAAACCTGATTGATATTTAAAAAGACAGCCTGATCGGGCTGTCTTTTTTTTGGCGGCGAGTTAGGGGTGCCAACCGGGACGATATGCAAGTTTTTCAAGTCCACCTTGCGCCTTAACATACTTTCTACCGTTTTTTGTGTCAATAGAATATTCGCCTTCGTCTGCATCATACCATTCTCCAATTTTCACATAAGCGGAATCATTGTCGGGGTTAATATAGAGCGGATAAAGGTTACCGTCTTCACGCTGATTAAATAATTTATATGCAATCTCTGTTTTATTCGGTGCAGGCTTTGTTCTTAACGAATATTTAATGTTATCTGTTATTTCTTCCGAAATTTCTACACTTGATAAACTTTTTTTCTCAAAAGTGTTGCTATTTTCGGAAGAGTTGGGTATACTAATAGTGCCCAGTTGGGTGGTTGCTTGGGCATTATTGCTTGTGCTATCACCCCGAGAGGCTTTATAAGAATTATTCCCGTTAGATGTTTGTTCATTTATCGGGAATTTTTCTTCGTAAAATCTTCCGATATTATAAATTGCTTCTATCGCTTATCCGCCTTGCGGTAGTGGTCGGCAATTGTCTTTATACATATATTAGAGAGTACAATACTTGCAACACAAAAGACACGGCAAGAATTAACCGCTCATTAACGCTTCTTAAAAACATACAAGATAACATTGACAAGCCTATTGAGAAAGCCGATGAGCAGGACATTAAAGAAGCTTAAAATCGGGAACAAATTAGGGAACAAATACACACTAATTAATTGAAATACCCCCTAAATTACCCAAGATAACCTATAAAAATATGGTAAAAACGGGTAAAAAAGAGGGTATTGGCGTTTGGCGGAGAGTTAGGGATTCGAACCCCAGTTAGCTTGCGCTAAAACGGTTTTCAAGACCGCCGCATTCGACCGCTCTGCCAACTCTCCATATATGTTTTTTTGCTATCTTAGTATAGCCTATCCTGACCGTTTTTGCAAGCGATTTTTATTTGAACATCGCCCGAATTCAGAGCGATATCTCCCGTTTCGGCGGTTTTTACGACAAGCTCAAAATCATCGTTAATGTCCACTGCGACAGCTTCAAAAACACGGTTTCCGCTTGTAATCGTTATGCTTTTTCCGATAAGGCAGGACCTTGCACGGTATTCGGCAAGGAAGGACTTTTCGCTCAAAGTCGGATATAGAGCCGAGATATTGTCGAGAACGGATGTAAGAAGGGCGTTTTTTACGCTCTCGGGGACGGGCTCTGAGAAAAGCGCGGTTGCGGTGTCTCGTATTTCGGATGGAAAGCCGCCTGCGGGCGGAGAGAGGTTAATACCGATGCCGACTACAGCGTAATAATTACCCTCATTGTCGCTGACGCCTTCGGTAAGGATACCGCACACTTTCTTATTGTTGAGGTAGATGTCGTTTACCCATTTAATCTTCACGTCGGGGAATCCCAGATTTTCGATTGCGCGGCTGACGGCTACTGCGGCGAGGGGGGTAAGGTAGCGGCACAAGTTTTGCCCGGGGCGCAAAAGTAAGCTGAAATACAAGCCCCCTTCGGGCGAGAAAAAGGAGCGGCCTTTACTGCCTTTGCCCATCGTCTGAGCTCGCGCGACCACTACTTCACCTTCGGGAGCGCCTTGTTTGGCCTTTTCTTTAAGGGCGGTGTTTGTGGACGGCAGCGTATCGAAAAAAGTCAGGTTGTACTTTTGCATAACTAAATACTAAGTATTTTATGGGTTGTTGTCAATATAATAACAGTCATAAAACAGCGCCCGCGATAATAAAATATCCACATAAGGGGGTGCGCCTTGGTAAAACTCATAAACACATTCTATTTCAACAAAAAATTGAAACAGCAAAATGTCTATGGACAACGACCGCCTCAATACGCATACGGCAGCGAGATAAGGATACGGCAGGAAGAGCCTGACGCCTTCAAAGCAGAAAAGAAAAAGATTCCGTCGTTTTCCGAAAGGCTGGACGCTTCCGGTAAAAAGACAAAGGAGTATTTCGGCGAAATTCTCGCTTATTGCGACAAACAAGGCATAAAACATACGGTTTACAGAAACAAAGTAAAGTTTTTCGCAAAAAACAGGACGATAGCAAATCTATATTTTACCCATAAAACTTTACGGATATGCCTTGCGTTAAATCCTGCGAATTTCGACCCCGCTATGCTGAAATTCCGCGACTTTTCAGGATATGCAAAGCACAGTGAAACGCCTATGTCGGTATTGCTCAATTCAAGAAAGAGCGTGGAAAACTGTAAGATTCTGGTATTCAAAGCGCTTTACCATGTCGCGTAAAGTTAAGAATTTTTCCTAATCGCCGCGCTTATTGTGCTGTCGCGGCAACAGTTTATTGTCTTGTTCTGGAATAATCAGCCTTCGCTGATTATTTGTTTTTTATTGATTTTTTAGATAACAAAAAAGTCGTTTTTGTCGTTACGGTTTATCTTTTATTTCAAAAACCCATATTGTAATTGTCCCGATACTGGTGTATAATGAAGCAAGTGCTATTACTTTTTTACTAAGGCAGGTGCGATTTTGAAAGCGTTTTTCAGGAAAGTTTTCACTTGGTCCTTCCCCAAAGCCGACAAAGAAATTGGGGAGTACAGCAATAAGGAACGTAATTTCTTCCTCATTGCGATGTTCGGACAGAATATCATTTATGCCATAGAAGGCACCGCGCTCAACCTTTTCTATACCGACGTGCTTATTATTTCTACCTCGGTAGTTGCCGTCATTATGGGTATATCCAGGGTTTGGGACGCGATAAACGATATGCTGATGGGTACAATTGTGGACAAAACCCATTCAAGATGGGGCAAATGCAGGCCGTATCTTAAGTATGTGCCCATTCCCATAGCGATTACCACAGTTTTAATGTTCCTGCCCATAACGGGCGCGCCCATGTGGTTTAAGATTACATACGTAATTGTATCATTCTTGCTGTGGGAGAGCTTATATACGCTGGGCGACATTCCGCTCTGGGGCATGACGTCGATTATGACGCCGGACGACCATAAGAGGGCAAAACTGATTTCTCTTGCAAGGATCGTTTCCAGCCTCGGCGCTGTAGTAATCGCAGCCTTTGCACCCCTCAAAAACGCTCTCGGCGGACTTGACCTTGGCTGGTTCCCCAACACGGGTAAAGCCAATTTTTCGGGATATTTTTCGGAAGCGCAAGGATATTTCCTTACCGTAGTCATAATGGCAATTATCGGCGGTGTATGCTTCAAATTTGCTTTCCCCAACGTGCGTGAAAGAGTGCACAGCAACAACGATTCGAAAGACGACACGGGCTTCAAGGAAAACTTCCGCATACTTGCGAAGAACAAACCGTTTTTACTCACGCTTTCCTCAATGGTACTCGGCTGTACGAGAATGCTTGTATTAAGCGCGGGGCTCTATTTCTGCAAGTGGGTGCTTGGAAATGGCTCGGAAGGCGCGTGGATAATAAAACTCGGAGGTGCGTTCATGGGCGGACTTGTGGTGTCCATGGCAATCAGCCCGTATCTCACCAAGAAATTCTCTAAACGCGATATTATTATAGCTACCTCATTCTTAAGCGCGATACCTTATCTTCTGATTTTCTTCCTGGGATATCAGAATACGATATTTCTTATTGCCATGCTTGTAATAGCCGGCTTCTTCTCAGGATTCTCCACGGTGTACACGACCACCATGGTTGCCGACTCCGTCGACTACATGGAGCATAAAATAGGAAAGAGGCTGGACGGCGTATTTTTCAGCGGACTTAACTTTACATCCAAACTTACCGCCGCGATAACCCTTCTTATCTCAAACGGGCTCTTGGGCGCGGTGCATTATACCAACGTCGTAGGACACCTTGAGCAACAGCTCAAAATCGCAGCAGATGAAGGACGCGTATTCCAGCTTGACTTTGCGGGCACTTACCCCGATATCGCCAGGATGATGCTTGTACTAATCACCATCGTACCCGCGGTAGGCTGTATACTCCAATGCGTGCCGATGTTCTTCTATGACCTCACCGAAAAGCGGCATAAAGAAATACTCGAAGAGCTTAAGATAATGCGCGCCGAACGCGCTGAAAGCGAAGAAAACGGAGAAAAAGAAGAAAACGCATAAAAATAAAAACCCGATAACAGTCGGGCTTTTTTATTTCAATGTAAAGCGGTTTTTGCGAAACTCCAGTAACCCTTCGTCGCGTATTCTGCACAGTTCACGCGTCATCGCGCTTCTTTCCACCGAAAGGAAGTCGGCAAGTTCCTGACGGTTGAACGGTATGACAAACGTATTGCTTCCCGTTCTTTCTTTTTGCGCCGAGAGATAGGAAAGGAGCTTTCCCCTGGTCTTTTTCTGGGTGATAAAGTGCATTTTCTGGGTCAGCATGACCGTTTTTTGCGCGAGAATCTTTACAAGATTTGAAATTATTTCGGAGTGGAAAGAGCAGGGGGATATGCAAGTGTGCATAATTTTGGTATAATCAATAAAGAGTACCTCACACTTACTTATGGAGATAACGCTTACGGGCGAAATCCCTTCCCCCGCAAAAGCGAACGCTTCGCCGAAGAGGTCCCCGTCCGATAAATCCGACAAGATGGCGCGGTTGCCCCAGTGGTCGTCTTTAATAACGTGGGCGCGGCCGCTTACGATAATACCGATATGAGTGAGCGTGTCACCCTCGGTAAAAATATAAGAGTTCTTTTCGAAAACCCGAATGCGGGCAGACAAACAGTTAAGCAAAAGAGGAAGTTCTTCGCTTTTAATGTTTTTAAACAGCGGATTGCTTATTAACGTCTCAGGATAATTTTTCATATTTATACCATTTTGTTGCTTTTGCAACATACATTATGTAATTAAAATATTACAATTAGGGCAGAAAGTCAAGGAGGTAATCGAGACATGAAAAGAAAAATCATAAAAATAGACGAAGAAAAATGCAACGGCTGCGGCGCTTGCGCTCAGGCTTGTCATGAAGGCGCGATAGGCATGGTAAACGGAAAGGCCAAGCTCTTAAGGGACGACTACTGCGACGGACTTGGAAACTGTCTGCCCGTATGCCCCACCAACGCCATTTCCTTTGAGGAGAGGGAAGCTCTGCCTTTCGACGAAAACGCGGTAATCATGAATAAGATAGCGAGCGTCACCAAGGAAAAGGGCGGTTGTCCCGGCACAACGGCAAAGAAAATTGAGCATAAGGACGAAGACAGGCTGCCCTGCGGCTGCCCCGGCACTCACTCAAGAAGCCTTGAGCACAAGGATACCGACGACGAAGTCAGAGAAACCGGTTTTGAAGCCAAAAGCAGGCTCATGCAGTGGCCGGTGCAGATAAAGCTGGTGCCCGTAAACGCGCCCTACTTTAACAACGCAAAGCTCCTTATCGCTGCCGACTGTTCGGCTTACGCGTTCGGCAATTTCCATGAGAAATTCATGAAAAACCATGTGACGATTATCGGCTGCCCCAAGCTCGACAGCGTAGACTATACCGAAAAGCTTGCCGCGATAATAAAGAACAACAATATAAAGAGCGTAACGGTTGTGCGCATGGAAGTACCCTGCTGCGGCGGGATAGAGCACGCGACGGTGCAGGCGCTTAAAGAAAGCGGCAAATTCATACCCTGGAATGTCGTTACCATATCGACAGACGGAGAAATACTTGAAGATTGAAAAAAAAGGAGGATATTTATTATGAATGACATGTTTTGTTTTCAATGTGAGCAGACAGCCATGGGCAAAGGCTGCACAAGAATGGGTGTATGCGGAAAAACCTTTGACGTGGCAAACGAGCAGGACGGCCTGTCAGGCTCGTTGGTCGCGCTCGCGAGGGCGGTAAAGAAGAGCGGAGCGACGCCCCAAAGCGACGAATTGGTGCTGAAAGGTTTGTTTACCACGATAACCAACGTCAACTTTAACCGCCCGACAATAGAAACTCTTGCCAAAGAAGCGCAAAGCCTGGCGGTAAAAATGGGCGGGGACGGCGAAGTCTTCGATATGAGGAAAATCTGGACAGCCGAGGAAGATATCCGCTCGCTTAAGGCGCTTATCTTTTTTGGGATTAAGGGCATGGCGGCATACGCTTATCATGCCTTTGTGCTCGGATACAAGAACAGAGAAGTAAACGACTTCTTTTATAAGGCGCTTAACGCAATCTCCGAGGACCTTGGCGCAGAAAAGCTCCTTCCCATCGTAATGGAAACGGGAAGAGTAAACCTCATATGCATGGAAATGCTGGACGCCGCCAATACCGATACCTACGGCATTCCCGAGCCCGTAACGGTGCCTTTGACTATTGAGAAAGGTCCGTTTATCGTGGTATCGGGGCACGACCTCAAGGATTTGCAGATTCTGCTTGAACAGACACAAGGAAAAGGGGTAAACATCTATACACATGGCGAAATGCTCCCTGCTCACGGCTATCCGATGCTCAGAAAGTATGCTCACCTTAAAGGCAATTTCGGCACGGCGTGGCAGAATCAGCAGAAAGAGTTCGACAATATCCCCGCGCCCGTATTGTTTACGACAAATTGCCTTATGCCCGTAAAGCCGAGCTATAAGGACAGAGTTTTCACGACCGAAGTTGTATCCTACCCGGAGCTTGTGCATATCGGCGAGGATAAGGACTTTACTCCCGTGATCGAAAAAGCGCTGGAACTGGGCGGATATCCCGAGGATAAGGTGTTCACGGGTATAAACGGAGGAAATACCGTCACAACGGGCTATTCCTTCCGCACAATACTCAAAAACGCGCCCGCCGTTATCGACGCCGTTAAGGGAGGAAACATCAAGCATTTCTTCCTTGTGGGTGGGTGCGACGGAGCAAAGCCCGGAAGGAATTACTACACCGAATTTGTAAAACAGACCCCGTCCGACAGCGTTATACTTACCGTGGCGTGCGGCAAATACCGCTTTAATGACCTTAACCTTGGCAAAATCGGCGCTTTTGACCGCGTAATGGATATGGGACAATGCAACGACGCTTACGGCGCGATAAAGGTCGCGGTTGCGCTCGCCGAAGCCTTCGGCGTGGGGGTAAACGAACTGCCTCTCTCGCTCGTCCTTTCCTGGTATGAACAGAAAGCTGTATGCATTCTGCTGACGCTCCTTTACCTTGGCATTAAGAACATAAAACTCGGACCCAGCCTTCCCGCGTTTGTTTCGCCAAACGTCTTGAAAATCCTCGCGGACAATTACAATATTGCTCCGATTACAACACCCGAACAAGACCTCAAGGAGATTCTTGGATAAGTCCGTAAGTTGGGGGAAGAAGACAAAAAAAAGAAAGGGCGCGCCGTTAAGGCGTGCTCTTTTTTGTAGTATTTTTCAAAAACAACAAGCAACGCGTCAAGTATTTTTCACTTTTATTGCAGGGCAGACAGAAACAGAATAGAAATCATTTGTTTTATAAAAAAATTACTGTTTGAAATATATGCGCATTTATCTTTTTCGGAATTAAAAATGTTACGCAGGACCGATAATGGAACAGAGGCCTTTTTTTGAAAACGAGAATTATCGAAAAGTCCGTAAAAATCGGTATTGACAAGCATTTTTATATGTAGTAAGATAAAATTCTCAAGTTTGACAGTTGAAAAATGTGAAAAAGCCAAAAAGACGCATAGGTGT
>DAOSYK010000002.1:0-109321 GCA_035381305.1 Clostridia bacterium
ACCGCCGACGCTGACATCATAAATTCCGTTATCGCAAACGCCACCCACAACTCCCTTTACGCCTATGAAAGCGAAATAAGTTCGGGTTTTATCGGGTACAAAAACGGTATAAGGATAGGCCTTACGGGCAAAGGCAACATCACCGAAAATCGCCTTATCGCATATAAAGATTTTTATTCACTCTGTATAAGAATTCCCCACCAGATATTCGGTGTTCACAGGGAAATAAACAGGCTTTTAGAAGATTTTGACAACACGCTAATCGTTTCGCCCCCCGGCGGCGGCAAAACGACATTGTGCCGCGAAATGGCACGGCTTCTCTCAAACAGCTACAATACCCTTGTTATAGATGAAAGATACGAACTTTGCGGCGAGGACTTCACCATGAAAATGGGGGAGATGTGCGACGTAATTGCGGGCATTCCCAAGTCACTTGTATATGAAAACATTATTCGCAGCATGGCGCCCGAACTTATCGTCTGTGACGAACTGTTCGACGATAGTGACTTTGAGGCTATACGCCGCATAACTCTTTCGGGTATAAAATGCCTTGCCACCTACCACGCGGAAACGGTCAATAACGTCCCGCCCGAGCTATTGCGCCTGTTTTCCTACTGCGTTGTGTTAAATTCTATTCCTAAGCCCGGCAGCATACAATCTATCACACGGAGGACGGATGTATAGTATTGTCGGCGGAATCCTCATTTTTGCTTGCAGCATATATATCGGCGTCGCCATTAACAACATCTACAAGACCCGATGCGAAATTTTGTCGGAAATCCCGCGCTTTATAAACTTCTGCGACGGAGAAATCGCCTTCTACAAATTGAGAATGGAAGAAATTTTTGCCAAATACACTTCGATGTATCCCGATTCTCTGATTATGAAATGTATAAACAATCCCTCCGAAAATATAAATTATAAAAAAGAGCTCGCGCTCGTACAACAGATAACCGACGGAATAAAGACGCTTGACAGAAGCTCCCATAAAGCGTTTTTCGCATCCATGCGCGACACGGTCGACAGCTTAACGAAAAAGGCAACGCGCGACGCCGACACCATCGGCAAAATGGCAAAGAGGCTTGCGCCGCTTATGGGGCTTGGCATATTGATTCTATTGTTGTAGGAGGAATAATGGGCATTGATATTATTTTCAAAATAGCCGGAGTCGGCATAATTACAGCCGTTATAAACAACATTCTGGAAAAAAGCGACAAAAAAGAAATCGCAACGCTGGTGACTCTCGCAGGGCTTGTCATAGTGCTTATGATGATAATAGAAATGCTCAGCGGGCTTCTCGGCTCATTGAAAGGCATGTTCTCGCTGTACTGATGCTGATATTCAAGATAATAGGCATCGCCTTTATCGGCGTGGTTGCCTATGGGTTTTTAAAAAACATCAAATCCGATTACGGCGTATTTCTGCTTCTTGCGGTGGGCGCCGTAATACTAATTCTTGTAAGTGATTATCTCGCCAACGCGATCACAGCATTCGGCGACATTTCGACAAAAACAGGCATCAACAGCGAATTGTTTTCCTCAATTATCAAAATCGTCGGAATAGGTTATATATCGGAATACTCCTCATCGGTGTGCGAGGATTCGGGCTGCTCCAGCATAGGTAAAAAGATACAACTGGGCGCGAAAATAACCATTTTCGTAATGTCCGTCCCCATAATTACCAACATAATGGAGTTAGTCGAGGGACTGCTTTGAAAAAAAATATATTGTGGATAATTCTGCTATTCGCGCTTATCCCGTTGTTTTCGATAGTCGCGCCTTGCAAGGCATACGCCGCCGACGAAAAGAAGGAAGAGGATACTATCTCCGAAGCCGTCGACGAAACCTTGGGCACCTTCGACCTTTCCGCACTCGAAAATTTCCTTGACGAACTGGGTCGGGAGTACGATAAACCCTTAGGCGCCACGATTAAAGAACTTGTCCACGCCATAATTAACGGCGGCAATTCCTACGGCTTTGACTACTTCATAAACCTTGTTTTTACCGTTTTTTTGGGCGAACTGAGAGTTATGCTCCCGACTTTAATCTCAATAATAATACTCGGCGTTCTGTACGGCATATTGAAAAACTTTGCCGAAAACCTCACTTCAAGCGGCGTGCGGAAGATAGTTTACATAGCGTGCTACGGCGTAATGCTGGCGCTGATTATGTACCTTGTATCAAGGTCGATTATCAGTACGCAGAGGACTATTAACCTTTTGTCGGGTTTCATTGACCTTGTTTTTCCGGTGCTTCTTACGCTTATTACGTCTCTTGGCGGCACCGCCACTGTCGCCATTTATCAGCCGCTTATACTTGTGCTGATTACGGTAGTTTTCAAGGTTATCGAAATAGTCGTTTTTCCGCTGTTTTACTCGACCCTTGTTTTCGGGCTTATCGGGGAAATCACCGACAACGTCAAGCTTACCAAATTCACTAAGACCACCCGCAGCGCGGCAAACTGGATTTTAGGCATTACGTTCAGCGTGTTCATAACGTTTACAACCGCCCAGGGGATAACGGGCGCGTCATTCGACAGCCTTGCCACGCGCGGCGCGAAATACGCCTTATCAAGTTATGTCCCCGTAATAGGAAATTACCTTAAAGAGGGCTTTGACCTTGTCCTCGCAAGCTGTATCGTCATTAAAAACGCGCTCGGACTGTCGGCAATAATTGTCCTTGTGTTCATGACGCTTATCCCGCTAATCAAAATCCTTACTTTGGTATTTGCGTTTAAGGCGGTGAGCGCGGTCATGGAGCCATTGAGCGACAAAAAATTCGCCGACATGCTGTATTCGACGTCCAACGCTTTGACGCTGCTTGCAACCATCGTCATTTGCATAACTTTCACTCTGCTCATAATGATTATGCTTATTATCTACACCTGCAACTGGGGGCTGTTATGAGTGAGCTTATCATTGCAGTAACGGCTATCAGCCTCATCGGGATATTGGCAGAAGTTTTGCTTACCGAGGGGCAGACAAAGAAGTATATTCAGGGCGTAATGGCACTTGCCGTCGTCCTTGTCATTCTCGTTAATGTGGTAAAAATCGTAAAGGGTGCCGACAGCGTAAAAGATTACCTTGACATCAGATTTGAAGAGCCTGCGATGACCGATACAAAGAGCGCAAACGAGATCGAGATGCTGCGATTTGAGAAGGCAAGGCTAAGAATTGTCACTACGCTGGAAAATTCGGGGGTAGAGGGCGTAATCATAAGTTTTACATACGGATACAACGAGCGTAACGCCCCGTTTATACAGAATATCTTTGCCGACACGTCAAGCGCAGTCATAAAAAAAGGATACGAGAATATAAATATTATTGAAATGATAGTGGACGCATGTCAGAGCGTCGTCGACATCAGCAAGGAAGGAATAATTATCGATGGCAAAATTTCGACCGAACGACAAGCTTAAGACTTTGTGGTCTAAACTCAAGGGGATAAAGCATATTGAAATAATAATAGGCGTGATTTTGATCGCCGTAATGCTCATTGTCTACAACGCCGTCTCAAAATCTGCCAAGAAAACCGATATAGGCGACGTTAAGAAGACAGCGTCTATCGCATCGCAATACGACTATACGATGACCGAAGAAAGACTGGAGAGGATCCTTCGGGAAATTGAGGGCGTAGGCAGCGTTAAGGTAATGATAACCTACGACGGAACGTCGGAAAAAGTAACCGCAAAAACCATAAGCACAAGTACAGTCACAAATACCAACGCGCAAGGCAATTCCAGTTCCAACACAAGCAGGACGGAAAGCCCCGTAATAATAAGCAATAACGGCTCGAGCAGTCCGTACATACTTAAGGAAATCGCGCCCGGGATATCGGGAGTTATCGTGGTGGCAGAAGGCGCAGACAAGCCGACAACCAGGCTGGCGATAATGAGAGCGTGTCAGACTATATTGCAGGTAAATGCATCAAATATAGAAATTTTCACAATGAAATAACAAAAATGGAGGCAGTTTATGAAAGCAAACAAGAAAAAAATCATCATTTTGGTATCTTTGGTGCTGTTGCTGGTGGCTACGGGAGTGCTTAATTACTTCATCACTATCAGAAACAAGCCAAACGATCCATCCGATGTCGACGCTACGCCCACGTTCTTCTCGTCCTTCCGCGATGACAGAGAAAACACCAGGGCACAGGAAATACTCTATCTTGACGACATCATTACCAACGCAAATTCCGACGAAACGACCATAGCGAGCGCCCAGTCAAAGAAGCTCACCTTAGTGGATACCATGGAAACCGAGCTCACGCTTGAAGGTCTTATCAAAGCCAAAGGGTTTGAGGACTGCGTGGTAACAATCTCCAGCGAAAAGGTCAACGTCGTAGTCATGGACAGCGAACTGACCATAGAAGAAGCTGCGCAGATACTCGACATAATCGTTCAGCAAACCAAGTATACCGCCAAAAACGTAATAATACTACCCTACGTATAAGCCCCGTTGAAGGAAAAAAATCCTTGCCTAATTGAGTCTTTTATGCTAAACTTTAGATGAGGTTATAGTATGAAAGACTCAATGAAACAAGAAGAGATTTTGCGACATAAAAATCTTATCATTTCCTTAGTCAACAACGCCGTCATGCAGACGGATGGTGTATCCAAAGAGCAGTATATAAAGGGAAAGAAGAGCGGATTTTCGCCCGAACGAAACATACAGGTCTATTTTTACAACGATGAAGTAACGATAGACCTGTTTATTTCTGTCATTTTCGGGTTCAGAGTGCCCGAAGTCGTATGCGCGATCCAGGAAAAAGTAATCTCCCTTGTAAAGGAAAATACGAAATTCAAAGTAAAAAGCGTTAACGTTAACGTCGCAAACGTTATATTTATGTAAATAATGAGGAAGTAATGAGCAGGAAATTGGCGAGGGAATGCACCTACAAACTGGTATTTGAGTTCTTGTTTAACAAGACCGTAAACAAACGCACCTACGAAATTTTCGAAAGCAGCGACCTTGATGAAGGCGATATAGCTTATATGCAAAAAGCCTACATGGGAGTGGTCACAAAGTATCCCGAGCTTATCGACACGATAGCGAAATTCGCCGAAGGTTTTTCGGTGGAGAGGATATACCGTACCGATTTAGCCGCATTGCTGCTTGCTATTTACGAAATGAAATACATGCCCGACATCCCCTTGTCGGTATCAATAGCCGAAGCGGTGGAAATAGTTAAAAAGTACTCCACCGAAAAGAGCAATCAGTTTGTAAACGGCATTCTTTCTTCCGTTTATAAGCAACTTAATTCCCAGGCTCAGTCAGAAACCGATGGCTAAAGATTTTCTCACTGTAGAAGAACTTAATTTTTATATCAACAATCTTTTTCTCGAAGAAGAACTGCTGCACAATGTCCCGGTACTTGGCGAAGTATCGGGATGTTCTGTTGTGGGAGGACATTGCTATTTTACTTTGAAGGACGATAAAGCCCAGGTTAAGATCTGCTTTTTCAACTGCCGCGGCGCGTATATCCCCAAAAACGGGGAACAGGTGCTGGTAAGGGGACGTGTCGACTACTTTATCAAGGGCGGCACCCTTTCGGTAAATGCATATCAGATTATCCCTTACGGCAAGGGCGAACTTCACGCAAGGCTTGAAGAACTCAAAAAACGTCTGGAAGAAGAAGGGCTTTTCCGCGAGGAGTATAAAAAGACCATTCCGTTAAGACCCAGCCGCGTCGCGATAATCACAAGCGTAAAAGGCGCGGCATTTCAGGACTTTTTCACAACAGTCAGAAAGAAAAACAAAATTATCGACCTTACCGTCATCGATGTCCGCGTCCAGGGCGAATCCTGCGTGGACGACGTGGTGACCGCGCTCGTTAACGCCGACGACTACGGCTTTGACGTGATTGTCCTTGCCCGCGGCGGCGGCTCGTTTGAAGACCTTTATTCCTTTAACGATGAGCGCATAGCAAGGACGATTTTCAAAATGAAAACGCCACTTGTTTCGGCAATCGGACACGAAACAGATTATACGCTTTGCGACTTTGTCGCCGACAGGCGCGCAATCACCCCAACCGCCGCGGCGGAAATAATGGGATTTGACACCGAACTTGTCAAAAACGGCATATACGAGCTTATAGAAAACATCGCCGATAAGGTTACCGAAAAATATGAGGACGCCCTCGAGAGCGTACAGGACGCGGGAGAAGAACTCAAAAACAGGGCATCCCTATTATACAACAAGCAGTACTGGGCCGTGCTTAACCTCATTTCCCTTATCAGAACCAACGCCCGCCACTCCACCGAGCGCAAGGAGCAGAAACTTAAGGCCTATTTCGACAAGTTGGAAAGTTTAAGCCCCTTAAAACAGCTCGATAAAGGGTATTTCAAGCTGATTAAGGACAATTGGGCTGTTAACAGCATAGGAGAGCTCGAAACGGGCGATACAGTGGATATTTTGGGCATAGACGGCAAAGCGACGGCAACAATCACCGCCAAGGAGATGAAAAAATGAATTACGAAAAAAACATTAAAGAGCTGGAAGGCATTTTGCAGAAACTGAGCGACGAAAAGCTGTCGCTGGACGAGAGCCTCAAGCTGTACGCTATGGGCGTGGAGCTTGCAAGAGCAAGTCTGGAAGAACTCAACAATTTCAAAGGCAAAATGGAAGTCCTTGACAAGCAGCTCAAAGAGCTTGAAATAACCGACGAAGACGATGAATAACGAAATTATAAGCTATATTGAGCAGAATTTACGAGCCTTTTTCGACAAACTTAAAGGAAAATACCCGCGAAAACTCTACAAAGCCATGGAGTACGCCGTCTTTTCGGGCGGCAAGCGCATAAGACCTTATCTTATGCTCCTTACGGCCGATTTTCTCGGTTTACCGCGCGAAAAAGTTATCAATCAGGCGGTAAGCCTCGAGCTTATCCATTCATATAGCCTCGTTCACGACGACCTTCCGGGTATGGACAATGACGACTTTCGCCGCGGTCA
This sequence comes from Clostridia bacterium, assembly GCA_035381305.1. Classification (GTDB taxonomy): domain Bacteria; phylum Bacillota; class Clostridia; order Christensenellales; family DTU072; genus CAG-1782. The sequence goes on from DAOSYK010000002.1 coordinate 6,952, forward strand.
GCCCACCTGCCACAAGGAGTATGGCGAGGCGCTGGCGATTCTCGCGGGCGACGCTCTTCTTAACGCCGCATTTGAAAATCTCTTTGATGCCGCAATTAAAGACCCCCCAATTTTGAAATCCTGCCGTTTCATCGCTTTCAAAGCAGGCGGCGAGGGTATGATAGGCGGGCAGGCGCTGGAATTTTCCGATCTCGTTGTCGATCTATCATTATATGAAGAAATCTGCTCCAAAAAGACGGGCGCGCTTATCTCGGCAGCCGTTATGTGCCCCGCGCTCATTCGTGCCGATATGGACGAATTTGAAGCTTTAAAAACCTATGGCGACAAACTTGGTCTAATCTTCCAGTTTGTCGACGACCTTCTTGACTTAGGCAAGGACAAATTGTCTTTCGCGACGTTAGCGGGTAAAGATTATATGCTAAGAAGAGTTGAACAATTGAAGCGTGACGCGCTTGAAACCCTTTCACAATTCGGAACACGAGCCGAAAAACTCGCCGAATTTTGTAATTTCCTTACAAAACGTACAACCTGACCAAAAGATTTGATATTTTTACATTATTATGATAATATACATATTGTAATGGTGGCATAGTATTCTAGTCAGGTGCGATATACCGAGGGCGGGGGTAAAAGACCGCCGAAGAGCATATCGATGAAGTTTCTTGTGCCGGCTTTGGTTGCCCAAACCAGGGTTGGTGCTGGAAGTTAAGATTTTTGGGCGTCCTGCAATGGCATGCGGGAGCCGACCCAACTATCGTGGAGACCTGTATAGGCTGGAGTACTCAATCTTCAACCGTACAGGATTGAACCTGCATCGCGGTAATAAAAGCTGTGTGCAGTGTAGCTTGCCTTGAGCGGGAAAGGTGGATACCGGATCAGAATCGTAGCCGTCCGGCCGACGGAACCGATTTATTGCCTGTTGAAACCTCAACTGCAAAAGAGGATAAAGTATATCAAATCTGTCAAGGAAATCTTCTAGACTATGGCCTAAGGATTATAGTGCGATCTCAGTGGCGATTCGGTTCGACCGCAAGCAATTCGGTCGCTCGGGTATTAAAAGGAAACTGCGCGTACGGCGACGGCGCGTTGCCCGAGGGGAAATCCTACCGAACCTATGACGCAAGGTTTACTTAGACCGCGCCACCATTTACCGACAAAAATTCAGTTTTGAGGATATATGAGCATAGAAAAGCAGGAAAACGGGGAGAGTAAGGCGCACGATGTGCCCAAAAAACCCCGAAAAAGAATCAGCAAAGCTACCCTGTGGACCATTAAAATTACATTTATCACCTTGATACTCGCGATAATCGTGAGTTTTCTTACCGAAATTACTTCGGGTCGTTCCCACATAATAGTATCTTTTGTAGTCTTGGCGCTGCTTATTGTTGTGAGCATTATTTTTGACGCCGTTGCAGTCGCGGTAACGTCATGCGACGTCGCGCCCTTGCTCAGTATGGCGTCCAGAAAGGTAAAAGGGGCAAAAGTCGCGGTAAAACTTGTACAAAACGCCGAAAAAGTCAGCAATATCTGCGGCGACGTAATTGGCGACATGTGCGGCATAATAAGCGGTAGCGCGGCAGCGGCTATTATTATTAAACTTGCCGTTGATAACCCTGATATGTACATCTACAGTATACTGATGAGCAGTATAATAGCCGCCGTAACAGTTGGCGGAAAGGCGTTCTGCAAGTCCTTTGCCATAAAGAAATCCAAAGAAATCGTCATGTTCACAAGCAAAATCTTAGGCGTTTTTTACCGCCCCAAGAGCAAATAATATGCGTCTTGACCAATACCTCGTTTTTTTTAATTTCACCGACAGTCGAAACCGCGCGGCAAACCTTATTAAACTCGGCAAAATCGCCGTAAACGGCAAAACTGCCGAAAAACCGGCTATGGACATTAAAGAGTGGGACAAAGTAACTTTGATAGAGAATTATCCCGCGTCCTTAGGCGGTATTAAGCTAAATGAGGCATTTGAAAAGTGGGAAATCTCCGCTATAGACAAAGTCTGTCTCGATGTCGGCGCAAGCAACGGGGGTTTTACCGAAATATTATTAAGGCGCGGCGCAAAACTTGTTTACGCGCTGGACGTAGGAGAATGCGCCTTGCCCGATTATTTGAGGGCAAACGAGAGCGTCATCGTGAAAGACAGGACCAACGCCCGATTCATAACAAAAGACGACTTCACCCACGAAATTGATTTTGCGGTGATAGACGTATCCTTTATCTCCCTCGAGCTTGTTTTTCCGCCGGTTTATGAAGTGGTAAAAAGCGGCGGCGAAATAGTCGCGCTTATTAAGCCCCAGTTTGAAGTCACGCCCAAAGATTTAACCAAGTCAGGCATCGTAAAAGACGAAAAAACGCGCGAAAAAGCGGTAAAGAAGATCGTGTCTCTTGCCATCGGTTGCGGCACAGTCAACGTCAGCACAATCCCCGCGCCCCATCCCTTTGAAGACAAAAACCAAGAATACCTTATTTACGTGCGCAAGCCCTGAAACTATTGCATAAACTTTGCCCGTAATGTATAATTAGTACATATAGCGATGCATAATGTCATTTTTATGCATAAATGAGGGCAAAATGAAATTCGGCATTTATTCCAATCTCTCAAGAGACATTGACGGCAGGTCGGCGATAACTCTGGCGCGTTATCTTGAAGAACGCAATATTGAATTTGCTTTCAGCAAAGAACTCGCAAAGACCGCCTACGCTTGCGCATATCTTCCCGACGACGAACTCGCGAAAACAAGTGATGTTATGGTAATTTTCGGGGGAGACGGCACTGTTTTGCACTTCGCCAAGATCTGCGCGCGCCATGACACTCCCGTTTTTGCGGTAAACGTGGGGAGAGTGGGATTTTTGACCGAGAGCGAAAATACCTGTCTCGACTGCTGCATTGACCAGATTTTGAGCGGTGATTATAAGCTGGAAAACCGCACATTATTAAATATCGAAGTGGGGGACATGAATATCGACGCCCTTAACGAGTGCGTAATCTCCCGCGGCTCCGACTTGTCCTTAATGGACTTTGAATACAGTATCAACAATTTCCATACCGAAAAACTGCGCAGCGACGCGCTTATTGTGGCTACGCCCACAGGCTCAACAGCGTATTCATTGTCCTGCGGCGGCTCGATTGTCACGCCCGACGTCAGGTGCATTCTGATAACGCCCGTAAACGCCTATACGCTTAACTCCCGCCCGCTTATCGTCTCCGACGACTCTATCATCGAAGTCGCGGTCAAAAACAACCGTCCCGCCAAAATAAGCATTGACGGTGAAGAGAATTTAGAACTGACTGCAGGCGGCAAGGTAATAATATCAAAATCCGACATCTTCGCGCGCTTTATAAGGTTCGACGAAGGCAGTTTCTACAAGAAATTGCAGAAAAAAGTCAAGATAACGGAGTAATTTATGTCAATCAGAGAAGAAAGACACAGCAAAATATTACGAATCATAGCCGAAAAGGAGATCGACACGCAGGAACAGCTGGTCGAAAGCCTCAATAGTGCGGGCTGCAACGTGACGCAGGCCACTGTAAGCCGCGACATAAAGGAACTTGGCTTAATTAAGGTTCGCGGAGAGCATAAAAAATACAAATACGCGCTTCCGCCCGTTAATCAGGGGCTTACAAAACTTGCCAATCTCTTTTCCGAGAGCGTAATAAGCATGGAAACGGCAATGAACATCATTGTCTGCAAGACATACCCGGGCACGGCAAATACCGCTTGCGTTTTCCTTGACAAACTCGGCTTGCCCCATATTGTAGGCACGCTTGCGGGCGACGACACATTTCTCATTATTGCCAAGACGATAGAAGACGTCGACGTTATTTACAATAAGCTCAAGGAGTACCTAAGACATTGATAAGCCATATCAATATTAAGAACATCGCACTGATACGTGAGCTTACGCTTGACCTCAAAAAAGGACTCAATGTCCTGAGCGGCGAAACAGGCGCGGGAAAATCGATAATAATCGACTCCATAAACTTCGTCCTCGGCGACAGGGCCGACCGCAGCCTAATAAGGTTCGGCGAGACGACGGCGAGAGTGGAGGTAGTTTTCGACGGCATTAAAAACCGCGCGAGCCTTACAAAGACCCTTGACGAATACGGCATCGACTACTCCGACGATGTGCTCATCGTTACCCGACTTATGACCAGCGACAGAAGCGAGTGCAGGGTAAACGGACATATAGTCACATTGCAGACGCTCCGCAATATAGTTGCTTTGCTTGTCGATATTCACTCCCAAAATGAACACCAATCATTACTGAAAGTCAGCAATCATATACGCCTTTTGGATAATTATAATTCCAAATTAACGCAAGATAAAGAACAGTTTGCCAAGCTATTGGCTCAATATAGAGATATTTTGTCAAAAATAGCCGATTTCTCGACACAAGCCGAAAGAGAGCGAAAAATCGACCTACTTACATACCAAGTCAACGAAATCGAAAAGGTAAACCTCAAAGAAAACGAGGAAGAAGAACTGACAAACGAGCGCAACAAGTTTTACAACGCCCAGAAGATTTACTCAAGTTTATCGTCCGCTCTGCAGAGTCTGGAAGGGTACGAGAATATGGGCGGGCTTCAATCTCTTAAGTACGCGTATAAAGAACTTTCCGAAGTCGAACGTTATGACAGGAACATTGAGCCTGTGATTTCACGTCTTGACAGCGTAATTATTGAGCTTGACGACATCGCCGATACCGTAAGGGGCAGGTTGGAAGACTCCGACAGTGCTAATATTGACATAAATTTTGTCGAACAGCGCATAAATGAAATTAAATCCTTAAAACGTAAATACGGCAAAACCCTTGACGAGATAAACGAGTTCTGCGAAAAGGCAAAAGAGGAGCTTGATGTACTGTTAAATGCCGAAAGCGAGATAGCAAAACTCGAGGATGCAAAGATAGACCTTGAGAAAAAACTTATCAATCTTGCCCAAAAACTGCATGCTGAGCGCGATAATTCCGCAAAAGAGTTCAGCAAAGCCATTTGTGCAAATCTTCGCGAACTCGGCATGAAAAACTCGGTATTTGAGGTTAAAGTGGAGCTTGCCGAGGACATTTTATCCGATATGAACGAATACGGCGCAAACTACGTGGAGTTTATGCTGTCGCCAAACCTCGGAGAGCCGTTAAAACCTCTTGCTAAGATTGCCAGCGGCGGCGAAATGAGCCGTTTTATGCTTGCGCTTAAAAACGTAATCGCCGAAATTGACGAAATCGACACGCTTATATTCGACGAAATCGACACGGGCATATCCGGCGCGATCGCAAAAGTTGTCGCAATGAAGCTCAACGACATCGCAGAAAAACGGCAGGTTATTGCCATAACTCACTTGCCGCAGCTTGCTTCCATGGCCGACGTCAATTACCTTATAGAAAAGAGAGTCGTCGACGAAAAGACCCTTACTTTTGTAAAAGAGCTTGAAGGTGACGAAGTCTATATAGAGCTTATGAGGCTTTCGGGCGCGGTAGAGAACAGCCCCTCGGGTCTTAAAAGCGCCAAGGAGCTAAAGGAGTGGGCAAAAGCCTATAAGTTACACAAAGTAACCTAATTTAGAATAATTTATTTTAATTTAACCCGTATTTTGTAATATTATACCAATCCTAATTCCATTTTAAGATTCATATTTTAAGTCTCCCGCTATCACACTAACAGTAAAATCGGGAGAGTTTATGAAAAAGTTTTTAAGATTCAGCATGATTGTCTTAATATGCCTAACGTGCCTGTCCTCAGGACTTTTATTCACGTTTGACGCGCCTTGTGCCTACGCGGCTAGCGAAGGAGTATACATCGGCGGCACGCCGATAGGAATAATTGCCAAAGGTAATGCCTTGGTCGTTACTCAGTTTGTAAGCATAATCACCGATAAAGGCGCGTATTCGCCTGCTCTCCAGGCGGGAGTACAGCGCGGCGACATTGTGACAAAGGCAAACGGACAGGCAATGCTCGATGTTTTTCAACTCAATGAAATTATCGCAAATTCGTCAGGCGAAGTAATCCTTGAAATAAACCGCGGAGGACAGTCTTTATCAGTCAAGGTTAATCCCGCTTACGACCTTACTCAGAACGCACGAAAGATAGGAATGCAGGTAAAAGGGGACCTTTCGGGCATCGGCACTCTTACTTATATCACCAAAGACAACTGTTACGGCGCGTTGGGACACATGATTACCGACGAATTCAACTATTCCGACATATACCAGACGGGTAGAATATACAACTGCATGATAGAAGGCTATATAAGAGGCGAACAGGGCAAGGCCGGAGAACTTAAGGGAAAAATAGTCTACGACAATCTGAGCATAGGCTCCATTCAGAAAAACTGCCTTACAGGCTTGTTCGGCAAGATAAACGCTGAGGAAAAGAACGGCCGTCTCCACTATAATATAGGTCATCGAAACAGTGTAAAGACGGGCAAAGCGCAGATATATACCACTATTGAAAACGGACTTCCGCAATTCTATGACATCGAAATAGTCAAGGCGCAAAAGCAGGAGAGCATAGCCGATAAAGGGCTTGTAATAAGGATAACCGACAAAGCCTTGCTCGAAAAAACGGGCGGAATACTTCAGGGTATGAGCGGCTCTCCCATAATTCAGAACGGCTGTATAATCGGCGCGGTAACCCACGTATTTATCAGCGATCCCACTATGGGTTATGGCGTATATATAGACTGGATGATAAATCAAAGGTAACATATTGCGACAAAATAAGCCATATATTAAAATGTGCTTACGCAATTAAAATGCCAGTTACGAAATAAGATATGCGATCTAAAAAGCGCATTCCGTCAATACCGGTATATCTATATCGGTATTATCGCCTGTATGGTAATCGGACTAATTGCCGCAATACCAAATCTCGACGATCTGCCCAATAATTACGTTCAAAAGCTCATTGTTTCGGGCATTCAGTGCGGCGAATTCGATGTCCTTATGTTTTATCTGAAGCTATTGGGCTTCACGACCCTTCTGTTTGTTGTCTGTTTCCTGCTAAGCTTCAACTTTTATGTATTCTATCTGAATTTCCTCGCCGTAATTATCTATTCGAAATATTATTTTGTCTACGCTTTCTCCGGGTGCGCGCTAAACGGCTTTGCGGGTTTTGTACTGCTGTTTTTATTGTGGCTGCCACTCATTCTCGTCATTATGTGGTACTACGCGAAATTCTTTATATCCATTCAAAGCCTGCTGTTTACCTGCTGCAAAAAGCTTATTGTGCCATATTCCTGCAACTGGGGCGCAGTAAAAAAGATGTTTCTTAGTATCGTTTTGCCCGTTCTTATTATTACGTTTGTCTGGACGGGGGTGTTTCTCATTATTTTTAGTCTTATTTTCTGAATTGTTTCTTTCCGATAAATACATACTGTCAAAAGAGGAGAACAGCAAGATATGAAGAAATTTTTGTTGATAATGACACTGTTTGTTGTCATAAGTTCTGTTTTCGCGGTGCCCGCGCTCAATATTTGTGCCGCTGCCGCGACTGAAGTTCCCGTAAAATTTCAATCGAGATCGTGTTATGTGGTCGATTTTGACACTAATACCGTAATAATGGAAAATAACAGCGACAAGCGTTACCCCATCGCCAGCATGGTAAAGATTATGACCTTGCTTCTTACCTATGAGGCTATTGACGAAGGGAAACTTGCTTACGATACCCCCATAACGATTAGCCAATATGCCAGCGGTATGGGCGGCTCACAGATGTTCCTTGAAGCAGGGGACACATACTCCGTAAGCGACCTTATTAAAGGCGTCACAGTTTGCAGCGCAAATGACGCGGCAGTCGCCTTGGGAGAAGCGATAAGCGGCGATATTGACGCGTTTGTCGGCAAAATGAACTCTTATGCCCGCGAAATCGGCATGGAGAACACACGTTTTTGCAACGCGACCGGTCTTCCCGAGTCGGGCGAGCAGTATTCCACCGCAAAAGACGTTACCATTATGACCAGAAAACTTCTTACTCACGATAAATACTTTGAATATTCAAAGATATGGATGGAGGACTACACGCACCCCGACGGCAGAGTGACTCAGCTTGTAAACACAAACAAGCTTATCAGGTTCTACAAGTATTGTGATGGAGGAAAGACGGGCTTTACAAATGAAGCGATGTACTGTTTATCGGCAAGCGCAAAGTCGGGCGACACCCGCGTGATCGCGACCGTTCTCGGCTCGCCCGACAGCAAAACCCGCTTCCGTGAAATAACCGATATGTTCAATTATACTTTCGCAAACTACGAGACCAAAGTTCTTGTGAGAAAGGGCGACGCTATCCACTGCGACATGAATGTATCCAAAGCGAAAGACCAACCTCTCGAACTTTACGTCGACAGGGATCTCAAGTTCTTCACAAGGAAAGGCGCCGATGCCCAGTACACCATTAACATTGATATTAAGGACAATCTCGTAGCTCCCATACAGGCCAGCACCGACCTCGGCACCATTTCTGTACTGAATTCCGAAGGCAAATCGGTATGCTCGGGACTCATATACTCCAAAAACGACATCAAAAAGCGCAGCTATCTTGACAATATAGAAAAAGTTTTGCGTAACTGGTTCTTCAGATAATATCCGCCCCAATTTTATGAGAGGGGAAAAATCAATTGATTTTTCCCTTTTTACATATTGTAATAAAATGAAGGTAAGGTTGTTTTGCATTGACTTTACAAACTTATTTTGTTATGATATTCAATAATTGAGGGTACATGTTTTTATTCAGTTTGCTTAAGAGCGGCGCAAATGTCGGAGAAATAATTATATGCGTATTGGCTATGCTGATTGCGGCTGCAATAAGCATAGTTATGCATGAAGTTTCCCACGGCTTTGTCGCATTGAAGTGCGGCGACCCTACCGCGAAGTTTGCGGGCAGGCTTACTCTTAATCCCGTAGCGCACTTTGACCTTATCGGTATTTTGATGCTGTTCATTGTGGGCTTCGGCTGGGCAAAACCCGTCCCCATAGACTCGAGAAATTTCAAAAACTACAAGTTAGGTGTTTTTCTCGTATCCATTGCGGGCATTACCACAAACCTCATACTTTGCGGACTCGGTCTACTCCTTGTCTTCCTCTTGAAACCCCTTTTGATAATTAATATATCAGGGACAATGACAGGGTATGTACTGCGCCTGTTTTTATATTATTTCTTACTGTTTTTTGTGAAAATAAACTTTTTACTCGCGTTTTTCAACATGTTGCCGCTGTATCCGCTGGACGGTTTCAAGGCGCTTGATTTGTTCTTAAAGCCCGGCAATCCTTATTCGCGGTTCATGTACAGATACGGAAATTTCGTCATAGTGGGACTGGTGCTTATCAGCAGGACGTTCAGCTACGCCAACCTCGATTACCTCAATATCTTTTATTGGGGCAATTACCTTATAAATCTGTTGATTCAGCTGGTGATTTAATGGCAAAGTACATAAACAGCACAATTGAAGACGTAAAATTCCATCTGGAAAACCAATGCTTTGACGGTCCGCTTGACCTGCTTGTGCAGATGGTCAAAGAGTCGCAGATTAACGTAATGGAAATCTTTATAAGCGACATCACCCACCAGTATTTAGCTTATGTTCAGAATATGAAGGAGCTTGACTACGAGTACGTAGCCGAGTACATAACCCTTGCTGCCACGCTCATTGAGATAAAGGCAAGCAAGCTGCTTCCCGACTATCTCGACAACGGAGATGAGGAGAGCGAACTGGAACTTACCGAAAGGCAGCTTATCAGCGATATCGAAAAGGCTATGCTGCTCGAGATGCCTGACAAACTGAAACCGCTCGAACAAAATAATCTGTTTTACGCTCCGCCCATGTACGAAGAGGACGACTATAAACTGGTCATTAAGGACTTTGAACTGGGAAAACTCATTGACGCATTTAAAACCGTGCTCGAAAAGGCAGAATTTGCCTCCGACGCAAGTCAGCCAAAACTAATCGCCAAAGAGATGATCAGCGTCTCTGAGATAGTAAAAGGCGCCGCTTCGCGCATCAGGACGGAGAAGAAAGTCGCATTTTTCGACCTTTTTGAGGACGGGTATACCCGCCTTGAGGTCATTAATACCTTCCTGGCATTGCTTGAACTTATAAAAATGCAAATAGCCAAGGCGTCACAGGACGAGGCTACGGGAAACATTTACCTTGAGCATAACACCGAAGATACTTATGAAGATCTTGAGCTGAACGAGGAGCTTTTGAAAGATGTTAAAGAATACGCTTGAAGCATTGCTTTTTGCCGCCGGAAAAGGAATTTCTTATAAGGAAATAAAGGACCATTTCGGAGACGAATACACCAAGCGCGAGTTAAAAACGGCACTTTCCGAACTTAAAGCCGAGTATTCGGGCGAAAAGGGCATTATTATCATAGAGTTCAATGACAAATTGCAGTTTCAGACCAATCCGAGATACGGCGACAGACTTGCAGCCATTCTTCAGCCCATTAAGGAAAAAGAACTGTCAAAGACCTTGCTTCAGACCCTATCGATTATTGCTTACCGTCAGCCCATAACCCGTCTTGAGATCGAAGAAGTAAGAGATGGCGTAAGTTGCGATTACGCAATAAGCGTGTTGCTTCGCCTAAACCTTATAGAAGTCATCGGAAGACGCGAAACAAGTCCCGGGCGTCCCGCCTTATTTGGCACAACGGAAGAATTTTTGAAGAAGTTCGGACTTAAGTCCTTGAGCGACTTGCCCGACTACGACAAACTCCTAAACGAGGTTAAGAATTCCGACAAGTATTACAAGAATACCTTGAGCCTATACCGCGACGAAGCCGACTTCCTCAAGGATGAAGAGAAAGCAAATGCCGAAGAAGAGGCGTTTTTCGAGGAAATTACCGACGATAAGCCCGACTTTCTCAAAGACGAAGACATTGTCGTAATCGAATAATAATTTTGATATTTCCCAATTTTATAAAAATACTATAACGGGGTCCCCGAAAAATGTTATTTTTGGGGTATCTAACGGGGTCCCCGAAAAATGTTTTTTTTGGGGTATCTAACGGGATCCCCGAAAAATGTTTTTTTGGGGATAATTATTATGGTTGCATTTTATATTTTCTATCTTCTTTTCATATCGATGTTTTGTCTTCCGCTTAGCGTCAAAGCAAAAGTATTTTTGGGCGGCAAGGAAAAACCCGTCTACGCTATGATTAACGTAAACGGACTGTTTGACGTATTTCCGTTTAAATTAAAAGAGAAGGCAGATGCAAAAAAGTCGAATAAGCACAAAAAAGGGTTAAAACTCACAGTAAAACCGCCCAAAGGGACCGAAATTTTCAGACTTATTCAGATTCCCGAACTGAAAATCATATGCAATAATGTCTCCAAGTTCAGCCTCACGGGATACAATATCGGTCTGGCTGTCCTGGCGCAGTTTGTGCAGATGATGAGGGCGTACGGCAGTTTATCCGACTTTGATTTTGTGTCCACAGAGAGCGTGGACAATCTGCCAAGCATTCAGTTGAAAGCCCAATTTAAGCTCAACCTCTTCATAATATTTTCCTCGTTTTTTAAGATAATAAAGATAACCAAGAGGAATAAGCAAAATGAAAGTTGATGAAATTCTTACCGAAACACTTAAGGGAATAAAAAATGTTCTTGATTCCGATATGATAATCGGAAAACCGATATACAACAACGATACCGTTGTTGTGCCCATCACCAAAATGACGATAGGCTTTGTTACCGCCACGGCAGAACTGGAGCCGAAATACGCCAAAACTTTGGAAGGAATGCCTCTCGGAAGCTTGGGCGGGGGCGCAACGGTAAATCCTGTCGGTTTTCTGGTCATCGAAAACCAAAGAGTAAGGTTCATACCCGTGGAAGGAGGAGAGCTTGATAAATGGACAAATCTCATAAATCTCGCAAAAAACTGGCTTTTGCGCTGATTTTACTTCTTATTATTTCACTTAGCTTCTTAATAATACCCAGAGAAAACAAGTCGTATGCCGCCGACAGGAGCGGCTATATCGTCATAGATGCCAAGAAAAGAACAGTCTATAAAGGATATAACGAGCATCTCAGACTTCCCATGGCGAGCACGACAAAGGTCATGACCGCGCTTATTGTCATTGAAAACTGCAAGCTCGACGAGAAAGTCAAAATTCCAAAACAAGCTGTGGGGATCGAGGGAAGCTCTATCTATTTAAAAGAGGGCGAGGAGCTGTCCGTCGGAGAACTCCTTTATGGACTTATGCTTCGGAGCGGAAACGACGCCGCTTGCGCGCTGGCAATACACGTCGCGGGAAGCGTGGAAAACTTTGCCGAGATTATGAATATCCGCGCCCAGGCTATGAAATTGACTGATTCCCATTTTACAAACCCCAGCGGTCTTCATGACGACAATCACTACACGACGGCCTACGACCTTGCCGTTATCGCGTGCGAGGCGATGAAATATGCGGAATTCCGTAAAATCGTCAGCACAAACTTTATCAGCGTAGGAAAGGGCGAGAATACAAGATATTTTAAAAACAAAAACAAAATGCTCCACCTTTACGAGGGCGGTAACGGCATCAAGACGGGCTTTACCAAAAAGGCGGGCAGATGCCTTGTCTCAAGTGCTACCCGAGACGGCGTCACCATGGTAAGCGTGGTGTTAAACCGTCCCGATATGTGGAACGAGAGCGTCGCGCTGCTTGATTACGCGTTTGACAATTATTCAGTCACTGTAAAATAGCTTGCTTTTCTACGCGAAAAAAGGTAAAATAAGGAAAAATTCAGCGAGGTTTACGTGAGAATAAATAAGTATATAGCGTCGAGCGGAATGTGTTCCAGGCGCGCGGCAGAAGTTTTTATCAAAGAAGGCAAAGTCAAGGTTAACGGCAAGGTTGTCACCGAGCTTGCCACCGAGATAAACGAAGACAACGACACCGTCGTAGTGCATGGCAAGAGAATAGAGCCTGTTACGCGCAAAATCTATGTCATGTTTCACAAGCCAAAGGGTTGCGTATGCACGCTGAAGGACGAAATGGGCAGAAAGACCGTTATGGACTACCTCAAGGACTTTGAGGGTCAGAAAATTTTCCCCGTCGGACGCCTCGACTATGACACTGAAGGACTTTTGCTCCTCACCAACGACGGAGAGCTTGCCAATAAGCTGACCCAGCCCGTCAACGAGATTCCCAAAACTTATTCTGTAAAGATTACGGGAAAAGCTGAAGACGGCGATCTTGCGAAATTAAGAAACGGCATAATCCTCGACGGATATAAGCTCAAGCGAAGCAAAATAAAGGTCATTGAAGCGACTGAGGTCACAACGCGTCTCGAAGTGACGATATTCGAGGGCAAGAACAGGGAGATTCACCGCATGTTCGAGTCCATAGGAAAAGAGGTCGTTTTCCTGAAGCGCACAATGATAGGCGACTTGCGCCTCGGAGGGCTTTCGAGAGGGGCTTACCGCTACCTTACGGATAAGGAAATTGCGATGTTGTTAAATTATTAATTTAAATTGATTTAATAATTGCATTTACAAAATAATAAATATATAATAGAATGCGGATACTTTGGGGTGTCCGCATTTTTACCGTTTTGAGGGAGGTTAAATACTGATATGCTGCTTGCCCTGACACCACTTCAGAAATTATCCACGGGAAGCGTCACATTTTTAATCGGCATGATAATAACTTTCGTTGTTCTTGCCGTGCTGATCGGGATAATATATCTGGTAAACTATCTTATCAACCGTGTGGACTTCAAAAAAATCTTCAGTAAAAAGAACTCCGCAAAGAAAATCGACGATGTGACCGAACCCTCTTCGGACTCGGTTGCTGAAAACATAGTAGTTGAAGAGAAAATCAATTCTGCAAAAGAAGAAGCGATTAACGCCGCCGTAAAGGAATATCTCGCAAAAGCCGACGACGTTCCGCACACGCGCTACAAAGTCATTTCGGTGAAAAAAGTCGCTAAGGAGGACGCCTGATGCTTACGTCAATTATTTCCGTTTCGCTCGGCGAAGCGTTTAAAAATCTCTGGCAAACCACAGGTATCGCAAGCCCCGTACCCGATTATTACGTAATGAACGGATATAAAATGGGTATATGGGGTTTGTTTTTGATGCTGCTGATCGCGTGCCTGCTCGTATACCTCGCTATAGTTAAGAAATTCGAACCAAATCTTCTTCTTTCTATAGCTTTTGGCATGTTTCTTATCAACATTCCCGGGGCGTATGCGATACTGTACGGAATTTCGGGTTACACGTTTACCGACAGCGGCACAAACGCCGTAATCGCGTCTGGAACATTGCAGCAGCTTTGCGAAACCTTTAACGTAGTATACAACAACGTCACCCCCGAATCGCTGAACGAAAGCCTGCGGCTATTGCAGGAAGCCGTCGCCGCTTACGGCGAAAGGATAGGCGCGATGGGCGAAATAATTATGTCCAACGGTATCGTAGCCGAAAAAGGTTTGTTCTACTATATATATAAAGGCGTCGATTGGGTCATCTTCCCGCCGATAATCTTCCTCGGAATAGGCGCAATGACCGACTTCGGACCGTTGATTGCAAATCCCAAAAGCCTGTTCCTTGGCGCGGCGGCTCAGCTTGGTATTTTCGCTACGTTCTTCGGCGCGCTGTTCCTCGGCTTTAACGAGCAGGCGGCAAGCGCAATCGCCATAATAGGCGGAGCCGACGGCCCCACGGCAATATACCTTACGCAGAAGATGGCAAACTCCACCATAGGTACGCAATATATGGGCAATTATATGGACCTTTTGCCCGCGATAGCAATTGCGGCGTATTCATATATGGCGCTGGTTCCCGTTATTCAGCCGCCCATTATGAAACTTCTCACCACCAAGAAAGAGAGGCTTATCCGCATGGAGCAGCTCCGTCCCGTAAGCAAAAAGGAAAAAATTGTTTTCCCGATAATAGTTACCGCGCTAACAGGCATTTTCCTTCCCGCGGCGGTTCCGCTTGTAGGTATGCTCATGCTTGGTAACCTTATAAGAGAATCGGGCGTTGTGCCGAGACTTTCCAACACGGCGCAGAACGAACTTCTCAATATCGTTACGATATTCCTCGGCGTAATCGTCGGCTCCAAGGCTTTTGCGCCTATATTCCTGTCGACGTCCACGCTCAGTATAATACTTCTCGGCATTATCGCATTCAGCTTCGGCACCGCAGGCGGTGTGCTGCTCGGCAAACTCATGTGCAAAATTTCGGGCGGCAAGATCAATCCGCTTATCGGCTCTGCAGGCGTCAGCGCCGTCCCCATGGCAGCGCGCGTTTCGCAGGAAGTGGGGAGGAGAGAAGACCCCAACAACTATCTGCTCATGCATGCTATGGGACCTAACGTCGCCGGCGTAATCGGCTCTGCCGTCGCCGCGGGCGTTTTGCTCTCAATGTTCGGAAACTAATATATATAAGGAGTTGAGAAATCATGGCTAAGAAAATACTAATCACCGATACAATCTTAAGAGACGCGCATCAATCTCAGGCCGCTACCCGCATGAAGACCGCGGATATGCTCCCTGTGCTGGATAAAATAGACAAAGTAGGATACCACTCTGTAGAGTGCTGGGGCGGGGCTACGTTTGACACCTGCCTTCGCTTCCTCAACGAGGATCCGTGGGACAGACTACACGCACTCAAAGAGGGATTGCCCAACACTAAGCTTCAGATGCTTCTCAGGGGACAAAACCTTCTCGGCTATAAACATTACGCAGACGACGTAGTCGACATTTTTGTAAAGAAAGCCATAGAAAACGGCATAGACATTATAAGGATATTCGACGCGCTTAACGACGTCCGCAATCTCGAACAGGCGATTAAATCCACCAAGAAATACGGCGGAATCTGCGAGGCGGCGCTTTCCTATACGACAAGCCCCGTACACAACACAGAATATTTCGTCGCGCTCGCCAAGCAGCTTCGCGACATGGGCGCCGATATTATCTGCATAAAGGATATGGCAAATCTGCTTTTGCCCTATGACGCATACGAACTTGTAAAGGCGATTAAAGCCGAAGTAGATCTGCCGCTCCACATCCATACCCACAACACCGCGGGTACGGGCGACATGGTTTATGTCAAGGCCATAGAAGCGGGAGGAGACATCATCGACACCGCGATAAGCAGCTTTGCAAACGGCACCAGCCAGCCCTCGACCGAGGCGATAGTAGCCACATTGCAGGGTACAAAACACGATACAGGCCTTGACCTCAGACTCCTTAACGAAATAGCAAAGCATTTCAATCAGGTTGCCGAGAGGCTAATGCAAGAAGGATATCTCAGCAACAAGGTGTTAAAAACCGACATCAACGCGCTTATTTATCAGGTTCCGGGCGGTATGCTCAGCAACCTTATCAGCCAGCTCAAAGAACAGGGCGCCGGCGAAAAGCTGGAGGAAGTGCTTCAGGAAGTGCCCAAAGTCAGGAAAGACCTCGGCTATCCGCCCCTCGTAACCCCTACAAGCCAGATAGTGGGCACGCAAGCGGTACTCAACGTAATTTCGGGCGAAAGGTACAAAATGATTTCCAAGGAGACCAAAGGCTTGGTTCGCGGTGATTACGGCCGTCTTCCCGCCGAGCCCGATGCCGATGTCGTCAAGAAATGCATAGGGAACGAAGAGAGAATCACCTGCCGTCCCGCCGACCTTCTCAAGCCCGAGTACGAGAAGTACAAGAAGGAAATGGAGCAGTATTACACCAAGGAAGAGGACGTGCTTTCCTATTGCATGTTCCCGCAGGTTTCCGAAAAGTTCTTCAAACAGAGAAGAGAACAGCACTCCCGCAAGTTTGTGATCACCTTAAATGGCGAGTCTTTCGAAGTTGAAGTCGAGGATCTCGATTATTCAAAACCCGCCGCGCCTGCCGCTACCGCAGTAAAGGAAGCCGCTCCTGCACCCGCACCCGCGCCCAAATCCGAACAGCCCGAAAAAGCCGGGATTTCGGGCGAAGGCACCAAGCTTCCCGCTCCTATGCCCGGCACTGTTGCGGGCTTTGCGGTAAAAGACGGAGACAAGGTGAAGAAAGGCCAGCCCATAATCATACTCGAATCCATGAAGGTGGAAAACGAAATCGCCGCCAGCACCGACGGTATCGTCAAAATCGCCACAACCAAAGGCGCCAAAGTGGAAACGGGAGACATTCTCGCATATATAAGATGAAGACCGTAGTCATAGGCGGCGGCGCGAGCGGAATGCTTGCAAGCGTTTTCGCAAGCGCATACAGCGATGTTATACTGCTTGAGAAAAACGAAAAACTCGGAAAAAAGCTGTATATTACGGGTAAAGGGCGTTGTAATCTTACAAATGCCGCTCCCGACAACGAGTTTTTCGATAACGTCGTTTCAAATCCGAAATTTCTTTATTCTGCAATAAAGAAGTTTAACTCCGCCCGTACTATGGAGTTTTTCGAAAATCATAATCTGAAACTGAAAGTGGAGAGGGGAAACCGTGTTTTCCCCTTTTCCGATAAATCGAGCGATGTAATCAAGACCCTTCAAAGGGCACTCGAAGATAACAATGTCGAAGTTCGTTTGTCCGAGCGGGTAACGGGCTGGGAAGTAAACGGAAAAAGGATAAACGCCATTATCACAGACAAGGCAAAATACCCTTGCGACAAAGTAATTCTCGCTACCGGCGGAAAGAGCTATCCACAGACAGGCAGCACAGGCGACGGATACGATCTTGCCAAGAGCGTTGGACACACAATAGTGTCGCCAAAGCCCGCGCTTACCGCGCTTGACACAAGATTTGCCTTTGACGTCAACGGCAACAAACGCAGACTTGCCGACTTGCCTTCCCTTGAGGGTCTTTCACTTAAAAATGTCCGCGCCACAGTCATTAACAGGGACAGCAAAAAACCGCTTTTTTCGGAGTTCGGCGAAATGCTGTTTACCGATACAGGCGTGTCCGGTCCAATAATTTTGACCTTATCAAGCCGCATAAACCGTATGGCGCTTGAGAATTTGCAGCTTGTCATAGACCTCAAGCCCGCGCTCGACGACAAGACTCTCGACGCAAGAATATTGCGCGATTTTGAAGCAAACGCCAACAAACAATTCAAAAACAGTTTAAATGAGTTATTGCCTTCCAGTCTCATTCCGTTTATAATAACTTTAAGCGGCATTGACAGCGGCAAGAAAATCAACGTAATATGTGCAAAAGAGAGGGCAAATCTCGCTTTACTTCTCAAAAATCTCACCTTTACTATCGACTGTTTAGACAATATCGACAGGGCGATAGTGACGTCGGGCGGCGTTGATACAAAGGAAATCAACCCCAAAAACATGCAGAGCAAGCTCATTGAAAACTTGTACTTTGCCGGGGAAATAATAGACGTAGACGCATTAACAGGCGGCTTTAACTTGCAAATAGCTTTTGCGACCGCCTTTCTTGCGGGAAGCGACAGCGAAAACACATAATAATAAAGGCTACCGAAAATCAGCACTTTTTCGGGGCAAAAAAATACGGGGTTCCCCAAAAATTCTGATTTTTGGGGCAAAAAAATACGGAGGATATGATGAGAACAATAGCCATTGACGGGCCGAGCGGGAGCGGCAAAAGCACAATAGCCAAGCTTCTCGCGAAAAAACTGGGCATAACCTATCTCGACACGGGCGCAATGTATCGCGGTATGGGATATTACGCGTTGAAAAATAACATTGACCCCGCCGATGAGGAGCAGGTCAAGCCCATTCTCGACGACATCACAATGGAGATTAAGTACGTAAACGGCGAGCAGAAAGTAATTGTGAACGGCGAAGACGTAACGCCTTATATAAGGGAAAACCGCATCAGCATGGCGGCGTCGACCATATCAAAAATTCCCGCAGTCAGACTTAAGCTTGTAGAACTTCAGAGGAAAATCGCGTCCACGTCCGACTGTGTGCTGGATGGCAGGGATATAGGAAGTTATGTCCTGCCCGACGCCCCGTACAAATTCTTTATGACTGCGTCAGCCGAGGAGAGGGCAAAAAGACGTTATAAAGAGCTTACCGAAAAAGGCCAGAGCGTCACTTATGACGAAATACTTGCCGACATTATCAAGAGGGACGAGCAGGACTCCACCCGCGCATTCGCTCCGCTTACCATTGCCAAAGACGCGATAGTAATCGACACGACCCGACTTTCCATCGAAGAGTGTTTGGAAAAGGTGATTGGCCATCTATGGAAGTAATATTGGGGGAGTGCGGCTTCTGTTCGGGAGTGCAACGCGCAATCACTATTGCCGAGGACGCCGCAAAAAGGAAGGGCGGATCCGTCTATACAAATACAGGGCTTATTCACAACAAACAAGTAATTGAAAGTCTTGAAAGTAATGATGTTTTCGCGCTTAAAGAAGGGCAAACGCTCAAAGCAGGCGACATTGTCATTATCAGCGCACACGGCGCGGGAGAAAAGGTTATTGAGGATTATGCCCGCAAGGGTGTTGAGGTAATCGACGCCGCATGTGCTTATGTAAAGAAAATCCACAATAAGGTAAAGCAGTATTCACTGGAAAAACCCGACGGCTGTGTCATAATAATTGGCGACAAAAATCACGCGGAAGTCAGGGGAACCGCGGGCTGGTGTGAGCGTTTTCAGACAATAAAAAGTGCCGACGAAATCGATTACGACTCATCCGACGATTTTCTCGTCGTAGTACAGACGACATTTCCCCATTCCGAATACTCAAAAATAAGGCAAAATATCACGGAAACGGCAACAAACAGATTAAAAAGAGTTGAATTTTTCGACAGCATTTGCTATACTACCTTACGTAGGCAAGAAGAGTGTGAAACTATTGCAAAACAGGCTGATACCGTTTTGGTAATAGGTGACAAAAACAGCTCGAATTGCTCAAAATTAGTAGAACTGGCATCTTGCTTTTGCAAAGACGTCAGACTGATTCAGAATGAATTTGAACTCAATTCAATTCAGATAAATAAAAATACAGCAAAGCTGGGTATATTATCCGGCGCATCAACTCCAAAGGAGTTGACAATGGAGGTTTTTAACAGGATGAGCGAAATGAACAAGGACACTCTTGTAGAAGAGGTCACAACGACGGTGCCCGAGGCACAGGAAAACACAACCGCCGAAAAGGCAGCTGCAAAGGCAGAACCCACAACTATGGACGAACTTATGAGCAAGTCTAAGTTCCAACCCAAACAGCTTAAGGAAGGAAGAAGAGTTAATGCGGAAGTTATCTCCGCAGACGCTACCGGGATTAATGTTGCGATTATGGACCTTACCGGCAAAAACGACTGTGGATTTATTCCCAAGGAAGAAGCCGAACTTGACGGTTCTTACGACCCCGCAAACTACAAGGCGGGAGACGTACTTGAAGCTATCAAGACAGGTCAGGATAAGAATAAGAATATCCTTTCCAAGAGGAAATCCGACGAGCAGAAAGTCGCCGACGAAGAGGTCAAAAAGATACTTGCGGGAGAAGAATTCACAATGAGCGGCTTCCAGGTGGTAAAAGGCGGACTTCTCGGAAAACTCGGCTCCTACACAGTTTTTGTTCCCGCTTCCCAGATTCGTATGGGTTATGTCAGCAACCTCGAAGAATATGCCGGCAAGAAACTCCGCCTCAAAGCTCTTCCCGCCAAGGAAGAAGTCGATGAGGAAGGCAACGTAAAGAGCGGCCGCAGCGCAAAGCGTATCGTCGCCAGCCAGAGAATAATTCTCGAAGCCGAAAAGATCGCCAGGGATGAAGAGTTCTGGTCCAGGATTTACGAAGGCGCTATCGTCAACGGCAAAGTAAAACGCTTCACCGATTTTGGAGCTTTTGTCAGCCTAAAGTATATGGACGCCCTTGTTCACAACAGCGACCTTTCATGGACAAAGAAGAGAATAAATCCTGCCGATGTCCTCGAAATCAATAAGGCCTACGATTTCGTAGTACTTGCGGCCGACAGAGAAAACAACAAAATTTCGCTCGGATATAAACAGCTTCAGAAGAGGCCTATAGAAATCGCTCAGGAAAAGTACCCCGTCGGCTCCATCGTCAACGGCAAGGTGGTAAGAGTTGTATCCTTCGGCGCGTTTGTAGAACTCGAAGAGGGTATCGACGGTCTTGTACACGTAAGTCAGATCAAGCACGGCTGGATACAGTCGGCTTCCGAGGCGCTCAAAGAGGGTGACGAGGTCACCGTTGAGGTCATGAGCTATGACAACGACAAGATAACGCTCAGCATCAAAGAGTTGCTGCCTGTCGAAGAAGCTCCCGCGGCTATCGAAGAAGAGGAAAAGGAAGAAAAACCCGCAAAATCCTCCAGAAAGTCGTCCGAAGACAAGCCCAAGACCAGAAGGACCAGAAAAGACAGGGATGAGGAAGACGACGAACCCAAAGAGTACACTTCTTCCAATTCCACGGTAACTTTAGGTGACTTATTCAACTTAAAGAAGTAACCGGTTTTATGACCCGAATGAAAGCCACCTTTACAGATGAAGGTGGCTTTCTTGATAAAAAAATATCCCACACAAAATCCCGTGTGAGATATCTGGCAGGGGAGACGCGATTCGAACACGCAACCTACGGTTTTGGAGACCGCTACTCTACCGTTGAGCCACTCCCCTAAAGCTATTGACTATTATATAGTAAATATGCGTTTAAGTCAACAAATTCAGGAGATTTTATGAGCTACAGATTAGGAATAATAGGGGCGGGAGTCATGGCAAATGCTTTGGTTTCCCAGATGCTGAAAACCGGACTTCACCCCGAGGAAATAATTGTTTACGACATTGACAGCGAAAAAAGTGCGTCCATTCACCCTTCAGCGCACGTTGCCGCTTCCGATAATGAGGTAATCAGTCAAAGCGACATGATACTTTTTTCGGTTAAACCCCAGCACTATAAAGAAATCACCGAAAACAATGTCTTTTCTGACGATAAAATCGTTATATCCATAATGGCGGGCGTAAAAATCGAAGTTTTGAGAAAGAATTTGCGTTCCGATTGCGGAATTTTGCGCGTAATGCCCAATATGCCCTGCAAAATCGCGAAAGGCGTGTGCGCGCTGTGTTTTGACAAGATAAACCAGCAAAATAAAGAGTTTCTTTTGAGACTTTTTGCCTCATGCGGTGATATAATAGAGATATCCGAAGATAAATTCGACGCGGTAACGTCTGTCAGCGGCAGCGGACCCGCCTATGTCTATATGTTCTTACAGGGCATGATAGAAGGCGGAATGCGCGGCGGACTAACTTACGAAGAAAGCAAGAAACTTGCAGTTGCGACTCTTATCGGCGGCACAGAACTTGCTAAGATTAGTTCGGACGACCTGAATGTCATGATTGACCGCGTGTGCAGCAAGGGCGGCACCACAATCGAGGCAGTCGATATTTACAGACAAAAAGGGCTTGTGGACATTGTCGCGGAAGGAATAGACGCATGCCGCGCCAAATCAAAGCTCTTGAGTGAAAAGTTATGAAACACGTTGACATATACACCGACGGGGCTTGCAGCAACAATCCCGGTAAAGGCGGCTGGGCGGCAATTCTTGTCTATAAAAGCAAGGAAAAAATCATTTCGGGCGGATATCCCGAAACCACCAACAACCGCATGGAACTGTTTGCCGTAATAAGCGGCTTGCTTCAACTCAAAGAGAAGTGTGAAGTCACCATCTACAGTGACAGCGCATACGTGCTTGAGCCGCTCATGAAGGGCTGGATTGACCTGTGGCAGGCAAAAAACTGGCGCACCGCAAGCAACGACCCCGTAAAAAACGTGGATTTATGGAAAGCGCTGTTAATAGAATTAAATAAGCATAGGGTGAGCTTTGTAAAAGTTAAAGGACACAGCGACAACGAGTACAACAACCGTTGCGACGAAATCGCGCGTAAAGAAATTCTCAAAATTAAGGATAATGAAGGACAAGGTAACAATTAAGAAGACAATAGTTGCAGGCATTACGACGCTGGCGCTTATTATCACGGTGGCGTTGTGTCTTGGCACATACACGACAGGTGTAAAAATCGCGCTCATTTGCGGCGCTCTTCTCGTCATTGCCTTCTTCCTGCTCGGAATTCTCCTCAAAAAAGAAAAGCTGTATAAGATCGCAATCATCTTTTCCTATTTCGGGATGATAATCCTTATTGCCGCAACACTTGTCATACGTAGCGGGATTTTCAACGAAATCGACTCTACCGAAGAACTTGTCGCCATAATTAACGGCTTCGGCGTCAGCGGCAAGCTCATATTCATCCTGATACAATTTTTGCAAGTCACCTTTATTCCCATTCCTTCAACCATAGTGACGGCTACAGGTGCGGCGCTTTACAGTCCGGGCGAGGCGTTACTCCTCAGCTGCATAGGCTTATGGCTCGGCTCGCTGCTCGCGTTTTTCATGGGCAGGGTATTCGGCGTCAAGCTGGTCAAATGGGTAATAGGGGAAGAAATGCTCATAAAGTACAACAACTTTGTAAAGGGCAAAGACAAGGCTATGCTCATTTACATGTTCATATTCCCCATTTTTCCCGACGATATGCTCTGCATGCTTGCGGGACTTACCACAATGTCATACCCGGGTTTTATTATCGTCCAGCTTATCTCCAGGCCTTTGAACGTCGCATGTACGGTATTTGTGGTAGATTATCTCAAAGCAATACCTTTCAGCGGCTGGGGAATCGCCATCTGGCTTGGTATACTGATCTTCTTTGTTGTTGTGTTCGTCCTGATGTGGAAGTATTCCGAAAAGCTGGAGAAAATGCTCTTAAAGCTTATCTCCAAGATAGCGGGAAGACCTATTATAAAGGATATCTACACCGTCTACAACATCTACAACAAGGAAGACAGAAAGCATAAGGGCATAGGCTACACCGAACAGATGCCCGCCGAGTTCTCCAAAGAGCATAAGGACCGCGAAATCAGCAAGGCGAACGCCAAAGAAGTGGAACAATTCATATCCAATTATACCACAATCAACAATATCCTTGCCAAAGAGGATAAACCGTTAGAATTTTAGCAACCGTAAGAAAACAACATTAAAAATAAAAGCGGAGTTTTCTCCGCTTTTTTTATTTAACCTTTTGGTGATAGAGATTTGTCTTATATAGTATCGTAAACACAATCCCGAAAAACGGTATTACAAGCGCGACAATGCTCGGCGCATAAATCTGAGGGGAGTTTATACTGTAGCCTTGCGGAATCAGCAACTCGATTATGATATTGAGTACCAAAAACGCTATGTAAACGACCAGACATAAAGGTAAAATGACGTTTAGGCGCACGTTATCTTTTTTACGTTTGTTGGGATTGGAAAAATACCTTATATGGCAGACGATAGGAAAGACTATCGCCACACAGCCCACGGTAAGAAGAGCTTTACTGTTTGCGGTAAAGCTGTTTTTGGCAAGATACACGGCAAGGAGCATAAGCACAAGGAAGAGATAAGACAGAATGCTCACGTCGCGATACAGTTTTGTCGTCAGAAGATAGCGCATATAATTTTTATTGGAAGAGGGCGCAAAGGTATTGAGCCTGTGACCTTCCTTGTTGAGCAAAAGCCTTAAGTCGTTAATGTGCTTGCAGTCGATAGTGACATCGACGTCGGCTTCCTGGTCCTTTTTATCGGCCTGAGCGAAAATTTCTTCAAATAACGCCTTATAGCTCTCATCTTCAATATCCTTGTCGGAATTTGCCTTGTTAAACGGCAAGGGCGCAGGAGCGGGGGCTGATGCCGGAGCCGCTGTCACCGTTGCGGCAACTTCGGGCTTTTTCTCCTCAACAAATCGGATATTCTGTTTATCAAAGGACAATGCGACAGGCGCAGCAGGATCTGAAACCGTTACAAATACAGGCTCCTGTTCATCGACAGGCTCTGATAAGGTCGCCACCATAGAACTCATCGCCGCAATTTTCTCAATATCGTCCGATTTTGACTTTCTGGGAGTTAAGGGGCGCAAATCCGACGCGTTAAACGGGGGAATATCCTTCTCGAAGTCGAAAACTTTGTCGGACAGAAGATTATCGATAATCGTGCGGGCATATTCCCATTCGGTTTTTTGAGAACTGAGATATTCTTTACCTTGCTCGGTTATAGCATAATAACGTCTTTTACCGCCGTTGGATTCGTTGCCTTCGTAACTCTGGACATAACCTTGTGTCTCCAGGCGTTTTAAGATATTGTAAACCGAGGATTGTTTCATCTGATAGTGACCGAAGGTACGGTCTTGAATATAATTGAGAATATCATAGCCGTAACTATCCCGCATGCTCACAGCATTCAGAACAAAAATATCGACTCTCGCGCGCAGAATTTCGGTATTGGGAGTATTCATTTCAATATAACCTGATAAAATTGTTTTTTTAAAGTAATTATATAATCAGTATATATTATTAAAAATTAAAAGTCAACACGCTTTAAGACCAAAAACATTTGAGAATATTACAAATATTTTATTAATTTAGGATAATAATAGGTGAATTTGTAAAAAAAGAGAGAAGAAAATCACTCTTTTTTGAAGACAACTTTATTCGCGGCGCTCTTTTTAATATCTTCGCTTATTGCGGCGTAATGTTTTTTTGTGGTATTTATGTCCTTATGTCCGAGCACTTCGGCAACCACATATATATCCTTGGTCGCTCTGTATAGCGCCGTGCCGTAGGTACTTCTCAGTTTATGCGGAGTGATATTCTTAAGAGGCGCCGATACCTGAGCATACTTTTTAACAAGAAGCTCCACCGCACGTACCGAAATCCGCTTTCCTTGCAAGGATAAAAAGAGGGCGTTTACATCGTCAGACTCTATCTGCTTTTTCTTCAAAAATTGTTCCCTGTGTTCAAGATAAGAGGTCAAAATCTGCGCAATCTCCTCATTAAAGTAAAGAATTGAGCGTTTTTCGCCTTTTCTGGTGACGGTAAATGAGTTGTCGGCAAAGTTAATATCATCTACATTAAGCCCCACACATTCGCTTATACGTATTCCCGTGCCCAGCATAAGGGTAATCAGGGCATTATCCCGTATTTTAGTGTTATTGTTGTTGTACGCGTTCATTTTGTCAGAGGCAAAGGTGTCGTTTTCGGTAAGGCTTCGGAAAACGTTCTGAACCTCGTCATCTTCCAGTCTGATAATCTCTTTTTCACGCAATTTGGGCATGGAAACCTTAAGCGTTACGTTCCTTGACAGTTTATCTTTCTTATAAAGATAGCGGAAAAGAGCCCTTACGGCGCAGAATTTCCTTGCTTTTGCGCTGTCCTTGTTCCTTATGAGGGTATTTAAGCTGTTGTTATAATAATTATCGATATGAGAGAGGAATTCCTCAATATCGGTCGCTTCAACCGTATCGAGGTCTTTTATAGTGATTTCTTTGAGAGTTTTTCCTTCAAAAACACTGCCATACATGGTTGTAAACTCAAAAAAAAGCTTGAGATCGATTGCGTAATTATACCTTGTGAGAATGGTGGTATTCATGGCTATGCCCACAAAAAACTCCTTGCAGAAGTCGGGCAAGC
Source organism: Clostridia bacterium (assembly GCA_035381305.1). Lineage (GTDB taxonomy): Bacteria > Bacillota > Clostridia > Christensenellales > DTU072 > CAG-1782. The sequence continues at coordinate 33,347 of DAOSYK010000002.1, forward strand.
TTTGTTTAATGATAGTCTGCAGCTTATGCGCGTATTTTGCGTCTCTTTCATCGATATAATTGCTCATAACCAAATTATACCATGATACTTTCAGTATCGTCCATATCTTTTCGCAAAATCCTATTTGCAATAATGATAATGATATTGATAACGATACATGAGAGATTAATTCAAAAGTTTATAAGAATAACAGGCGGGAGCAATGTGATCGATACGGCGTAATAGAATTTAAAAGCAATACAACGTTGTATAAATCACTATAAATGATTATGATGATAGAATCAAATTAATATTCTGATTCCTATAAAACATATGATATCGCTATTGATAGGAAATGAAGATAAGTAAATAAAAACTAAAATTTAGACCATACAAAAAACAAAAGAATATAAATAAAAATAAATCGGGTTAAATATAAACTGAACCACGCAAAGGAATCAGGACAGTTTGCAGCCATTATAACTAATTTAAAATACTCCCTTCACTCCCCCGAATACTTATCTTTTCGCAAAATGTGTATTTTGCGAAAAGATAAAGGGAGACTAAATAATGGAATATTACGCCCTATTCGCTTAAAAATATCCATTATTGCGCATTTATATCAAAAATATGCCGCATTATGAATTTACTTAATTGATATATCGCCCTCTGCTTGCATCTATAACGCGTTTTGTAAAATCAAGCTGTAGATTCGGACACAAACAGTAATATTTACTCTATAAAATGACTTAATTCAAAACACATATTTGATTTATCGTCCTAATCCTGAATATGATATTTGACTTTTCGCTTTAAAAATGTGTAATGACAATGTATCAAATTTATTTATAATTGATAAAAAACCTAATAGAATCTAAAATAGCTATTATATGATAGTTCTATATGATTATCCCCTGTTATAAGCCAAACAAAAGCTCTTCCAATGCAAGTTTAACGTGCTCATAGGTCAAACCGCCCTGTAAGTATGCGACATACGGCGGCCTGACCGCTCCGTCGGCGGTAAGCTCCAGCGACGCGCCCTGCACAAATGTCCCTGCAGCCATTATTACCTGATGATTATATCCCGGCATATCCCACGGTTGCGGCGTGACGTGGCCGTCAATTGGCGAAGACCTTTGTATTTTCTGACAAAAATCGACAAGCTGTTGGGCTGTATCGAATTTGATACTGCGGATAATGTCTTTAGGCAGCGTATCGGGCTTCGGCATTGTGTCAAAACCGAGCTTATCGAACACATAACCACACAAAATATTGCCTTTTACGGCGTTTTTTACTGTCGAAGGTGCAAGGAAAAGCCCTTGATAATACGTTCTGTAGCCGAAGCTGTATGAGCCGACCTCCATCCCGATGCCCGGAGACGTCAACCGATAAGCTATCTGTTCTATATATAGCTTTTTACCTGCAATATAACCGCCCGTTGGAGCAATGCCTCCGCCCGGGTTCTTTATAAGGGAGCCTGCAATAATGTCGGCACCAAGGTCGGTAGGCTCGACTTCTTCAACAAATTCGCCGTAGCAGTTGTCTACCATGACAATGCTTTCGGGGTATACAGCCTTTATATGAGAGATTATTTCTCCTATTCTGTGAACGGAGAGCGCCTCTCTCCATGCATAGCCCTTCGAACGCTGAATAAATACAAGTTTTGGTTTTAATTTCAGCGCAATATCAATGTTTTCAATATCAAAATCGCCGTTTTCATGCAAATCAACCTGATTATAGCTTATTTTATAATCCTTAAGAGAACCTATGCCCGACCCGTTAATAACGTCGTCCAAGGTGTCGTACGGCTTACCTGTTATGCTGAGTATAGCGTCATTCGGGCGTAAAATACCAAATAACGATAATGTAAGCGCATGGGTGCCGTTTGCAATCAAGGGGGAAACGATGCAGTCTTCTGCGCCGAATACGTCAGCAAACAGTCTGCATAATGTCTCTCGACCCGCATCGTCATATCCATACCCCTCGCTTTGAGAAAAATGCATATATGATATGCGGTTTTTGCGGAATGCGTCCAGAACCTTTTTCTGATTTTTGAGCGCAATTTCGTCTACTTGCGTAAAGTCATTTTCAGCAAGTTTCTCAGAGGTTTTTATTAAGTCTTTTGCTTTATTTATTTCCATTTTAATTCCTACTTTATTCTAAATTAAGTTACTATCTGTAATATCATTGCTTATTATTTCGGCAAATCTTTCTTTTTCGTTAAAATTCAGCCATTTACATGTATCTATGCGTTTGAACCATGTTTCTTGCCTTTTTGCGTAATTTCGGGTGTGTTGTTTGATAAGCTCTTTGGTTTCTTCAAGCGTTATTTTGCCTGCAAAATATTCCTTGAATTCCTTATACCCTATCGCCTGCATCGATTGAAGATCAAAGCCGTAACCTTTATCTATAAGACATTTTACTTCCTCGACAAGGCTTGACGCAAACATCTTCTCTACCCTTTCGTTTATCCTTGCATACAGGATTTCACGGGGATAGTTAATGGCATACATCAAGTGCGGCACAAAATTTTGCTTATCGGCTTTGTCATGTATACTTTTTCGAGTGGTCAGGTACACTTCCAGCGCGCGTATAACGCGTTTTACATTGTTCCTGTGTATCTTCTCTGCCGATAAGGGGTCGAACTTTGCGAGCTTTTCGTACATGTAATCGGCGCCGAACTTCTCATATTCCTTATTCAGTTCTTCTCTCAGTCTGGGATTATTGTCAGAAAGTTTGTAGTCATATATTAAGGAATTAATGTAAAGCCCCGTTCCGCCTACGATGATCGGCAGTTTTGCTCTTGCTTTCACGTCGGCGACGATGTTATCCGCCATTTCCTTGAAATCGGCTACGGAAAAAGATTGATCCGGCTCGACGACATCGATAAGGTGATGAGGTATACCTTCTTTTTCCTCTTCGTTGATTTTGGCGGTGCCTTTGTCCATACCTTTGTAGATCTGCATGGAGTCGGCGCTTATTATTTCGCCGTTGAATTTTTTGGCAAGTTGAATTGCCAATTCGCTTTTCCCGGTCGCTGTCGCGCCGCCGATGATGAGCATTACACTATTCTCCTGAAAAGCTTTTCGATCTCCGTTTTTGTGAGCTTTATGGTCGTAGGTCTGCCGTGTGGACATTGCAGGGGCATACCCTTTTCGATAAAGTAATTGACTATGTAATCGAGCTGCGAGTCATTCAGTCTGTCGCCGCTCTTAATTGCTTTTTTGCACGCGGTTTTTGCGATTTTATCTTTTATTGAATCAATTTCTGTATGTTTTGTAAATAAATCCGCATTTTCGGCTATCTCCGACAAAAAGCCGTCAATGTCCATATTGGAAAGGATAAAAGGTATTGCCGTAAGTCGTATTTTGCCGTTTTCGGCGCTTATTTCAAAGCCAAGACTTGATAGAACGTCGATATTCTCTTTTAATAGAACCTCTTTTTCTTCGTCAATGCGCGCGAGATAAGGGAAAAGAAGCTGTTGTGCGACAAGGTTGTTCTTGTCCTCACTAAGCAGTTTGTCATACAGTATGCGCTCGTGGGCGGCGTGCTGGTCGATTATGAGGAACAAGTCGCCGCACTCTATCAGTATATAGGTTTCAAATAACTGCCCTAAGATGTTGTATTTAGGAATGCTTTTTGCTTCTTCCGATTTAAAATACTCTTTTACAGGGTCGAAATTCTCGCCGAAATTTATTTTTTCCGTAACTAGACCGCTGTATTCGCGAATTCCGGCTACGTTGTTATTTTCTTCCCTGTTTATTTTTATATTGGGTTTTACTTTTAAGGTCGGTATATCGAACTTGATTTCTGTTTCTGTGCTTAATGGCTGTTCCTCAGACGGAATAGCCTCTTGAACAATTTCAGGCTGTTTATTCGCAATTACCGAGCCACTTACAAAAAGTTGTTCTGTACGCTCTTTATCGTCGTTTTCGAGGGCTTCCTTTATTGCATTGTAGATTATGCCGTTAATAAGGCGGGAATTTGCAAATCTGACCTGTTTTTTGTTTGGGTGAACATTGACGTCAACGAGTTCAAACGGCATGACGATGTCGAGGATTACCGTCGGGAAAGTCCGCTTCATAAGGCTTTCGCCGTAGGCGTTCTGAATGACCATGGAAATGGTATTATCCTCGACGACGCGGCCGTTTACGATGATATACTGGCGGCTGCGGTTCGAGTAAATCGCCTCTGTCGCAGGTCTTGCGGTATAGCCTTTAATTGTGTGGCTCTTTTCTGAGCGGGAAAAGCTAATCAGGTTCTCGGCGACATTGTGGGGAAATACCGAAAAAATAGCATTCTCAATGCCGCTGCCGTCAGTGCGGTAAATGAGATTTCCGTCGGCAAAATACCTGAAAGAGATTTCGGGGTTGGCAAATATGAAGTCCTGCATCAGCTTTGTAATGAGACCCTCTTCACTCTTTCTGGGTCTCAAAAAGCTGAATCTCGCCGGGGTGTTGTAAAAGACGTTGTTGACGGTAACCGAGGTGCCTATTGTAAGATTGGTAAGACCGGTATTGATTACTTCGCCGCCTTTTACTATCATTTCATATGCGTTATCAGCTTCGGCGTATTTGGATTTAATGACAACTTCGCTTATTGCCGCGATACTTGCAAGAGCTTCCCCTCTGAAGCCGAGCGTTCCGATGGTCAGAAGGTCTTTCGCGGTAGCGATTTTGCTGGTAGCGTGGGGTAAAACGGTTTTGGGAAGGTCGTCTTTTTCAATGCCGCAACCGTTATCGATTACGGAAATTGACTTAATTCCGCCGTCTTCTATCATTACGGTGATGGTGTCTGCGCCCGAGTCAATGCTGTTTTCGACCAGCTCCTTGACAACAGAAGCAGGGTTTTCCACTACCTCGCCCGCCGAAATCTGATTATAGACGCCGCTGTCCAGGATATTTATTTTTCCCACTATTTCTTCTCCAAAATCTTTTTGAGGTCGTTAAGAACGGTCAGCGCCTCAATCGGCGTCATTCTGTTGACGTTTATGTCTTTTAGTATTCTTTCTATCTCGCTAAATCGCGCGTCCGTCTCGCCAAACAGCGACATCTGGTCTGCCGCAATGGCCGTATCCGATGGATTAAGGCTCATTTTTTCCTTAAGGTTGCCGCTGAGTTCGTGGTTTTCGCTTAAAGCGTTCATAATATCTTTGGCGCGCCTTATAACCTCTTTGTTTACGCCCGCAATCTGGGCAACTTCGATGCCGAAACTCTTGTTGGCTCCGCCGCGTGCGATTTTGTAGAGGAAGGAAATGCCGTCCTCTCTCTCCTGCACGAGAATGCGGTAGTTTCGTATACCGTTTATCAGTCTTTCAAGCTCGCTTAGCTCATGATAATGTGTGGCAAAAAGCGTTTTTGCATTTAATTTCAGCGCAACATACTCAATAATCGACCACGCGATGCTGAGTCCGTCCAAGGTGGACGTCCCCCTTCCGATTTCGTCGAGAATAAGAAGACTCTTGCTTGTCGCGTTGTTAAGAATGTTGGCAACTTCCAGCATTTCCACCATAAAAGTGCTCTGCCCGCGAGTAAGGTTATCGCTCGCGCCGATACGGGTGAAAATCCTGTCCACGACGCACATTTCCGCCTTCTTTGCAGGGACAAAGCTTCCGATATGAGCAAGGAGCACAATAAGCGCAACCTGCCTTATGTACGTGCTCTTTCCCGCCATATTGGGACCGGTGATTATCATGGTGCGGCTTTCGCTATTTAATGTTGTGTCATTCGACACAAACTCGTTGGCCTTTAACAGCGCTTCCACAACGGGATGCCTGCCGTCTATAATGCTTATTTCGTCTTTGGTAACGAATTTCGGCATAACGAAATCGTTGGCGGCGGCAACTTCGGCAAGCGAGAACAGGCAATCTAATACGGCAATGACGTAGGCATTGCGCTGTAAAACGTTTATGTATCGGAATAAAAACTCTTTTAACTCGTTGTAAAGGTCGCTTTCAAGCGTCAGAATTCTTTCGCTTGCGGTAAGAATCTTATTTTCAAGGTCTATAAGCTCGTCACACGTGTATCTCTCGCCGTTGGCGATGGTCTGTTTGCGGACGTAGTCGGCGGGAAGAGTTTCGGGCTTTTTGGTCTTGGTAATCTCGATATAATAGCCGAATATTCTGTTAAAACCGACTTTCAGAGACGGCACGCCCGTAATATTGCGCTGGCGGGCTTCAAATTCTGCAAGGAGTCCTTTACTTCCCTTTTCCAGCTTGCGGAGTTCGTCAAGCTCGGCAGAATAACCGTCGTTTATGTATCCGCCGTCCTTCATCGTGGGCGGCTGTTCGGGATATAACGCCTTTTCGATTTTGTCGGTCACTTCGCCAAGTTCGGTTAACGCTTGATTAAGCGAACAAGTCAGCGGGGCGCGGCATTTATCCAGACACTTTTTTATCTTTGGAATCTGCAAAAGAGATTCTTTAAGCGCAATTAAATCGCGGGGCATAACGCTGCCGTAAGCGATTTTGGTAACCAGCCTTTCAATATCCTTGACCTTAATAAGCGTTGCGCCGAGTATCGACCTTACACTTGTGTTTTTTATAAATTCCGCAACGCTCTGCTGGCGGTTTTCTATCTCTTTGACGTTCTGCAAGGGGTTAAGGAGCCAATTTCTCAGGTGCCTTGCACCCATGCCTGTTTTTGTCCTGTCTATGACCCAGATAAGGCTACCGAATTTCTTATTGTCGACGAGTGTTTCGGTAAGTTCGAGGTTCTTTTTGGTATTGTAGTCGAGGTACATAACCTCTTTGTCAAGGACGTATTTCACGCTCGTAATATGCTCGAGGCTCCGCTTTTGCGTGGTGTTTATGTAGTCGATAAGCGCGCCGACAACATTGATTGCGAGCGGTTTTCCGCCCAATCCCACTCCCTCTTCACTGAATACGTTAAACTGCTTTTCGATAGATTTTTTGGCGTATTCTGAGCTGAAGGCATAGTCATAAAAGGGCGTAAAGCGCACGAGTTTGCCGCTATTTACAGCGGGAATTTCCATATATTCGGGACAAAGCCCGCGGGGAGCGATGATTTCGCTGGGACCTATGTTTAATAAAAAGTCCTCTATATCCTCAAGTTCGACGTCGAAAAACTCCTTGACGTTAAATTCGCCTGTGGTTATGTCAATCCACGCCACGGCGTAATTGTTCTTGTCGGAATATACGCCTGCAAGATAGTTGTTTTTGGAGATATCGAGCATCTCCTCGTCGGTCACAGTGCCGGGGGTTATGACGCGGATTACGTCCCTCTTTACCATACCTTTCTGGTCTCCCGGATTGGAGAGCTGTTCGCAGATCGCGACCTTATATCCTGCCGAAATAAGGCGCGCGATGTATGTATCTACCGCGTGATGAGGCACTCCGCACATAGGAGCTCTTTCTTCAAGTCCGCAGTCTCTGCCCGTCAGGGTAAGGTCGAGGACTTTGCTTGCAGTAAGCGCGTCCTCGAAAAACATCTCGTAAAAGTCCCCCAGTCTGTAAAGAAGAATTGTGTCGGGGTAACTTTCCTTTAGTGTTTTGTAGTGCTCCATCATGGGCGAAAGTTTATTGCTCATTTATCTCTCCGAAAAGCGACGCAGTGCGCGTTTTTGTAACTTTGACGTTAACGAAACCACCTAAAAGCGACTTATCTCCGGCAAAAGTCACAAGCCGTCCGCTATCAGTTCTGCCGCAGAGCGAGCCTTCGACTTTGGGATTGATGTCCTCAACGAGGATTTCATACGTTTTGCCGAGGTATTCGCGGCTTATTTCGCCGGTAATTGCGTTCTGTAGCTTTACAAGCTGCTGTATCCTCTCTTTTTTGACTTCGGCGGGGACTTGTTCCATTTCTGCCGCGACTGTGCCTTTTCGCGGCGAATAGACAAAGGTAAAAGCGGCACTGTAACGAACGGTCTTGACAAGGTCGAGGGTGTCCTCAAAGTCCTCATCGGTTTCGGTGGGGAAACCTACCATAATATCGCTGGTTATGCCGACGTTTGGTAAGGTTTTGATTTCGTTAATCAATTCGAGATAGTGTTCTCGTGTGTATTTGCGGTTCATAAGTGACAAAATTCGGTTGCTTCCCGACTGAACGGGAAGATGAATATTGTTGCAGATGTTATCGCAAGACCGCACTATGTCGACAATGCGGGTATTGAAGTCTTTTGGGTGCGATGTCATAAAGCGGAGACGGAATTTGCCCTCAATCTTCGCGCATTGTTCGAGAATATAGGCAAAATCGTAGTTTTCGTAGCGGTATGAGTCGACGTTCTGTCCAAGAAGGGTGATTTCCTTGTAGCCCTCGTCAAGCATTCGTTTGACTTCGTCAATGATGACCTCGGGGCGGCGGCTTCTCTCCCTGCCCCTGACGTATGGCACAATGCAGTAGGAACAGAAATTGTCGCAGCCGTACATGATGTTCACCCATGCGTTTGTACCGCTTGTGCGGTATGCGGGAATATCCTCGCATATCGGCGCGCTTGGATCGGTATTGATTTCGCTTATATGCTTTTTCGCGTTCTCTTCCACCATTTTAACAAGGCGAGGAAGCTCTTTCAGGTTGTCGGTGCCTAAAATTATATTAACAAACGGAAATTTATCGCGCAAAGACTCTGCCGTGCCCTTTTGCTGGGTCATACAGCCTACAACAGCGACAATAAGGCGGTTGTTTTTCTTTTTTAACTGCTTGACCTCGCCTATACGCCCCATAATCTTGGTTTCGGCGGTATCTCTTATGCAGCAGGTATTGAAAACAATAAGGTCGGCGGATGAGATGTCGGAAATTGAGGTATAACCGATAGACTCGAGCATTCCCGCTATCTTTTCGCTTTCGTGGACGTTCATCTGACATCCGAATGTCAAAATATGATAATACTTACACATAGTGTAATTATTATATAAAATTTAGCCTTGATTATCAAGTAATTATTCTTATTGAGTACAACGTTGAGAACATAAATTCCAGTCGTAATCAGCATACTATCATTATGAAAAAGGCAGCTGCAAAGACAGGAAAAGCATTAAGGGTATTCTTATTTGTCGTTCTTCTTGTAATAATAGGTTGCATTAGCGTATTCTCGACGATATATTTTGGCGCAAAACTTGATGCTGACAGCTTAAAAGCCGAAAAAGCCGATATTAAGCTGTACGCCGCCGACAATACCGAAATTGAAAGCGAATTTGTTTCCCGATACGTCAAGTACGACGATATAAGCCCCAATATTATCAACGCTTTTGTTGCGCTCGAAGATAAAAGATATTTCAAGCATCACGGTATCGATTATTACCGCAGTGCAGGCGCGGTCATTAATAACATAAAGGCGGGGTACAAAAAGGAAGGCGGCTCAACCATCACCCAACAGCTTGCCAAAAACACCATGCTGTCAAGCGAAAAGACTATAACGCGCAAAATTAAGGAATTAAAGCTTGCGCGGGATATTGAAAAGCAGTTTTCCAAAGAAGAAATCATGGAAATGTACTTAAACGCGATATACTTCGGCAACGGAATGTACGGAATAGACAGCGCGTGCAGAAACTATTTCAATAAGTCCCCTGCCGATATCGATGTCGCCGAAGCCGCTTACCTTGCAGGCATAGTAAAAAGCCCCAAGAATTATTCTCCTATCAGCAACCTCGAAAAATCCACAGAAAGAAAAAACCTTGTACTAAAGCTTATGAAAGAACAAGGTATTCTCGATGAATATCAGTATGAAAAAAGCGTCAAATATGTGTACGCAAAGCCCGAAGAAAAGAATTTGGACCTTGTTATGCCCTATTGGCTCAACGCTATTGTCGAAGGCAGTCAGATTTTAGGTATCGGGGAAAAGGAATTGATGAAAGGCGGGTATAAAATCTATACCTATTTTGATAAGAGCGTGCAAAACATACTCTACAACGCTTTTTTGTCCGGGGAATACGAGTGCGTGAATGATGCGGCAAATACAGCATCCTACTCGGCTTTGCTTGCCGATAACAGAAACGGCGGTATAGCCGCGTACTACTGCAATTTCAATACCTCTCTCTACAATTTCCGCCGTCAACCCGCGTCAACGATAAAACCGATCGTTGTATACGCGCCGGCGCTGGAAGCAAAAGTAATAACACCCGCCTCGCCTGTATTAGATCAGAAGATAAATATCAAGGGCTACTCACCCGAGAATTACGGCGGTAATTACCTCGGCTGGACGGACGTCAAAACGGCATTAACAAATTCGTCAAACTCCGTAAGTGTTTCGCTTCTCAATGAAATAGGCGTGGAAAACGGTAAAATAACTGCGCAGAAAATGGGAATAACCTTTTCCGAAAAAGATACAGGACTTTCAATTGCGCTGGGCGGATTGGAAAACGGTGTAAATTTTGTAGAACTTAATTCCGCTTATATGTCCCTTGCAAACGGCGGAAATCACACCGAAAACACCTTTATTAAAGCAATCTACGACAAAAACAACAGGCTGATATATTCTCATGAAACAGCTTTTTCCCGCGCGGTAAGCGAGGAAACCGCGTTTTTGGTAACCGATATGCTCTGTCAGACGGCAAAGGACGGAACGGCAAGGAAGTTGGGCGGATTGGGGCTGACAATTGCCGCTAAGACAGGGACAAACACCTATCCTCAAAGCAAAAACAACCTCGACGCGTGGTGCGTGTCCTTCACGCCCGATGTTACTTTGTCGGTTTGGTACGGTACGCTTGAAAATACCGCGGCCACCGCTGTGTCTACCACGGGCGGAAATTACCCTGCGCTCTTGTCGGCGTATATTTACCGCTCATTAAACCTTAAAGACAAGCCGTTTGCTGTCCCTGAAGGCATAGTCAGCCTCGATATTGACAGTTATGCTCGTGATGTCGAGCATAAACTGTATCTTTCCAATATGTATACGCCCGAGGAATGCATAAAGAACGTATACTTTGACTCAGGTAATGTGCCCGGGGAGTATTCTCCCTATTTTGACCTCGATTCTTTTGAATTTTCCGCTGAAAACGACGAAAACGGCGTAAATATAATATATAAGACAATAAAACCTTATTCTACTAAGCTGTTCAGAAGAAATATGCTGACAAATGAAATTACGGAAATTCCCACCGTTGATGCGGTCGGACAGGTGAATTGTGCCGATAATCCCGAAGAATTCTGTGTATACGACTACTATGTAGAATTTTATTACGGCGACAAAAAGATGCCCTATACTTTCAGCGAAATTGTCTTTACTTGAAGCTGCAATTAATTATTTCAACGTTTTCAATGGCGTCGGCAATAAGCTTATCAACGTCAAGTCTGCTTTCATATTCTTCTGCAAGGTTTAATCTCGGCTTTATCACGGGATTTTTGGGTAAAAACACCGTGCAACAGTCCTCATAAGGCAGAATACTTGTGCTGTAGGTGTCGATTTCGCGCGCTACATCGATTATCTGACTCTTGTCAAAGGCAATCAGAGGACGGAAGACAGGAAGAGTGACGACGCTGTTTGTCACATTGATGCTTTCCATGGTCTGGCTTGCTACCTGTCCGAGGTTTTCGCCGGTAATTATTGCTCCGCACCTTGTTTTTTCGGCGAGTTTTTGAGCAATTCTCATCATAAAGCGGCGCATTATTGTAATCATGTATTCGATGGGGCAATGCTCTTTTATGGCGTATTGAATGTCGGTAAACGGCACGACAAAAAGCTCAATTTCGCCTGTGTATCGGGAAATAATGCGCGCAAGCTCCACTACCTTTTCCTTTGCCTGCTCGCTTGTGTACGGGAAGCTGTGGTAATGTACGGCATAAATCTTAACTCCGCGTTTTGCCATAAGGTATCCCGCGACAGGGCTGTCAATACCGCCGCTAAGAAGAAGCATTCCGTTTCCGCCGCATCCGACGGGAAGTCCGCCCGAACAAGGCACACGCTTGTAGAAGATATAGGATATACCGTTTTCCCTGGCGTCGACTTCGACTTCAAAATCAAACTTATGCAGATTAACTTTGAGGTTTCCGCCTGCGTTTTTAAGCATTATACCTCCGATATAACCCGCCATTTCCGCCGAGGTCATGGGGAATCTCTTATCCGCTCTGTTTACGGTGACCCTGAAAATGCCTTCCTTGGGGAAAAGTTCGGAACAAATCCTTCCGATTTCGTCAAGGTCGGTCTTTACTTTGACCGCCGGGCTTATACTAACTATACCGAAAACTTTGGTAAGTCTTGAGATTATTTCCTCTTCGTCGTTCTCGGAATAGTTTTCGATATACATACGGTTTTGTGTATTAACAAAACGGAATTGTATGCCCTCAAGGGAGTGGAGTATATTGTTTTTTAAGAGGGAAACGAAGTAAAACTTGTTGTTTCCCTTTAAGAAAATTTCACCTATTCTTATTAAAATTGTTCTTTCCATATTAACCCCTCACGTATTTATAAAGAGCTTTGTATTCTGAATTAAGCTGTTTTATAAAATAGTCAATGTCGTCTTTTGTGTTGAAATCGTTAAAACTTACTCGTATTATACCATTTTCGTATTCAGTAGGTAAGCGGAGTAAATTGGGTATGCGTTTTGACGATTTGTGGGTGGAACACGCGCTTCCGGTACCAATCATTATTCCGTATTTTTCAAGAGAATGGAGCATTACCTCTCCTCTTACGCATTTAAGCGCAAGACTTAAAATATAGGGGCTGGAATTGTCGTCGGAAATGACTTTGATGTTGTAAATATCGATACCGTTTATGACAGCGTTACGCAAAATGCGGACGTGCTTGTCATTTTCTTCAAGCTTGCTTATCGACCTTTCAAGCGCATAGGCAAGGCACATGATCCCTCCGACGTTTTCAGTGGCAGAACGGATGTTGTCTTCCTGTCCGCCGCCGAACATAATGGGATGCAGATTTATTCCTTTCTTTACAAACAGTGCGCCGGTACCTTTAAGCCCGTGGAACTTGTGTGCGCTGATTGAATATAAGTCAACGCCCAGATCCCTCATATTGGTCCTTATCTTTCCGACCGCCTGTATACCGTCGGAGTGGAAAATAACGGACGGGTTTTTCCTCTTTGCGATTGCGCAAAGGGTTTTTATGTCGTTTATGCAGCCTGTTTCGTTGTTTACATGCATAATGGAGACAAGCGCGGTGTTTTCGTTGACAAGGTTTTCAAACTCCCCGACAATAACGCGGCCTGTTTTATCGGTTTTTGCCTCGACTACGTCATAACCGCGCTGTTTAAGCTCCATTGCACAGTTATAAACGGCAGGGTGCTCGGACTGGGAAATGACAATTCTGCTCCCATTGGGCTTTTTTGTGCCGAAAAGAGCCAGATTGTCGCTCTCGGTACCGCTGGCGGTGAAGACTATCTTTCCTTCGCCGACAAGAAGCCTGAGAATCTTTTCTCTCGCCTCTTTAATCTCTTTTGAGACGGAAAGCGCTTCATGATAAGGCGCCGACGGGTTATAATACTTTTCCGCCGAATATTTATTTATTATGTCCATGCACTCGGCATAGGGCCTGGTTGTACTTGCGTTGTCTAAAAAAATCATTTGTTCTCCATCAGCAAGCTGTAGAAGTATTTGTCTGCTATTATATAGAACTTGTTGTCCCTGTCGATTATTTCAAGATATAATTCCGCGTTGCATTTCGGGTCGATATAGCAGTTTTTGTCGGTAAAGTCGACATTTTCGCGCGTAATCATCACACATTGGAAAGCACTTTCAAGCGGTATTTCGGCAAGAGTTTCCGAGGCGTTATTCCTGTAATGTCTGTTTACCTGCAAAATACCCGCGTCAATGAGGTATTCGTAGGTAAATACCTGCTTGAAAGCGTATTGGGAGAGGAATGAACCTGCTATAAACAGCGCCGCGCTTATCGCAAGAAACCATGGTTTCCATATTACGGGTATTATGCAAAGCAGCGCGAATATCTTTAAGATAAGCGACGTATTGTGCAAAAGCTCAAATTTTTTATATGTCGAGAAACTTTCACACTCCAGCTTGTAGCTATCTGAACAAGACATAGGTCGCGCCCTTTCCTCCCTCAAAATAATTGCCGTCGCGGAAGCTTTCGACTTCTTTTCTTGACCTAAGGTAGCCTTGAACAGCCGCGCGCAGAATTCCTTCGCCGTAACCGTGGATAACGACCGCTTCGCGCGCGCCCGCCCTTACGCATTTATCGATGTACGCCGAAAGTTCTGCAAGCGCTTCCTCGCGATTCATACCGATAAGGTTAATTTCGCGCGGGATTTGCTCATTAAACAGGTCTCTTGAAGGCGTATTGGGGTTTGCCCGCGGCGTTTTCGGTTTGTTCTCTTGTTTTGAGGTGCGTTTAAGCCTTTGCAGATTGTCAATACGCATATTTGTAATCATTCCGCCCAATTTGACTTTCGCTTCGCCCTTGATTGGGTTAAGCTGTACTACGTCGCCTTCGGAATTAAGCGTTTTGACAAGCACTCTGTCGCCTACGACTATTTCCCCCTCGAGTTCTTCGCCTATACCTTGAAATTCGTTTTCCTCATTTATTATGAACTTTTTGAGCGATTTTCTCAGCTTTTGGGCTTCGAATATGGCCTTCTCGTCGGGTTCGTCAAGGAGCGCGCGCAAATTATCGATAATTTCGTTGGCTTCTTCCATTGCTTCGTCGACAAGGCGTTTTGTCTCCTTCCTTACCGAAACATTGAGCCTTTCGCGCTGGGCAAAGAGTTTTTCACGCTCTTTTTCCACTTCCTGAAGTTTTTGTGCGGTCTCGGTTTTTATGCGCTCGGTTTCGACAAGGTTCTTTTCGGCGTCACGTCTCGCCTTTTCAAGACTTAGAACGATGTTTTCAAACTCAAACTTCTTGCTGCTTATGCCGCTTCTCGCCTTTTCTATTATTTCCTTTTTCAGTCCCAGTTTTTCAGCGATAAGTAACGCGTTTGACGCCCCGGGCGTGCCGATAACGAGCTGATACGTCGGGGAATATGTGTCGGGGTCAAAGTCCATTGAGGCGTTTTCCGTCTTTTCCATGGCAATTGCGTATTCTTTAAGCTCGTTGTAATGGGTGGTAATTACCGCCTTTGCGCCCGACGAAAGGATATAATCCGATATGCTGACTGCAAGGCTAGCGCCTTCGGTCGGATCGGTGCCTGCGCCGAGTTCGTCAAGCAATACAAGGCTGTTGGGCGTAAGGTTTTCTATAATGCTGACGACGTTATTCATGTGACCCGAGAATGTCGAGAGGTTTTGTTCTATGCTCTGTTCGTCGCCGATGTCACAGAAGATGTTGTCAAAGTTTGCAAGCGTCGCCTCTTGGGCGGGGACAAACATGCCGCTCATGCCCATAATGAGGAGTATGCCGATAAGCTTCAGACAAACCGTTTTACCGCCTGTATTGGGACCGGTAATAAACAGCATATTGAAGTCCTTTCCGACGTAAATCGTGTTGCTGACGACCTTGTCGGCAGGAATAAGCGGATGTCTGCCTTTTGTTATCTTTACGTAGCCGTTGGTGTTGAAGTCGGGTTTTACCGCTTTTATGCTGTTGGCGAAATAGGCTTTGGCAAAGATGATGTCAAGGCGGGTTATGGCTTCGTACGTGTATTTAATAAATCCGCTTTCGGAGGAAATTCGCATGGTAAAGTCGCGTAAAATACGTTCGATCTCCATATTTTCTTCCATAAGAGCGGTCTTAAGTTCGTTGTTAAGTTCCACAATGACCATAGGTTCGACGTATAAAGTCGCGCCCGACGCGCTCTGGTCGTGGATAAGACCGGGAATCGCGCCCTTATATTCGGCTTTGAGCGGAATAACGTACCTATCGTTTCGGACCGTTACGATATTATCCTGTATATACTTTGAATATGTGGCAGAATTGACGAAATTGTTGAGTTTTGTCTTAATATTATCGCTGATTTTTCGAATTTTGCTGCGAATTGAACGCAAAGCGGGGCTTGCGTCGTCGCTCATATCGGTTTCGCTCAATATCGACTTGTCAATATCGTCCTCAAGCTTTTTGTTTACGTAGATTTCCTTTGCGATCTGCGGGATGAGCGTAACGCTTTCGTCGGGAATTTTTGTAAGCTGAGTCTGAAGATTGCGCGCGACCTGCAAGACGTGTCCGATTTTTAGCAGTTCTGACATTGTCAGAACGCTCATAACTTTAGCCCGCTCAAGAGAAAAAGATATATCGTCAAAATTAAAGGAAGGCGATACCGAATGGACAAATAGAATTTTGTCTGCCTCTTCGACTTCGCTGAGCATGCGTTCGATTTCGGCGATGTCGCTGGTCGGGCGAAGCTCCATAATTTGATTTTTGGCAGCCTTTGATGAAGCGAAGTGCGCGACTTTCGCCAATATCTTGTCGTATTCCAGTGCTCTGAGCGTCCTTTCGTTCATCAGGTTACCCCTCTTGTAAGATGCAGATGATTGTAGTTCTCGATCGAGAAGCTCCTTTCATTATAATATTTTTCCATTACTTCTTCAACCTCATTATTGCTTGCTTCGGTAAAATCGAAATACTTTGTATAGCCGTCGATATTGCCGAGGCTTGTCCTAATCCCGTTTTTAAGGACGTGTACGCGGTGTCCGTTGAAATTGTGGGTTGTAATAAGGTATTCGCCGTTCTGATCTTTATAAATCATTTTGCCGCCGCACTTTGCGCAAAGTTTTGCATTTAGCATTCTCGGGCAGTGAGTAAGATGCATCAGCGGAAGATTGCCGTAGGTGTAGAGAATCGAGCCCTTAAAGGGTTTAAGCTCCTGCTTATTGAGTTCCACACTCGCAAAATACCCGTCGCACATCCTTATCAGCGGATTTTTGGCATTTGTGATATTCAGATGCAAACCGGCAACAACCTTTTTGCCTAATGACTTAGCAAGTTCGATATACGCAAGATTGTCTGCGATAATTCCGTCAAATATTCCGCAAACCTTTGAGAGCGGCTCAAAGTCCTTTTCGTGGACGAATATCGGCGGTTTTATGAAAACAAGGTTATCGCTCTTTTTAGCTTTGTCGTAAAACCCGATGCAGTTTTCGTAATTCAGATTATCGGGATTGTAGACAATATTATTGACAAAATTGCGGGCACTTTCGGGGAAAATGGCGGCAAACTCGGCAAAATCCCCTGTTATCGTCGCGCTGTCCGGGTAGCCCGATACTTTGCCGTGCTTTCTCGGCGCGCGCTCGTACCGGGTCAATATCGCTTTTTCTATTTCCTCTATTGTCTTTCGGCGTAAAGCATTAACTTGCGATTTTGTAAGAAATGCGTTTTCGCATACCACCGAAATAAACTTAAATCGGAAATTTGTATCCGCTGTCTTTGAAAACTGCTCTTTGACTTCCTGAGGCGTAATGGGGTTTGTTCTCGCCTCGGGAACTATTTCCTCGCCGTAGATTTCCACCGTTACGTTTTGCGCGGAAGCGATTATGTGGGCTTTTTCTCCTTGTGCAAGGCGTATTCCCGCCTCTATCGCGACTTTGCTTGTGATTTCGTTTATGGACGCGTTGAGTGTCGTGTCTGTAGTTATGCAGGCGATGTCGCCGACATTTACCCTGTTGTCAACTCTGAGAAGATATTTATATTTTCCTAAGTCGGAAATTATCTGCCCGCCCGCTACTTCGCGCTTGTCGCGTAAGATCTTAAACCCATCGCCTACCGCCGCCGTGAAGTCCATGGAGACTACCGCCGTATTATCGGGTCTTACTTCAATTATCTTTCCGAAAGGCATTCCGATATGTCCCTGGACATAAGGGTAAATTTTTTCGGAGTCGCCGAAATACAAAGAAATATAATCGCCTCTGTTGTAGAGGATTTTTAAGGTGTTTTCGTCTTCTTCTTTAACGGGAGAATCGTTTGTGAGATAGTGCTTGTATATATTGGTAACGCCGCCCACGTATTCGGGACGCCTTAAGCGCCCTTCTATCTTGAAAGAGTCCACTCCCGCCGCTTTAAGGTCTTTCAAGCGGTCGAAAAGCTTTATGTCCTTTGCCGACAAAAGATAGCCTTCCGTCTCCTTTTTACCGTCTGTGAAGCAAGAATAATACCTTCGGCAAAGCTGATTGCACCTGCCTCGGTTTCCGCTGTTGCCGGTAAGCATACTGCTAAGAAGGCACGCGCCCGAAAAAGCAACGCAAAGCGCGCCGTGGACAAATGCCTCAACTTCGATATTACAGGCATTTTTGATTGCTTTAATGTCCTCAATGGAAACTTCGCGCGACACTACCACTCTGTCAAAACCCATTTTTTCAAGAAAACGCGCGCCGTGGACGTTGTGAACGCCCATCTGGGTGCTGGCGTGAATCTGGGCTTTGCTGTATCGCCTTATAATGGGAATAAGTGCAAGGTCGGAAATAATAAATGCGTCGATTTTTGCCTCTTCCGCTTCTTTTATGATTTCTCGTGCGGTTTCAAGCTCGTTGCTTTTAAGAGAGATATTGAGCGCAAGATAGGCCTTTACCCCGAAAATATGGCAAAAGTCAACGACCTCTTTGAGGGAAGCAAAGTTTGCGCCCTTTGCCCTGGCGTTAAGCTCCTTATATCCAAAATAAATGGCGTCTGCGCCGTTATAAACGGCGTTCTTATAAGAATCGCTTGACGCAGGCGCGAGGATTTCCGGTAGAGGCTCTTTTACCTTGGGTGTGGGAACGTCGCCCCAATTCCGCTTGGCGGAATACGGGGGTATGTCCTTGTTATTGCCGCAGATATACATCGTAAGCCTTAAGGGTATTTAGAATATTTTCTATTTCGGCGTTTACCTCGCTGTCGGTCAAAGTGCGCGAAACGTGCTGGAAGGAGAGTTTTACCGCGACGCTCTTTTTGCCCTTTCCTACCTGTCCGCCCGTGTACACGTCGAAAATTTCGAGGTTGTCGAGAATGTCGGAGCAAGCGCCTTGTATCTTATTAAGGATCTCGGCGGCAGGCATATCAATGGGCGCGATCAGCGCAAGGTCTCTCTCCATACCCTGATAGCGGCTGATAACCTTGAAGGGCTTGATGTCTACGCCGTTTTCGGCGATAAACTCGGCGTCCAATTCTGCAATATAAAGGCGTTTGTCGATGTCAAACTCTTTGGCAACGTCGGGATGCACTTCGCCAAGGTACCCGATTTCCACACCGTCGGATAAGATGCATGCGCTTCTTCCCGGGTGCAGATAATCGATTTTTGTCCTTTCGTAAGCAATATTTATACCGAAAACGGCGTAAATGTCGTCGGTAATTGCTTTTAAGGTGTAATAGTCCTCTTTCTCGCCGAAAATGCCGACAGAAACTCTGTATTTCTCAACCGGAAGCTCGGTAAGCGGCAGGGACTTCGGAATATAGATTTTGGCAAGCTCAAACAGTCTGCCCTCTTTATTTCCTCTTGTAAGGTTGTAGGCAATGGTCTTTACCATGCTGTAGCTTAACGTCGTACGCATGACGCTGAAATCAACGCCGAGAGGATTGACAAGGCAGATGGCTTTTCTTAAGTTGCTGTCCGCTGCTATCTTCATCATATCAAACGCCTTGGGCGAGATGAACGAGTAGCTTACTATTTCAAACGCGCCTTTGCCGACGAGGATGTCCTTAAGTTTTTCCATGCGGCTTTGCGCGGGCGTCATTCCGCCTTTTGTTTTGCTGTAGACATTGGGCTCGACGATGTCGTAGCCGTACATACGTATGACTTCTTCTGTAAGATCGTTAATGCCGACTATATCCTCTCTGTAGTTTGGCACGTGAGTCGTCAGCATGTCGCCTTCGGCGGTGGTTTCCAACGTCAAAGAGTTGAGAATATCGATTATCGCCTGTTTGGGGATTTCCTTGCCCACGATTGTGTTAATTTCATTATAGTTGTAGGTGAATACCTTGTCGGCGTAGTTTTCCTTAATCACGTCCACAAAGCAGGAGACCACTTCGCCCCAGCCGTATTTATCAAAGAGCGCAAGGGCTCTTTTCATACCCGTTTCCTGAGAGATATAGTCGATACCTTTCTCAAAACGCTGGGAGCTGTCCGACTTAAGATTTAAGCGGCGGGATGTGTGCCTGACGCTGTCGCGGGCAAATCTCGCGCTCTCGAGTATCACTGTAGAAGTATTTTCACAAATAGAAGAATACTCTCCGCCCATTACCCCCGCTATGGCGACCGGTTTTTCGCTGTCGCAGATTGCGAGATCCTTATTGCTCAAAGTATATTCCTTGCCGTCAAGAGCGGTGATCTTCTCTCCTTCATTTGCGCGTCTTACGATGATTTTCCTGCCTTCGAGGTTGTTGAGGTCAAACGCGTGCATAGGCTGACCGATTTCGAAAAGGACATAGTTTGTGACGTCTACAAGGTTGTTAATGGGACGGACGCCCACAGCTTTGAGTCTGTCGCGTATAATTTTTGGTGAAACTACCTGCTTTACGTTTTTGACGGCTGCCGCCATGTATCTGGGGCAGAGGTCGAACGCTTTGTTTTCTACGGCAACGTATGAGGATACATTTTCGCTGTTTACTTTGTAGCTCATTTCGGGGAGTCTGAGTTCTTTTCCCGTAACGGCGGCAACTTCACGCGCGATACCGAGTATGCTGTTACAGTCGGGGCGATTTGCGGTAATGGCGACGTCGAGGACTACTTCGTCGTTGCCGATAACGTTATTTATATCATCGCCTGCTTTCGCGTCTTTAAGGATTAGTATTCCGTATACGCCTGCGCCCTCATAGTCGTCTTCGGTGAGGTTGAGTTCTGCGCCCGAGCACATCATGCCTTGGCTTAATACGCCGCGGAGTTCTCCCGCCTTTATCGTCTTGCCGTCGGGAAGGACTGCGCCGTCTAAGGCTACGGGAACGAGGTCGCCAGTCTTAACGTTGCTCGCGCCTGTGACAACCTGTACTGTCTCTGTGCCGATGTCGACTTTGCATATGCTGAGATGGTCGGACTGGGCGTGTTTTTCCACGCTGAGTATTTTTCCGACAACGACGTTCTTAATGCTGTCGCTCATGCGAATAACGCCTTCGATTTCAAAACCGCAGCTAACCAGCTTGTCGGCAAGCTCGTCAACCGTTATATCTATATCAACAAATTCTTTTAACCAACTGTAAGGAACTTTCATCTCTTACCTCCTACCTGTACTGTCTGAGCACGCGGATATCGTTTTCGAAAAGAATGCGCATATCGGGGATGCCGTATTTTAGCATTGCGCACCTTTCCAGTCCGACACCGAACGCAAAACCCGAATAGACCTCGGGATCGATGCCCGAGGCTTTTAAGACGGCGGGATTTACTATTCCTGCGCCCAGAACCTCTATCCAGCCGGTGCCTTTGCATAGTCTGCAACCTGCTCCGTGGCAGTTGAAGCAGCTGACGTCCAATTCGACGCTCGGCTCGGTAAACGGGAAGTATGAAGGACGGAGACGGGTCTTTGTGTCCTCTCCGAAGAAGCTCTTTGCAATCTCGTCGAGGCTGCCCTTGAGGTCGCAAATAGTAATGCCCTTGTCTACGACAAGCCCTTCCATCTGGTGGAACATGGGCGAATGGGTCGCGTCGTCGTCGGAGCGGTAGACTTTGCCGGGGCAGACCATGCGAATGGGCGGGGTGGAAACTTCCATTACCCTTGCCTGCACTGTGGAAGTCTGAGTCCTTAATAAGATGTCGTCGGTAATATAAAAAGTATCCTGCGCGTCTCTCGCGGGATGATCAAACGGTACGTTGAGCTGGGTAAAATTATAAAATCCGGTTTCAATCTCGGGGCCTTCCTTGACCTCATAGCCGAGGCCGATAAAGGCCTTAACGAGTTCGTTTTTCGCCTTGGTGATGGGATGAAGACCGCCCTGAGCCAAAAATCGCTTGCTTAAAGTGATGTCAATCTCTTCTTCGGCAAGTTTCCTTTCCTTTTCGATACGGGATAATTCCGTTTCGGTTTCAAGAATGAGATTCTCGACTTTTTGTCTCAATTCGTTAATATACTTTCCGACAAGGGGTCTTTCCTCGGCAGAGTAGTCTTTCAGCGATTTGAGAAGAGCGGTGATTTCGCCGTTTTTGCCCAGATATTTAACTTTTAGGTCATTAAGTTGGGCGAGCTCGCGGACGGCTGAGATTTTACCTTTTGCCGCCGACATAATGCTTTCGATTTTTTCCAGCATAAGTGTGCTCCTGATGTTATTTAGTTATAATATTAGTCAAAATATAACTAATTATAGCACCTAACAATACCTTATGCAACAATTTACGGAACCAAATCGAGATAATCCGACGTGCCTTCGGTCAGATAGGTCTCGGGTACTTCGCCGACAATGACGCTTTCTGCCATGACGATGTCGTTAAACGCGGTGGATTCTGTGCTGCGCATCGGAATTACTATCTTGATATCGACGTGCAGAGTGACCACAAGCCTGTGCCTCACTTGGTTAATTCCCACACTTTCGAAGCCGGAATCGGTCGATGCGTAACAGTTGCAGACGGTTTTGACACTCAAAGGCACATTTACGCCGTATGGAGCCAGCAAACTGTTTCCCGAAAACGAGCCGAGGGGCAGATTGATGGTCTTTGTCCTAAGCTGATTGAGCCTGTTCTGCACCTGCTTTTGCAGAATCATGCTGACCTGATTAATTAAGCCTGTATTTGCGGTAATTGCGCTTATTTTGCTGTTATTGTCGTAGTGAATTTTGAAATAACTGTCGTAAAACAGGCTCAGGGACTGGAGATAGGAATTGGCTTCATTTATGATATTTACGACCTCGGCTCTTATCTCCTGCGCGGCGAGGGTGCAAACGATAGGCATGGCGATGTATTGAAAATACAAAGTAATCGCCAGAATAAGCACGAGAAAAATAGTGAGAATTATGAGCTTTTTACGCCTTTTTTGCATATAAATAATATATGCGCGTCAAGCCTGGAAGTTAACCATAAACCTCTTGTATATATTTTTCATCTCGACTGCGTCCTCGGCCTGAGTGCCGTCGCTCTCACAGATAATCCTCGGCTCGAGCTTATTTTCGGCAATGACTTCGGCAAGCGGCTCAAAATTGGGTCCGTATAGGTTGTCTTCAAATGTTAGATGCTTAATCTCCCCCCTGCTCCCGTACATAATCTTGCTGAAATGAATGTGGGTATCACGCACCTTTTCAAAGGGAAGGTGGTCGAGAAGGTAGTTTATCGC
The DNA here is from genome assembly GCA_035381305.1 of Clostridia bacterium. Classification (GTDB taxonomy): domain Bacteria; phylum Bacillota; class Clostridia; order Christensenellales; family DTU072; genus CAG-1782. The sequence continues at coordinate 56,338 of DAOSYK010000002.1, forward strand.
GCCTTTGTAATCCTCTTTGGAGTTCATGTGTCCGATCGTGCGGGCGTTGAGGTGCCCAAAATCGATACAAGGATAAATAAAGGGAGCCAGGTTTACGATTTCGGCGACTTCCTCAATGGTCCCCATCTGAGAGACTTTGCCCATGGTTTCACAGCAGATCCTGAAATCGGTCATCTTAAGTGCTTCCAGCGTCTCTATAAGGCGCATAATATTGTCTTTAAGCAGTCTGAAGGCGTCTGTCCTCTCTGCTTTTCCTTGCGCTCCGGGGTGAAACACAACTCGGTCGCCGCAGTTAAACGCCTTGAGTTTCTTAATGGAATTTACTATATACATTATGCTCTTATCGATCATATCGGGGTCGGGATTGGCAAAATTTATATAGTAGGGCGCGTGGACGGACATCTCGATGCCGTGAAGCAAAAACTCCTTTCCTATTTCGGCGGCGGTCTTGTGCCCAACGTTGACACCTTTGCCGAAAGAGTACTCAAACATATCTATTCCACGATTTTTGCACCATAATGCGGCTTCAACCGTCGAAGTATGCCCCTCTGCGTAAAAGCTTTCACTGTTTCCCGCGACTCCGAATTTTATCATTGTAAAACCTCTTTTGCGAATTGTACATCTTTATTAATTTGTTCAACAAGCTGCTGTTTATTATCGAATTTAACAATGTCGCGGATACGTTTAATCAGTGTCACTGTGACTTCCTCGCCATAGATTTCTTCGTCAAAGTCAAAAATGTGGGTTTCGACGTTGAAATGCCCGTCGTCAAAGGTCGGGTGGTCGCCGATATTGGTAACGCAAGGGTAAACTTTTGAGCGGACGAATATTTTTGAGACATAAACGCCGGGCTTTGGCGGGAGCTTGTGGAACGGAATATCGATATTTGCGGTGGGAATACCCATTCCCGAGCCGACTTGTCTTCCTTTTGAAACAACGCCTGTGAGGAAATAATCAAATCCGAGAAGTCCGTTGGCTTTCTCGATATCCCCTTCTGTAAGGAGTTTCTTAATCAGTGTTGTGGCAATTTTTTCTCCGTCCTCGTAAAGCAGGTCTGCAACTTCGACCCTGACATTTTTTGTGCCGAAGAACGTCTTGAGGTCGTAAATACTGCCGCTCGCGTTCTTTCCGAAGCGGTAATCGGCACCGACGACCACGGCGGAAGGATTAAACGTCATTAGATAACGCAAGAATTCGTCCTTGGATTTATTGAAAAACTCTTTGGAAGTGTCAAAAATAAACAGCTCGTTTATTCCTAGACCGGCAAAAATCTTTCTGCGCTCGGAAAGAAGGAAAACTTCGCGGCTTGGCCTGCCTAAATTGGCGTAAAAATCGTCGCCGAAAGTGCATACAAGGAGCTTACTCCCCGAGGACGATGCAATTACTCGCGCTTTTTCGAGCAGCATGCGGTGTCCGCGGTGAATGGCGTCAAAATTTCCTAATGCCAGCACTTTTTTGTTTTTCATAACAGCCATGTGTTTATTCTCAGTCCTTCTGTATCGTCTTTTGAGCCGATTCCGACGAGTTTTTCCTCTAAGTAGACGCGGAAAATACCGTCGGGTAGGTTCTTAATTGCGAGCGGAACGCCGTTAAGTAAGGGTTTTTTAAACTTTTCGTTGACGTAATACGCGGGAATATCGGAAATTACCTTTTCCATAGGGATAATGTGGGTAACAAGGTCTTTTCTTAAGTCCTCAATTGTTATACATTCATTTATGTCAAAGTATCCGCTCTTTGTGCGTATAAGCGAGGTCATTACCGCACAAGTTTTGAGCATTTCGCCCATGTCGCGTGCAATCGAGCGTATGTACGTCCCGCCCGAGCAGGAAATGTCGAATTTGTAGGTGTCCTCATTTACTTTTCCGATAAAATCAATCGAGTAAATCGTTACCCTTTTTGCTTCAAGCTTTACCTCAACGCCCTGTCTTGCCAGTCTGTACGCTCTCACCCCGTCCACAACTTTTGCGCTGTACGCGGGCGGTATCTGGTCGATTTCTCCTATGAGACAAGGCAGAATACTCTTTATCTCTTCCTCTTTCGGCACCTTGCCGCCCTCGGATAAAATAGTGCCGTCGCTGTCAAGGGTGTCGGTGCTTATGCCGAATCTGAAAGCGGCCGTATATCTTTTTACCTTGTCGAGAGAGTATTCAAAAAGGCGGGTGGCTCGCCCGAGCGCAACGGGTAGAACACCTTCGGCGATAGGGTCAAGCGTCCCCATATGACCAACTTTTTCGGCGATATTATTCTCTTTTAGAATTGATTTTAGAATACTCAGTGCTTTATTTGAGGTAATACCGCTTGTTTTATATAAATTGATGAATCCGTTAGTCGGCATAGTGTTTCAGCATTTCCTGAGTTACGGCAAGCACCTTGTCGCGCACGTCTTCGTAGTGTCCGTATGCTCTGCAGCCTGCGGCGTGGAAGTGTCCGCCTCCTCCGAAGGCTTTTGCGCATGCCGCCGCGCTGACGTTGTGCTTGGTGCGAAAACTGATTTTGTACTTCTTGTCCTCGGTCTCGGCTATGGAAACTGCGATTTCAATAGTATCGATATTGAGGATAATGTTTATCGTGCCCTCGGTATCGGTTTCGGTTGTGCCCGTTTTCGCAAAATCATCTCTTTTATAAGTGATGATACCGATTTTTCCGTCGGCATGGAATTCCGCCCTGGAAAGTACGCGGGTTCGGAGTTGGAACACGTTATATTCCATATCCTTGAGAACACGGCGGCTGATTTCGGCATTATCGATGCCAAACTTAAGAAGTTCTGCCGCCATATGGTGCGTTTCGGGAGTTGTGTTTGAAAAGCTGAAGCCGCCCGAGTCTGTGACAAGTCCGACATACAGCGCAGTCGCGATGTCTTTATCGATGGCTTCTGCATCCCACTCTTTAAACAGCTTGTAAATTATCTGCGTGGTGGACGCGGCTGTGCTCTCTTTTAAGGTGATGTCGGCAAAGTCCTCGCTCTCGGCGTGATGGTCGATGACGATTTTTATCTTGCCGCGTAAATACTGCTTATACAGTTCATCGCCCAGTCTGCCCGCATCGCCTACGTCAAGACCTAAGCTGACGTCGTACTTTTTCAGCGCGGGATATTTGTTAATTTCGGAGCTGAAAGGCAGAAAACGGAGCTTTTTGGGCACGGGGTCGGGAGTATTTGCCGAAAAACAATGTACGGTTTTGCCCATCTTGGTCAGGAACGCATGCATCGCAAGGCTGCTGCCGAGGCAGTCGCCATCGGGGTTTAAGTGCATATACACCGCGACGGTCTCTGCCATTTTGAGATGCGATATGATTTCCCGATAGGCATTTTTAGTCATTGTTTTCTCCGTTTTTGAGGTCTTTCAGAATCTTCTCGATTTTGAATCCGTGAGAAATCGAGTTGTCGGCGACAAAGGTAAAGTACGGGACAAGGCGAATCTTCAGCCTTTCAAAGAGCCTGGAGCGAATAAAGCCGTTTGCGCTCTTTAACGCATCTAACACTTCATCGGTGTGTTCTTCTTTTAGCACGCTGACGAAAACCTTAGCGGTTTTTAAGTCCTTTGCCGTGTTTACGCCCGTTATTGTCACCATAGTAGAGAGCCTGGGGTCCTTAAGTTCAAATGCGATAATGTTGTTGAGTTCCCTTGTAAGCTCACTGTCTATGCGCTCGATTTTGTTTGCCATTATTGTTTCTTTTCCTCCACGATAAACGCCTCTATGACGTCGCCTTCCTTGATATCGTTGTACTTCTCAAGCATAATACCGCAGTCGAAGCCCGAAAGAACTTCTTTTACGTCGTCTTTCAGCCTCTTTAGGCTGGAAATGGAGGTTTCGGTGACGACTACGTTGTCCCTTAAGAGTCTTACTCTGCTGTTGCGCGTGATCTTACCGTCCTTAACCATGCAGCCTGCGACAACGCCTACGCCCGAGATGCGGAAGAGCTGTCTTACTTCGGCGCGGCCGTTATAGGTCTCAACGAACTGTTTTGGTCCGAGTCCCTTTATTGCCGCAGTCACGTCGTCAATGGCGTCATAAATTATTCTGTACAATTTTATTGTAATATTTGACTTCTCGGCAAGGTTTTTCGCGTTTGTATCAGGTCTTACGTTAAATCCGATTATTATCGCGCGCGCGGTCATTGCGAGCGAAACGTCGCTCTCGTTTATCGCGCCCACGCCGCTGTGGACGATGTGAACCTTGACTTCCTCGCTGGAGAGCTTGATCAGCGACTGTTTTAGCGCTTCTTCGCTACCCTGCACGTCGGCCTTCAATATGATGTTGAAGTCCTTTAACTTGCCTTCTTCTATCTTGCTGGAGAGTTCTTCCCAAGTCGCCTTATAAGAGCTTATCATGTCGTTCTTTTCCTTCATTCTTCTCTCTTCAACGACCTGTTTTGCAAATCTCTCGTCTTTGACCGTCATTATCGGGTCACCCGCGTTGGGAACGTCCTGAAGTCCCAGTATGGATACAGGCATGGACGGAGTCGCCTTGCTGACGAGCTTGCCTTTGTCGTCGTACATAGCTCTTATACGTCCTACGGTAGTACCCGCGACGATAAAGTCGCCCGTCGAGAGTGTGCCGTTCTGCACAAGTATCGTGGCGACGGGACCTTTGCCCTTGTCGAGCTTGGCTTCTATAATCGTACCGCGTGCGGCGCGATCGGGATTAGCCTTAAGTTCCATAACTTCTGCGGTAAGAACGATGTTTTCGAGAAGTTCGGGTATTCCCAAACCCGTCTTTGCGCTGACGCGGACTGCCGGAACATTTCCGCCCCACTCTTCGACTATCAATCCGTGTTCGGAAAGCTGCTGCAATATCCTGTCGGGATTTGCGGTGGGCTTGTCCATCTTGTTTATCGCAACAATTATGCCTACGTTGGGCGCGGCTTTGGCGTGGTTTATCGCCTCTATTGTCTGAGGCATGATACCGTCGTCGGCTGCGACAACTATTACGACTATGTCGGTGACGTTGGCTCCGCGGGCGCGCATTGCCGTAAAGGCTTCGTGTCCCGGGGTGTCAAGGAAGGTAATCTGCTTGCCGTTTACCTTGACCATGTACGCGCCGATGTGCTGGGTTATGCCGCCGGCTTCGCCCTGCGCGACGTTGGCCTTCCTGATATAGTCGAGAACGGAAGTCTTGCCGTGGTCGACGTGTCCCATTATTGTGACAACAGGAGGTCTCTCCTTGAGGTTTTCGATGGTTTCTTCGCTGTCGTCAGAGTGGAAGGCAAGGAGTTTTTCCTCGCTGGTCTGCTCGTGTACAAGTTCGAGCGTAATCCCGAGTTCTGCACTGACTAGCTCTGCCGTGTCAAAGTCTATACTTTCGTTTATCGTCTTAATTATGCCCAATTCGAACAGCCTTTTGAGTATCTCGGCGCAGGATTTGCCGATTCTTTCGCTCAAAACCTTAATCGGAACGATTTCGGTATTGACAACCGCGTGGTCGACGTGCTTGATTACCGTAGGCTGATTCTGCTTGCTCTTCTTGTCGGTGGACTTTCTCGTCCTTATCTTCATTATCTCGCCGCTTTCGTCGTCGTACTCAAGGCTGGTGCTGGTCTGAATGTAGCCTTTCTTGATCATCGCCTTCTGGTTGAGTTTCTTTTTATCGTCGACGACCTTTTTCTTTTCGGGTAGTTTTGTGGCCTTTTTGACCTCTTTATCCTTGTTTGCCGCGGGAACTTCCGCTATGGGAGCTACGGGAGTGACCTTGGGTACAAAGTCTCTTCTTGGCGGGAACTCTTTCCTGTCCGTTCTCCTGTCGCCGCCGGTAAATGTATTTCTGGTAAACTGCGGAGCAACCCGAGGTGTTTCGGTGACAGCGGGCGATTCGGTAACCGCGGGCGTTGCGACTTCGGTCACTGTCTCCTCAACGATATTTTCGGCGGGAGAAATTTCTGCAGGCTCGGTTATTTCCGCCGCAGGCTCTTTCTTTTCGTTATAAAGCTGTTTCGCGTTGTTGAGAGCGGTTTTCTTTACGGCGATAAATCCTGAAAGGGCTGTGAGACGCTCTTTTATCTGTTTTAATATTCCGTTTTCGATTTCGCCGAGTTTTGTTTCCATCTCCGAACGTGGCTTCTTCGCAGCGTTATCTTTTTCAATCATTCTTTACTCTCCTTTATTGCCGTTTCTATAGCTGTTGCAAGGTTTTTATCTTTAATGCCCAGCGCTTTGCAGTTTCTGCCGGGGGCGATCTCTTCCATTGCCGCCATATAACCGTTTTTGTTGTGCTCAGTGAGGTAGCGCGTTAGTTTGGATTTGCTGTTTTCGCTCAAAGTTGCGTCATAGAGCACAACTTCGGGCGAACGGCGGGAAGCGGTTATCAAATCTACTCCGAATACCGCCTTGCCCATTTTTATCGCAAAGCCTGCGTAGGACTTAATTTTGCTTAAGTTGTTCATAAGCTTCGTTAAGGCGCGCGTAAACCTCTTCCTTAATCTCTGTCCTGAAGGCTTTGTTAAGGTATCTCTTCTTAAAACACATCGAAATGCAGCTGTCGTTTTTGCAGATGTATGCTCCGCGGCCGTTCATCCTGCCCGTGGTGTCCACGAAGTATTCGCCTTCGTTTGTGCGGACCACGCGGATAAGCTCGTTTTTGGGAAACATATTCTTGCAAACAACGCACATTCTTTCGGGTGTTTTCTTGGTTTTCATTTTAGTCCTCGTCGTCTCCCGTCATGCTGCTGAGGCTCTTTATATCGAGCTTGACGCCGGTAAGCCTTGCCGCGAGTTTTGCATTTATTCCGCCCTTACCGATAGCAAGGGAGAGCTTGTCGTCGGCAACGACTACTTCGGCGCGCTTCTCGTCTTCGCTGAGCTTAATGGAAATTATGGACTTGGCGGGATTGAGGGCTCTGGTGATGTATTCGTTAATGTTGGGTGAATACAAAATAACGTCAATCTTTTCGCCGTTGAGCTCGCTGACAATGGAGTTTACTCTCTCGCCCTTCTGACCTATGCAGGCGTACAGCGCGTCGAGGTTGGGGTCTTCGGTGTAGACAGACATCTTGGTTCTGAAGCCCGCTTCCCTTACGATACTCTTAACCTTTACAAGCTTGCTGCGAAGTTCGGGAACTTCAATCTCAAAGAGTTTTTTGACAAAGCCCGCACAGCTTCTCGAAACGACGACCTGCGTGCCGCGGGTGGTCTCTCTGAGTTTCTTTACGTAAACTTTAATCTTATCGCCGATGGAATACTTTTCGCCCGGAACCTGGTCGGCGGGAGCCATAACGCCTTCCATCTGGAAGTTGGTGATCTCGACATACACGACGCCGTTGTCGATACGCCTTATGATCGCGGTCATAAGTTCGCCTTCCTTGTCGTTCATCTCGGCGGCTACCTGCTCGCGGATGGCTTCGTTTATGCGTTGCATGATGACCTGCTTGGCGGTCTGCGCGGCAATACGGCTGAGCGCCTTGGGAGTGACGTTTTCGCCGAGTACGTCGCCGATTTCCGCGTCGGGTTTGATGTCCCTGGCTTCTTCGAGAGACAGCTCGCTATCGTTTTCAGGCTCGCCCTCGACTACGGTCTGGTAGGCAAAAAACTCGATGTTGCCTTTCTCTTCGTTGATTTTGGCGCGGACTACTCTGCTTTCTCCCATCTCTTTCTTATATGCGGAGGCAAGTCCTGCCTCGATGGACGATATGAGCAAATCCCTGTTAAGTTTCCTTTCCCTTTCCAATTGGTCAAGCGCTAAAAAGAATTCCTGGTTGATCATGTTTTTTGTGTTTCCTCCTGAAATGCAAGTTGTGTATAGGTATGTTTTATTTGAAATCGATATAGGGTCTGACAACGCTCAGGTTGCCTTTGTCGTACTTTACTTCCCTATCCTTTTGCAGAATGGTCACCGAATTTTCGTCGTAAGCAACAAGAATACCGTGCGTGTGTTTCTTCTTGCCTAAGGGCTTTACAAAGACAAGCTCAATGTCGGTGTCCATGTTGCGCCTGAAGTCGTCGGGCGTGACTATCTTGCGGTCAAGACCCGGTGAAGAGATGTTAAGATTATAGGACGCGCCTTCGGTGATGTCGTTTATCTCGAGGACAGGGTCAAGCTCGTTGTTTACAAGTTCGCAGTCGTCGAGGGATACGCCGCCTTTTTTGAAGATGTAGACGGTAAGATTGTTTTCTCCGTACTCTTTTTTGTACTCAATGTCGACAACTTCATACCCCAGCCTTTCCACGACGGGTATGATGACTTCTTTTGCTTTCGATACGACATCGATCATAATTTACCTCTCCTAATGAAAAGAGTGGACGTCGCCGACCACTCTTCGATTTGCCAAAATCTTCAAGTACAATAATATATTAACATATACAGTTTTTTTATGCAAGCGGTTATTTGTATTTATTTCATGTTCATAAGCTTGATGAACAGTTTTGCCGTGGCAACAGCGTCATTTAACGCCCTGTGCGCGCCTTCCAAAGTTATTTCGAGGTGTTTGCAGAGATACTCGAGATTGTACTTGCTTATCTTAAGCTTCTGCTTGGCTATCGCAAGGGTGTCCATGTAGGAATTGTCAAAATCGTACCTTTCTTTTAGTCCCTGTCGGGTGAGGAAACTGATGTCAAACGGCGCGTTGTGCGCGACGAGTATCGCCGAGCGGGTAAACTTATAAAAGTCGCCCACCACTTCGCTGAAGCGGAGTTCGTTTTTCACCATATCGTCGGTGATGTGGTTTACGTTTGTCGCACCTGCGGGAATGGGGCACTCGGGATTGACAAGGCAGGAGAAGGTTTCCGCTATTTTGCCGTTTACCACTTTTGCCGCGCCTATTTCGATGATCTTGTCGCGGGCAGGGTCTGTACCTGTCGTTTCGAGGTCAAACACGACAAAAGTCTTGTCTTTAAGCGCGTCGGACGTCTTTTCCACCGTAAAAAAGTCGTATTGCACGGCGTCGAGGTACTTTGCGGGGAATATGTTTATGTATTTCTCACTCTCGGTGAAGAAATTACTCTTGACGTCAATGCTGTTGTATAAAACCAAGCATTTTGCTATGCATTTTACATTGAGTAAAAGGCGGTTTTCGTAGGTGTCGTACCTGTATTCGCCCGAAACAACCAGAGTTTCGCCGTCTTTTATCGCGTCGTTCCAGTCAAACTTTTTGTTGACCTTGGCAAAGTATTTTGCCGCGATTGTGCCGGTGGTGTCGTTAAGCGTGAAAGAATATATCGTTTTGTCTATTTTTTCTATGTATTTTGAGCGAACGTTGGAGACTGCTCCGCACACGGTGAGAAGGTCGTGCTCGCTCTCGAGTACGTCGCATATGTAGCGGGGACTCTGTGCAATGGTGCCCGAGTATTTTTCGAGATTGTCAATTTTTATGACCCGCAAACCGCTTGAACGGGTCTGCCTCGCCTGAATAACTTCGATTTCTTCGGAAACGTTGGGGATTTCGGTATAAGTGACTTGCGCCTGTTCTATAAAAAGCGTGTCGAGGCGGGCGGCGATTTTTTCGCACAGTCCGCTTTCGGAAAGGTAGCCGCTTATGTATTTTTCCACGACTATATTGACGTTTATTATGTCGCCTTTTATGTCTACCTCGTACTTTGCCGACTGAAGGAGCGGAAAGGCCATGGGCGCGTTGGCGTAAATATAGTCCATAACCGCGCGCACAATGTACTTTTGTTCGGTGATAGTCTTGACAAAATTGACTTTGAAGTTAACTTCGGCGGGAAGAATTTCCCTTATTATATCGTCTATTTTACTTTTTAAAGCGTCGTCGAGCATGGCATCGTATTTCGACGCGTTTACAAGCAGGTCAATGCGAAGGATATTATTTTTAAGCTGTACCGCCTCTTTAAGTTTGAATATTCGCTCTTCTTCCCTCAGTCCTCGGTTGAGCTGCTCCATGAAGGGTATATCAGACATTTGTGTTCCTCACAAGTTCGGTAAGTGTATCGAAAATTTTATCGTTGTCGATGGCGTCGACCTGTTGTCCTTTTACAAATAAAACGCTTTTATCCCTGCCGCCGGCTATTCCGAAATCGGCGCCCTTTCCTTCGCCTATTCCGTTAACAGTACAGCCCATCACTGCGATTTTCAGGGGCTTTTCGATGTCTTTAGTAAGTTCTTCAAGTTTTTCTGCGATTTTTTCAACGTCGATTTCAGTTCTCGCGCAAGTGGGACAAGCGATTATTTCGACACAATTTTTGTCAATGCCTGCCGCGCGTAAAATCTTCTTGGCGGCGTATATTTCGTTTATCGGGTCGCCCGAAAGACTTACCCTTATTGTGTCGCCGATTCCGTCAAGCAAGAGTGAGCCAATGGCTACTGCAGACTTTATAGTGCCCGTTTCCTTAGTTCCCGCTTCGGTAAGACCGATGTGCAACGGATAAGGCGTAAGCCCGGCAAGCTTCCTGTACGCAAGGACGGTTTCCTTAACGTCCGAAGTCTTAACCGCGAGGACGAGGTTGTCATATCCGATATCCTCAATCCGCTTGGCGCAGTCTGCAGCAAGAAAAGCAAGTGTTTCGGGAGTTGTTTCCCCCTTTACAGAGCCTTTGTTTACCCCTATTCTTATGGGGATATTCCGCTCTTTTGCAGAGAAGACGACTTCTCTTATAGCTTCGCCAGACATATTACCGGGATTTATACGAATCTTGTGAACGCCGTTGTCAATGGCGATACGAGCGGGTTTTGCGCCGTAATGAATATCCCCTATTATCGGCACGCCGCATTTTATAATCTCTTTTACCGCAATCGCGCTTTCGACATCGGGAATGGCTATACGCACCATATCGGCGCCTGCGCACTTCAAAGCGAGGATTTGCTCCGTCGTCGCTGTGATGTCGGTTGTAAGCGTGTTGGTCATCGACTGTATCTTAATACGACCCGTGCCGATGGGAACGTCTTTTACCCAGACTGTTTTTTTCATTTTACCTCAATAGTTGTATAATATCCGCCGATATTGCCACCGCAAACAGCAGGAAAAAGCCCACGGTGTGAATGATGTTTTCCACCTTGCGGTTTATGGGCTTGCCGCGAATCCACTCTATTATTGTAAATACCATCTTCGAGCCGTCGAGGGCGGGAAGAGGCAGAAGGTTGAAAACCGCGAGATTTGCGCTGATAAGGCACACGGCATACATCAGTGAGCCGAAGCCCGAACGTCCTGCGTCCGACATAGCTTTTATGACCGTAACGGGACCGCCCGCAGTAGCGGCAAAACTCAGTCTTCCCAAAAGAAGCTGACCGAGCAGCCACAGGATTTTATATACAACGTAAAAACTATAGACAAACGCCCTGCCAAGAGCCGTAAAGAAGTTTAATTTTACGTTGGAAACGCCGACGCTGAAGCCGAAAGCGTATCGGGTCTGCGGCTGTCCGTCTTTGTTGTAGACGATGTTGTCGTCCTCGTCTCGCTGATATATCGCGCTTCTCTTAATGACGGTATTAATTCTTTTGCCGTCCCGTAAAATAGTCAGTTCGCCGGTGTTGCCGTCAATCAACGACAGGTGCTTTGTGACGTCGTCCTGTGTAAGGATGTTGACCATTTTGCCATTGACGCGCAAAATCACATCTCCTTTCCGGAGTGTGCCTTCTGTGTAAATTGCGCTTTCGGGCGCGACGTAATAAACTGTGGGCAATATCTGTCCGTAAAAAGTGAATACAAGCGTAATTAATATTATCGAGCTTAAGAAATTACTAAAGGCGCCGCTGAATAATACAATAAGCCTTTTCCATGGCGGAAGGCGGTTAAAGGCGAGAGGATGATCGGATTCCTTCCCTTCCTCGTCCTCTTCTCCTTCGAACATGCAAAAGCCGCCAAGAGGCAACAGTCTTATCGAGAACACCTCGCCCGTTTTTTTGCCGGTACGCTTGAACAACACAGGACCGAAACCTATGCCGAATTCGTTTATTTTAAAGCCCAATAATTTTCCCGCCGTGTAATGTCCGAGCTCGTGAATTAGGACCATGAACATAAGGCATACTATGGCCAGCAAAACATAGCCGATAGTAGCCATTACGTTAGAAAATGCAGCGAGTAAAGTAAATGTCATAGTTTTCTCCGCGAATTTATGATACTTAAAGTATATTCGCGCGAAGCTTTGTCAATACGGAATATTTCTTCGAGGGTTTCGCCCCTTTCCGTTCCGTATTTGTCAAGAGCGGCACTTATCAGCGCCGGGATATCGTAAAAGCCGATTTCACCAGCCAAAAATGCGTTTACCGCGACCTCGTCGGCGGCATTGAACGCTGTGCCCGCGCCGTCGCCCTGTTTTGATACTTCACAAGCTATCTTGAAGCACGGAAATTTTTCTGTGTCAATCCCGCCGAAATTCAAGGACCTGAGCGTAGTGAAATCTATGGGTTTTACTCCGCCTTCCGGCCTATCGGGGTAACTTAATGCATATTGAATGGGCAACGTCATGTCGGGATTGGAAAGCCCTGCGAGAATGCTGTTGTCAGATAACTCGACCATAGCATGTATTATACTCTCTCTGTGCATGACGGCTTTGACGTTTTTGCAGTTGAAGAGGTATTTTGCCTCGATAATTTCCATACCCTTATTTACAAGGGTGGCGCAGTCTATAGTCACCTTTTTGCCCATGACCCAGTTGGGGTGGCGGAGAGCGTCGGCTGCCGTGACGTTCTGAAGCTCTTCCTTCGGCAAATCTCTGAACGCGCCGCCCGAAGCGGTGATGATAATTGACTTTACGTCCTTTTCGTTGCCCTTTAACAGCTGCCATACTGTGTTATGCTCGCTGTCAACGGGATAAATTTCCTTTTTCAGCCTGTCACGCGCTGAGCAAATTATCGAGCCTGCGCAGACAAAACTCTCTTTATTGGCTGTGGCAAGGCGGGCGTTGGAGTTGAGGACGGCGAGAGTCGGTTTTAATCCCGCGATACCCGCGATACCGTTAATTACGATGTCAATATCATCGTACAGCGAGGATTTTTCGAGTATATCCTGTTCAAAAGGCATAATTCTGCCCTGCTTTATGTAATACTTTTCGGCAAGACAGATGGCTGTGTCGGGATTGTATTTTCCGATCAACTCTTTAAGACCTTTCAGGTCGGAATAATTTGCTATAAGGGCGAAGCAGAACCTCTCGGGATGAGCCGAGACGACCTTGAGAGCGGTTTTTCCTATCGAACCTGTCGCGCCGAGTATCGCAATACGTTTTTTCATACAAGTCTGAAGATATTATCGATTATGAGCATAATGATTGCCACGCAAACCGACGTGAACATAATGCTGTCTATCCTGTCCATTATGCCGCCGTGGGAACCTAATATCTTACCGTAATCTTTTATGCCTACTTCCCTTTTAATTCTGCTTGCGGCAAGGTCGCCGATTTCCGACATCATCGCAATCGCGAAGCCTATTACGGCGTAAATCAGTAGGGTAAGTCCGACGTTGTTGTTGACGAGACTGCCGTATATGAGCTTGGTATTTGTGGGAAAGCCAGCAAGCTCAAAAACGCAATAGACAAATACCGCGCCCACGCCTCCGCCGAAAATGCCGCCGACAAAGCCCGCGACGGTTTTTTTGGGGCTGATCTTGGGAAACATCTTCTTCTTTCCGAAGCCTGCGCCTATCCAGCAGGCAAAAGCGTCGCTGATGGTCGATATTCCCACGGCAAGAACTACGGGAATTATGCCGTAAAGAGTGTGGAGAACGAGTAACAGTCCTGCAAAAATCAAGGGATAAAACAGGACTACCACGTTTACCGCAAAGTCGTTGAATGACTTTTTCGCATCAAAGATAAAGGAAATAAAAGCGACCACTATTGAAATCACAGCGGTAAAAAGAAGACCGACATAACCGAAGTGATATGCCATGGGATAAAGCATAACCAGCGCGAAAATAAGCGACAGTCTGCTTATTCTGTACCCTTTTTTGCCTTCGACTTTGGAGTCGGCGCGCCGCGTCGCGTCGAACATCTCGTATGTCGCAAGGATGACGACAACCATAATGAGCGCGTTGAATATGTGCTCGGAAAAGCTTGTCAGGTATAAAAACAAAAATAGTATCGCCGTCATTATAAGTCCGGCTATTGTACGTTTAAGCATCCAGTCCTCCGAAATTTCGCTTTACTCTATCGAAATTTTCAAGTATTTTTGTGACATCCTCTTTATCAAAGTCGGGCCAAAATTTGTCGAGAAAATACAGCTCCGAATATGCCGTCTGAAGGGGCATAAAGTTGGAAAGTCTGCGGTGTCCGCCGTACCTTACCACAACGTCCGGGTCGGGAATGCCGGCGGTATATAACGCGCTTTTCAGTTCTTCGGGCGTTATCGGCGAATTGTCTTTTAAAAACAGCCGCTTTTTCATAATTGCGTCAAACGCCGAGCAGATTTCCACATCTCCGCCGTACCCTATCGCAAGAATGACTTTCATGCCCTTGTTGTTCAAGGAAAACGTGTTAAGGTCGCAGATAATGTTTATAAGTTTTTGCGGCAGACGTTTGAGGTCGCCGATAAACCTGAGCTGCAAGTTAAGTTCCGTCACCAGCCTTTTAATGTCATTAGCTAAAAAGTAAGCAATAACCCCAAGGATATTGCTTACTTCTTCGGCGTTCCTCTTCTCGTTGTCGGTGGAAAAGGCATAAAACGAGGCGCACTCGACGTTGAGGTCATTCAGCTCTCTTATCGCTTTTACGAGAGCCTGCGCCCCTGCCTGATGCCCGGCGGCACGCGGGAGATTTCTGTCGGTCGCCCAACGGCCGTTTCCGTCCATGATAAAGGCAATATGCTTCATTACACCTTCATGACTTCCTGTTCTTTATCGGCGGCGAGCTTGTCGATTTCGGCAATCTTTGCGCTGACGTTTTTATCAACCGTGTCTTCGCAGTCCTTGAGAATATCTTCGGAAATGACTTTGTTCTTCTCGAGCGACTTAAGTTCGCTCATAGTGTCCCTGCGGATATTTCGTACCGCGACTTTGGCGTTTTCGGCAAAGTTTTTGATGTCCTTGACAAGCGATCTTCTTCTCTCTTCGGTAGGTTCGGGGAAGACAAGTCTTATCACCTTGCCGTCGTTGTTGGGCATTATGCCGACGTTGGCGTCGATTATGGCTTTTTCCACTTTTTTAAGCATAGAGCCGTCCCATACGTTTATCATAAGGACGCGCGCTTCGGGAATGGAAATGTTGGCCATCTGATTGAGCGGAGTGGGAACGCCGTAATAGTCTACGGTCACGTTGTCGAGGATGTGAGGATTGGCTCTTCCTGCGCGGAGTGAGGCAAGGTCGGTGTTGAAGGACTTAATCGTCTTGCCCATCCTCTCGTCAAGTTCGACGAACAATAATTCCAGTTCCATGATATCGTAAGTCATAATATACCTCTTAACATTATAGAATTTAATTTTTTATACAATTAATATAACATACGGGGAGCGAGATTTCAAGTAATAAAAAAATGTTCCGCCGCGTGAAATACGAGGCGGAACATAGAAAGCTTGGAGATTAACCGATTATTGTGCCGATTGTCTCTCCGCTTATCGCGCGAGTTATGCTCTCCGGCTCGGTCAGGCCGAAAGCGATAATCGGAATTCTGTTTTCCATACAGAGGCTGACTGCCGTGGTGTCCATAGCGGTGAGACCCTGTTTGATAAAATCGAGGTAGGCGATTTTGTCGTACTTTTTGGCGTTGGGGTTTTTCTTGGGGTCGCTATCGTAAATGCCGTCCACGTTTTTGGCAAGAAGAAGCACATCTGCGTGGATTTCGGCGGCTCGAAGCGCGGCGCCTGTATCGGTAGAAAAATAAGGATTACCCGTGCCGCAGGCGAAGATTACCACCCTGCCCTTTTCAAAATGCCTTAGTGCCTTTCCGAGGATATACGGTTCGGCTACGCGTTCGATGGTCAGCGCGGTCTGCACTCTCGTTTCCACGCCTGTTTTCTCAAGCGCGTCGCGGAGAGCAAGCGCGTTTATAATCGTAGCCAGCATGCCCATGTGGTCGGCTGTCGTCCTATCCATATCGGTGCCCTGGCGGCCTCTCCAGAAGTTTCCCCCGCCAACGACTATGCCGATTTCGGCGCCCATATTCTTAACTTCGGCGATCTGGTCGACGACCATGTCGATTTTTTCTTTGCAAAGCCCGAAGCCCTGGTCTCCCGCAAGAGCTTCTCCGCTTATTTTGAGCAGCGCCCTTTTATACTTCAAAGTCATAAATACCTCCTTATGAAAAAGGCACTAAGCAATTAGTGCCTTTGGCGTTACTGTAAATTTGCCTGCATCTTGGCGACTTGAGCGTTTATTTCCTCTGCGAAATTATCGACTTTCTTTTCGAGGCCTTCGCCCATTTCGTATCTTACGAATCTCCTTATCGATATCTTCTCGCCGATAGAGCTTATCGCTTCGGTAACAACCTGACCGATGGTCTTGGACGGATCCTTAACGAAGGGCTGTTCGAGCAGACAGACTTCCTGGAAGAATTTCTGAATTCTGCCTTCTGTCATCTTTTCGATTATCGCAAGGGGCTTCGGATTGGGCTCGTTGAGCGCCTGGGCCTTAAGGATTTCCTTTTCGTGCTCGATTTCGTCCTGGGGAACTTCCTCTTTGGCAACGTAGCTGGGCTTTGCGGCGGCTATCTGGAGGGCGATGTCGTGAACGAGCGTCTTGAACGCCTCGCCTCTCGCAACGAAGTCGGTCTCGCAGTTAACTTCGACGAGAACGCCGATCTTTCCGCCCATGTGGATATATGAGTCAACTATGCCTTCGCTGGCTATTCTGCCGGCTTTCTTGGCGGCCTTGGCGATGCCCTTTTCCCTGAGCCATTCTATTGCCTTTTCCATATCGCCGTCGGTTTCGACGAGAGCTTTCTTGCAGTCCATCATACCAACGTTGGTGCGGGCGCGTAATTCTTGTACGTCTTTGGCTGTAAATGACATTTTATTCTCCTCCGGTATTAAAATTCTTGCTTACTCGGCTGATTCTTCAGCTGCAGGGCTACTTCAACTTCGGCGTCCTTATCTTCGGCTGCCGCTTCGGTCTTTCCTTCCTTGGCCTCGATTACGGCGTCGGCGATAACGCTTGCGATGAGCTTTATAGCCCTTATGGCGTCGTCGTTGCCGGGGATAGCGTAGGTAACATCCTCGGGGTCGCAGTTGGTGTCAACAAGACCGACGATCGGAATACCGAGAGTCTGGGCTTCCTTGACGGCGAGGTGTTCGACTTTGAGGTCGACTACAAAGAGAGCGCCGGGAAGTTCGCGCATGTTCTTGATGCCGCCGAGGTTTTCCTCGAGCTTGTCCCTGAGGGCTTTGAGTTTGATAACTTCCTTCTTGGGAAGAAGGTCGAATTCGCCGATGGCTTCCATCTGGTTGAGCTTGTTGAGCTTGTCAATTCTCGCCCTGATGGTGGCAAAGTTGGTGAGCGTGCCGCCCAGCCATCTGTGGTTTACATAGAACATTCCGCACCTTTCGGCTTCCTGCTGAATGGCTTCTTTTGCCTGCTTTTTCTTGCCTACGAAAAGAATGTTCTTCCCGCCGGCGACGGTATCGCGGACAAACGAATAAGCCGTTTCGATGGACGACACGGTCTGTTCGAGGTTGATGATGTTTACATCGTTGCGCGCGTCAAAGATGTACTTCTTCATCTTGGGGTTCCACTTCTTGGTCTGGTGTCCGAAATGCACTCCCGCTTCGAGAAGCTGCTTCATTGAAATTACTGACATGTTAAAATCCTCCTTGTTTGTTTCTCCCCGCCCGTTTAAATCGAAGGTGAAAACCGCTGTGCGGCAACAATCCCCTCTGCGGACGGTTCGTAATTTCTTTGATATAATAACACAAAGTTGTTTACTATTGCAACGATTTTTTAATTAAAAATCATTACTTATCTCTTATTTCGCTTCCAATTCCTCATTGAGCATATCGACGAGTTTTTGCATAAGAGCGTCGTCCTCAACGGGCAGGAAAATCTCCTCGCCGCTGTCGTCCTCGGCTATTTCGTATACGATGACCTCGTCCTCGGCAAACTCGTCAGAGGGCTCCACAGGCTGGAGATAGATATACCACTTTCCCTCGTAGTCGAGCTCGGCGATGTCGTAAAAATCTTCCTGCGAGCCGTCGTCGTAAGTGAGAGTGACTATTTCATCCTCTTCCTGAATTAAGGTGTCTTTTTCGTTGATGTCGTTTTTCATAAATATGTCTCCTTGTTTAAAATCTGTTTAAGTAACTCTGCAAAATAATGGTTGCAGCCACCTTGTCGACGACGTTTTTACGCTTTTCGCGGCGCATTCCCGACTCAATCAGTGCTTTTTCCGCCGAAACGGTCGTCCAGCGCTCGTCCTGATAGACGATTTTTACATCGGTAAGTGTTTTCAGGTCCTCGCCGAACTGTCTCGTTATGCGCGCCCTCTCGCCCTCGGTCCCGTCCATATTGACGGGAAGCCCGAGAACGATAGTATCACAGTTGTTTTGTCTTGCGGTATCGACGAGGAATCTGAGGTCCTTTTCATAGTCCCCTGTGCGTTGAAATGTCGAGTACCCGCTTGCAATAATGCCCATCGGGTCGCTGGTAGCTATTCCTATTCTGACATCGCCGATATCCAATGCTATTTTGCGCACTTTATTACACCTCTATGCTCTCATATCTTTCTTCGGCTTTGACGATGAGCGCTTTCCAGTTAAGAAACGCGAAAAGCGCGTTGATGAGCAGTCCCGTTCCGAAATAAACAAGCATCTTGTTTGTGAAAGAGAGCGACTCGTCGCTTATTGACGCCATAATTATGCCCAGTACGAGATAATACAATCCAATACAGAGACCTATAAGCATGGGCTTAACCGTGCGCCTGTTGTTTTTGGTAAGCTCGGTGACGTTTTTGAACGTAAGATTGGGCGCTTTGAGGTCATTGAAGAGGCACATGCTCGTCATGCCGATGCTTCCCAGTATCATTACGACAAGAACTCCAAGCCCGACAAGGATATTATGGGACGGTATGGACAGCGTAATGGAAACCGCTGCGCTCAGCGACAAAATACATCCGATGGAGTTGCTGACGATGAGCTTGGGCTTAATGATGTCTTTTGCCTTTATCGGCAGAGTTTTCAGCAGGTACAGGTTTTTTCCTTCCATTGAGAAGCCGACGAGGGCGACAATATTGCCCGCGCCCATAAGAATTGTCGTCATGTACATGATAAGCCCGGTGACAAAGAAGTCTGCTCCGAAGCCCGATTCGTCTCCGCCGAAATTCGTCTTGCCGAACAGGACGGAAAACAAAGGCAGCATAACGACGCCCATAAGAGAGCTTACAAGCATCTGAGGCGAATTTACGATGGTTTTTATCTCCTTCTTGACGAAAGATCTTGTAAATGTACCCGACGCATAGCTTATCTGACCTTGCTTTTTTGCCGAAGCCGATCCGCTCCCCTCAACGGTAATTCTCATACCTTTGTTGTAGAACACCGCGCTAAGAAGCGCCGCAATCCCAAACGCAGCAATGAGTTCGACTATATATATAATGAAATTAAGGATGGATTTTTGGGCAAGCAACGCGTTTGCAAGATTGAAGTTAAAGACAGTGAACTTCTTTGCCTTCAATATCAGTGCAATTGTTTCTTGGGAGAAGACAACCATGTTGTTTTCATCCACGCTCTGCTGCATACCCGAAACAGAACCGATAAAGCCCATGTATATGGCGAGAACGGCAAGGGATACGACGGTCACAACGATAGCGTTGCCCACCGCTCTTTTCCGCAAGAAAGACACGATATACATAAGCGGTATGCTGATTATCGAGGCGACAAGAAGCGGGATAACGGGTAGCAGGAAGGTCGACAATACCGCATAGACATAGAACGACCAGCTTATAGAAATTCCCATCTTAGTTGACACAACACCGTATGTTATCAGCATGGGCAGGCTCATTAACAGACAGATGAGATATTCCGAGACATACGCCATCATGTACTTTGCCGAGAAAATCGAAATAGGTCTTATGGGCAAGGTCGACAACAGCATATTGTCCTTGGAGAAATACAGATAATTGAGTACCGCCGCGCTTCCGAAGAACATTACCACAAACTGCGAAATGGCAAGGAAGAGGTAAAGGATTTCCTCATGAACACCTGCGTTAATGCCGCCCTGGGTGAACATTGCCGAGAACATCGCGACATAGAAAATAATAAGTCCGATGCCGAAGACCGCAAGTATCCCGCCTGCGACTTTGGAGACGACTTTGCTATTGGGCTTTCCCGAAAGTTCAAGATTTTCTTCATTTTTCTTCTTTGCCGAAAAGCCTCCGAACATCTTGCGGAAGCTTGTCTGGAACGTGTCCTTAAAGATTACTCTGAAAAGATTATAAGTTTGCCGTAACATTTTCGCCGCCCTCGGATGTGTCGTTTGTAAGCCCTAAGAACAATTCCTCAAGGCTGAGATCGTTGCGCTTTTGTTTAAGCTCTTTCATATCATACACGCCGATAAGTCTGCCCTTGTTGATTATGGCGACCTTGGTGCAGATCTTCTCCACTACCTCAAGGACGTGTGAGGAGAAAAAAACCACTTTGCCCTGCGCGGCGTGTTCGTGCATGAGCTGTTTCAAGGCAAAACTCGACTTGGGGTCAAGACCTGTCATAGGCTCGTCAAGCACCCATACGTCGGGGTCGTGGACAAGCGCCGAAATAATGCTTATTTTCTGCTTCATACCGTGTGAATAGGAAGAAATCTTCTGTCCGAGCTTGTCGCTCATTTCGAAAATCTGCGCGTACTTTTCGATGCGCTCTTTGCGGGTCGAGCTGTCAATTCCGAAAACGTCGGCAATAAAGTTTATGTAGTCGAGACCCGTAAGTCCGTCGTAGAGTATGTTTTCGTCGGCGACGTAGCCTATTTTGCCCTTCGCGGCGACTGGTTCGTCCTTAAGATTGTGCCCGCAGATAGAAATGCTGCCTTCCGCATAGGGAAGTATGCCGGTAAGGCACTTTATTGTCGTGCTCTTGCCTGCGCCGTTGGGGCCCAGAAAACCGAATATTTCGCCGGGAGCAATCTCCATGGTGATGTTGTCGACAGCTTTTACTTTGCTGTTGGCATAAGTTTTTGATAAACCGGAAATTCTTATCATAATCTTACCTCAAAAAAAATATTTTTAGCGGTCATCCCGCCATATTCCTTTATAATTTTTCTCGTCGCCGTTGTCGGACGGGACGTAAAACACCTTGTCCCTGATGTCGTCTGGCAGGTATTGCTGCTCGACATATCCGCCAAAGTCGTGGGGGTACTTGTAGCCCGAGATTTTTTCGGTCTTGTAGTTGGTGTCGCGAAGGTAATCGGGCACCTTGTTGTGCCCCTCTTGCGCTATCTCGTCGGCGGCGTAAAGGGCGGTCACCACGCTGTTGGATTTGGGCGCTTTGCAGACATAAATAATCGCCTCTACAAGTGGTATTCTCCCCTCGGGAAGACCTATCCTTTCCAGCGCGTACATGGCGTTTACGGCGATGTTGAGCGCGTTGGGGTCGGCAAGACCCACGTCTTCGGCAGAGTGAACAATCAACCTTCTTGCGATAAGCATGGGATCGCAACCGGCGTTTAAAAGACGTAACGCATAAAATACGGCGGCGTTTGGGTCACTTCCGCGAAGGCTCTTGCAGAACGCGCTTATCATGTCGTAATAGTCGTCTTCGTCGATGCTTAATATGGGCTTTTGCGAGGACTGCGCGATAATTTCGGGAGTAATATAAATCAGGCCGTCCTTATCCGGCAAAGTGGTAAGCACGGCAAGTTCGAGACTGTTAAGGGCGACGCGCATATCGCCGTTGCTTATGCGGCAAAGGTGATCGACGACTTTGGGCTCGATCCGGATAATATAGTTTCCCAAACCTTTCTTTTTGTCGGAAAGTGCGCGAAAAATGCATTTTTTGATGTCTTCTCTTGTGTGGGGACGGAATTCGAAAATGCGGCAACGGCTTATAATAGCCTTGGTCATGCTGACGTAGGGGTTTTCGGTGGTGCTGCCGATAAAGATTATTTCGCCTTTCTCAATCGCCGACAAAACACAGTCGGACTGCGCCTTGTTCCAGCGGTGGCATTCGTCCAGCAGAAGATAGGTTTTTTTGCCGTAAAACGAGAGATTCTGCTTGGCCTCATCAATTACTTTTTTGGCGTCTGCCACTCCGCTTGACACGGCGTTAAGGTATACGTAATTGGAATTTGTGGAATTGGCAATAATATGAGCGAGCGTCGTTTTTCCAGATCCGGGAGGGCCGTAAAAGATACAGCTTCCCAGCCTGTCGGCCTTGATTGCCCTCCGTAAAAGCGAACCTTCCCCCACTATGTGTTCCTGTCCGATGAATTCGTCCAGTGTATCCGCCCTCATCCTTTCGGCGAGCGGCATATTCCGCTCTCTGTTATTTTCAAACAAATCCATACGAATATAATAACTTTTTAAGAAGAAAGTGTCAAACGAAATTGACCGTGACTTCGCTCATCTTGTTCTCTTCCAGGATTATTCCGTTATCTTCACAAAGAATGCCGTCCTGATACACGGCGTGGCCGCCGCCCTTTTTGTAGGTAATTTTGTATGCGCTGTCGGCGTAATGGTAGTAAATCACGCTGTCATTTAGCACGTCGGGAAGCTGAGGATAGATATAGAGCTTTTTTCCGCGGCGTTTCAGCCCGAAAAAGTACTCGATAACAAGACGGTAAGCCCAGCTTGCGCTGCCTGTATACCAGCTCCAGCCGCTCCTGCCCTTGTGCGGCGGATTGGAATAAACGTCGCCGCAAAGTACGTAAGGCTCGCCCTTATAGCGGGCGTATCTGAACCTGTCGGTCGACTTTTCCACAGGGTTAATCATCTGAAACAATTCAAACGCTTCGTCTTTACGTCCCGCCTTGACCAGAGCAAGCAAATACCACATCGCGCTGTGGGTATACTGTCCCCCGTTTTCCCTTATCCCTTTGGGATACGCCGAAATATAGCCGATGTAGTCGGTCTTGTCGAGAGGGTCGGCAAGGAGTTTAACAAGTCCTCCTTTGGTGTCGATAAGTTGTTTCGCGGTGTTCAGGACGATTTCCGCCCTCTCGCTGTCGGCAACTCCGCTTATAACGGCAAAACTCTGCACAAGAAGGTCGAGTTTTAACGTCGAAGAGCGGGCGCTTCCCAGCCATCTTCCGTCATCAGTGTACAAGCGCATATAACGGTCGGTGTCAAAGCAGTGTCTGTTTATGTTTTCTTTAAGTTCTTCGCTGATTTTGAGAAGTTCTTTTTGCGTGTTTTCGGGGCAATAGTTTGCGAATCTGTCGATAACGTAGCAGGCAAACATGCTATTGAATACGCTTTCGCCCTTACCCTGCCTGCAGGCGTAGTCAATGCCGTCGTTCCAATCGCCTGCGCCCATAATGAGCAGTCCGTGGGCACCGTACTTCAAAGCAGATTTAATAGCGCGGACACAGTGCTTATATACGCTCTCGGTGTACGTTGTGTGCGGCGGGCTTTCAAGGCGGGTCTCCTCGTCGGGATAGAGCGGCGCGGAATGCAGATACGGCAGAGTATGCTCCAAAAACTCCATATTTTTGCTCATTTCCACGTATTCGCATACTGCATACGGCAAGAAAAGCCTGTCGTCGGTAATTCTTGTGCGTAAGCCGAATTTGGGCGCGTGCCACCAGTGCATGACGTCTCCCTCTTCGTATTGGTGCAGGCATGCCTCAATAATCTGATTTTTGATTATTTCCTGGCTGTTGGAGAACGCAAGGCAGTCCTGAAGCTGGTCTCTGAAGCCGATTGCACCGCCCACCTGGTAAAAGCCTGCGCGGGCGTTTATGCGACTTGAAAGTATCTGATACGGCAGGAAGTTTACAAGCAAATCAAACGTACGGTAACGTGAAAGTACTGTTATACCGTTGGGGTTTACAAAGCGGCTGAGGCTCTGCTCACGCATAACCGACAAATTGAGCATATTAACAGACTTTAAAAAGTCATAGTCCATGCCGGCGACAAAACAGACCTTTGCTTTGCTCTCCTCACAGTAAAATTCCAGGCTCGGCAACAGTGTGTTTTCCTCGAGTTTTAACGTAAAACGGGAGACATCGGACAAGACGCGGACGTAAAGCGCGGCGTTTTTTCGGATATTTTTAATTTCCAACATATTATCTTTAATGCCGAAAGTAATAAACGACGGCTCGAATACCCAGTCAAGGCATGGGTACATCGTGTTAACAACGGAGATGTAACCGCCGGGGAAATTTTCGACGTCAATCTGAGTTACTTTTGCCTTTCCCTCGAATATTACATAGCTTGAAAGCGTCGAATTTATGCCCGAAATACTTGTTTTGTGAACAATTTCGCCCTGTTTGATTATAGTAACTCTGTCGGGTCCGTGACCGCCGTTTAAGATACGGTAACCGAGTTTTGTCTTAAAACAGAAAAGTTCGCCGGACGCGTCGCTGATAAAGTCATTGTCGAACCTGACCGCCTTATTTTCACGCGAATTGTCAAAAAAGTAGAATCCGCCGCCGTTGTTTGTGGCGATTATTCCGCCGTATTTTCCCGCAATGATATTGCTGTACGGCAAGGGGGTCGGAATGGGACTTTTCTGGTAGTAATTCCCCTCTCTGTCGAAGCAGCCGTAACCGGATACAAGGCTGTTTTCCGGAAGTTCGCGGTCGGAATCGGTCCGGGTGAGCAGATTGCGGTAAATTTCTTCGGCTTTTACGGGATATAGCGACTTTCTCTCAAAGTAAAGCTCCTCATTGAATGCTATGAATGAGTATTTCAGCATTTCGGGGTCGTCGATGATTGTGAATTCGTTTATGACGTTTTTCCGCAAGGTTTCGTCCACAAATCGCGCAAGGTCGTGATTTCCTCTGTTTCTCACATAAATGACGACCTTCACGGGAATAGCCAACACCTGAAGGTCTTTGAGAATCTTTATAAACCTCGTGAAGCTGTCGGCGTGGTCTTCGGCGTAAACAAAGCTTATCACCTTGCGATCCGACGTATAGCTGCGGAATTTTGCGATTTCATCGTGATTATTTAGTTTTTGCAGCAATTTGTTGGGATACGGCGCAAAAACAAGCTCTCCAACGATGTTCTGGGTCTCCTCGCTTAATGTGTACGACGAGGAGCAGGCAAGCGCAAAGCCGTAAAAGTCCTCGGGAAGGAGCTTTATCTTCTCGTCCACCTCGTGGCGCGTTGATCCGAACACCATACATACCTGACATTCTGTGCCGGATGGTTTTCCGACAAAAGCAACACACGGACTTAAAACGTCTCCGATACTGGGATCAGACAGCTTTTTCCTGTTTCCGAAAAGGTAATTTGGACGATCAAGGCGGTTGTTTCTCCCGAGGAAATTAGAACGGTTTGTTTCCCATGTGAAGTTTTCAAGCCCCGATACCAACACAGCGATAAACCTGTCCTCTCCGTCTTTGAGCATGGAGCGGCGTTTTATATACAGAATGCCGTTATCGATAAAGGTCTCGATAAACATATCGTTAAACGCGGGGTGTGAATAATACCCGTCAAAACTGTTTAATGTGACGGGCATATAAAAAGCCACTTCACGGGTGAATTTCGGGAAAGAAAGCTTTCTTACAGTGCCGCCCACCCCCGATAAAAGCGTCGCAGATAGTTCGATATTTTCTTCATTATTACGGTAAAATACCTGCCGCGAATTATATGAAAAAGAGAAACAATTGGGTTTACCTTGGAATGGCAAATAGGTTGGCGAATTATACTTTCCGCTCTCATTTTTTACATAGAAATAACCGCCCGTCATCTCCTGAAATACGGGCACAAATTTGTCAATTATGATCTCATTGTACTTGCAGAAACTATTCCCATTTGCGCAAAATACCTGTCCGCAAGTTGCGTCAGTTAACGCCGCAGAATGGAAATATTGTTCTGAATTATCATAGTATTTGTAATACTCATGATTTGTAATGGTCGCAATCTTGGGCATATTCTTATAAATTATGCCATTTCTTACCCTAAAGATATTTTCGTTGAAAAGTTGCACCGCGCCTTGCATCTTTACGCTGTTTTGCATCAGTTTTACGATATAGTCTGAACACAATTTATTAGTAAGAGCACACAGAATCATGCCTTGGTGGTGGCTCATATATTGGTACACTATTGCGTTATTTGCGGTAAAATCTATGCTATCGTAAAAACCGTATTCATCCAGCAATTCAAGTCTTTCCAGGCGTCTTAAGTTTTCCACGACATCGTCGGTATTATAGGCAAGCGCAAGCGCGCTGCTGTAAGGGCTTACTACACCCTTGTTCTCTGCGTTGCGAAGCGATAATGCTCTCAATCCGAAGGCGTGATATTGATAACGCTGACGCTCGTCAAATAGGTTGTACGCGCTCTCGCTTATGCCCCACACGCCCCTGTATTTTTCCTTTTTCTGAATGTCTACGACATTTTGGGCTGTGTGTCTTAATGTTGAATATTCGGGCAAAGGCAAAAAGAGATCGGGCATCAGGTACTCAAACATGGTTCCGCTCCAGGACAACATTGTATTGCCCTTCAAAGACGAATAATCCCTGTGCAGGGCGGCAAAGTGCTCGTTTCTGCCATAAAGTGCAATAAATACCATGCTCAGCAGGCGCGCTTCGCTGGACAAAAGGTCATAATGACCCGTCAGTTTCCGGCCGTCATAGCCTAAAAAGAATAGGTTTTTTGCTCCGTCGTACAAGGCGGCGAGATTTGTGTCTTTAATGAGGAGTTGAGCACGCAATTCTCCTATCATGTTTTTATTTTCGCGGAAAAATTCCTTGACTATCAACAAACACGCCGCAAGATTTCCGCTGTCGACGCTTGAGACGAACTTGCTTACGGGAGTCAATTTCTCCACGTCGTACCAGTTGTACAAATTCCCCTTCCATTTTTCCATTTTTTCAATGGCGGAAAGGGTTTTTATGATATTTCGGGAGCAATCTTCAAGAGTGGTCAGCTTAAGTTTATACGCGCAGATCTCGGCAAGCAGGCTAAAACCTATGTTGGTGGGAGAAGTAATGCTTGCTTCCCCTTTATAGGGCTTTACCTGAAGATTGTCGGCGATAATGCCGTTATCGTTGCGCATAAAGTCAAAATACTTGTAGGTCTTGGCGGCGATATCGGCAAGGTATTTGCGATCTTCGTCGTTAAGCGTTTCTGTTGTCATATCGATCGACGACAAGTAATATAAAGCATAGTAAACAACTGCACTAAGAAGTATATACAACCCGAAAAGTAGTACGTAATTGCCGAAAAAGTAGGACAATAAGCAAATTCCCGTCAAAATAACCGTGGGAAAAGCAAATTCTCTCGCGTAGCTCTCGGGATTGTTGAC
Organism: Clostridia bacterium; assembly: GCA_035381305.1. GTDB lineage: Bacteria > Bacillota > Clostridia > Christensenellales > DTU072 > CAG-1782. The sequence continues at coordinate 83,530 of DAOSYK010000002.1, forward strand.
GCTCTGAGAGTTGTAAAAGGGCTTCCACTCGAGGAGGTTTTTGCCCCTTATCATTCTTATAATCGTGCTTAGAAGGATATAAGTATTGCTTAAAGCGTAATACCCCACCATAAAGAAGTCTTCAACAAGAAGCAGATAGTTTCGGCTAATCTTTTGTATGATGTACTTGGGGCGCACGTTGTAAATCACTTCACGCTTTATTTTCATCTGGTTGAACATAAACGGAATATAGAAAAGCACTGAGAAATGAACAAGTATCTCCCAACTGCGCGAAAAAATGCCCACAAGAGCGATAATTAAGAGCATGAGCTCTTTGAGGTTGTAGAGTATGTTTTTCGCCATTATATACTTATAAAACGGCTGAATTTTGCGTTTGCATACATTTCCTTCCGCATCATTCCACTTTCCGCTTATAAAGGGCAGCAGCTGAATGTCGCCCCTCTGCCACCTCTTGCGGCGTTCACGGTCGGGAAGAAAACCCGATGGCGCATCCTCGAATATTATGTTTGCCGCGCCTGTTTCCAGAACGCTCCCCTCGATTATGTCGTGAGAAAGTATGCGTTTTTCGGGGAATGTGCCCTCGAGTTTCTTATAAAATGAACTTAATCTGTATATACCTTTGCCGCAGAAGATCTCTTTGCCGAAGAGGCTATAATAAAAGGTGGAATAGTGCGGGTATACGTCTATTCCGCATTCGGCAAGGAACTTTCTCGAGTACTTTTTGCGGAAGGAAAACAAGTTGTATCGGTTTTGAGTGGAAAGCAGGTCGTACTTTTTGTTGTATGGATGGGTGATCATGTTGACCATTTCCCTGACTCCCCCCGGGAGAACCATGTTGTCGGCGTCGAGAGTCACGATGTATTGCGGCACGGGGAAATCGCGGTGCAGAATAAAGAAAAAGTCGTCGGCATTTTTTGTGACAAGCATTTTGTTGAGCGCAAGGATTGCCCCTCTCTTACGCTCTTGGCCCTGATATTCGCCGTCAATATTCTCTCGTTTTCTTATGAAAATATTTATAGTTTCCTGAAAGACATAGTCGTTGATGTAGTCAATGACCTCTTTGTCGAGCACATCTGTCGGGGTTTTGCTGCGTTTTAGGTCTATCAGGAGCGCAACCTGAATATTCTCGTCGGGGCTGTTGGCTTTTATCGTCTCGGCGTGGCGGATACTTTCTTTAAGCTGGTCGAGACTGCCGATATATTCCGAAATTACCGCCATTGTGTTGTGTTCAAAAGGGACTTCGGGATGGCTCATGGCGGGTATCTCCTTTTCGTACCGCCAGAATGAAATGATATAAGAAAGCGCGTTTTCTGCGATAAAAAACGCGGGGATAAAGGTCAGAAAAGCGACAAGAAGGTTTTTTAACGTCGCATATGCCGAATAACACAATACAAGGCTGATAATCAGTATCGACGCGATATACAGCCGTTGTAACAGTCCGGTCCCTTTCGGCGTGATTCTGAGGGGTTTTCCTCTTTTTACGTATTTTCGGAGTGCGCCGATATGGTCGTATAGTATCACCGATATGTCGGTGTCATTATATTCGGCAAGTTCGAGTGCTTTTTCGGCGATGTACGCTTCATTTATGTTCATGGACTTACTGAGCTTTTCCACTCTCGCATAATATGAGAGCTTGGTCTTGGTGGATATGAGTTTATATTCCTTAACCTTTTCGAACGACGCATTCATCGCGAGGTACTTTATTCCGTCCTCGGTGGGCACAAAGTCGCTTATATTGTGGAGTGCGGTAAAGAGCGTCTGAGCCATCCGGGTGTTTTCCATAATAACTTTACTGTGGCTAAGCGCGACTTTGTTTTTGCTTATGCCCATTTTTCGCAGATTTTCGGTTTCTTCCTCGTTGAGGTCGCCATACTCGTAGAGATAATAACAATAGCTGTCGTATTTTAAGAGGTTTCTATCTATCTTTTTCTTCTGCGCCGCGTTAAAACAGTCGTTTTGAAAGATTATCCTGTCGGCGAGGATGTAAATCTGCTCTACTATGGCAAAACTTAGCGCCTCGTTGATCACTTTAACTTCGTTAAAATTGAGGTTTACGGCGTTTTTAATTGCGTCAAAGACTTTTCTGACGCGCTCAACGGTGAGAGTTCCTAAGGAATTTCGCACAATGTGACGGGCGAGAATTATTATGCGCGGAACGTCATTAACGTGCGGAAGGTCGTTAAAGAGGTTTTTGTTTCCGAATATGTTACGATAAACGAGGTAAAAGTTTTCAAAAAGCCATTTTTCAGCTTCATAGAGGGGTAAATTTTTGCTGTTTTTGTAGGCGATAATATGATTTGCGCGGATAATCTTATTATAGAGGCTGTGGGTGTGCATACCAAGACCCGAGGTAGTCATACGGAGAGTTTTTGCAAGGTCGATTGCCGTGGTTGTTATACTCTCCTCGCTAAGATCCCGCATCTGGACGATTTCCACGGGCGTTCTTTTCATTACAAAGGTAAATATAATGGTAACGGAAAGAATAAACAGAAATAAAAATATTATAATGTACAGCATATTTTACCTCATCTCCAAGTATTGTCAGAATTTTTGCGCGGTATACTTGATTAAGAACGCGTGAAGTGGTAAAATAATAAGCGCAAGTTAGCCGGGTGACCGCGGCCGCAAGGTTGAGGAAAGTCCGAGCATCGCAAGGCAGAGCGGCGGGTAACGCCCGCTGAAGGCGACTTCAAGGAAAGTGCAACAGAAATATACCGCAATAAGCAATTATTGCAAGGGTGGAAAGGTGCGGCAAGAGCGCACCAGCAGTCCGGCGACGGAATTGGCTGTGTAAACCCCGCTTGATGCAAGAGATAAGGTCATTAAGGCTCGCCTGGCCGACCTTAGTAGTATCGCTTGAGCATATCGGCAACGTATTGCCCAGATAGATGGTCATCCAAGACAGAACTCGGCTTACAGACTAACTTGCGCAATTAAATAACACCTGAACAAGTTTCAGGTGTTTTTTTGTCAAAAGAATTGCATGTTCTCCTTTTCTATATAATCTTTCATCTTCTGCAAGGATTTTTTCTCAATTCTCGATATGTAAGAGCGGGAGATATTCAGCATGTCGGCGACTTTCTGCTGGGTGTATGGATTTCCGCTCTCTATCCCGAACCGCAAGTTGATAATAAGTTTTTCCCGTTCGGTGAGGCACTTTTCCATGATTTTCTTTAAGGATTTGCGCAAAAATTCCTCATCGATATGCTTGTAGACACTGTCTTCGTCCACGCAAAGCAGGTCCATGAGCATCATCTCATTTCCGTCCTTATCTTTTCCCACAGGGTCGTAAATAGAGACTTCCTGTGAGTGCCTTTTCTGCACGCGCATAGCCATCAGGATTTCGTTTTCTATACATCTCGAGGCGTATGTGGCAAGCTGTGAGCCTTTGGAGGCGTCGTATGAGTTAATCGCCTTAATAAGCCCGAGTGCGCCGATGCTGATCAGGTCTGCGCCGTCGGGGTAATTGGCGTATTTTTTTGCTATGAATACCACGAGTCGGAGATTGTGCTTAACTAAGATATTTCTTGCTTCGATGTCCCCGTCGCGCTGAAACCTTTCGAGATACTCCTTTTCTTTTTCGGGGGATAACGGATATGGGAAGGAATTGCCGGTATCGATGCGGGATGTAAAAAGCAAAAGATTGCTGAACAGCGTGAAAAAACCTTCTAATACCATGCCTCTCCCATTCCTTAACTGTACAATATATGAGAGATATGGCGAAAAGTTGTTTAAAACGGTAAAAATTTGTCGGCCGATTTCAGCTCGATGAAAATATCGTTGAGATAAGCCAGGCGTTTGTCGGAAAAGCTGAATGTAAGTTTGTATGCAATAAGAACTTGGGTGTGAACTTTGAAAGAGTTGTTGATTTCTTCGCTGCCGTATTTGCCGTCCCCTATTACGGGGTGTCCGATTGACGCAAGGTGCGCGCGTATCTGGTGGGTCTTGCCCGTGACAAGCACAACCTCGAGCAACGTGTGACTGTCAAAACGCATAACGGGTGATATTTTCGTAATTATCTTCTGTGCGCCATCTGTGGGGTTTTTATAGACCTTTACAAGCCCTTTCCCGCTGTCCTTGACAAGATAGCCGACAAGCTCGGCGTTTTTATCTATATCGCCGTAGACGCACGCAAGATAATACTTGTTTATTTCATGATTTCTGAAGGCGGTTTTGACTATTTCAAAGACCGGATCGCTTTTGGCGAACAATAATAAGCCTCTTGTGTTTGTGTCCAGTCTGTGACAGAGTACATAGGCGGGATTTATGAATTCTTTTACCTTTTCTTCAAAGGAATTCTCCCCTTGCGAGGGGATTTTTGCGCCTTTGTTGAATACTATTATGTTTTCATCCTCATAGACGACTTCGGGGGTAAAGGAGGCTTCTTTATAAAATACTTTGACGGTTTCGCCGTCGTTTATTATTTCGTCGGCGTAGATTTTTCGACCGTCAATGCGGATATCGCCTTTACGCAAAAGCTTCTGTAGGGCGGTATAATTTAAAAAAGGCAACTCTTTGAAAAGGATTTTGGAAACTTTTCGGGAGCTGCCGTGGTATGTGAACTCTTTCAAGACGTCAGTTTTCTTCCTTTTCCTTTTTGTCCTTTACAAGTTTCTCTATTTCGTTTAGAAGGGTGTTAATATCCTTGAATTCTCTATGTACAGAGGCAAACCTGACATATGCGACTTCGTCGAGGTCTTTGAGCTTTTCCATGACCATGTCGCCTATTTGCCTGGAGGTAATTTCCTGGGCAAGAGAGTTGTGAATCTGCTTTTCCACGTCGCTGACAAGTTTGTCGATCTTGACGATGGGTACGGGACGCTTTTCGCAAGCCTTCATTACGCCCGACTTAATCTTTGCCGCGTCAAACATCTGGCGGTTGCCGTTGTTTTTTACGACCAGTATGGGTGTGCTTTCCACTTTTTCATAGGTTGTATATCGTTTAGCGCAGGAAATGCATTCTCTTCTGCGCCTGATTGTCGTGCCGTCTTCGCTTACTCTGGAGTCGATAACTTTACTTTCCAGACCGCCGCAGTAAATACATTTCATTTTTTGCCCACCTCTTAAAGTATAATGATATAAATATTATACAGAATTACGGGCGGAATGTAAACAATTTGCGGCGTTTTCTCAGCATGGGGCGGGAAAACCGCAGTTTTGAGGCGGATTGTTGTTGAGATCGACTAAAATTACGTCATCTCCTATCTTCAAGATACAATGCCAAGGAATAAAAATGGTGTTGGTGCCCGTAATACTCCTGAAGAATTTCGATTCTCCGGGAACGATAATGCCAAGCGTCTGCCCGCGGCAGTTCAGGGCGATGTCGCAAAGCCTTCCGAGTTTTTTCCCGTCAATGACGTTTACCACCATTCTCTCGCGCAATTCGCAAAATGTGTACTCTATGTTCATAAAAAAACCGTCCCTTGTGTTATTTTATTTTGGGGACGGTCTTTATATGTCTTAATTTGGCTTAAAATGCCTGTTTGAGGCGGGCAATCGCATTCTTTTCCAGCCTGCTGACCTGCGCCTGACTCATGCAAAGCGCGTCGGAAATTTCCATCTGCGTCTTTCCCTGATAGTAGCGGAGCATTATTATCTCACGCTCCCTTTCGGGAAGCCTCTTGACTTCGTCCGACAAAGTGATGCGGTTGAGTAACTCTTCCTCATTATCGTCGTCGCTTATCTGATCGACCACAAGCACCGTTTCTTCGCCGTCGTTATAGGCGGATTCGTATATGCTGATAGGATCGCTTATTGCGTCCAACGCGCTGACCACTTCGGCATAGGGAATGTTGATTTCGGACGCAATCTCGGTGAGCGTTACCTCGTTTTCGCGGGAGAGCTCCAGCTTTTCACGGGCAAGCATCGCCTGATAAGCAATATCCCGGATTCCTCTGCCCACTTTGAGCGCGGTGCTCTCGCGTATATACCGCCTCATTTCGCCCAGTATCATGGGCACCGCGTATGTCGAAAACCGCACGTTAAGGTTCACGTTGAAATTATCGAGCGCCTTTATCAGTCCCAGCATTCCCACCTGAAACAGATCGTCGTAGTTTACTTTGTCGGTTTTGAAACGCTGCACCATACTGAGTACCAGCCTCATGTTTCCCTCAATAAAGGCACTTCTAAGGTGTGTTTCGCCGTTTTTAATTCTCCTTAGCATATCCTCGCTCTCCTGAGCGGTCATCTTGGGTAACTGAGAGGTGCATACTCCGCTGATTACTACTTTTCGTGACATACTTCCTCCTATGTAAAAAAGGTAGTAGTAAGTATGCGCCCCGAAAAAATTTTTATTCTTTATTCTACTTTTGCAAATTCCTTTCTCAGTTTGTTGATGATTTTCTTTTCAAGTCTGCTTATGTAGGATTGGGAGATGTGGAGCATGTCGGCAATTTCTTTCTGGGTCTTTTCTTCGGCTCCGTATAGCCCGTACCTCATGCCCATTATCTGACGGTCGCGTTCGTCGAGTTTCATATACAGCTCGTGGAGAATATCGTTTTCCACGTTGTTTTCCATATCCTTATAAAGCATGTCGCTGTCGGTGCCCAAAATGTCGCTTAAAACCAACTGATTGCCTTCCCAGTCGACGTTTAACGGCTCTTCGAGGGAAACCTCGGCTCTTGTCTTTACCATTTTGCGTAAGTACATGAGGATTTCGTTTTCTATGCATCTTGAGGCATAGGTCGCAAGTTTTATCTTCTTCTGGCTGTTATAGCTTTTGACGGCTTTGATAAGCCCGAGGCTTCCGACGGAGATTAGTTCTTCCATCTCAATACCGGTATTGTCAAACCTCTTGGCGATGTATACAACGAGACGTAAATTACGCTCGATTAAAAGCTTTTTTGCATCCTCGTCACCGTTTTCCAGCGCGAGGATGGCCTCAGCCTCCTCTTCGCTGTTGAGCGGAACGGGGAGGCTGACAATATAATCTACCGTACTTGTGTCGTCCGAAAAGAACTGTTTGACCTTATCTGTCAGTGTTTTGAAAAATTGCTTAATCTTTGTCCATAATTTTTTGAAAAATTCTCTCATGGCTTTCACCTCATATCCCTGTGCAAAATGATTTTGTAGCGGTCGGTTTCTATTTTTCCTTTACCCGCCATTACTTTATATATTTTATTCGCCCCGTCCTCAAAATATATCTTGATTAATATAGGGGTCGCGGGCATATCATATTCGCCGCCGATTGTGCCCACCCTGACGTTAACGACGGGCGCGGGCATCAGCTTGTTATAAAGCTCGGCGCTGACGATTACCACCCTTTCGCCGTTTTCTGCGCAAACCATGTTACCTGTGTCATAATACGCGTTTGTCCGACAGCCGAAATTGGCGTTAACTACCTCGGCGCGTAAAATGTTGTTGCGAAAAGTATTTAAAACAAGCAGGCGTTTTTTTATGTAGAGAACAAGAACGGTAATGATGATAAAGCTTATGCTTATAAGAAATGGGATACTGCCGCAAAAGTAAAGTATGTTTACGGCCTTTGTACCGTATAAATACGACAAACAAGCCGAACTTCCTATAAGCGCGAAGTAAATCATTACGAACACAAATGTTGTGGTAAGGTAATCTTTGGCGCGGCAAAAGCGGTATGCCAACGCAACGCAGATAAACGGCTGGAGAATAAGAAGCGGGTATCCCCATTCATTAAGGTAGAGCGCGGCGACATAGACGGCGGCCCCAAGGCATGAAGAAATATTGATTTTTATGTAAGAAGTAACCGCCTTGCACACTACGCCCGAAATATACAGCGTGAAGATGAGCAAAGCGAGATTGTTTATGAATAACTCTTCAACATAAACTACCATATTACGACAAATAAAAAAGCAAGAATTTGTAAAAATCCTTGCTTTTGTGCCTCTTTATTGATTTTTTGGCGAAATGTTAATTGTTGCCGCGAAGCTTTCTTATCCTCTGCAAAAATCCGGGAATGGCGTCGTCCTTAATCTCTTTGTTTTCGATTGTGCTTGCAGCCGCGACTTCGTCAAGGGGCGAAATTACGGGCGGAGTTCCGAAAGCGGGCTCGATAAGTTCTTTTTCCTTTATCGGCTTGTCAACGGTCGGTATATCGGGAATAATGCTGCCCGACTGTCCTCCGCCAAAGCCCGTGGCGATAATCGTGACCTGCACTTCGTCCTTGAGACTCTCGTCAAAACCGAGACCCGTTATGATATTGGCGTCCTCGGCGGCGACATTGGTGATGAGATTTAACGCTTCGCGCACTTCGTTGCCGTTTACGCTCATATCGGCGGTTACGCTGACGATAAGCTGGGTCGCGCCCGTTATGTTACTCTCAAGAAGGGGTGACGCGGCGGCCTGCTTCAAGGCTTGCAGCACCCTGTTTTCGCCCTTGGCTTTACCTATACCGATATGCGCTGTGCCCATTTTTCTTATAACCGTGTCAATGTCGGCAAAGTCGAGGTTCATAAGCGATGGTCTCATGACGATTTCGGTAATGCCGATGATGCTGTTGTGGAGAACGTCGTCGGCAAGCTGAACTACGTTAAGAAGAGGTGTATTGGGCGAAACAAACTGGAAGGCTTTTTCGTTGGGAATAACGACAAGCACGTCCACTTCTTTGCGGAGTTTTTCTATTCCGCCGTCGGCAACCTGCATTTTGCGTCTTCCCTCATATTCAAAGGGCTTTGTAACGACGGCGATCGTGAGAATGTTCATCTCTTTTGCGATGCTCGCAACTACGGGTATTCCGCCCGTGCCCGTTCCGCCGCCCATACCTGCGGTAAGGAACAGAAGGTTTGCGCCGGCGATGGCTTTTTTAATATCCTCTTTGCTTTCGAGCGCGGCCTGCTCCCCTATCTCGGGCTTGCTTCCTGCGCCGAGACCGTGAGTCAGTTTTGCGCCGAGCTGGAGCTTGGTGACTTCTTCGGAAACGGTGTTTAACGCCATCATATCGGTATTTGCCGCGATAAACTCGACGTGACCGCCTAAGTTTGCTGTGACAAGCCGGTTTACGGCGTTGCTGCCGCCGCCGCCGCAACCGAAAATTTTGATGTTTACTATATCCTGAGGGGTAGCCTTTTCTCCTCCGAAATTGAAATTCATATCGTTTTAAGCCTCCCGATGTTTTTTATAAGATTTATATCAAAACCTGTTTCTCTGTGGATTTTTTCGATAAGTCCCGCAATAGGGTAGTCGGACGGCGAGTCAAAATTGATTTGTTCGGAAACGAGAATCAGCATTTCGCCGCCGATTGCGGAAAGAAGCCTCTCTTTTACTCCGCGCACGCGGCACACGTCATGCCCTGTGACGTATACGGGAATAGGTGCGTCCAGTCTGAATGAAGCTATTGCCGCCCTTATTTGCTCTGCAATATAGTCGAGAGTGTCTATTACGCGCTTGTTTACCGCTTTCATGCCGTATTCGGCAAGGTTGTCGCCGTCATTATAAACGTAAACGTCGGCGTCAAGGCAGTTAACGTTTAGATTAAGTTTCAGCATCATAGCGCGCGCCGACGCGAAATTGATTTTCAGTAAATCCTGAAGGGAGTAGATTATGTGATTTCCGCCCCACTCCACAAACTTTGAAGCGATTATCGCCTTCCCTTTGCACAAGTTAATCGAAATATGCTCTTCGCGGACGTTGACGAGTATTCTCGCGTTTCCCGGAAGGTTGAGGTCCTTGTCGGCTTTTTCTATTGCGGAATTACTTTCGCCGGCGTAAATAAAGGTTTTTCTAAGGCTCTTTGCCGCTGTGTCGAAAAATTCTTTAATGCTCTTTTCCAAAGCTACAACCGAAATTGTGCCATAAAGCCTCGAGCACTCTTCCCCTATCGGGTTGAACATGACGAGGTGATTGAGCGAACGGAAGGATACGGGCGCGTGGCTTATCACGTCATAATGCGGGTCGGGAGAGACGCACCTTGCGTAAAGTTCGTCCACGTCGCGCTTTTTTACTTGCTTCCCGTTTATGGCAATTTCGTTTTCGATGACAAATGTCCTGATAAAAGTCTGGGGAAGCTGTACGTAAACCTTGGACGGCAAAAGCTTGATTTTTTGCTGAAGGGTCGAGAAAAGTCCCTGGATTGTGGAAAAAAGTTTGTCGGGTTTGTTCAGTCCTGTTGCCGTTGCGCCGTCGTATGTCGAGGTAAGTACTTCGATCGGACGGAAAAAGTCCTCGCTTCTTTTCAGAGCAAGCAGCCGCAGATTTACGGTATTTACTTCAAGGACTGTGACGATAGGACTGTAAAACATATTCTCCCAAACCAATATATATACTTAATTATATATTAAGAGAGTGCCCGTGTCAATGGGAAAAGGAGGCGGGAAAGAACCCGGAAAAGACAAAAAATAAATTAGGAATACAAAATAACGCCCGCCCTGTCCGCTATGGGAAGGTCGAGATAGGCGTTGTATGCGTGTAAAGTGTTGTTAACTACGTCGGCGCGGTTTATGACAAGCACGGCATCGTTTTGTCTTAAGTTGACCGTGAGTGCATTTGCACCAATGGAAATACTTTCCACAAAGGCAACAATTCCGCCCTCGGTAAAGCCTTGGGAAAACAGCGCGTTGGCAAAGGCTCTTAAAGCTATGGCCTCGGCGGTGTCAAAGGTGTTGCGGACAAAGTAGTTGTTGACGGTAATAAGCGTCTGACCTTCCACCTCGTCCGGAGTGCCGCTGCGCTGAAAGTCCTTGTCGGTGTAGACATAGCCGACGTATGCGTCGGTTTCGGCATGGATAAGGAACATGGGAAGCCGCTCTTTAACGTGAATAATGACGGTGTTGGGGAAAGTCCTTTCGACATTTACGACAAGGCTGTTGGCGTAATAATTATTGATATTTTCTTTAATTCTGCTTTCTTTCAGGCTGAAAATGTTTGTGTTGGGCTTGATATCGGCGATGCGCAGGATGTCGCTTTCGCCGGTTAGACCGGTTTCGTTTTTGAATTCCACCTTGACATTGCGTACGGTAAAAATTTGCCCGAATGTGATAATCAGGGCAATAAGCACAATACTTATTGTTATCGCAATGTATTTTTTCTTCATTTTCTTTTATGGTATGTATTTCGGGTTTTCTTTATACCCTTATACCCTCGTGATGTCGGCGCCCAGCGACCTTAAGTGCTCTTCCAGATTTTCATATCCGCGGTCGATGTGGAAGATGTCGTTTATGGTCGTCGTACCTTGCGCGTTCAGCCCCGCAAGCACCAGCGCGGCGCCCCCTCTTAAGTCCTGCGCGTCTACTTCGGCGCCCGAAAGCTGAGTAACGCCTTTTATTACCGCCGTTCTGCCGTTTATAGTGATGTCGGCGCCCATTTTCTTCAGCTCGTTGACGTGTCTGAAGCGGTTTTCAAATACGTTTTCGGTCAGAATACATATTCCGTCACTGACCGTCTGAAGCGCCATCATGGGAGCCTGAAGGTCGGTGGGAAACCCGGGATAGGGCTGAGTGGCGATGTTTTCCACGGCAAGGCGGGTTTCTTTCGCCTTTATAGTAATAGTATCATCTTTGAAGCCCACATGGCAAGAGGTTTTGTTCAATTTACTCAGCAGCGAGTTAAGGTCTCCCGCCCTCGCGCCCGTCAACGTAACCTCTCCGCCCGCTATAGCCGTTGCGATGGCAAAAGTGCCCGCGACTATCCTGTCGGGCATAGCGCGGTAGGTCGCGCCGTGGAGTTCTTCCACGCCCTCAACGCGGATTGTCGAAGTGCCTGCGCCCGTTATTTTCGCGCCCATTGTGTTGAGAAAATTCTGAAGGTCGACGATTTCGGGCTCACACGCCGCATTTCTGATATTGGTGACCCCTTTGGCTTTTACCGCGGCAAGCATGACGTTTTCGGTCGCGCCCACGCTCGGGTAGTCTAAATTGACGTCGGCGCCCGTGATTTTGGTCGCGTCGCAATATATGTAACCTGCGCGTTCTACTATCCTGACGTTAAGTTCTCTTAGTCCTTTAATGTGGATGTCAATCGGCCTTAGTCCGATATCACATCCCCCGGGGTATGCGACTTTGGCATATTGCTGGCGCGTAAGAATGGAGCCGAGAAGAAAAATAGAACTTCTCAGTTCTTTTGCGAGTTTGTTATGTATTTCGTGAGATTTGAGCTTTGCGGCCGTAATTTCGGCGTAATTACTGTATCTGACCACCTCCACGCCCAGCGACATAAGTATCTGTGACATATTGTGGACGTCGATGAGGTTGGGAACGTTTTCGATTATTATCTTGTCTTCGGTGAGAATGCTTGCCGCAAACAACGGCAGAACAGCGTTTTTTGCCCCTTGAATTCTGACGCTGCCGTGCAACTCTTTCCCGCCGTTTATTATGAATTTTGACATATGCTCCCCCGTATACGCTGGTTTTTCCGGCAAAGGAAAAAAACCGCCTCAATACATCTTATGGGGACAATTGGCGGTTCGTTACGCTCGCGATATTATATAATATTCCTGACACAAACATAAATACCATGAGAGATGTGCCGCCCGCGCTTATATACGGAAGGGGTACGCCCGTAGGCGGAATGCTGCCGCTGACAACCGCGATATTTATGAGCGTCTGGAGAGCGATTATTGAAGTAAGTCCTGCTGCCAACAGCGAATAATACCTGTTTTGCGCACGCACGGCGGTCTGTATCCCCGCAAAAATGAGCACGGCGAAAACGGCTATTGTGAAAATGCACCCGACAAGGCCGAGTTCTTCTCCGATTACGCTGAAAATAAAGTCGGACTCGGCAAACGGGAGAAAGAGGTATTTTTGCCGCGAACGGAAAAGCCCTACGCCGAACAACCCGCCGGAGCCAAGTGCATAGTAGGACTGGATGAGCTGATAACCCTCGTCTTTGGGGTTTTCCCACGGGTTGATGAACGCGAGTATCCTTTTTATCCTGTACGGCTCGAGGATAATAAGGAGCGGAATCGCCACAGCTACGAGCACGACAAGGAGCACAAAGAGCTTTTTCGGACTTCCGCCGATGTACAGCATGAGAATGAGCGCCATGCCCACGCACATCGTTATGCTCATATTCGGCTCCATGATTATAAGCAGGCAGATGACGCACCCTGCGAGTAAGGGTATTATCATTTTTTTGAAATTAACGGGCGGATTGTCCGCCATGTAGGCGGCGAGAAAAATCATCAATCCGAACTTGGCGATTTCGGAAGGCTGAAAGGTGGTAAAACCGAGGTTAATCCACCTGGTCGCGCCGTAACTCTCGCTTCCCACCCCCGGAATAAAGACGATCGCGAGCAGCACTACGGACACTATGTAGATTATCCAGCGGAATTTTTTGAGCCATTCCAGCTTCATCACACAGCCGAATATCATCACGACAAGCCCCGCGCCGAACGCGATAGCCTGTTTTTTTACAAAAAAATAAGCGTCGTTATAGTGTAACTTGGCGGAATACGAGCTTGCCGAATATATCATTACAATACCGAACAGGGACAGAATGACGGTCGAGATCAGTATTGCCCATTGCGGTTTAAACGTTGATTTCATATATCAGCGATTTGAAATACTCGCCCCTCTCCGCATAATTCTTATACCTGTCAAAACTGGCCGAACAGGGTGACAACAGGACGTTTTTGACGTCTTTTGCGCTGAGGTAGACCACAGCTTCTTTTAGTGTGGGAAACACCTCAATATCGGTATATCCCATTTTGAGCGCCGAGCTGTAAATCTTATCGGCGTTGCCCCCGCAGACAGCCACAGCCTTTACTTTGTCATCGATATTTTCGAAAAACTCGCAAAAATCCTCGTTTTTGTCGCTTCCGCCCATGATAAGCCCGATGTCTCCGTCAAGGCTGTCAATGGCGTATCGGCAGGCATGAATGTTGGTCCCTTTGGAGTCGTTATAGTAGCTTATGCCGTTGAGCGTGGAGACATACTCGATACGGTTGGGAAGAAGGGTGTATTCTCTGATAAGATTGGCGAGGTGCTCTTTTTTCGCGCCGAGGAGCGCGCCGACATTAAGAGCGACGAGAAGATTGAACTTGTTGTGGTCGCCGCGCAGTCTGCATTCTTTTACGTGGCAAACCGAGCTGTCCTCGAACATAAAGAAATTGTCCTTTATGTAGACGGCATTATGAGAATTGCGCAAAGTTACCGACACGGTCTTCGCCCTGCTCTCCTGTCCGAACCTGCGGCAGATCGCGTCGTCGCCGTTTATGAAAATGTAGTCGTTTTCGGTCTGGTTTTTTATTATATTTTTCTTGGCGTTGACGTAGTCGGAATATGTCGCGTATCTGTCCATATGGTCGGGAGCGAGGTTCATAACTACCGCGATATAGGGTTTTGCGTCTTTTATGTATTCGAGCTGAAAGCTGCTTGCCTCGACTATTGCGAAATCAAGGGGCGTTTCGTCAAGCACAACCTGACTTACGGGGTATCCGACGTTGCCCATGGCTTTAACTTTCAGTCCCATGCCTGAAAGAAGCTTATCGAGCATGGTCACTTCGGTAGTCTTTCCGTTTGTGCCCGTGACCATGATTATGGGACAAAAAAGATTGACGCATCCGAGTTCCAATTCGCTTATTATTGGGATTTTTCTCGCTTTGGCTTCCTTTATCACATCGTGCGTGGAAGGAATGCCCGGACTGGTAACGATCAGGTCGATATTGTCGAGAACGGAGATTACTTCTGTGGAAAGATTTATAAATTCGTTTATACCCAAGGAAAGGTTGTCGTCATAGCAGTAAACTTCGGCGCCGAGTTTTTTAAGCAAAAATCCTGCGCTTATTCCGCTTGCCTGCAATCCCATGACAAGAACTTTTTTTCCTCTATAGTCCATAATTATCCTCCTTACATGATACAGATGCTGACAATGCCTGCAACCGCTGTAATTATGCTGTAAAACGCCACGATTTTACTTTCGTTGTAGCCCGACATCTCAAGGTGGTGGTGGTACGGCGCCATCAGAATAACCCGTTTCCCTCTGGTCTTAAAACTGACTACCTGCACTATTACTGATATGCTGGATACGATAAACATTATGCCCACGATAAGGATAAGAAAGGGATTTCGGCTAAACAGCGCGACGCTTGCGCATGCGCCGCCGAGTGCCAAAGAACCGGTGTCCCCCATAAAGACCCGAGCCTTGTGGCTGTTGTGCCACAAAAATGCCGTCAATGAACCGATAAGCGCGGCGATAAAGACAAGCATGTTGCTGAGTTCCTCTGCGTAAAACGTGTTGCCCATGTCGCATGCCGAAGAATAGCTAATGGCTATAATAACAAAAAATACCGCAAGATAAATGCTTGTTGTGCTGCCGGCAAGCCCGTCAAGTCCGTCGGTGAGGTTTACCGAGTTTGTAGTCGCGATATATACAAAAATGCTGAAAGGGATATACCACCATTTGAGGTCAACTGTTATCTGTGCTATCGGAATATTGATTTCGGAGCCGATATAGAAGTTTTTATAAGCAAAAATCGTGGCAAGAACTGCTATCGCGAGCTGAGAAATTATTTTCTGATATGCCCGCAAGCCGAGATTGCGCTTAAACGCTATCTTAATAAAGTCGTCCAGTCCGCCCATAAGGAAATAGCTGAGCATGACAAGAAGGGACGTGAGCGCGATGCTCTTGTTGCCCTTCCACACAATAAAGCAAGATGCAAAGGTGCTTACGACAAAGATGATGCCGCCCATGGTGGGCACACCCTCTTTATCCTTGTGCTGGGTAACATAGCCTAAAATTGTCTGGCCGCCTTTGAGTTTTCTTATCAGCTTAATAATCCACGGCGCAATCGCCATCGCGATAAAAAAGGACGAAAGAAAACTAATTATCCACCTTGTCACTCCGGAATCTCCTTATCGCAATCTGAGCGGTTTGTTTATCCGAATACGGGCGTTTGGTACCCCGTTCGTCTATGTATGGTTCTGCGCCCTTGCCTGCGATAAGGATGACGTCGCCTTTTTGCGCGATCCTGACGGCAAAGTTTATTGCCTTTGTTCTGTCGGCTACTTTGATGAAATTGTCATTGACGGTCTTGTGCCCTTCGGCAATCTCGTTTATTATATTCATGGGATTTTCCATGCGTGGGTTATCGCTGGTGATAATCGTAAGGTTGCTGTACTTTGCGCTGATTTCACCCATAATGGGTCGCTTGGTCTTGTCCCTGTTTCCGCCGCAGCCGAAAACGGTGATTATGTCCTTATCGGCGAATTTCCGTATGGCAAAAAGCACGTTTTCCAGCCCGTCGGGCGTGTGGGCATAATCAATTATTACCGTAATATCACTCTTTATTATGTTGAACCGCCCGGGCACTTCGGGAAGTTTTTCCAGCGCGGTAATGATTGTGTCATAGTCAATACCCATAGTCGCGGCGACGGCGATTGCCGACAGCGTGTTGTAGACGTTAAACTCGCCCAAGAGCGGGATATTTACCTCGAATATCTTGTCAAAAGCGTTGGCGACAAAGGTGGTTTTGCCGTTTTTGAAACTTAAATCCACTGCAAATACATCGCTGGGGTTTTTAAGTCCGTAGCTTAAAGTAAATACCTTGTTGTCTGAAATGAGCCTTGACGCATAAATATCATCGGCGTTAACGACAGCCACTCCCACGTTTTCGGGAGTGAAAAAGTTGAGCTTTGTGTCGGCGTAAGTCCTCATATCGCCGAAAAAATCCAGGTGGTCTTGAGATATGTTGGTGAATATGACGTAATCACATTTAACGCCGTGAAGTTTTTTAAAGAAAATGGCGTGGGCGCTGATTTCCATGACGACATGAGTTATGCCCATTTCTACGCATTTGGCAAAAATGCGGTGCAACGGTATCGGGTCGGGAGTAGTAAGCCCGAAATCTGCTTTTTCTCCCTCCAGCTCGGCACCCAAAGTGCCGATAATTGCGGTTTTATGACCTTTTTGCCTTAGAATTGCCGCCATTATGTGAGTCGTGGTAGTTTTGCCGTTTGTGCCGACCGCTCCGATTATCGTCAGCTTTTTATGAGCGTTTTCGAAAAAGTCAGATGAAATTGCGCTCATTGCCGTTCTGATGTCGTCGACAATTACACAAGGGGCGTTTTCATACCCTTTTTGGGCGACAATGACAGACGCTCCCGCGCGTACTGCGTTTTTCACACTTTCTGCATCGTCTTTTAAGCAAAAATATAAGGTATTGGGCTGTATTTCTTCGATTTTTATCGTTAAGTTTTCTATAAGAATATCGCTGTCGATATTCGCTTTTTCGTGGAGTATGCCGTCAAGTAATTCGTCAAGACGTTTCATAATACCACCTCACTTATGTTTAACTGCGATTTGCCTCAATCAATGCGACGTTATCTGCGGTGACGATACTTCCCGGGACAGGGAACTGGTAGGTCACCAGTCCGTCCTCACCGCTTAATTCGTAGTACATTCCCAGTTTCTTAAGTGTCTTAACGGCTTCCGTCAGCGACATGCCCATAAGGTCGGGCATCAGAAAGGTCTCTTTTTGTGTAACATTTGCGGGGGCTATGCCCTTATAGCTGAATATGTTTGCAAATATCTGCGAGGCGTACGGCGCGGCAACGAGGCTGCCGTAATACATATAACCTTTGGGCTCGTCGACGATGAACAGCATTATGTATTCGGGATCGTCCGCGGGCGCAAAACCCATGAATGTGGAGACGTATTTGCCGTGCGCGATGGCACCGTTTTCGTACTTTTGCGCCGTGCCTGTCTTGCCGCCTATCCTGTAGCCTTCCACCCGGGCGTTTTTGCCGCCGCCTTCTGTGACGACGCTCTCCAATATTTCACGCATAATAGCGCTGGTTTCCTTGCTGATTGTGTTCCGCCTGACTATCGGGTAGTTTTGAACAATGATTTTGCCGTCCTTGTCGACCACCTTGTCGAGGATGTACGGTGTCATAAGCTTGCCGCCGTTGACAACCGAGGCGCACGCCGTGACAAGTTCTATCGGCGTTATCGCAATCGCCTGTCCGAAACCCATGCGGGCGATGTCGACGTTTTTGACGTTTTCGAGAGCGATTGTGAGCCCGCTCGCCTCTCCGCTCATATCTATTCCCGTTTTTTCGGTCACGCCGAAAAGCTCAAGGTATTGGTAAAACCTTTTTGCGCCCACTTTTTGCGCGATGTCCATGAACAGACAGTTGCAGGAATTCTGCACCCCTTGCGCAAAGGTCTGGGAGCCGTGCCCTATGGTGCGCCAGCATTTTATCTTCTTGCCGTCAACCATTCTGTAGCCGGGACAGTAAACGTGGTGTTTTGTCGTAATAGCGCCTGTTTCCAGCCCTGCGGCGGCGGTCAGAACCTTGAAGGTTGAACCCGGTTCGTATACGCTTGACACAAGCAAACTGTTGCTTAAGGCAAACAGTTCGGCTACGTTGTCGCGCGGAATGTTGTTGAGGTCATAAGACGGCTGCTGCGCCATAGCGAGCACCGAGCCTGTCTTTGCGTTCATAACAATACAGCTGACGCTCTTTGCCTGAAACCTTGTAAAGGCGTCTCGGACGGCGTTTTCGGTGATTTCCTGTATAGCGTAGTCGAGAGTAAGATAAATACTGTTGCCTTTGCTTCCCTCGATATAGCGTGTGACGTTGGTCTCAAGCTCGCGGCCGACAAGGTCGGTCTCGGTCAGGATATAACCGTCGATGCCTTTAAGATAGTTGCTGTAATACGCTTCCGCGCCTGACTGACCCATACCGTCGACGTTGGTAAAGCCCAGTATCTGGGTCATAAAGTCGCCGTACGGGTAAACGCGCTGTAAGTTTTGCGAAAAGTATACGCCCGTCACTTCGCTTTCCACAAGGAGTTTCATCTGCTCCTTGTTTACCTTCTTCGCGACGGTGATTTCGCTGACCTTACTGTTCATCCTTTGCAGGAGCTTTTCGCTGTCTATGCCGAGAACGCTGCCCAAAATGCGCGCGGTATAGTCTTTGTTTTTGACCGAAACAGGTCGGACATAGACAGTATAAAGGGTCTGGGTGTCGGCAAGGACGACGCCGTTTACGTCAAAGATGTCTCCCCTTTCGCCGGTTATGGGGACATCGCGCGTCCATTGGTCCAATGCCTTAATCTGCATGGACTTGCCTGCGACTACCTGAATATACAATAATCTTGCGATTACCGCTACAAATAAAAAGGTTATCAGCAAACCTGTTGCCAACAACCTTTTCCTTTGTCTGTATCCGGAATATCCGATAGTATTTGACCTCGCTTCTATTTATTAATAGCGTCGCACAAACGGTCAAACCAGTTATCCTGTTCGGACTCGTTCTCCTCAATCGTCATGCTGCGGACGATCCCTTTGTTTTCTGTGCCCGTTACAGTCGCGCTGGCAAAGTCGGAACTTAATGTGTCCGTTGTGTTTGCTACTATTAATATAGATGCAAGAGCTATTACAATAATGACATATACGGCGAGGATTAATTTGCCGCCCTTTTTGAAGGTGACATTATTGAACAGTTTTCTCATGGTTTTTCCGGGCTTTTCCTGCCTTTCGCATGAGTAGAACTCATCCTCGGTCATAACCCTTTCGCCGGGCGTGGTGCGTGAAAGCTGCTCGTAAAGGTACTTGTCGTACTCGCTGAGCTTTCTCTTTGCAGACTTTTCGACTATCGGTTTTTCGCAGACTGCGAAATCGTTTACGGGAACAAAAGCGTTTACTTTGTTTGCCGAATAAACAGGCTCTTCAACCTGCGCGTTTTTCTTGCTCAATACGTATTTGTCATAGGCGGTGAGACCGTCTCTGTCGAAATATGCGTAATTTTCCATCCTTCCCCTTCCTCCTGATTATATTCTTTCGATAATCCTCAGCTTTGCGCTTTCCGCTCTTTTGTTTATTTCGCTTTCTTTTGTACCCGATATTGGTTTTTTGGTCAGTATCTCGATTTCTTTTCGCTTGCCGCAGGTGCATACCGGCATTTTTTTGTCGCACACACAGTCAAGCTCAAGATATCTGAACGCGTGCTTTACCAGCCTGTCTTCCAACGAGTGGAATGTGATTACGCACATTCTTCCGCCCGTTTTGAGCCGTAATGCGATTTCTTTTACGAATTCGCCGAGGTTTTTGAGTTCGTCATTGACCTCGATCCTTATCGCCTGAAAGGTCCTCTTTGCGGGATTTCCGCCTGCGTACCTCTCTTTTGCGGGGTAACAAGATGCTACAAGTTCGGCAAGCTCTATCGTCGTCTTAATGGGAGAAATCTTTCTTCTCTCGCATATCCTTTTTGCGATGAACTTCGCGTATCTTTCCTCGCCGTAGCTGAATAGTATATCGCAAAGCTCTCTTTCGCCGTAAGAATTGACGACGTCGTATGCCGATTGCTTCTGCGTCGTGTCCATCCGCATATCAAGAGGCGCGTCCTTTATGTAGGAGAATCCCCTTTCGGCTGTGTCTATCTGGTGGGAGCTGACTCCCAGATCCAGCAGCACTCCGTCCAATTTTTCAATGTGCATTTCGTCAAGATACGATATTATGTTTTTGAAGTCGTCGTGGATAAGTTTTACCTTTTCGCCGTATCCCGACAGTCTTTTCTTTGCGTTCCCGATAGCCTCGATGTCTTTGTCGGTGGCTATTAATAAACCTGTGTCGAGTTGTTTTACTATTCCTTCGCTGTGACCCGCGCCGCCTAATGTCCCGTCAAAGTAAATACCGTCGGGTTTTATCGCAAGCCCCTCTAACACTTCGTTGTAGAGGACGGGCACATGGGAATATTCCATTTTACACTCCGAGAAGTTTTACTACCGCATTGATGTCGGGTCTGTTCTGTCCCCACTTGGCTTCGTATACTTCCTCCGCCCAGATCTCGATGCGGTTAAGTACGCCCACAAAAACCACTTTCTTGTTGATGTTGGCGTAAGACTTGAGGTTGCCCTGAAGTACAAATCTTCCTTGTGCGTCCTCTTCGGGTACCTGCATGGTGCTGGCAAGCCCGCGTAAAGCTTCCTGCTTTTCTTCGTCGTTGAGTTTAAGCTCGTTAAGTTTGTCGGTGAATAAGGAGTTGAATTCTTCTTCCCCAAGCACAAACAGACATCCGCCCGTTCCGCCGCAGATAATGTAGTTATCGTTTAGTTTGGCGCGGAACTTATTGGGGATGCGCATACGGTTTTTTTCGTCAAGCGCAAGTCTGTGTACTCCGAAAAATTGCATTTTTACCTCCCCTTCCAGTTACAACTCTATTCTAACATATTAATTTTCCACTTTCAACCACTTTTTATAAAATTTTTATAAATATTTTTTGCCAGAACAGATATTTTTGTATAATGTGTCTTATTTTAACTAAAATTGCGCAAAAAAGATTATTATTGAATATTATGTCGGTGGAAATTTCTCCCTAATATTTTGCGAAAAAGTGCGATAAGGACATAAAAAAACCGCGGAAGGTCATTCCGCGGGTAGCTTAATAAGGTTTTGGGGCTATCAGTAGACTTTTACAAGCTCATTGCCGATGAGGTCGCAGGAAGTCAGGATGTAACGCGTATTTCCTTTGACAACGACATGTTGGAAGCGGCTTTTCCCTGCATGGAGATGTCCGTAAATGACGCAAGGGATATCGTTTTCGTCGAAGATTGTCGTAAACGCGCTATCCGAAAAATCTGAGTCAAAGGGCGGATAATGCATCATGGCAATTATCGTATCTCCTTCGGTATAGAGTTTTTTTGCTTCGTTTACGCTCATATTGAGACGGATGATTTCCCTTTCAAAAATCTTCTTGTCCTGAGGGTCGTCAAAGTTTCCGTCCTCGGACACAGTCCAGCCGCGCGTTCCGCAGATTATGAAATTGTCGAATTTCTGCGCATTATTTTGTAAAAAATGTATGCTTTTTGGGGCGATTTTGCGTATTTTGCTATAGCTTGACCACCAGTAGTCGTGGTTGCCGCGAATGATGACTTTCTGCCCTTTTAGAGCGGCTATTTTTTCAAGGTCCGGGACGACTTCTTCAAGCGTCATAGCCCACGATATGTCGCCGGCAATCAGCACTATATCATCCTCTTTTACTTTCTTATCCCAGTCGTTTGCTATCTTGTCAAAATGCCCCACCCAGTGCTCGCCGAAGATGTGCATCGGCTTGTTTACCGAGCTTGTAAGGTGCAGGTCGCTTATCGCAAAAACGTTCATTAAAATTTACCTTTAAATAATGATATATATAATATTATCATAATTGTTATATCAATACAATAAAGCGGGAGAACTTGCCTCAACAAAAAAAATAACGGCCCCGGAAGTTTTTTCCGAGGCCGCGCTTCTTTGGTAATGCTTATCGTGGAAACACCGGCGTGTTGAACATCCCGCTGCAAACGTCTTCGGTATATTCCTGACAAGGAGGCAATATGGGATATCCGAAGGACGGTATCACCAGTATTACGTCCGCCACTACTTTTGTTATGATTGTGACGCAGAGCGTTGTCGAAACATGACAGCCGGCGAGCGTACTCTGTACGCCGGTTATCGCCGCGCGCGCCACTACTTCAGGATGGATTATTCCGTCCTGAGGCACCCTCAGTACCAGATCCTGGTCGAAGGTAATTGAGGATGTACCGATAATTTTGTGTCCCGCATTCGTTGTCGCTTCAACAATTAACGGTACCGTAAGGCAGTAGCTCACTCTCGAACACGGACTTCCCGGAATGGGGGTAATATACACGTTGGATATTATTCCCGGCCCGGCATTCTTTACACAGGTGATTGTCGCGCCTGTGGGGTCGCCCGCAAAGGCAACCGTCAGTGTGGTTGAGACGCTTCTCTGCTGCATGCATACGTCGAACACCTTATCGACTTCGATGCAGGTCTTTTCGGCAACATTGTTTGTACAACATATTGCGGGAGAATTTTTGTTAATGCAAGCCATATGTCAATCTCCCTTTTTTGTAGTATCTAATACATAATATGGGAGACGTCGGCTTATTGTGCACTTTGTGCAAAACAGAAAACTTTCGTTAAAAGTGCGCTTATTGCGGAAAATCCTGCAATACCTGCTCGATGCGCTTGAATATCTCTTCCCTGCCCGTTTTGTCGAACGAAGAACTTATGTAGACGTTGTCAACGCCCAAGCCTAAACTGTCGGCAATCTGCTTCTTTCTAAGGAGAGCCGCGCTCCTGGACAGCTTGTCGCTCTTTGTCGCAATCACAGTAAACGGCAATCTGTAATAGTACAGGTACTTTATCATCTGCTTGTCGTCCTCGGTGGGCTCGTGGCGTATGTCGATGAGCAAAAAGACGTTTTTGAGGTTTTTCGCGTTTGCGAAATAGCTTTCGATTAGTTTTGCCCACTTGAGTTTTTCGGCGTCGCTGACCTTGGCAAAGCCGTACCCGGGCAAATCAACGAGAGTGAACTGCCCCTTGTTGATGTTAAAGTAATTAATAAGGCGGGTTCTTCCCGGCTCCTTTGAGGTCTTTGCGAGGTTTTTGTTGTTGCAGATAAAGTTAATAAAACTGGATTTTCCCACGTTGGACTTGCCCGCAACGGCAATCTCGGCGGGATAATTCCTGATCTGCCCGATGTTTCCTACGCTTGTAATGAATTCGGCGTTTTTTATCATATCGTCCTTTTCAAAAATGGTGACTTTCGCCACCATTTTTTATGCTATTTCGTCAAGCTGGCGCCTTATGACTTTGGGCGGGGTGAGTTTCTGAATACTCTCCCTTGTTATTATTACCTTCTGAACGGTCTTGTCGGATGGCACTTCGTACATGATGTCGAGCATTACTTCTTCGACTATGCTTCTTAATCCCCTCGCGCCCGTCTTGAGCTTCATGGACTTTTGAGCAATCTCCTTGAGAGCGTCCTGCTCAAACTCGAGTTCGACATCGTTAAGCTTAAGCATCTTCTTGTATTGCTTGATGATTGCGTTTTTGGGCTCGGTGAGGATGCGCACAAGGTCGTCTTCGGTGAGCGGGTCGAGCGCGGCGACTATGGGCAGCCTTCCCACAAACTCGGGGATAAGACCGTACTTAATGAGGTCGTCGGGCTGAAGGTCGCTGATACTTTCGCTGTACAGGCTCTCACGCTGTCTAAGTTTGCCGCCAAAACCTAAGTTGGAATTGTCCTTGCGCTGATCGACGATCTTTTCGAGTCCCACAAACGCTCCGCCGCAGATAAAGAGAATGTTTGTCGTGTCAATCGGGATAAACTCTTCCTGTGGGTGCTTACGTCCGCCATGGGGAGGAACATTGGCGACAGTGGACTCGATAATCTTCAAAAGCGCCTGCTGTACGCCTTCGCCGCTTACGTCGCGGGTAATGCTGACGTTTTCGCCCTTGCGGGAGATTTTGTCGATTTCGTCGATATAAACAATGCCCATTTCGGCTTTCTTGACGTCGCCTTTGGCGGCCTGAATGAGTTTTAAGAGAATATTCTCCACGTCTTCGCCTACATAGCCCGCCTCGGTGAGCGTCGTCGCGTCGGCGACGCAGAAAGGCACGTTCAGAATGTCGGCAAGGGTCTTGGCGAGCAAGGTCTTGCCGCTTCCCGTGGGACCGAGCATGAGGACGTTGCTCTTTTCAAGCTTGATGTCGGACTTGTCGTTTTTGTTGTCACGGATGCGCTTATAGTGGTTATAGACCGCCACGCTGAGAACCTTCTTGGCCTTGTCCTGACCGATTATGGTCTCGTCGAGCTTCTCTTTGATTTCGTGGGGAGTGGGCAGCCTGTCCGTTACATCGCGGGTTTCTTCGCTTGTCGCGCGCTCTTCGTCAACGGCAATTTCCGACAAGAGCTTATGCGCCCTGTCGATACAAACGTTGCAAACTGACACGCCTTTTGCGCCCGCAATGAGCACAACCGCGTCGCTTGCGCTGCGTCCGCAGAATATGCACCTGTTGCTGTCAACTTCAATGGTCGTTATCATTACTTAATCTCCTCTCTTGAGGTGTAAACCTTGTCTACTATACCGTACTCAAGGGCTTCCCTGGCCGTCATGTAGTAGTCTCTCTCAACGTCCTTGACGACTTTTTGAAGGGGCTGAGAAGTGTTTTTTGCGAGAATTTCGTTCATTCTGTTGCGGATTCTGATTATCCGCTCGGCCACTATGGCTATTTCGGTAGCCTGACCTTGAACGCCGCCCGAAGGCTGATGAATCATTATCTCGCTGTTGGCGAGGGCAAACCTCTTGCCCTTCGTCCCCGAACTCAAGAGGAATGCGCCCATGCTTGCCGCAAGCCCTATACATATGGTGCTCACGTCGCATTTTACATAGTTCATCGTGTCGTAAATAGCCATGCCGTCCGATATGGAACCGCCGGGACTGTTTATATACAAATATATGTCCTTGTTGGGGTCTTTTGTTTCAAGGTACAGCATCTGAGCAACCACGCTGTTTGCCGACTGGTCGTTGATTTCTCCAGCGAGGAAAATAATCCTGTCTTCCAATAGTCTGGAATACAGGTCGTATGAGCGTTCGCCCCTGCCGTCTCTTTCAATAACAAAAGGTATGGTCATTTATGTCACTCCTTGATTTTTGATTTTATTACTTTATTTCGTTATTGTTTCTGAGGAAGTCAAACAGCTTGTCCACGATGAGTTTGTTGGCGAGATAGCTCATCTGCTGAGAATTGCGCTGAGCCTCGGGAAGCTTGTCGAATTCGACATTTAGCTCATCGGGCGTGACGGTGATATTCTCCTGCTTCATTATCTCTTCCATGACAAGGCGGTACTTGATGTTCTTGTAAGCCTCTTCTTTCTTCTCGTTTTTGAGCTGTTCTACAGTAGTGTTTGTATATTTTAGATAATCATCAAACTTAATGCCGTAGCCCTGCATGCTCCTGGCGAGCTCTTCGATGCGGTAGTCAAGCTCTTCTTCCACCATGCACTCGGGAATTTCGATCTCGGTGTTGTTGGCGATGGCGTCCATCATGCTGTTTTCAAGCTCGTACTCGGCGTTTTTTGCCTTGCTGTCGGCGATC
>DAOSYK010000003.1:0-107964 GCA_035381305.1 Clostridia bacterium
CCGTATATCGCGTTGTTGATAAAAATTATCGTTATGTTTTCGTTTCTTGCCGCGGCGTGGATGGTTTCGGCAGTGCCGATCGACGCCAGATCGCCGTCGCCCTGATAGGTGAAGACGACGTTTTCGGGGTTGGCGCGCTTTAAGCCCGTCGCAACGGCGGGAGCGCGGCCGTGAGCCGCCTGAATCATATCGCACTCAAAGTAGTTGTAGGCAAATACCGAACAGCCTACGGGGGCTACGCCTATGGTTCTTCCCTCTATTCCAAGCTCATCGATGGCTTCGGCTACAAGACGGTGAATGATGCCGTGTGTGCAGCCGGGGCAGTAGTGCATGGGCACATCGCTGAGCGATTTCGGTCTTTCAAATACTATCATTATTGATTTCCTCCGTTAACTTCCGTTATCTTCGCGAGAACTTCCTCGGGCGTGACTATTATGCCGCCGTTTCTTGCGCAGAGCGATACGGGCTTGACACAATTTATGGCGAGCTTGACGTCGTCAATCATCTGTCCTTTGGAGAGTTCCACCGAGATGAAGCCCTTGACCTGTTTTGCTCTCTCGGCAAGAATTGCCTTGGGGAAGGGCCAGAGCGTTATAGGCCTTATCATACCCGCCTTGATACCCTTTTCTCTCGCGGCGTTTATGGCGTTCTTGGATACTCTTGCCGTGATACCGAAGGCGACGACGCACACTTCGGCGTCATCCATCATGTACTCTTCGTACATAACTTCGTCCCTTTCCACAATCTCGTATCTCTTAAACCTCGCGTCGTTCCAGGCCTCGAGTTCTTCGGGGCGCAGACACAGGGAGTTTATGATATTCTTTTTCCTCTCATTTTTGGTGCCCGTGAGCGCCCAGCTCTTGTCGTGAGCAATGACTTCGCCCGCGTTGAGCGTGACAGGCTCCATCATCTGTCCGATAGTTCCGTCGGCAAGGAGCATAACGGGCATGCGGTACTTGTCGGCAAGGTCAAAGCCTTTGAAGGTGAGGTCTACCATTTCCTGAACCGAAGCGGGCGCAAGAACGATAAGTCTGTAGTCGCCGTGTCCGCCCCCCTTTATCGCCTGGAAGTAGTCGGCTTGCGACGGCTGAATGCCGCCAAGTCCGGGGCCGCCTCTCTGGACGTTAACTATAAGCGCGGGAAGGTCGCAGCCTGCGATGTAGGAGATACCTTCGCTCTTAAGAGAGATGCCGGGGCTGGAGCTGGATGTCATAGCCCTCTTTCCCGCCGCGGCGGTACCCATAACCATGTTTATCGCGCCTATTTCGCTTTCGGCCTGTAAAAACACGCCGCCCACTTTGGGCATACGCCTGGACATATACGCGGCGATTTCGGTCTGGGGCGTAATGGGATATCCGTAGTAATGCCTGCACCCTGCCATTATGGCAGCTTCGGCAAGCGCTTCATTTCCTTTCATCAATACTTTGTCAGACATTTACGCCTCCTTATTTCTCAACAGTGATGACCACGTCGGGGCAAATGGTCGCGCAGAACGCGCACGCGATGCAGGTATCCTGATTTGTTATCTCAGCGGGGCGGTAGCCCTTGGGATTGATCTTATCCTTGGACAGCTGCAAAATCTTCTTGGGGCATACCGAAACGCACAGCCCGCAGCCTTTGCATCTGTCCTCATTGAATGTAACTTTTGCCATCTTTTCTCCTTTCACTGCCAATTTCCGTATTTAATAAGGTCCATCGGCATTAAGTTTGTTATGTGCTTATTTAATTGCTCGTAAAGGTCGCGCCTTACCGCAGTAAACTTGACGGGCAAACCCGAAGCCTTACTCAACTCTTCCATATAACTCTGGCTGTCAAGCACGGTCTGCGCCGTAGTCTCAACGCCTAAATTGGAGTTGTTGACCAGCGCGGTAAACTTCAGTTTGCAAGCGGTTTCAATCTCTTCTTTGATTTCCATCGCTCCCGCGATATCCCTTGTCTCGAAGCGGTACATGTTGACGACAAGGAGCAAATCGTAGTCGTTTTCGGCTGCGATGTCCTTGGCAAACCTTCCGAGCGCGAGCGCGCCGCGGTCGTCTCCGCCCACGTCCACCACCGCGTGCATATACTTTTCGGTGGTTATGGCGTAATTGCCCGACGTCATGGCGGGGATGTCGACGTTTGTCGCCGCATACTCCGACGCAACGAGCTTTACGCCGTTTTTGTCGAGCAACGACTTTCCGTCCACGGTGCGAAAATAGGGATTTACTATGTCGAGGTCGTATATGGCCGTGTCAAACCCCATTTTTTTGAGCATTATCGCAAAGTTTACGCTGACATTGGTCTTGCCGCTGCCATAATGCCCCAAAAATAAGGTTATCCTCTTAATATTATCCATTACCTGACCTTATGGCACCAGCCGAATTTGTCTTCCTTGATGCCCCACTGTATTCCCGTAAGCTCGTCATACAGTTTGCCTGTAAGTTCGCCGATCTTGTTATCGCTGACGGTGTAATTCTTGCCGTTGAGGTTGAGAATTCCTATTGGCGACACAACGGCGGCGGTGCCTGTTCCCCAAGCTTCCTCGAGTTTGCCGTTTTCGGCGGCCGCAACAAGGTCGTCCACCGAGATGTCGGTTTCGATTATTTCGATATTCCAGCTCTTGAGAAGCTCGATTATGGACATTCTCGTGATACCGGGGAGCACCGAGCCCGAAAGTCTGGGGGTATAGATCTTGCCGTCGATTTTGAACATGACGTTCATGCTGCCCACTTCTTCGATATACTTTCTGTGGACGCCGTCCAGCCAGAGCACCTGTGAAAAGCCCTTCTGCTCGGCCTTGGCGGCGGCGCGGTTGCTGGCAGCGTAGTTTCCGCCGCATTTGGCATAACCCGTTCCGCCCCTTACCGCTCTTACATCTTCGGTCTCGATGGCTATCTTGACGGGGTTAAGCCCTTCGGCATAGTAATTGCCTACAGGCGACGCGATGACAACAAACATCGACCTGTCTATCGTGTGCAGACCCAAAAACGGGTCGTTTCCGAACAGAAACGGGCGGATGTAGAGGGATGTGCCCTTGGCGGCGGGCACCCAGTCTGCTTCGAGCTTGACAAAATCGTTGAGAATCTTTATCGCAAACTCTTCGTCGATCTGAGGCAGGCAAAGTCTGTCGGCCGAGTTGTTTAGTCTTCTGATGTTCTCAATGGGTCGGAACATCTGAACCTCGCCGGTTGGCGTCCTGTATGCTTTCATGCCTTCGAATATCTCGGCGCCATAGTGGAATACGGTGGAGGCAGGGTGCAGGGAAAGATTGCCGAAAGGTATGATTCTCGCATCATGCCAACCCTTTTCATGGGTGTAGTCCGCAATAAACATATGGTCGGTAAAATACTTTCCAAAACCGAGCTTGGAGGAATCCGGCTTCTGTTTGGGACTGGACGTTCTGGTTAACTTGATGTCGTACATATATCTGTCCTCCTGATTAAAATTACTTTTTCCTGTCTTGTATTTTTTTCTCGGCGAACTCCCTCAGCTTATACTTGAGTATCTTGCCTGCGGCGTTCGTCGGGAAACTGTCGGTAAACTCAAAATATCTCGGAACTTTATGCTTTGCCATTCTCTCAAGCGAGTAGTGCTTAAGTTCTTCCTCCGTAAGCGTTTCGCCCTCTTTAAGGATGACGTATGCATAGGCTTCTTCGCCGTAAACGGGGTCGCTGACGCCTACTACCTGCACGTCCTGAACCTTGGGATGCGTGTAGATAAAGTCCTCTATTTCCTTGGGGTAAAGGTTTTCGCCGCCCCTTATGATCATGTCCTTCAATCTGCCCGTTATCTGGAAGTTGCCGTCAGGTCTTCTGACCGCAAGGTCGCCTGTATGCAGCCAGCCTTCCGAGTCGATTGCCTGGGCGGTTTCTTTGGGCATTTTGTAGTAGCCTTTCATGAGGTTATAGCCCCTTGCCACAAACTCGCCGATGACATTGTCGGGGACTTCCTTGTTGGTCTCGGGATTGACTATTCTGCACTCGGTGTTGGGCAGCGGGCTGCCAACCGTGCTGACCCTTACGTCAAGCGGGTCGTCGACACTGCTCATCGTGCAGCCGGGGGAAGCCTCGGTCTGGCCGAACACGATTGTTATTTCGGTCATGTTCATCTTCTCCTGCACGTCCCTCATAACCGCCTCGGGGCAAAGGCTACCCGCCATAATGCCCGTACGCATGTACGAGAAATCGGTCTTTGGGAAGTCCTCGTGATTAAGGAGCGCGATAAACATAGTCGGCACGCCGTTGAAGCACGTAATTCTCTCCTGGTTTATACACGCTAAAGCGGGCTTGGGGGAGAAATAGGGCAGCGGATACATGGTGGACGCATGAGTCATGCATGCGGTCATGGAGAGCACCATGCCGAAGCAGTGGAACATGGGCACCTGTATCATCATGCGGTCGGCGGTGGAAAGGTCCATTCTGTCGCCGATGCACTTGCCGTTGTTTATTATATTGTAATGAGTAAGCATAACGCCCTTGGGGAAGCCCGTCGTGCCCGAGGTGTACTGCATATTGCAGACGTCGTGCATGTCGACGTTGGACGCGCGCCTGTAGACTTCTTCAACCGGCACTTTCTTGGACAATCCCATAGCTTCTTCAAATGTCATGCAACCCTTCATAGAGAACCCGCAGGTAACCACATTGCGTAAAAACGGGAGGCGTTTGGAGTGAAGAGGGCTGCCTTTCTTGAGCGTGGCAAGCTCGGGGCAGAGTTCGCTTATTATCGAGGCGTAATGCGCGTCGCGGTATCCTTCGATAAGTACGAGAGTGTGGGTGTCGGACTGGCGAAGCAGGTATTCCGCCTCGTGAATCTTGTAGGCGGTGTTGACGGTAACGAGCACTGCGCCTATTTTGACCGTCGCCCAGAAGGTTATGAACCACTCGGGAATATTTGTCGCCCATACCGCCACATGGTCGCCCTGCTTTACGCCCATAGCTATGAGAGCTCTTGCGAAGGTGTCGACGTCGTCGCGGAATTCCGAATAAGTCCTTGTATAGTCGAGCGTCGTGTACTTGAACGCGTACTGGTCGGGGAATAATGCCACGACTTTGTCGAGCATCTGGGAGAATGTGCTCTCGATGAGGATATCTTTTTCCCAGATATATCTTCCCGTCTTGCGCTTGTTTTCGTATATCTTCTTCTGCCAGGACGGTATCTCCTCAAAGCTGCCCATATAGGTTACAAACTGAGGGAGCACTATGTCGCAGTCGGCAAAGTCCTCTATCCACGAGGGCTGAAGTTCGAGCGACATGAATTTCTCATAGTTTATGCTGCGCAATGCGTCAAACACGCTGTTTAACGGTATGTCGCCCTCGCCGAGCAAGCAGTAAATAATCTTGTCGCCCTGCTTTTTGCTGTCCTTGATGTGAAGGTGCCTGACGTACGCTCCGAGATTTTTGATCGTATCCTCGGCGCTCTCGTTGGCGAACTGGTATGTATGGTGTATATCCCAGAGCGCGGCGAGATAGTCGCTGGCAAAATGGTCGAGGACGTTTTTGAGCCTCTTGGTGTCGGCGTAAATGCCCATGGACTCGATAAGAAGCGTGATGTGGGCGTTTTCCGCCATCGGGAGCACTCTCTCGAGTATGCCGATAACTTTTTCGTCAAGATCGTCCCCTTCCTCTTCCACATTCTTTGTATATGCGTGAAGGCGGATATTGGGGCAGTTTAAGTCCTTGGCAAGGCAGATAAGCGACTCGATTTCGGAAACCGTCTTATCGGCGTTATTATAGTCGGCAAGGTTTCCGACAGCGTCGAGGCAGACGATTTTGAGCTTGTTCTCGTTGAGCATCCTTAAGGTCTTTGCAAGATTCTGCTTGCTGAATGGTTCTTCCTCGTCAAAGCAAGCGTGATTTACGTCATGAATTTCTATTCCGCGGAGTTTCGATTCCCTTGCGAGCCTTATTATCTCCTTGAAGCCGTATCCCCAGCCGTTTGTGGAAAATGACAAATTCATACTTGCTTCTCCTCGTAGACGATTTTGTTGAGCGCGTTGAGATAGGCTTTGACGCTGGCGCCGATAATGTCGGTGGAAACGCCCCTGCCTGAATAGAGCTTGCCGTTGTCGCGGAGCTTAACAAGCGCTTCGCCGATTGCTTCCCTTCCTTCGGTGACCGACTGAATCTGGAAGTCGTCGAGTTCGTAGTGGTGACCCGTTATGGTCTCAATCGCCTTGAACGCGGCGTCTATAGGTCCGTCGCCGTTGCTTAAGCCGTACAGTTCGGCTCCGTCTTTGGTAAGGGAGACGCCTGCGGTGGAGACTATGATGTTGCCGCTGTTAATTACGTAGTTGTTGAGTTTGTACGTCGCGGGAATCTGGAGCGCGTTGCTCGCGATGATAAAGTCAAGTTCTTTAAGGTTGACGCTCTTTTTCTTGGAGAGCTTGACAAACTCCTCGTAGACCTTGGCACTATCTTCGGCGCTCAGATCATATCCGCGGTTCTTAATAATATTCATAAGCTCGCCGAAAGACGCATCGTGCCTGATGTTTTCGGCGTCGCTCTCTTTTACGGCCTTATCCTCGCCGTCCTTCTGCATCTTTGTGAGCATGGCAATGCGGCTTGCCGCGCGGCTAAGTTCGGTAGTGTTAAGACCGACCTTAACTTTCAGCCTGTCGCCCGTAAGGCTGAGGGTTTGGGCAATGTTGTCGAGTTTGGGCACGTTGCCGCCCGTTATCGAGCACTTGACTATTTCGGCTCCCGCCTTAACTCCCGCAAAGGCGCACGCCGCCGCCATGTAAAGACTGTTGTTGCACTGAATGGCGAGTTTCGCGTTGCAAAGAGCGGGCGTTTTTTCATAAACCGACGTTAAAAACGCATAATACTCGTCGGGGAGATAATTTCCCGCATTGTCGCTGATCGAGATTACCGTCGCGCCTTCTTCGACGGCGGCGGAAATGAGTTTTGCCAAGAACTCAACGTCCCCTCTTGTCGCGTCCTCGAAAGATACTTCGACGTCGCAGCAAAGAGTCTTTGCGTGCTTAACAAGGGCGCGCATGGTGTCGAGCACCTGCGCGGGCTTAAGGTGATAAGCGTACTCCATCTGCGCAAAAGACGCAGGCACGGCGATAGCGAGCCTCTTGTTTCTCGCGCCGCTCAGTGCTTCCCACACCTTGTCGATCTCTTCCGCTGTCTTGCCGGCAAAGCAAACGACGGTGCTGTTTTTTACAAACGTCGTCATTGTCCTTACCAAAACAAGGTCGGCTTTATCGTCAAAAGACGGGGCGATTTCTATGCCGTCCACCTTAAGTTCGTCCAGCCTTTTTGCAACTTCCAGCTTTTCTCTGAAGCTGAGACCGTTGTTACCCAGTCTCATCGAAATGTCGGATAATGCTAATTTCTTCATAAAAAACTCCTATGTTTTTTTCAATAAGCGCGAAAACGCCTCGCAAAATTATGTGAGACCTGCCCTGTCTGTCCAAGGTAGATTTGATTTTTCGCTCTTTTGTATAAGGCCTTTATAATTTTCGGATTGACAGATTTCCGCTTATCGTCTTGATTTTGATGACATTGACTCCGTCGCCGTAAATGTACTTGCCGAGCGACTTAGTTGTGGGAAACTCGCAGCTTACGTCGCCCGAAACCGAATCATAGTCGAGGGTGAAGCCGCCGTTTTCGGGTAAAGTCACGGTAATTTTGCCGCTTATGGATTCCGCCCTTACCGCGGTAGGCATAATGGTGCTGGTAAAGTCCACTTCGCCCGATACCGTCTCAACCGAGAAATCGGTAACTTCGGAATTTTCCACCAATACCTTGCCCGAAGCGGTTTCGACGCTGAGTCCCGCGACCTTGCAGGAGAGGATTTCGGTCGTGCCCGAAACCGAATCGATTTCGCAGATCGGGAAGTCGCATGTTTCAAGCGTGATTTCTCCGCTTGTGGTCTGAACGTCCAGCATGGACGCGCCCAGTTCCTTAATGTCTACGTTTGCGCTGATTGCGTCAACCTTAATTTCGGTAAAGTCCGCCGCGATTGCCTTGGGTATCTCCACATAGAGGCGCTTTCTCAGTCCGGTGCGGGGGAGCTTTGTGTTGGGCCCGACGTACTTGATGTCCAGCTTTCCGCCGTTTAAGCGGCAGCGCAGCTTTTCCGTTTCCTTAAGTTCAATTTCGCTCTCTTCGTAGACGTTTACGGTTTCGCCGTCGTATGCATAAATACTGACATTGCCGCTGATCCAGTCGATGTCTATCTTGCGCACGTCGGTATCGTAACTCGCGCCGCCTACAATGTAATCCTTGTAGTTTGTATAAGCTTCGTATCGGTCGTAGCCGCACGATGTGAGAACAACGGCGGCAAGTACAACCAGAATTATCGATAAAATGATTTTACTGCGTTTCATGGCAATTCCCCACTAATTCATATTAAATATTTATATAACATTATAACAATCCATTTTGGAATGCACAACTGATTTTGGGCAAAAAACCTCATAATATGCAATACTTATTATGGCAATCTGCCCTGCGCGATTGCGAAATGCCACCGAAATATTGTATACTTTCAGGGACAAACAAAAGGAGAAGTTATATGCCGTATTCGGTCTATCTCAAGAAAAACGAGGAAAAAAGGATTCTCGACGGGCACCCGTGGGTGTACGCAAACGAAGTCGCAAAAATCGAAGGCAAGGACAAAAACGGCTCTCTTGCAACGGTTTTCGATTATTCGGGTAAATACCTGGGAAAAGGTTACATCAACCACCTTTCCAAGATACTCGTCAGGATATTTATAAAAGACGATTCAGCACCCGACCTCGACTTTTACAAAAACGCCATACAAAAAGCGTATGACTACCGCAAAAAACTGGGGTATGATAACAGTTTCAGACTTGTCTACGCCGAATCGGACAATCTCCCCGGTCTCATTGTCGACAAGTACGGCGATGTGTTTTGCACACAGTTTCTGACGCTTGGTGTGGAGCAGAACAAAGAGCTGATAATTAATGCCCTGGCCGAACTCTTTAATCCTAAAGGGATTTACGAAAGGAGCGACTCCCCCGTCCGCGAAAAAGAGGGATTGCCCCTTGTTAAAGGCAAGCTCTACGGCGACTTTGAGCCGGTTGTTTACATCGAAGAAAACGGCTTAAAACTGCGCGTCGACCTCGAAAACGGGCAGAAAACGGGCTACTTCCTCGACCAGAAAGAAAACCGCTTTGCCTTGAGGCGATATGCAAAGGACGGAGACGTTCTCGACTGCTTCTGCAATTCGGGAGGGTTTTCGTTAAACGCCGCGGTCGGCGGAGCAAAGAGCGTCGTCGCCGTCGACATCTCCGAAAAAGCGCTTGAGGATGTAAACTTAAATGCCCGCTTGAACGGACTTGTGGACATAATAACGACAGTAAAAGGCGACGTGTTTGAAATTTTACGCGCTTTTCGCAAAGAGAACAGGCTCTTCGATACAATAGTTCTCGACCCGCCCGCTTTCTGCAAGTCCGCAAACGAAGTCAAAGACGCGTTGAAAGGCTACAAGGATATAAATATCTTAGCGATGAAGCTTGTAAAGAAAGGCGGCTTTCTCATCTCCTCGTCCTGCTCCCATTTCATAACTTTTCCGCTGTTTGAAAATATGCTGCGAACTGCCGCAAGGGAGAGCGGAAGACGGGTAAGCGTCGCCGAAATAAAGACTCAGTCCGCCGACCACCCCTCGCTCTTTGCCGAGGAACAGTCGCTGTATCTCAAGTTTTTCGTTTTGCGAATCGATTAAAAAAATCAGAAAATAAAGTCGGAAAGGTAAATTCCCCCGATTGCCGCAAGCATGGTGGGAATTGCCGTTATTATGCCGTATTTGATAAAGTCGACAAACGAAAATTTCACGTTGAAGGTCTTAAGTATCCCGACCCACATTATCCCTGCGAGCGCGCCCACAGGCGTTAAAAACGCGCCGATATTCGAGCCTGCCACCGAGGCGAACAGCGCGCCCCGCGTAGAGCCGGAGGCAAGAACTTCCGAGAAAAGGACGCTCATCGGAATGTTGTTAATGAGGTTGGAGAACAAAAATGACGCGGCTCCGTATGATAAGATATCGTACCTGTTGTTAAGGTATCTTGCCATAATGGCGGTAACGCCCTGCTTTTCCAGCGCAAGCACGATGACAAACATCGATACCACAAAGGGCACAAGCTCCCACGGCGCGCGCTTTAAGCTGTGACCAAGCTCGTGCAGGGGAGATTTTCTGACAAGTTTGTAAATAAGCGTGCAGATAACGAGGCTTAAGGCAAAGCAAAGCGTGATAAACCACATCTCCATTTGTATATAGGACGAAATAACGAGGAGTACCGTGCAAAGTCCGAGGTGGACAATGCCGATAATCAGAAGCCCCATATCCCTTATCTTCATTTCCTCAATCACAGGCTCGAGGGGCGTTGAAAGCATTTTTCTGAAAACAAGGCAGAGGAAGCCAAAGTTTACTACGCCCGCAAAGAGGGTGGGCAACGCCATAAACTTGAGGTACGGGATAAAGGCGATACCGCTTGCCGTCGAGATGTAGATATTTGTAGGATTTCCGATAATGAGCAGCATGCTCCACGTGTTTGCCGCGACAAATTCTGCGACTAAGTAAGGCACGGGACTAATTTTTGCCTGCCTTGCGAAATAACAGATAAACGGCGTAAAAGTGAGAATTATTATGTCGTTTGACGTAAAGACGGTGAGCACCGCCACCGTGAAATACAGTGTGACAAAAAGCCTTTTCTGGCTTAAGCCCGCCTTTTGCAGTGCGGAGTTTGCCATGTATCTGAAAAAGCCCGCTTCGTCGAGAAATACCGACAAAAAGGTCATGGAGATAAACAGAACGAGGATTTTGACCGGATTTATGCCCGTGTCGCGGACAAGTCCCGTTCCCACCTCTTTTACCCCGATAAAGCCTGCGGCAATAAGGGCAATGGCGCCGACAAGCGCGACAATCCAGTAAGTGCCCACCACTACGCCCTTTATGTGAATGCCCGGCTTGAAAAGCACCAGCCCTATCATGATAAGGCAGGTAACCGCGGCTATGATTATCGTCGCCGTCACAAGTAGTTTCTTCCTTTACCTGTAGTAATAATATTCGCTGTTTTGGGGACTTGTGGAATGATTTTCCACAATGAGAATTTTTGCGTCCTTCGACATATACACGCTGTGCCAGATGTCCTTTTTGACATTGTAGATTTTATAAGGCTCCATAGGCAGAAGCTTCATTTCCTTGCCGACAATTAACGTCGCTTCCCCTTTTAAGAGCACAAAAACTTCGTCGGTGAGGTGGTGACGTTCGAGAAACCTTAGGTTTTCCTTTTCGGTCTCCTCGCCGTAATTGAGAAACGCCACTCTCCAACCGTCCGAATTCATGGTCGGGTCGTAATTGGGCCCGTTATATTCGAAAATTTCCACTTCCTTCTCGCTTATCATACTCTCTCCGCTACATCAAAGAAATCTCGGGGTTTTCTATCTCTTTTATCTGATTTATTTCGATTATCTCCAATACCGCCTGCTCGGGGCTGTAATCATCGGGGCGGGCATAATGAATTTTTGCCTTTATGCGCGCCCAGGATTTGTCCTTCAAGGTCGGATTGACGCGCGCTTTGCACAGGTGCCCGATAAAGCGTTTGTCGGCTTCGCAGCACGTCATTGCCACTCTCCCCGCCACAAACGACCTTGCGGGGAGTTTGTGGGAGTAAATTATCATGGCGTTGAACTCGACATTTTTGCCGCGGTACCTGTCGGGCGAGTCAAACGTGTCGATATACCATATGCCGTATGCGTCGTCGGGAATAATTATCGTTTCGGCTTTTACGTCAAAAGGCAGGTCGTCGGCGGGATGCATTTCGTTGTTGTCATTGTCGAGCAGTATATATCCCGCCACCTGATTTATAAGTTTTAATGACCGCTTAATCGCAGCGGCGTTCTTTTCGTCCGCGCACCTGTTTATGACGATAAGAGTCGAGTACTTTATCATATCGACAAACCTTTCGCGCATGTTGGTAAAATACATGTTGAAGGTGTTGCTGTCGATGACCGTCGCCTGCTCCTCAACTCCGAAAAAGTCGGGCATTCTGAGGTTTTTAAGGTCCCACATGCCGTTCATTTCGATGATAATAAGGTTGGGATTATAAAGGTCGACAATACGCTTTAAGTTTTCTTCGTTAAATTCTTCCTCGCTTTCGAGAAAGTGAACTTTAATGTTGTTTTTTTCGAGAAGGTCGGTGTCAAACTTTTCTTCCCCTTCCTCGCATGCAAGGATGAGGGTGCGCGACTCTAAAGCGAACGCGTCAACAAGCAACCCTTCGTTTATAAAGAAGGTCTTTCCGCTCTCCAAAAATCCGTTGACGACAATCACAGGAATAGGCAACATTTTTACTTCCTCTTGTCAAATAATTTTCCGATAAGGTTTTTGTCCAGCTTGCTTCCTATTACGCAAACTCTGCCCGTATAGTCGGCATCGCCCGTCCTTACTTCATAGTCGCCCGCGACATAGTCGAAGTAGTACCACCTGTCGCTGTCGGAAGCGTCCACAATGCCTTTCGCGCGCAAGATTTCTCCCGCCGCGCCCGACTTCAGGCTTTCGAGAATGTAGTAAAGCTCTTTCATCGAGTACTTTACTGCGGTTTCTCTTCCCCAGCTGTCGAAGACTTCGTCGGCGTGGTGTCCGTGGTGGTGTCCGTGTTCGTGACCGTGCTCATGATCGTGTTCGTGCTCATGATCGTCGTCGTGTTCATGATCGTCGTCGTGTTCATTAGATTCAGAATGGTCGTGATGTCCGTGCTCATGGTCATGCTCCTCTTCGTTGTGGTCGTGGCCATGGTGGTGGCAGCTGCAATTCGGGTCGTCGCACTTGTGCGCGTCGAGATCAATAAACTTAAGCAGCCTGTTGACAAGGGATGCATTTGCTTCAAGCACATTTATCAGCTTTTCGCTGTCAAGTCTGAATATCGGCGTGGAAATAATGTTGGCGTGAGGGTTGACTTTTTTCAATAATCCGATGGCTTCGTCAAGTTTTTCCTCGCCGAGGTTTTCGGTCTTGGAAACTACTATCGTATTTGCCCTCATCACCTGGTCGTTGAAAAATTCGCCGAAATTTTTCATATACATCTTGCACTTTCCGCCGTCGACGACGGTCGCGACAATGTTCAAGGAAAGGTCTAAGCCCGAGTCCTCAATCGCCTTTACTATATCGGAGAGTTTACCCACGCCCGAAGGCTCGATAATTATCCTCTCGGGGGAGAATTTTTCCACAAGCTCTTTCATGGATGAGGAAAAGTCGCCGACCAGCGAACAGCAGATACAGCCCGAATTGATTTCCTTTATCTCAATCCCTGCGCCCTTTAAGAATCCGCCGTCAATGCCTATCTGGCCAAACTCGTTCTCGATAAGGACGGTCTTTTCCTTGGCGGCAATGCCGCTTTCGAGAAGTCTTTTTATGAGCGTCGTTTTGCCTGCGCCCAGAAAACCCGAAAATACATCTACTTTTATCATTATTCACCTCGTGATTGCTATCAATTTTAGCACTGCCCGATTTGCAAGTCAATTATAACAACGGGGACAAAAAAATTGTTTCTTGTCCCCGCAAAATTACTCGTTTTCTTTAAGTTCGCGCTCTTTTTTGGCCTTTCGGTACTTTCTCACAAGCTCGATAATATTGAGGATGAGCAAGACGTTAAACACCGCAAACCACAGTATCCCCGTCGACCACTTTATTGTGGTAAAAATGCTTATCGCCGAGCTCAAACCGTTGCTGACATTGGGGAAAGACGCTATAGCTACCTCGATCATAGTGTTCTCCACGAGGTCAAACGTCGCGGGGATAAGGGGGAATACCACCCACGCCCAGCGCATTTTTGCAGGTGCGACGAGTTTTGTCAGCGACATCATGACAAGGCAATAGGACGCAAGGAAAAAGAAGTCGATTATGTGGAAGGTCGTATATTCCGCCCGACCTTGCTCGCCGAGAGCTGTCAGCGTTTCCATAACGTAGGACTTTGGATAAAACCACTTTCCGTCCATAACTTCTATGTTCTTTCCCGCCGCCACCGTGCCGAGGGGCGTAAACATTATTATGTAGCCGACGATGACAAAGAACAGCGCCGACGCCATTATAAAGACAAAATTTTTGTGCTTTGAGAAAAATTCTTTCATAAATTCTCCGAAAAATCAGATTATGTCGCGCTTGTCCATCTTCTTGTCGTAGCGCAGGTTGCAGATCTGTTCGATTTCAATCGCGGTATTTCCGCGCTCCGCGTGCTTTGCGAGGCTCTCCTCGTCTTCCCATATCTCGATGTACATTACTTCGTCGCCGCAAGGCGCGCAAACGTCAAACCTGATACATCCCGCGTCAATCGCAAGACTTTTTGCGGCGTGCGCTCTGGAAACTTCCAGAAAAGCGGTAATATTCTCCTCTTTTACGTAATTTGTGACAATAAGAGCCAGCATTTTTCACTCCATAATTTATAAGCTATCGACATTATACCATAAAATCGCGTGCGTCAATACGCTAATTTGGAGTAAAACAACGAATATTGATATGCAATCATGATTATGCTATAATAAAACAAAAATGGAGACTCACATATGAAGATAACGTTTCTGGGCGCGTCGCGCCAGGTTACGGGCAGTTGCTTCCTGCTGGAAAATCAGGGCTGCAAAATTCTGGTGGACTGCGGTATGGAACAAGGCCCCGACTGCTTTGAAAAACAAAATCTCTCCGTTCTCCCTTCCTCAATAGACTGTGTTTTACTTACCCACGCCCACATAGACCACTCGGGACTGTTGCCGCTCCTGTACGCCGAAGGTTTCAGGGGCGTTATTTATTGCACTTCGGCGACAAAAAAGCTGTGCAGCATAATGCTTCGCGACGCCGCCCACATTCAGGAAACCGAGGCCGAGTGGAAAAACCGCAAGACCGAAAGGCGCAACGGCGAGATCTGCAAGCCGCTTTACACCATGGAAGACGCCGAAAACGTAATGACGCTTTTCCGCACTCACGAATATAACGAGTCCTTTATTATCAATCGCTCCGTAAATGTACGCTTCCTCGACGCGGGACACCTTCTTGGCTCTGCCCATATAGAAATAACCTACGAGGAAAAGGACCGCAAGCAGACGGTCGTTTTTTCGGGCGATATCGGAAACATCAATCGCCCTCTCATAAACAACCCGACCTATATCGAAAACGCCGACTACGTCATAATGGAATCGACCTACGGCGACCGCGACCACGTGCAGGAGAACGACTCGGTCGTAAAACTGGCGAAAATAATTCAGAAGACCTTCGACGACGGCGGAAATGTCATTATCCCATCATTTGCCGTTGGCAGAACGCAGGAAATACTGTTTTATATCAGGCAGATAAAAGAGCGCGGACTGGTCACAGGGCACGGGGAATTTACCGTTTACCTCGACAGCCCGCTGGCAATAGAAGCGACAAACATTTTTAAGAACATCGACCCGAGCTATTACGACGAGGACACCCTCGCCCTTATCCAGCAAGGGATAAACCCAATTGACTTTCCCGGCCTGAAACTGTCGGTCACCAGCGAGGACAGCAAGCTCATAAACCTCTCCCCCGGACCGCACGTCATAATTTCGGCAAGCGGAATGTGCGAGGCGGGAAGAATCCGGCACCACTTAAAGCACAACCTCTGGAAAAAGAACAACACAATCCTATTTGTCGGCTATCAGGTGGACGGCACTTTGGGACACACCATACTTTCGGGCGCCGAGAGCGTCAAACTCTTCGGCGAAATAATCTCGGTAAACGCCAACATAATGGTGCTTGAAAACTCCAGCGCGCACGCCGACAGAGAGACGCTTATAAAATGGCTTTCCAGCCTGAAACGGGCTCCCAAAAAAGTGTTTTTGGTACACGGAAATGACCGTTCCTGCGAAATGCTCGCCGAAAAAATAAGGCAGGAGTACGGCTATGACGCGGTATGTCCGTACTTTGGCGAAGGGTATGACCTCGAGCAGAACATAAAGACCGATAATGCCATTAAGCGCATGGTATCCAAGCGCAAGAGCAGTAAGACCGGCAAGGCTACGCCCTTCAACAAACTGCTTGAGGCGTTGCAGCGCCTTACCCTTGTGATTAACGAAAGCGAAGGAAGAGCAAACCGCGACCTTGAAAAGTTTGCCAAGCAGATAGAAGCTATTTGCGACTGGTGGGAAAGGTAATTATTTTAGTAAAATTTCCTGGACGAATTTTCTTGTCTCTTTTCCCTCGGGAGTGGGATACAGCGGGAATACGTGCTGCATGTCCCGGTATTCAAAGCAGGTAATATCCGCGCCCTGCTCTTTTGCCTTTTCCACAAAAAGTCTTATGTCGGGAAGGAGTATCTCCTCGCTGCCCACAAAAATCGCGGTGGGCGGCAGGCAGTCAAGAGGTCCGTATATGGGACTTACGAGGTAATCGGTGAGGTTTTCCTCGCTGCCTGCGTAACTCAGAATTTTGACCTCCAGAATGTTTTTGGCAAGCATAAGATCCCTGTCCTCGTAGAGGGCGATGTCTGGATTTTTCAGCGTTCCGTCCACGCAAGGGCTGAAGATTATCATTTCTTTGGGCATCAGGATGTCGTTCTGAGCAAGGTACTGGCACACCGAAATGGCCATCGCCGCGCCCGCGCTGTCGCCCATGATGAAGATATCATTGCTGTTTATACGGCTGAGCATGTCGATATAAGTGTTTACCACCATCTGAATGGTCGTCTGATAGGTATATGTGGGCGCTTTGGGGTAAACGGGCATAATTACCGTGCTGTCGGTCTCCCTCGCCAATTGGTCGAGAAAGCCGTAGTGGAAAATCAGAGGCTGTTCGGTAAACGCGCCGCCGTGCAGATAGAATATATACTTTCCGCTCTGGGCGTCCTCATTGAAGACCAAAACTTCAAAGCCGTCTATTTCGTACTTATCAAGTCGGAAAATGTCGATAATCGCTTTGGAAACCTTGTAGTCGCGGTTTTTCTTGAGGTGAGTCCGCTCAAGCGCTTCGATGGAATAGCTTCTCTGCCGGTCCCGTTTACTTATCATGAGAACACGGAAAACACACTCGGTAAAGACCGACTGAAAGCTGTGCCCCGTCCCCTCGGCCATGGCAATAAAAGAAGTAACGGCGATAACGAGAGAAAGCATCACCGCACAGAATGTGAGAAACGATTTTTTACGTTTTGTCACGTCAGAACTCCGAAATCCTTATCAATATATACAATATTATAGCACAAGAGAAATATTTATCAAAATCAAACAACACAATAAGCCCTCGAAAATTTCCAGGGCTTTTGCGTTTTTTTGAAAAAATTTAAGTTTTTCAGTTTTTGGGGAGAGTTTTGGTGTATGTCACAAACCCGTCGGGGAAAAACCCTTCCTTTTCGTAAAGGGACTTGGCGCACTGGTTGTCGTTAAGCACTTCCAGCGTCACCGACACCGCAGTATCTTTGAAATGCTCCTGGAGCCAATCCATGAACAATCTGCCGTATCCCTTGTGTCGGAATTCGGGCGAAATGTATATCTCATCGATAATGAGGACATTTCCTCCCTCTTCGTTGCACCAGTAAGAAGTTACAAGTGAGTAACCCGCAGGCTTTTCGGTATCTTTCTCCAGAATCATAAAGCCCCAGAGGTTCTCATGCTTTTCGTTTATACACCTGAATGTTTTCCGTGCAGTCGCTTCATCGAATTTGTGCAACGTGGCGTTGCCTTCGTAAAACCGACTGCACATTTGCAAGAATGTGCCTTCGTCGTTATCGTTAAATTCTCGGACTAACATAAAATCATTTTAATCTAATATGCCGCACGTTAAACGTGCGGCTTCTCCTTTGCCCTCAATATAGCATTTCCATATCCAAGATGCAACAGAAATCAAACAGATTTCCGGGGCGAAAAAAAAAATTTTTTGCCATATAAAAAATTGGCGCCGCTCTGTGGCGGCGCCGTGTCGTTATTTCTTTGTTTTCGGTCGTTTTACGAGCAAATCCGTCCCGTTTCGGAAGGAGAATATCAGGCTCAGCGCGCCGAAAACGACAATGGATCCGGCGAGGTAAATGTACATTATGTTTATACCGATGTTTTCCCCGAAAAAGTTGATTTTCATAGCAAAATATTCGCTCAGTTTGTCGAGCACCTGCCGTGGCAGACCCTGGCCGAGGTTTTCCATGGCACCCGACATAAGATAGGTGCGGAAAATACCCGCAGAGTGGCTGCCGGGAAGGAGCGCCGAGACATACTGCAAGCCCTTGGGCATAATGCTCATGGGCATATACGCGCCGATAAAGAATCCGATTACCGCGCTGATGATGGAGATAAATCCCGTGAGCGCGGCCTCGGTGCGGAATAAGCCGCACACAAACACCGTAAACAGCGTTGCGCTTAACGCCGACATAAGCAGCACGACAAGCGTCATCATGACGTCGCCGAAAGTAAGGTACCAGCCTCCGCTTGCCGCGAGGTAAATAAGGCACGCCGCAAAAGCAATCGTGGTGATAATCACCGTGGTGACAAAGTTATAGATAAAGTAGCTCGCCGTAATTATCCACCTCTTGACAGGGGACGTGAGAAAGTCGCTCAATATACCCTTTGTCCTGTCCTGCACCATAATCGTATTGGCTCCTAATGAGACCGTTATGCAGGAAACACTCAATACGCCCGCCATCATCCACGAGTCGACATAGGCCTGGACGGCTTTTTTGTCAAGCTGGAACATGGGCGGCACCGAGTTTATCACGTTCTCGACCTGAAGGTCAGCAAGGAACAGTATGTACAATACCAGCACAATGAGGGGCGCAAGCAACGAGAAAAAGACGTTTGCCTTGTCGGCAAGAAACAATTTCATGTTTCGCTTTGTAAGTTGAAAAAGGGTATTTAAACTTTCCTTAAGCGGTTTTTTGCTCATAACGCGCCTCCTTCGAGTTT
The DNA here is from genome assembly GCA_035381305.1 of Clostridia bacterium. Classification (GTDB taxonomy): domain Bacteria; phylum Bacillota; class Clostridia; order Christensenellales; family DTU072; genus CAG-1782. Next base: position 18,843 of record DAOSYK010000003.1, read on the forward strand.
CTTGCCCGTGGCGTTTAAGAACACGTCGTCCATATCGCCCTTTACCACTTCAAAGTCGTTTATCATATCGGGGTGGCGTAAGATAAATTCCTTCGCGCTGACGCTTGAGGACATCCTTATCATATAGCAGTCGTTTTCGTATCTGTAGGAGTAGTCTTCGGCTTTGAGAATATCTTCGACTTCGTCCGAAGAATGAGTATAGAGCTTGATATAATCGCCCGAATATTCGTTTTTAAGGTTGTGGGGAGTGCCTACGGCGGCTATCCTGCCGCAGTCTAAGATGACGACGTTGTTTGCCTCGTTGGCTTCTTCCATATAATGGGTGGTGAGAAATACAGTCATCCCGGTATTCAGGCGTAAGTTGTTGACTATCTGCCACACCGACTGACGGGTTTTGGGGTCAAGTCCTGTTGTCGGCTCGTCGAGGAAGAGAATTTTGGGGCGGTGAATAAGCCCGCGAGCTATATCGACGCGTCTCTTTTGCCCTCCGCTCAGTTTACCGTAAGGACGGGGAAGTATTTCGTCAAGTTCGAGCAGGTCGGTTAGTTCCGTCAGTCTTGTCTTCCACTCCTCGCCCTTGTATCCGTAATAGCTCGCCCTTACTGTGAGATTTTCCTTTACGGTAAGGCGCGCGTCCAACACCGAGTTCTGAAACACTATTCCTATACTCTCTCTTATCCTCTCGCCGCCGCGGTCGAGATTGTATCCGTCGATTACCACATCGCCGTGGTCTTTTTTCAGCAGGGTGCAAAGGATGTTTATCGTAGTGCTCTTTCCCGCGCCGTTAAGCCCGAGAAAAGCAAACAGGCTTCCACGCTCTACCGAAAAGCTGATACCGTCCACAGCTTTGACATCGCCGAAATACTTTTTCAGATTGTCGATTTCAATGATGCTGCTCATTTCTCCCTCTCCAATTAATTTTTCATTATTCTAACCCAATACGACTCGAAAGTCAATTCAAACAGCTCCACTAATGGTAGAAATTTCCTTGAATAAATCGCTTATATGGGAAAATCTGTCTACTTGTTTTGCTTGAAGATTAGAATTGTTTCCTTTACAATAATCCTCCTGAGGTGAAATTATGAAAAAAATTGTAATAATGATTTTATTGATTTGCGCTCTTACGTTGACGCTTGCAGCCTGCAAAACCGCAGCAGGGAGCATTGCCATAGAAGGCGATCCCGCCGTCGAGGAGTTAAGCCCCGAAACCGAGGTGATTATTGAGCCTGAAATAACCGGTCCCGTGGTGACCGCGCCGCAAGACGCCGAAAAAATAAGTGAGGAATTTGAAGTTCTGTCCCTCGTATCCCTCAACGTGCGCGAAACTCCCGACACGTCGGGCAAGGTGCTGGGCACACTCAACAAAAACGCAACAGTCCCATATATCTCCACTGATAATTCGTGGCACAAGGTCTTATATAAGAACAAGACTGCTTACGTTTCGGCAAAATCGGATTATTCCCGCTTAAAGCTCATTTCGGAAGAAGCTGACGTTGTCGAAAAAATAATAGAGGTAGGTATGAGCGTGCTCGGCACGCCGTACCAATTCGGCTCCACACGCATTATTGACTACAACTTCAAAAGGATAAGCTCCTTCACGGGCAATACCTTTGACTGTTCTGCCTTTGTACAATACTGCTTCTATGCGGGAGGCGACATAAAGCTCTACGGCGACAGCCGCTCAATGAGCAAACAGGGCGTGACGGTAAAAATGGAAAATTTAAAGCGCGGCGACGTCGTATTTATGACCTCAACCGACAGGCAATACAATACAGGGATAGAGCGAATCGGACACGTGGCGATATACCTTGGCGACAACAAGCTCCTTCATACATACGGAACGGGCGGCGTAAGGATAACCGACTTCAACAGTTTTTGGAGAGGAAGGTTCATAACGGCAAAGGACATGATCGTGTAAAGTGATAAAAAGAAAACAAGCGGCTTTCGGGCCGCTTGTTCTTCTTTGTTTTACCTGTCGCGTCTGGGTCTGTTGTTGTTCCTGTTTGCCGAGAAAGAAGCTTTTTTGAGCTTACGGCAAGCGGGGCAGCGCACGGGCTGATTTTCGAATCCTTTCTCTTTGTAAAAAGCCTGTTCGCTTTCGGTAAAGACAAAATCGTTTCCACAATCTTTACATGTGATCTTGATGTCCGCCATTAATATAGAAACCTCCTTTTAAATTTAATCTCGGGACGCATCTATATTAAACTTTCCTGAAATGTAAAGATTGATACATGCGCTGGGATTATGACCTAATCATAGCACACAAATTTTTTTTCGGCAATATATTTTCGATAAAAATAAATTATCCGTAAAAATACCAAAAAAACGGCCGGACGTCTGTCCGGCCGTAAGTGTTATTTTGCTTTCTTTTCCTGCAATTTTGATATACCCGGTTTGACGAGTTTTACAATCTCAACCAGCGGGATTATCGCAAACGCAAGCGCCATCGCGATGAAGTACTCTTCCACGCTTATGGGCGTAAACTCGAATACCTGCGCGAAGAACGGCACATAGATTACCATTACGGTAAGCGCCATAGCCGCTATCATCGCGCCCCAGAGGTAGATATTCTGTTTTCTGAGCGTAAATATCGACTTGCGGGTACGCATGTTGAAGGACTGGAATATCTCCGCCATGGACATTGTGAGGAATGCCATAGTCATGCCGTCGGGGCTGTTGACAAGCTCCCACCTGCCCGATTCTATAAAGTGTCCGATAAGGAAGGCAAGCACTGTAAGTATGGCGACGAGGAAGCCCTGATATATTATGTCGCCGCCCATGCCCTGCGCAAAGAGGTTTTCCTTGGCGGGACGCGGTTTTTGCTTCATGACGTCGGGCTCGCTGTCCTCCATACCGAGGGCAAGCGCGGGAAGGCTGTCGGTGATGAGGTTAATCCACAGTATATGGGTGGGCTTAAGGATGGTAAAGCCGAGCATTGTCGCGGCAAATATGGCGATAACTTCGCTAAGGTTGCTGGAAAGAAGGAACTGCATCGCCTTCTTAATGTTGGAATAAATCTTTCTGCCCTCTTCAACCGCCGAGACTATTGTCGCAAAGTTGTCGTCGGCAAGGATCATGTCGGCGACGTTTTTGGTGACGTCTGTGCCCGTTATCCCCATACCTACGCCTATATCGGCTATCTTTATGCTGGGCGCGTCATTGACGCCGTCGCCCGTCATGGCGGTTATCATGCCCTTGGTCTTCCATGCGCGGACTATCCTAACCTTGTGCTCGGGCTGAACTCTGGCGTACACGCTGTACTTTTCTATATTTTCAAGAAGCTGCTCTTCGCTCATTTCGTTGAGCTCGGCGCCCGTTATCGCTTCTTCGGCGCTTTCTATAAGTCCGAGTTCCTTGGCGATAGCGGCGGCGGTGTCCTTATGGTCGCCCGTAATCATGACGACCCTTATGCCTGCGTCGTTGCACTTCTTGACCGCGCCCACAACCTCGGGCCTGACGGGGTCAATCATGCCCACAAGTCCTATAAAGATAAGCTCGTTTTCGATGTCGTTTGCATCGGTGCTCTCGGGCATCTTGTCGTATACCTTGTATCCCGCTCCGAGAACGCGCAGAGCTTGCTCTGCCATTTCGGTATTGGCATGAAGGATTTCTTTTTTCGCTTTCTTGTCAAGCTCTTCGATCTTGCCGTCGGCGGTAAGGTACTTTGTGCAAACTTTGAGAATTTCGTCGGGCGCGCCCTTTGTGTACTGGATAAATCCGTCCTCAAAGGTGTGAATCGTCGACATCATTTTGCGCATGGAGTCAAACGGAGCTTCGCCCACCCTGGTCTGAACCTTTTCGGTTTCCCCCTTGTTTATGCCAAGTTTGTATGCGTAATTAACAAGCGCGCACTCGGTAGGCTCGCCCATCGCGTTGAAGTTTTCGTCAAGCACTGCATCGCTGCAAAGCGCCATTGCCGTGGCGAGAAGGTTCTCGTCGGGCGTATGGCTCTTTACAACGGTCATCTTGTTCTGGGTAAGCGTTCCCGTCTTGTCGGAGCAGATAATCTGCGTGCAACCTAAGGTTTCAACTGCCGTAAGTTTTCTTATGACCGCGTTGCGCTTGGACATCTTGGTGACGCCTATTGACAATACTATGGTAACAACTGCCGCAAGTCCTTCGGGGATTGCCGCAACCGCAAGACTTACCGCGAGAATGAAGGTGTCAAGTATGGCATCGGCGCTGAAATCGCGGGTTCTTATAAGGTTGAATATAAACATGAAAACGCAGATACCGAGTACAACATAGGTAAGCACTTTGCTGAGCTGGTTGAGCTTTCTCTGTAAAGGCGTGTCCTCTTCCTTGGCCTCGGTAAGGGCTGTGGCGATTTTACCCATTTCGGTATTCATACCCGTAGCGGTTACCACGGCCTTTCCTCTGCCGTAAACCACCACGCTGCCCATGTAGACCATGTTCTTTCTGTCGCCCAAAGATACTTCCTTGTCTCCTGCTATGGCGTCATCGGTCTTGTTGACGGGTACCGACTCACCCGTTAAAGCGGCTTCCTCTGTTCGAAGCGACGCGCACTCAACTATTCTCGCGTCGGCAGGCACGGCGTCGCCCGCTTCCAGCACAACGATGTCGCCGACCACTATATCTTCGGTCTTAATCTGCATGTGCTTTCCGTCTCGGATTACCTTTGACATGGGCGCCGTCATTTCTTTAAGTGCTTCCAGTGCTTTTTCGGCTTTGTTTTCCTGAACTACGCCGAGAACAGCATTTAACACAACGACGAACAAAATGACGAACACGTCGGTAAACGACTCGTCTGCGAGAACGGCGACCACCGTCGAAATTACCGCGGCGACGAGAAGCACGATTATCATAGGATCGGCTATCTGTCTCAGGAATTTCTTCAAAATGGTGTCTTTCTTACCCTCGGCAAGCTTGTTCTTGCCGTCTTTTGCCAGCCGCTCGGCGGCATCGGCTTCGGTAAGGCCGCTTTCGGGAGCGGAATTAAGCTCCTTGATGACCTCTTCCTTCTCTTTCAGATAATACTTCATACCTTCTCCTGTATATGTATTTTTGCTTTTTTTACTCTTTATCCGCGCCCTTTTCGGTAGTATATGCCGATTGCGGATAATATAAAAAGACCTTTGTGAATTTACCGCCCTTTATCGGCAAAATCCGCAAAAGTCTTACTTGTACTTATCTAAGTACCAGCCAACCGAACTGTAAACAGCCGGGATGACGATTGACTGCACGCTCGTATGCGGGCGCAAGTTACTCCCTTTTGTTATCTAATATAATAGGATAGAAAACGACGTGATGTCAAGTTATTTTCGGTTTTAAAAATTTCTCACAGCTTTTCTGTACGCTTTTTCCACTGTCCTTTTAACTTGAGTTCGCCGTATTTTACCTTTTCGATTATGTCGTCATACTCGGCAATAAGCGCCTCTTCTTTTTCCGAACATTTTCCGTAAATCGTCTTTAGGGTATCCAAATCTGCATTTTCGGATACCGCTTTTTGGTATTCCGCAACAAATTCATCTTCCAACGCATAAGCCTTTTTGCGCAGCTCGGTTGCATCGACATAGCCGCTGAAAACCGCGCGGTTAAGGTACTCGCGCCTGCTCCAGTATGCAAAACTTTTCTTCTCGTCCAAAAATACGGGCGGGATCTCTTCCCCGAAAATTACCGGCTTGAAAACGGAAAGGCAGGGGGTCGACGAGCCTGTTATCCAGATAGATGTGCCTTTCTTGCCGTAGTGCACCACCATGCTCCCTGTCGTGTGGTCGCCGATCAAGACGCCCTGGTGCATGCACACGCTCTTTACGCTGCCGCGCAAAAACAGTTTTTTATCGGCTTCGCCGTTGTGGGCGCGGAGGGCGTGGAATATGTCGGAGAGGTCTTTTGCCGCGGCAAGGCGAGCGCAGCCTGTGTCAAGTCTCTGCCTCGAGCCTGCAAAAAACGAAAAAACGGGTTCGATGTGCTTATTTGTAAAGTCTTCATCGATTGAAAGACGGTTTGAAATGTTGCCGCTGTCGCTAAGCTCCTTTACGGTATAGTCTTTGCCCGAAGTTTCGATTATGTAGCCTGCGCTTTTGTCGGTGATGAGGAAGCTGTTGTCATAGTAAAACTTCTTATCGTAGCCGCAGTTTCCGCCCTGACCATAGACGGTCAGAAGGTCGATGATGACTTCCAGCGCATTTTTGGCGCTGTCGGCCCTTTCAAGCGCGATTCTCAGCATATCCATGCCGAGGAGTTTTTCTTCCTTCTTACCCTTGGACTTTGTGAAAACCGCTTCGTTGCCGATTGTGACGCCGTGTTCGTTGATGCCCATTTCGGCGCCCCACATCCAGCTTGGTTTTACGAGAAGAACGGAATTTACCCTCTCAACCTGCGGTATTGTGATATAGGTACATTTAAGCTCCTTCTCATTACGCTTTCCGCCCGCAATAAATACGGTCAGATTGGGCTCGTTGCATGAGCGGTCGCTGTTTTTCGCAAAGAAAATTTCGCCGTTTAATCTTTTCCATAAAGTGTCGCACATATTCTCACCTCTTTTAAATAATTCTATGAGTAAATACCCGTATTGTCAAGGTGCAAAACGCCCGATGTAAACGTCATTGACAATAACTCTTTAAGTATGATACACTTATTTTAATCAATATCTGAAGGAGGGAAACAAAGATGAAAGAACCGAAATTCTATCTCTGCAAGATTTGCGGAAATCTGGTTATGAAGATAAATGACTCGGGCGTAACACCTGTGTGCTGCGGCCAGTCCATGCAGGAACTTGTGCCCAATACCGTTGAGGCGTCTTATGAAAAACACCTGCCCGTTATCGAAACAAGCGGCACAAGAATTACCGTCAAGGTAGGCAGCGTGCCCCATCCCATGCTCCCCGAGCACTATATCATGTGGGTTGCTATCCTCACCGAAAAAGGCACACAAATTATTAACCTCGCGCCCGGCGAAGAGCCTAAGGCCGAATTTGTACTTGCCGAGGGCGACAAGCTGGTCGCGGCTTACGAGTACTGCAATCTCCACGGCTTGTGGAAAACATCAGTGTAAAAAACCAAAGCAGGAGGATTTGAATATGGCAAAATATGTTTGCGGAGTATGCGGTTATGTATTTGACGAAGCGGTAGGCGAACCCGATCAGGGAATAGCTCCCGGCACCAAGTGGGAAGACGTCCCCGAGGATTTCACCTGCCCTGTCTGCGGAGTCGGCAAAGAGGAATTTTTCAAAGACGAATAAGGAGAAATTATGTCCTCTAAAATGCTGAAACCGGGTTTGTACAGCGTGGGCGTGCTCAACCCCAACATGCGCGTGTTCGACATCGTCATGCGCACCGATTATGGGACGAGCTACAACTCCTACATTGTAAAGGATGAGAAGACCGCGCTGATAGAGACCTGTCACAAAACGTTTTTCGATGAATATCTGCAGAACATAAGAGAAGTAACCGAGCTTGAGGATATAGACTATATCGTCCTCAGCCACACCGAGCCTGACCACAGCGGCGCGCTGGCGGAACTTACGAGACTCTGCCCCAAAGCAAAAATCGTCTGCACAAAGGCCGCGTCGATCTACCTCAAGAACATCACAAACAATGAGGCATTCGACGCGATGACCGTAAAAGACGGCGACGTGATTTCCCTTGGCGGCGTCGAACTAAAGTTTATACTTGCGCCGTTTTTGCACTGGCCCGACACGATGTTCACGTATATCGAAAAACTCTCCTCTGTCGTGACCTGCGACTTTTTGGGCGCGCACTACTGCGAGCCGAGGATGCTCGATACCCTTATCTCCTACCCTGAGAAATACAAGTCTGCGAGAAAGGAGTATTACAACGCCATCATGAGCCCCTTCAAGCCCTATGTCCTTGCGGGAATAGAAAAGCTTGAAAAGCTCGATTTCGACATGGCGCTGACGAGCCACGGTCCGGTTATCACAAAAGGCGGATTGCTCGACGAGTCCGTGGCATTGTACAAAGAGTGGAGCCAAAAGGAAGAGAGAGACTACCTACTTGTGCCCATTTTCTATTGCAGCGCCTACGGCTATACCGAGAATCTCGCGTATACGGCGAAAAAGACGATTGCAGAACTGTTGCCTTCTGCCCGCGTAAATGTCTACAACATCATCGAACACGATATTTGCGAGCTGACGGCCATTCTCAATGCGTCCGACGCGTTTATGATCGGCTCGCCCACTATCAACAAGGACGCCGTGCCCCCGATATGGGAGCTTCTTTCCCACGTCGACGCCATCAACAATCAGAAAAAGCCCGCGGGCGTTTTCGGGTCGTTCGGCTGGAGCGGCGAAGCTGTACCCTCGATAGCGGCAAGGCTCAACGGCCTGCGCATAAAAGTCGTCGGCGAAGGATTCAGGTGTAATTTTACGCCGTCCGAGACAGACCTTGCGGGTATGCGTGAGTACACAACAGCGTTTGTAAGCGAAATAAAGGCTTAAGATAACGCAAAAACTATCAAATTAAGCGCGCTTTTAAAAAAGCGCGCTTTTTTATTTATCCCCCCCCTCAAAAAAATCAACGATTTTTTGGGAACCGCCCCAGGACTGTCCCAAAAATGATAAACATTTTGGGGGCTACCCAAAGGAACCCAACGAAGATAATTTCATTTTTTTCTTACTTAAAATATGGCTCCCGTGAGATAAATCTCTATAAGGTTCTTTGGGGGCTTCTTTTGGAGTCCCGAAAATTAGAGATTTTTGGAACTTCTTTGGGAATCCCCGAAAAACATGGTATTTGGGGGTGCTTTTTAATAGATTTTTAAGATATAAGGTGTTATAATCTACATAAAACCGATAAGGAGAAAGTTAATCATAATACCCGATACCGTAAACAATCCCGTAATTAAGTTTGCCGACAGGTTTTTTCATTCCGACCTCTATATAGCTTTATTGACTATACTGGGAATTCTGGGATTTGCTTTTCAACTCGAGATTTACACAATTTACATTGTAGTGCTGATTACTTGTTTCGGCTGGGCCTTCTGCCGCGACCTTCTGCCCTCGCTGCTCGCGATTATGATTATCGCGTCCACCCCGTTGGGAAGATACGCGCAGGCGGGTTATTTTTCTCCTCTCTATTACGCTCCTATTCCAATCGCCGTTGCGATAATGGTAAGACTGTACTTTTTCCGTCCCAAAAAACTTGTCAAAGGCGAATTCTTTATTCCCACCCTTGCCGTGTCGATAGCCTTAGCTACGGGCGGTTTGTTCTTTCTTACACCGGGACAATACTTTTCCATGCCCGCGATTTACTATGTGTTAGGTCTCGGGTTTGTATTGCTTTTTATAAACAGCCTGCTGGAGACCAACCTCGAGCACAACGTCGACCACACGGTTTTCTTTTCCAAAATGATGGTGGGCGTGGGCGTTATGGGTCTCGGCATGATAGCTTCCCATTATATTAAACTCACTGCTTATCTCTTAAACGACTTTTACACCTTTACAAGGTATTTCCAATGGGGAAACAACCTCGCCAACAATCTCCTGATCTCCATGCCGTTTGCGTTCTATCTCGCTACAAAGAGAAGGCACTCGGTCTTCTATTTCCTTGTCGGTACGGCGCAGTTTCTCGCAATTCTCATGGGATTTTCAAGAGGCGGCTCCCTGTTTGCACTGATTTCATTTCCGATTGCGTTTGTCTCGGCAATCGTCGTTTCGGGCAAGAACAGAAAGAAGCTCGCTGTTACGTCCATTGTCCTGGTCGTAATAGGTGTAGTTCTGGCGTCTACTGTCCTTTTGCCGCTTATAAAAGACCTCTTTGCCAATACCGAAAAGATTACTCCCGACGATGCACGACTTCAGCTCTACGGTTTCGGATGGAGAAACTTTACAAACCACCCCGTTTTCGGCACGGGACTTGCATACAACCCCGGCATCTACTACCACCCTCAGACGATGTGCATATACTGGTATCACTCCACCCTCTTCCAGATTCTGGGAAGCCTCGGGATTGTCGGCATCATCGCCTACGGCATCCAGGCTTTTTACCGTATGCGCGCTCTTGTCAAGGTTAAATCGCGTTTTAACCTCTTTGTTTTCATCTCGATAATAGGCTTTGCAGGCTACTCCATGATTAATGTCGGGTACTTTGTGCCCCTTCCTTATGGCTTTGTACTAATCCTTATGTTTATTCTGGTGAGCAGAAACAACGAGTACCTCAGGAAAAATCCCAAGGTACTCGAAAAAGAGCTTGTCGGAAAGAAATAACCGGAAATACTATTTCTCTGTAAGGAAACTTATGACCGGCGCAAGGTTTTCCTTCTTGACAAAGTCGGCGCCGTATTTCATAGCGTCAATCATTTTTGCTTTTTCCTCGTCCTTGGTCTTGTTATAGGACGCTATCGCGGATTTGAGGAAAAGTTTCATCAAAAATTTATTAAAGCCTTTCAGGCGTTCCATATCAAAACCGCCCCGAAGGTAAAATACGGGCACCTTCAATTTGGCATATCTGTTTTTTAGCTGATTTACCTGCTCGTCATTGGGCGCGCCCAAACCTACTCCGCACAGAGCCTTTACCTTGTACTCTTTGGCAGCTTTGTTAAAGCCAATTACCATTCCCGCTGAAAGCCAGCCCATGAAAATGATTTCGTCGCCGCTTTTCAAAAACCCACCCGCCGCCTTTCTGTCGTATGAGGGGATGCCTGTTTCGGCGCTCAGCATTTCGGCGTACTTTCTCGTATAGCCTGTGTTGGATTCATAAACAATAGCTCTTATCGTCTCCATATTTTTCTCCTTTACATTACCATTTTTATTATTTCCGCCCAAGCGGTTTTTTATTTTTCTTTTAATATCTCAAAGCGATACCTGTTGCTTACGGGATGCTTATATTTATAATCGAATTTTACCGTAAAATTTCCTGCTTTTTCGTCGGGAAGGTGCGAAAAATTGTCATAAAGGATATACCTGTCCGGCGTAATATCGGACAAAAACCTTTTGAATTCTTCGGTATACTCATTCCTGAGCGCTCTCGGGATTATCCTCGAATTGTTGGTGACAAGGAAGTCAAAGCGCAGGATTTCTTTCATAATATCATCAGATCGGCAAAAACTCAATACGCCTTCGTATAGTAAATACTCGGCGCTGTTTTTTCTAATGCCTTTTTCGGCAAAATGGGCGTTTAACAGACGGAATATCTCAAACGGCTTGTACTTTTCAAACAGTTTTTCCAGCGTGCATGTAAATTTTCCACTATTGTAGAGCCTTTCTATAATCCAGTCGATTTCCTTAAGAAGTCTGAGGTCGTTCTCGCTCATATAAGGAGTTTTTCTGACCTCATAAGGGGGCAGAAGGTCAAATTGTGCGTCATAAGTTTCCCTTATCGGTGTAAACTTGAGCATTTTGAGGAATCCGAGCTGTAGCTTATGTGGCCGTAAAGCCATTACCTCGTCAAATGTCTTCTCGAAAGTCGCAAGGGTTTCATAAGGCAAGCCCGCGATGAGATCGAGATGGACGTGGATATTTCCGAATGAAATTATCTTTTTTATATTGTCTATGAATTTCTCCTTATCAAAGCTTCTGGATACAGCGGCAAGGCTCTTTTCGTTCAGCGTCTGTACGCCTGCCTCGAACTGTACAAGCCCTGCGGGGAGCTTTTCGAGTATCTTAATAGTACTCTCCTTAAAGAGGTCCCCTCCCACCTCAAAGTGAAAGCACACCTTTTTATCGGAAAACTTCTCGGCGATAAACTCGAGAATTTCATTAGTCCTTGCCGTATTGGCATTAAATGTGCGATCGGTGAATTTTACGGTCTTTGCTCCCGAATTTACGATTTTACTGAGGTCGCTTTTAACCCTATCGAGTGAAAAATACCGAACCTTTCCCGTCAGTCCCGCCATGCAATAGGCGCAGGAAAAGGGACAGCCCCGAGACGACTCGTAATAAACAAGCTTGTTTTTGCTCTCAAAAAGCCTCTTTTCGGTGTACGGGGAAGGAATGAGGTCGAGATTTTTAAGATTTTCGCCGAAAATTATTCTCTCCCCGCCTTTAGTCAGAAGCTCATATAAGGCTTCCTCGCCCTCGCCAAAGACAATATGGTCGGCGTCGATGTCGACGTCGGCTTCGGGTCCCCCTATGATGATTTTACAGGTGGAATTAAGGCGGATATCGGAAATAAGTTTCTTTACGGTAAGGACATTGAATATGTAGACGGAAAACAAAATGACGTCGGGCTTGTCACAAAGCGCGGCGTCAAGTAAGTCCTCGTATTTTTCGTTTACAGTGTGGTATTTTTCGATTACGCTTATCCCATTAAACGAGAGGTATTCCGAAAGAGACCAGCCCGCGGGCAGTGTGTGAATGAATTTTGAGCTCAAGCCGAAAAAGAGAATTTTCATTTACTTTTTGTAGAACTCTTTATACCACTTTACAAACTCTTTCAGACCATGTTCCAGAGGGGTGGAAGGGCGGAAATCAAAGTCGCGCATGAGGTCGGTAACGTCGGCATAGGTCTGATAGACGTCGCCCGCCTGCATCGGGAGAAATTCCTTTTGGGCGGTAATTCCCGTTTCTTTTTCCAGTATTCCGATAAAATCGAGAAGCTTAACGGGCGTGTTGTTTCCGATATTGTAAACTTTGTGCCGGGCGCCGTTTTCATCCTTTTCGGGCGGCTTTGTGAGCATGCTCATTATACCCTTTACGATATCGTCTACATAGGTAAAGTCGCGGTACATGTCTCCGTTGTTGAAGACCTTAACGGTTTCGCCGCTGTAAAGCTTGTTTGTAAAGGAAAAATACGCCATATCGGGTCTGCCGAACGGTCCGTAAACGGTGAAAAACCGTAGCCCCGTGGCGGGAATGCCATAAAGGTGGCTGTAGGTGTAGGCCATAAGCTCGTTGCTCTTCTTTGTTGCGGCATATAGACTTATGGGCTTGTCGACGCTGTCGGACACCGAGAAAGGCGTCTTTTTCTGATTGCCGTAAACCGAGCTGGAAGAGGCGTAAACGAGGTGTTTTACGGGATTGTGCCTGCACCCTTCCAGTATATTGAAAAAGCCCGTTATGTTGCTGTCAATGTAGGCTTTGGGATTTTCAATTGAGTACCTCACGCCTGCCTGGGCGGCGAGGTTGACCACGATTTCGATCTTGTACTTTTCAAAAAGTCCGTTGACGGCGGCTTCGTCGGCAAGGTCGCCTTTTACAAAGGTAAAACCCCGATAATTGCCGAGTATGTCAAGGCGGGCGTTTTTCAAAGAAACGTCATAATAGTTGTTGAGGTTGTCAAACCCGATTATTTCGTAATTTTTGTTAAGAAGCGCCCTGGAAAGGTGGAAACCGATAAAGCCCGCGGCGCCCGTGATAAGGATTCTGCTCACTTTCCCTCCGTTATCTGCCTATCGAGTGATATTCCACGCCCGCGGCTTTCATCTTTTCGGGGTCGTAGATGTTTCTTCCGTCGTACACAAGCGCGGTGCGCATTGCCTTTTTGTATTCGGCAGGCTCAATATCCTTTATCTGCTGCCAGTCGGTGAAGATAAAGCACACGTTGGCGTCAGAAAGCGCCTCAAGCGGGTCGCTTACATACTTTATCGAGCCTTTTTCGATTTTACCTTCGGGATAAACCTTGCGGAATTTTTCTATTCCCGCCGGGTCGTATGCGACGACGTTTGCGCCCGACGCAAGGAGCACGGAGACGTTGTAAAGAGAAGGCGCTTCCCTTATGTCATCGGTATTTCCCTTGAAAGTAAGTCCTAAGACGGCAATCTTGAGGCCGTTGAACGTTATGAGTCTGTTGCCTGCTTTCTTAAGTAGTCTTACCCTCTGCTCGGCATTAATCTCAACCGCCGCCTCAATTGTCTTAAGTTTGTATCCGTTCTGCTCGGCAAGGTACTTAAGCGCCTTTGTGTCCTTGGGGAAGCACGAACCGCCGTAGCCTATGCCTGCCTTTAAGAACTTCGCGCCTATCCTTTCGTCATACGACATGCCCCTTGCGACATCCTCGATGTTGGCGCCTACAAGCTCGCAAAGGTTGGCGATATCGTTCATATAGCTTATTTTTAAGGCGAGAAAATCATTGCTGGCGTATTTTATCATTTCGGCCGAACGCCTGTTGACGTTGACGATGGGAAGGTTAAACGGCTTATAAATCTCGGTGAGTATTTTCTTTGCCCATTCGCTCTCGGTGCCGATTATTATTCTCGAGGCGTACAAGGTGTCATGAACTGCCGAACCCTGCGCCAAGAATTCGGGATTGGAAGCTACTTCCACTTTCACGTCTAGGCGTAAGAAATCCCTTATAAACTGCTCAACCTTGTCGTTTGTGCCTACGGGCACGGTGGACTTGACCACGACAAGGCAGTCTTTTTCGATGTTTTCGGCAATCTGTCTTGCCACTGTCGCTATCCCGGACAAATCGGCGCTACCGTCGGGCTGTTCGGGCGTGCCCACGCCAATAATTATGGCGTCTGCCGTTCTGTATGCGTCCTTATAATCTACGGTAAAACGCAGTCTGCCCTCTCTGAGGTTTTTCCTCATCAGGTTTTCAAGGTCGGTTTCGAAAATGGGACTGACTCCGCTCTCCATGAGCTTTACTTTTTTCTCGTCGATGTCGACGCAAGTGACATTATGTCCGACCTCGGCAAAGCACACTCCGGCTACCAGTCCCACATATCCCGTACCAACTACAGTAAGTTTCATTATCATTCTCCCTCGTTTTCCTTGATGTCTTCGGCTTTCTCGCCGGCAGAGTCCGTCATTTCCGTCTGGCCCCCTGCCGCGACAGGCTTAAGTTTTTTCCTGTCTTTAAAGCCGATAAATCTATTATATACCTTTTTTATCAACGAAAGCAAAACTTTTCTGGTGGATGGGAACGCAAAAAGAATGCCCGCGTAAATGATAATGCAAATAATTATCGCGACGAACTGCCACCAGATGTCCGACATCGCGCGCTGGAGAAAATACGCCGCAACGCCCATAACCGCCGTCGCAACAAAAACGGGCATATTCCTCTTGAAAATCTGCCCGACGGGGAATTTGACTACAAACCGCATAAACAAGAGACTTGTTACCATCATTTGAATTCTTGTTATCGCGCGCATATATACAAGATCGGTAAACCCTTTCTTCGCGCCGAATATGCAAAGCGGTATAAGAAAAGCAAGATGGATTATCTGCAAAAGCATGGAAAGCAGAGGTTTTCCTTTTGCTCTAAACACTTCGGAATTGAAATCGGAAAAGATAATCTTAAACGCATACATCAAACCGTTTAGACCCAAAACCAAAGCCGTTTCCATCCATTGGTCTCCGAGGGCTATCCAGGTGGCAAGTTCGCGGAAAATAAACAAGCCTACGCCCATGGGCAACACAAGCATGGCCGTGAGTTTTTGGGTCTTAAGAAATGTATTGTTGAACCCTTTTTCGTCATTCTGCAGTCTTGATAAAGCCGCGAACAGAACGGGTACAATGGATGCGGTAATCAATGCCATTATGGAACTGACCATAGAATTGGCATTTCGGTATAACCCGCGGTAATAATCATTGAAATAACGCCCGATAATAAATGAATCCATCCACAAACTTAGCCATACCGTCAATGATTCCAGCATGGTCAGGAAAGTAAACGAAAACATTTCTTTAAGTAGTTTGAAGCTGTAGAAGAATCTCGGTTTCCACTTAGAGAAAATTGTCAGCAATATGGCATTCAAGACATTTGTCGTAATTGTTCCGATAATCAGCGACCAATAACTGAACTTCAAAATCGCAAGGGGTATCGTTACGATAAATGGTACTAAGATGGCAAAAATTCTTATGATGAACAGCTTTTTAAAATCGAACTCTCGCTTGAAAAGTGCCATTTGTATGCTGGAAAACGCGATGAGAAACAGTGACACGCTTCCCACTGCAATGGGAGTTCCGTTTCCGGGGCTTCCGAGAAAGCCCGATATAGGGTTGCGAAAGACGACAATAAATGTAAAAAGTACGGCGGAGACAATTATATTTGTCCAAAAAGCGACCGTCGCGCTTTTGTGTTTTTCCTCAACATCTTGGAATTCATGCTGAACAAGGTATTTCTGAAAACCTGCGTCGGCAAAAACTTCGGCAAAGCTCAGCACCATATTGACGACCGCCACTATGCCGAAAGCCGCGGGCGAAATAAAACGGGCCAGCACCATGTTGGAAACGGGCGCGACAAGCTTTGCCATAACCTCTGTTATGGCAGACCATCTCGTCGCTTTACCCATTTTCGCCTGAATTTTTTTCTCGTCAGCCATTAAGCCTCTTTATCTGTTTTGAAAAACTTTAATTCTGTTATCCAGAATGTTTCCGTTTTCAATTATCTTGGCGTTTTTCAGCACCGCGTCTTCATTTCCTTCAATTAAGAGATCGATATATTTCCAGACCTCATTTGATATGCCGATTGTCGCGGTCTTGTAAAACAGCGCGGGAGTATGGTCGACCGCATAATGCATAACGCCGTCTATCTCGTAGGAGGGATTATCTATTGTCGTCGGTACGCTCGTCTCGATTCCGCCGTTTCTGTCGCAGCTAACGTCAATAATGAGCGCGTTTTTCTTCAGCCTTTTCAAATCTTCGCGATAGATAATGTGATCCTTTCTGCTTACATCCCAAAGTATGGCGTTTACGATAACGTCGTAATTTCCCAGCTCTTCCTGAAAAAGCTTTTCGGTTTTTCTGTCGTATACCGTGATATCGGCGCCAAGTAAGGTAAGAATCTTAATCGCCCCGCGGGCAATATTGCCTTTGCCGAGCACCGCGACTTTTGTGTTGTACGGCATTTTACCATAGCATTCAAAAGCATGCATGATTGCGGCTTCTCCCGCGATCTCGTTGTTTCTCCAAAATACATGCCTGTTGCCGTAATACATATCTTCCCAGGCGTAGGCGGTAAGTCCCCCCGAGATGAGTTTATCGGCAATATCCCTGTTCTGCACGGCATGAAACCAGCCGAAACCGGTCTGATTTTTTAATAAGCCGAGGTAGTCGGCATCGCCTATCTTGGGGTCACAGATAATATTCTGTTTAAGAACGGTTTCTCTGTCGACGATTTTGCATCCTAAGCAACAATACTCCTCATCGGAATAGCCTAAGCACAAGCCGTAACCTTCTTCAAAGTACATGTACTCTCTGTTTTTGATGTTGAGTATATCCTCAGGAATTATGGCACGTCTTTTTTCGTTTTCCTTTTTGCTCGTCACAAAGCCGATTGTCTTCATCTGGAGCTCCTTAAGTTTATTTTGCTTCCCAACAAAAGGTCGGTCTCGGGAAGAAGGTTTTTATCAAATCCGGCGCTGGGATAAAACGTAAATTCGCCGAAATAGATTTTATCGTTTTCGCAATATAAATCAATCCTGACAAAAGGTATTCCCTGCGATAGCTTTTCGGCAAGGTCAAACATTTCATTTATCTTTGCGGGTTTGGGCAAAGTGAAATCTTCGGCCGCGGCAATTCCCGCGGGATTTAACCTTAAAAGGTTCCAATCTTTGTCAAAGAAGTAAAACCTCGTCTTACCTGTTCCCCTCCCAACACAGACCATAACGCAATCGGCTTTTCCGTCAAAACAGAAAAACTTATAGTCCACCGGTAAGGTGTTGTCGGCGGTTTGCAGTAATTCTTCGGCAATTATTCTGGGTTTGACATCCTTGTAAGCCCATTCTCTGAAAAACTTATAATAATTTTGTTTTAGTCGATGGTTAAGAATATGTTGGGCTTCGTCATAATCAAAGCTTTTTTTATCTTTACAGATTACATGTGTTCCGCTGTCGTGAGTTGTTTTCAAAATGAATTCATCGGGCAACTTGTCAAAGTCTATGTCCTCGGACTTTTCCCATACTCCCAAAAGCGGAATTACATATTCCTCACCGATGGTATCGGCAACATATTTTTTGACAGCGTATTTATCAACCAATGTCGCATAAAGCGGATTTCTGTCATGAAGTTTGAGCCACTGTATTTTTTCGTTATAGGTCTGCGGATTTTTGAGATTAAGCTTTTTCCCCGTCTTAAAATAATACATAAGTTTCAGATAAAGCTTATCAGGTAAAAATCCTAAGACGCGCCTGTAGCATTCTATAAAAATCTCTTTAGCTGTTAACATGCTTGCTCCCGTATGCTTTCGACAGATCTATCCAATCGCCGAAAATATAATCCCATTTTTCTGGCTCAAATTTTTTCGTCCCTGCTAAATGATACAACGTAAATTCGCCAAAGTATATTTTTCCGTTAATGTTGTAAAAATCGATTCTTACATGAGGCATACCTTTTGAAAGCAAAGAGGCCAGTTCTTTCATCTTGTAGAAATTTTCGGGCTTTTTTATTTCGACAGTTGAATTGGGGTAATGTTGTTTCAAGTCCAGACGGTTAAAATCGGCGTCAAAAAAGTCAAATTTTGTTTGTCCGATATTTCTGTCCCTTGCTACATATAAAGCCTTAACTTCTCCGTCAAAACAGAAAAATTTGTAATCTTTCAGTTCCGCTCCGCTTTCGTCTCTCATAAGTTTTTCGGCAATTATTCTGGGTTTGACATCCTTGTAAGCCCATTCTCTGAAAAACTTATAATAATTTTGTTTTAGTCGATGGTTAAGAATATGTTGGGCTTCGTCATAATCAAAGCTTTTTTTATCTTTACAGATTACATGTGTTCCGCTGTCGTGAGTTGTTTTCAAAATGAATTCATCGGGCAACTTGTCAAAGTCTATGTCCTCGGACTTTTCCCATACTCCCAAAAGCGGAATTACATATTCCTCACCGATGGTATCGGCAACATATTTTTTGACAGCGTATTTATCAACCAATGTCGCATAAAGCGGATTTCTGTCATGAAGTTTGAGCCACTGTATTTTTTCGTTATAGGTCTGCGGATTTTTGAGATTAAGCTTTTTCCCCGTCTTAAAATAATACATAAGTTTCAGATAAAGCTTATCAGGTAAAAATCCTAAACCCAACTTAATATTCTCTTTCAGTTTTTTTGTTGCTAATTGCATTTTACCTCTGTCTGCCATTCACTATTTCTACAAAATATTTAAGAAATCTCCCGGCGTTTTTTTCCACCGAGTGAGTTTCTTTGATCTTTGAAGCGTTTTGACCGCACATTTTCGCAAAATCTTTATCTTCGATATACCTTAGTATAGCATAAGCTATCGCATTTGCATCGCCCACGGGCACAAGAAGTCCGTTTACCCCGTTTTCGATGAGTTCGGCCGGACCGTTTGGGCAGTCGGTGGAGACGCAAGGCAAGCCTATCGCCATAGCTTCCATAAGCGCGTTGGGCATTCCTTCAAAAAGAGAGGACAAGACAAAACATTCCGAATCGGCTATTTTGAGTATAGCGTCGGGTGCGACTCCCGCAAAAATTACCTTGCCGACAAGATTAAGCTCTTTTACAAGGTTTTTCAGTTCGTTTTCCAGTTCGCCTTTGCCGAATATCTCCAATGAATAATCGGGGTATTTGTCAGACACTATTTTAAACGCCCTAATCAGTGTGGCAAAATCTTTTTGTTTTGATAGTCTTCCCATCGCGCTGATTTTCTTTTTGCGTTCTATATTTTCGGGCACTCTGAACACAAGCTCATTGCCGATTGAATTGGGAATGATTATGCCTTTATCGCCGATTATGTTTTGATAATAATCTTTTGCTCTCTGCGTCTGAAAAACCGCGCCATCGGCTTTTTTGAAGAGATAATTCCGTATCTTCATCAACAGTTTTGATTTTACCCTCGAGGGCAAAGCTCTTTCGGATACAACAATGGGTGTATTTCGCTGAAAAGGCAAAGCGTATATCATGCTGCCGTAAAGAAGAGGATAAATTATGTCGGGCTTGTTCTTTTTAAAATATTTCGCAAAGCCCGAAAAGCGTTTTAAGGTTGTGATAAGCCTTGAAAAGATGTTTTTTACGACTTTTGGCTCGGAAATAACGTGTATTTTTACTCTTTCGTCCAGTTCATAAAAACCCCTTTCCCCATACAGCGCTATCTCAGCCTCAAGACCGTTTTTTACGGCATAGTTGGCGAGATATACCACTGTTCTTTCTGCGCCGCCGGCAGTTAAAGAGGGACACAGGAAACAAATCTTCATATCTTACTCCTGTAACTCATAATTCTTGTTTTCTTTTACAAAGAGGCAGCAATAAGCAAAAGCCAACATGATTATCACTAAAGGCGCCGTGGAAAAGTGCCCTGATTGAATCCTTAGGATTATGATTAAGAAGGGCATTATATTCTTTACATTTATCTTTGCGCCTTTTCTTTTCGCGCTGAGGAAGTAGCTGAAAAACAAAAACAATACGATGATGAATCCTATTAATCCCCAGGTAAGAAAGATCTCCTGAATGCCATTATGGGACACGTTATCTATGATTATTGTCGACATCCTTACTACTTTCTCGTAATAACTCTGGGCTCCGATACCGAAGATAAATATGTCGATATCGGAAAAAATAAATTTGGTATACTGCACAAACAAATCATTTCGTCCGGTTGTCAGATCTTCATCGGTAAATCTTGCCAGGAAACTTTTAAAAAGTATGGGAGAAATTGCTCTTATTATCAGAATTATCCCCAATAGCAACAATATTGCCAGCAGAATATTAAAGAGTTTTTTGGGAATGGTCTTTTCACTCGTCACCCAAAACCAATATAAGACCGTAAACGCTAAAACGACAATATATGTTTTCGACAAAGTGATAAATCCGAATAAGGCGATAATGAACGATAAAATGTAGAAGATTATTCTGACTTTTGTTCTCTCTTCATTGGCAAGAAGTAATAAAAGTCCGCCTATGCCGAGATTGCAGTAGAACCCGAGATCGTTTGGGTTTCCTCTTAGCATATACTGAACTTCCTTATTAACCGTAAAGCCCAATCTGAAGCCTTTACTCCACATGGTGGATAAAGAAAATTGAAAATGCATAAGGGTAGTCAGAAAAACGGTTGTCAAGAGGAAAATCAGGACAGCTAAAAAAGTAAAGATTACAAGTCTGGTATTTATTTCGGTATCATTTAAGCAGATTACAACGATGTAAACAAAAAACGGCGTAATGTATTTTATATAGTCATACACTCCGAAAGGCGGTATGATGATGTGCAGAAGTTCCCATGCAAATATGAGGAGAACCGATATCGCGTATTTTGTTATGCATATGTCATTGAAATTTTTGATGACGTAAATGACGACGCCTATTCCTATCGCAAAAACATATTGAAAGCCTGTATTAAGCAGGGGCATTGCGATAAGAAAAGCTATGCTCTCTTCCTTGTCAAAAAAAATAAAGAGAATGGTATTGGCTATAAGGAAAAACAACGGTCTTATCGATATTCCGCCGACATCACGCAAAAAAAACATGAGCAAGAAAACAGACAAAGAAATCCAGTACCTTCTTCTGTTATTCTTTTCGATGCTTTCCGAAAATTCATTGTTGACCGTCGCTTGTGTCATTCTACTCTTTTACAACCGCCTCAAAGTATTCAAGAAATCTTTTGGCATTTTTTTCCATAGAATGTGATTCTTTTATTTTCGATGCGTTCTGACCGCACATGCGGGCAAAATCTTTATCTTCGATATACCTAAGTATAGCATACGCAAGGGCGTTTTCATCTCCCACGGGCACAAGAAGTCCGTTTACCTCGTTTTCGATGAGTTCGGCCGGACCGTTTGGGCAGTCGGTGGAGACGCAAGGCAAGCCTATCGCCATAGCTTCCATAAGCGCGTTGGGCATTCCCTCATAGCGCGAGGATAATACAAAACATTCCGAATCCGCAATCTTAAGGATTGCATCGGGGGTTACTCCCGCAAAGATTACTTTGTCCGCAAGATTAAGTTCTTGCACATAGTTCTTCAACTGATTTTCCAGTTCGCCTTTGCCGAAAATCTCCAAAGTATAATCGGGATATTTTTCGTTTACTATTTTGAAGGCTTTTATCAAAGTGGGATAATCCTTCTGCCTTGATAATCTTCCCATCGCGCTGAGTTTCTTTTTACGTTCAATGATCTCGGGAACCTCATACACAAGTTCATTTCCTATCGCGTTGGGGATAATAACGCTTTTTGCCTGTATTTTTCGGGAATATAATTTTTGAGCCCTTTCAGTCTGAAAAACTATGCTATCGGCATATTTCATACAGATTTTTCGCAACAGAAACTCTTTTTTTGTAAGCGAATGACTTGGATTGTTTCTCTCGGAAGTAATCAGTTTAAAGCATTTTTTCAAGCCGAACAGATATTTAATGGGGTCGGTTAATACACAAAAGACAATGTCAGGTTTGTTTTGTTTCATATACTTTCTGACAAATGAATATCTCTTATAGACAGCTTTTATACGTGAAATAATATCAGTATTTTCGGTTTGTATATTGCCTTGAACGATATTTACTTTATCCGAATTAGGATAAAAAACGTTGCCATCTGTGACAACGATATCAACTTGGTGCCCCTTTTCGGCAAAATATTCGGAAAGATAAGCTACTGTTCTTTCTGCCCCTCCCGAACCGTAGGTAGAAAGCAAAAAAGTGATTTTCATAATTATATCGGTTATTTCACACAATTTTAACTGTGTCAAATATCAACTTATCCCATTTGCCGACAACAATGTCTTCGCCAACCAGATTGTTGATATTTAATGCGTTTTCGCCCAGTTTTTTTGCGAGTTCTTTGTCTTCTATGAGCTTCATCATGGCTTCGGTCAAAGCATAAATGTCATTAATGGGCACAAGAAGACCGTTTTCTCCGTCATTTATTATCTCGGTAGAGCCGGCGCACGTCGTCGATATGCATGGTATACCCATAAGCAAGGCTTCTAAAAGTGCGTTGGAAAGTCCCTCATAGTCGGACGACAGGACAAACATCTCGGCGTCTCTGATCTTTTCGTGAATATCAAGAATATTGCCCATTAAAAAGACTTTTTCGGTAAGGCCGAGTTCTTCAATCAGCTGCTGCAATTCCTCTCTCAGTTTCCCCTCGCCGTAAATCTGCAAAATATAATCGGGATACTTTTCGCTGATGCGCGCAAAGGCTCTGATGAGGAGTCTCTGATTTTTCTGAACGTCCAGCCTGCCCACGTTTACAATCTTTTTCGCCTTTTCATCGCTCGCTTTGCTCATCACGGCAATAGGGTTGTAGATGATTACTCCGTTTTCGCGGATGTGCTTTGTGAAACAGGACTTGGCGTATTCGGTCTGGAAAACAATTTTATCGGCAAGAGGATACAAGAAGGGAATCATCATCTTTGCAAGGTGTCCTCTTGTATCGGCTTTGGGGTCATTGCGCTCGGAAATAATGAGCGGAACTTTTATAAATGCTTTGGCTATTATGGTGAGAAGGTTTATCCTTGCGGCAAAAGACATCAGAATGTCGGGGTGGAAATTTTTGATATATCCCCTTATCCCTTTCAGCCAATACGGAACCATCGCCCAGCGCGATTTGTTTTCATCGCTGAGGTCGACAAAATTGACTTCGGGGGCAAGTTTGTATTCCACTTTGTTGTTGAGCAACATTATTATATTCACATCCCAGCCCATTTCCACATAATGATTGGCGAGAATGGATATAACTCGTTCTGCTCCGCCTCTTTTCATGCCGCCCAATATGAAAGCAATTCTCTTTTTCAAATGCAATCCCCCCGAATCGCTCTCGACATATCATTGCGACTCAAAAACTTAAAACTGTAATGCCACGATATTTTTCGGTTTAAAACGATTTCGCTCTGTTCCGTAATCATCCTCTTGCTTTTCATGCAATTTTAGTATAAATCAATAAAGACCGCATATCAAAATTATCGGTACAAATATTAATTATATGTTATTCTTTTTGTCGCTTTTTGTCAAGTCAAAAGCATATTTACAGATAATATATAAAATATCTATTACTGTACTATAACGGCGACATGTGTGATATGGCGTTCTTTATCGGGGCTCGCGCTCATAAAATACCTGTATTGACATTTATTTTGGTTTGGGGTTATCATAAAACAGAGGTGAAACTTTATGGCGTATTCCATTGATAAAAACGAGTGTCTTGTTTGCGGCTATTGTGAATTTGTATGCCCCTTTTCGGCGATTTCGCTCGTCGACGACTGCTATTCGATTGACCCTGCGAAATGCCGCTCCTGCGCGCAATGTTTTGACGCATGCATAAAGGGCGCGGTCGTTCCCGAAAAAGGAACTGTACGGATTACGAGCGTAGCTATTGTTAAAGATAACTGCATAGGCTGCTCCTTATGTCAAAGGAACTGCCCCGCCCATGCAATAAGCGGAGTAATGAAGCAGCCCTTTACGATAGATCAATCGAGATGCATCAAGTGCGGCGTCTGCCTCACAAAGTGCAAAAAGGACGCAATCGCGGTCGCTTACGCCTGATATTCTTTGAGGTAGGCGTCGAGAGCCGCCTTTACATCCTCTTTGGTCATAGCTCCTTCAAACATCTTGCGTTTTCCGATATAGATAGTGGGAACAAGGAAATAGTCGTATGAATCGGCAAGCTCCTTGCTCTCTTCTTCGTCCACAAGATGGACTTTTATTTTTGCGTATTCGGGATTTTCCTTCTGAAGTGCCTCGAGATACATTATCGCCCTCTTACAGTGGGGGCAGTAAGGCAGATGAAACAGTTTTACTTCGTTATCCATTTTTTATCTCCTTTAGCGTGCAATCTGATTATTCTTTAACTTGTGTATAAAGTTTTCCATTCTGTCGGCGGCGTCGATAAGGGTCTTTGTCGAGTACGCGTAGCTTATCCTGACGTGTTTGTCTCCGAATTCCCCAAAGGCGTTTCCGGGGACGACCGCCACCTTTTCGTTTTTTAACAGCAGCAGGCTGAACTCCTCGCCGTTCAAACCGAGATCGCCCACATACGGGAAGAGGTAAAACGCGCCCTTAGGCTCAAAGCACTTTAAGCCCATTTCGGCAAAGCGTTTTAGCATAAACCTTCTTCTCGCGTCGTATTCCGCCGCCATGGCGTCCACAACGGCATATTCGTCCTCGGCAGACTGCCTGAGCGCGGTAAGCGCGGCGTATTGCGAAACAGTGGAAGCGCACATTATCGTGTACTGATGTATCTTGTACATCGCAGTAAGGATTTCCTTTGGCGCGCACACATAGCCCACTCTCCAGCCCGTCATCGAAAACGCCTTGGAAAAGCCGTTTATATATATCGTCCGCTCCTTCATGTCCTCGAGAGACGCTATTGAGCAATGTTCTCCGCCGTAAGTAAGCTCGGCGTAAATCTCGTCGCTTATTACGATGAGGTTGTGCTCTTTTATTACGGGAAGAATCTCTTCGAGGTATTCCCGCTCCATGACTGCGCCCGTGGGATTGTTGGGGTAAGGCACGATTATCGCCTTGGTCTTTTGGGTAACGGCGGCGATGAGGTTTTCACGAGTCAGGCGAAAATTGTCCTTCTCAAAGGTCTTTACCGCGACGGGAACTCCCCCCGCAAGGGTCACGCATGGCATATAAGAAACGTACGACGGATCGGGAATGAGAATTTCGTCGCCGTAAGTTACTATCGCCCTCAGCGCAAGGTCAATCCCTTCCGACGCGCCCACGGTGACCATGATTTCGTCGGGAGCGTAACTCAAGGAAAACCTTTTGTTAACGTACGCCGAAATTTCCTCTCTTAGCTCTTTGATTCCGTCGTTTCGGGTGTATTTGGTGTGGCCCTTGTTTATCGCCCTAATCGCGCTGTCGCAAACAAAAAAAGGCGTCCTGAAGTCCGGCTCGCCCACGCCAAGCGATATGGCATCCTCGCATTCCGAAACAATATCAAAAAACTTCCGGATGCCCGAGGCTTTGAGGTTCTGCACCCTTTCATTTAAAACTTTTGTATAATCTATCACAGTTGAATTTTCAGCCTTTGCCCGTCGTCTTCGCCTTCAAACGTAACGCCTTCGGTCTTGTACTTCTTGAGAATGAAATGGGTCGCCGTGCTCTGGACATTCTCCATAGGCGAAAGCCTTTCGGCAACAAACCGCGCTATATCCTTGAGGTTTTTGCCCGCTATTGTCACAAGCAGGTCATAAGCCCCGCTCATGAGGTATACGCTCTTAACCTCGGGAAACTTCTCAATCTCTCTCGCTATCGCGTCAAACCCGTTCTGCTTCTGAGGAATGACTTTGACCTCGATGAGCGCCTCGACGTAGTTTTCGCCGAGTTTTTCTTCATTGACCAGCGTGAAATACTTTACGATCACGCCCGTTCGTTCCAGTTCGGCAATAAGGCGGCGCACATTTTCCACGTCTTCATTTAGCATCGCCGCGACGGTTTCTGCGTCCAGCCGCGCGTCGTCCCGTAATATTTTCAGTATCTTGTTTTTAAGTTCTTCCATAATTAATCACCTTTTTTTTAATCATAGCACAACCGAAATTATTTTGCCAAACGTTGTGACCCGCATATTTATTATTTGCCGCTCAAAACATTTTCTTCACGAGGCTCATATAATGGATGCATGGCTCTTACCCGACCTTATGACCGTGACGCCGCCGCGTTTTACGCATCCGTTTGGGCGTTTGACCGTAACCCCGCCTATTTAAATTTCGACGGCCTGGGCGGCGACTGCACAAACTTCGCGTCCCAGTGCCTTTTTGCGGGAAGCAAAGCGATGAATTATTCGCCCGTTTTCGGTTGGTACTACATAAACGGCAACAACAAGTCCCCGTCCTGGACGGGCGTGGAATTTTTTTACAGCTTTCTCGTAAACAACAAGAGTGTAGGTCCGTTCGGAGTAAAAAGCGACATTTCGCATATAGGGAAAGGCGACTTTATTCAGCTCGGCGACGGGCAAAAATTTTACCATACCCTTTTTATCATAAGGGTAGAAAGCCCCGCTCCCGAAAGTATCTTTGTCGCCACTCACACAATGGACTCCTATGATCGCCCCCTTTCCTCGTACTACTACAACGAAATAAGATTTATCCGCATAGGAGGAGTAAGAAAATGGTCGTAATCCTCATCCTGATAGTAAAAATTTTCGGCTCTGTCCTCAAAAAACTGCGCGCGCAAAAAGCCATTCTTTCGGCAAGTTAAAACTTCGTCCCGCCGCAACTTTTTCAACGAGAAAACGCCTTGACACGCCTTTATTAAAGGGCGTTTTCGACATGCTCCGCATATTTTCGTCTATTTTCGCAAAAAGTATGTTATAATAGAAATAACAAGTATTGTTATATGGAAATTTATGAAAAAAACTAAGGAAGATACTCTTTTTTGCAAATTTTTATACAAAGTGGGAAGAATACTCTTCCCTAAGCGCGCAGTTGAGTACGAAGAAATCCCTGAGGACGAGACCGCGATTTATGTATGCAATCATTCGGGCGCGTTGGGGCCTGCCGCAATGACGGCGTGGTTTGACAGACCGTTCCGCCCGTGGTCGATAAGCTGTCTTTTCGATAAACGCGTGGCAGCCAATTTTATTTTCCACGATTTCTTTTTCGGAAGGAGCAAAAAACACAAGAAGTTTTACCGCTTTCTGTCAAAGATAGTGGCAAAATTTTTGCCGCCCCTTGTCTACAGACAGAACCCGATTCTCGTCCATAGAAACAGCGTCAAAATTTTGCAGACCTTCAAGGAGAGCGTGGCGACGCTAAAACAAGGCAAAAACCTTGTAATCTTCCCCGAAAGCCCGATAAAGTTTTCCCGTTACATATCGGAACTGTATGACGGATTTATCGATGTCGCGCGGCTCTATTACGCCGAAACGGGCAAGAGACTTAAGTTTTATCCCGTCTACATCCCCGCCGACAAACGAATTATAAAAATCGGCAAGCCGATAGAGTACAACATCGACACTAAGCCTGCCGAGGAGCGTAAAGCGGTCGCCAACTACCTCAAGGAAAACATCGACCGCATCGCGCGGGAATTAAAACCCAAAAAAGTCATCCCATTCCTTAAAGAGGAATTTTACACCTTCTATCCCGAGTTTATCCACGACACTGCGGCGTATTGGGCGTTCTGCAACAACGAACGAAGCGAATAGAAGCGAATAAATAATAATAAAAAGCGCGGTAGAAACCGCGCTTTTTTAATATTTGTTGAAAATGGACTATCGGCTTTCGGGAAAGGCTTCGCGCGCACAAAGCGGCGTAAACAAGGCAGATCGCGTACAGAAGGCCTGTTACCGCAACGCAAGTTAAGACAATGGTATGCTGAAGTTGAAACTGATATTGCTTATTGTCATCAGCTTGTCCGTAAGCACTTTTAAGCCCGCGGTTAACCCGAAACCTATCGTCGCAATACAGAGATTGGCGCGGCTGACGATTATCGCCGCTTTGTTTCAAAGGTCAAATAAAGCCGCCCCCGAAGGGCGGCCGACTGTCTTTTTTATTGTACTATTAATAGTTTTCTTTTCTAAGTTCGAAGTAGCTCCGGGCATATCCGCAGGTGGGGCAGACTTCGGGCGCATCCTTGGCGATGACAAGGTGTCCGCAGTTGCGGCACTCCCACAGTCTCTCCTCGGTCTTTGAAAATACCGTTTCGGTCTCGACATTGTGTAAAAGCGCTTTGTATCTCTCCTCGTGGGATTTTTCTATCTTGGCTACTCTTCTGAATTTTTCGGCAAGCTCGGGAAAGCCTTCTGCGTCGGCGTCTTCGGCGAAGTTTGCGTACATCTCCGTCCACTCGTAGTGCTCGCCTTGAGCTGCGTGAAGAAGATTTTTCGCGGTGTCGCCCAGTTCGCCCAGTTCCTTAAACCAGAGCTTGGCGTGCTCTTTCTCGTTGTCGGCGGTGTGCATGAAGATGTCGGCTATCTGCTCAAAGCCCTGCTCTTTTGCGACATTGGCAAAATAGGTATACTTGTTCCTTGCCATGCTCTCGCCTGCGAAAGCTTCCATAAGATTTTTCTCGGTCTTGGTGCCCTTGTATTTATTTACGGCATTGGGCGCGGCCTTTTCCACGAATTTTTCTTTTCCGGCGCGGCAAAGGGGGCATCTCCAGTCGGCGGGCAGGTCGGAAAACCTGACATTTTCCTTAGCCTCGTCATAGGTGTATCCGCAAACACTGCATACATATACAGGCATAAATAATCGTCCTCCTCTGTGAAATCTCGCTTTTCAGTCTACCATACTTGCCAAAAAATGTAAATACGCGCTTTATTCGCTCAAGCCTTCGGCAACGCCCATAAGGGTAATGCCCGCAAGGACTACGGCGATGACGATATACTGGCTCCATTTTAGTTTCTCTTTTAGGAACAGTCTGGAGAAAATAACCGAAAACACGCTGTATGCGGCGATAAGCGGCGCGGCGATTACGGCGTTTGCCGCCATGGCAAAGACGTAAAAGAACTGTCCCGCCGTCTCCAGCACAGCCGCAAGACCCTTGTCCTTTTCCTTATAGATCTTGAACGGTACTTTCTTTATCGCAAGGAAAATCCACAGGACAACGGCGACGATAAAAAATGTGTATTCGTACGCAATCAGCGCGGCGTCCTCGCCGATAAGCTCGAGTTCGTCAAGGTAGATTGCGTCGGCGAAGGTGCCGAGACCGTCGAGCAGGCAATAAAGTAGCGGGAATATTATCGCGAAAAAGCTGATTGTGTATTTTCTGTCGGGGCCGCCTATTTTGAGGTTAACTCTGCCCTTGTCGAGGACGGCAATGCCGATAACTCCCGCGGTGATGAGCACAATGCTGATAATCTCCAATGTGGAAACGGGACTGCGGAAAAAGATTACGCAAAGGATTGTCACGACAACGCCCGACGCGTTCTGAACCGGCGAGGATATGGAAAGGTCGAGGTATCTTAATCCGACATAACCGATGACCATTGACAAAATATAAAGCCCCGAAACTGGCAGATACTTAATCATGTCCATGGGGTCAATGGTAAGGCCCTTTACCAGAAGGTAAATCGTCGCGTGTACTCCCATAACAAGCCCCACGATTATGGCAATTTTGATATGGCTGTATTTGTCTTTACTGTCGGTGCCTTTCTTATAAAACAGATCGGCGCCGCCCCAAGCGAGCGTCGTCGCCATGGCATATAAAAACCACATAAAAATAAAAAACCTTTCCCTTTTTTAAACTTTTTTAATGATAACATAAGGGAAAGGTTGTTGTATAGCGATTTTTAACGACGAAAGGTAAAAAAAATCGGATATTAAGCTGTGATTCTTTTTAATCTTTCAGAACGTAAAGGCTGTCGGCGAGATCGGCGACCAGAAAATTTTTGCCTCTTTTGATGACGGTGTGACCCTCATTTTCGAGCAGGATTTTCTGCTTTTCGGGTCCGTAAGGGAATTTGTCGCTCAGGATTCCGTCCTTTTTCAGCACCCGCCACCACGGGGTGGGGTCGTTGCCTCTCTCTTCCGAGGCATGCGCCACTATGCTTGTGAATATCCCCGAGGTAAGAGGACAGGTAAAGTCGGCGTTGTATTTGTTGGCGATGTACTTTCTTATCTCGTCGGACGTGATAAGTCTGCCTTGGGGCACACGTCTTATTATGTCGTCATACTCTTTGGGCGGAGCAATGACCATCTTTTTGCCGTGGATTGAGCGCGTTTTCGGGTCCTCGATTTCCAATACTTTGGGCATGTCCTTGGAGTCGTTGAGTTTTTCGTTAAATGTCTTTTTCTTCACTGTTCTATTCCCCCTTAAGAAATTCCAATGCTTCTTTATATCCTTCGAATCCTTTGCCGCAAATGGTCTTTTGCGCGTAAAGGCTGACGTAACTTACGCGGCGGAACTCCTCTCTCTTTGCTATGTCGGTAAGGTGCACTTCCACCGTCGGGATGTTGACGGCCTTAAGAGCGTCAAGTATGGCAATGCTGGTATGTGTGTAGGCTCCCGCGTTTATCACAATGCCGTCATATACTTTATACGCCTTTTGTATGGCGGTCACTATGTCGCCCTCGTAATTGGACTGGTAGAGCTCCGCGTTGAGATTGAGCTTTTTTGCCTCGAGTTTTACATACTCCTCAAGGTCGGCGTAGGTTTTTGCGCCGTAAAGTTCTTTTTCGCGTATTCCCAGCATATTGAGATTTGGTCCGTTAATTACAAGTATTTTCATAGAGTTTCTCCCTTATAAATTCGACGGTTGCGCTTATATCTCCGTTGTTTTCGGCGATTATGTCGGCAAAGGCAAGGTAAACGGGGCGGCGCACCTCAGAAAGTTTCCTAATAGCTTCGGCGCCGTCTTTCTCAAGCAACGGTCTGCCCGAAAATTCGGCCTTGTCGAGGTCTCTTGTAAGGTATACGATGACGCCGTTCTGCTTGAGGTCGTAGTAGGCGTTTTCGCCCATAACCGCACCTCCGCCTGTGGCGATCACCTGTCCTCTTTCCTTGCCGACCTTTGCTAAGACATCGGCTTCTTTCTGCCTGAAGACCTTTTCGCCGTCCTCGGCAAAGATCTCTTTTACGCTCTTTTTCGCCTCTTTTTCGATTTCGGCGTCGGTGTCGACAAACTTCTTCCCGAAATAGTCGGCAATCAGCTTCCCGACGGTGGTCTTTCCGCTGGACGGCATACCGACAAGCACGATGTTTACGGTATCAATATACAGCTTTTTGTATATCTTTTCAATGACTTCGTCGCTTATTTTGCCGCCGACAAAGATGTCTCGGGCGTATTTCGCCTGGGCAATAAGCATTTTCAGCCCCGAGGAGTATTTAAGCTCCCTCTTTTTCGCCTCGGCAAGCAGGGGTGTAAGGAGAGGATTGTAAACGGCGTCAAAGACGCTTTCGAGGCGGGTAAAACGAGCTGTATCGACGATTATCTGCCCGTTGTTCGGGTACATCCCGACAGGCGTTGTGTTTATAATTACTTCAGCGTCATAGTGGCGGGAGAGGTTTTCGTAATTGTTCTCTCCGTCGCGGGACACAACGACAATTTCCCGTGCGTTTTTCCGCGCGGCAAGCGTTGCGGCAGTTTTCGATGTTCCGCCCGAGCCGAGAATTACGACCTTTTTCCCGTTAAGGCTTATTCCTTTACTTTCAAGGGCGTACTCCATGCCGAAAATGTCGGTATTGTAGCCATAGAGGCGGCCGGCTTTCCGTTTTACGGTGTTTACCGCGCCGATTTCTTTCGCGCCGTCGTCGATCTCGTCGAGATATTTCATTATTTCGGTCTTATAGGGAATGGTGACGTTAAAGCCGTCAAAATCGCCGCTTTTTGCGAAATTTTCCAGCTCGTCTTGTGTCAGCTCGACCAGGTCATACCTGTAGCCGAACTCGCCGTGAATGAGGGCTGAGTAGCTGTGGCCGAGTTTTTCCCCTATAAGACAGTATTTTTTCATCAGATGACCTCGTTATAGCTCCCCAGGAAGATAAACTGCTCGGAGCCGTTGTCAAGTTCGGCAAGCAAGTTCTGAACTTCCTCACGCTCGATGTCTGCCTCGAAGTCGAGATAGAACATGAATTCAAAGTCGGTGTTGGGCAACGGTATGGACTCGATTTTGGATAGGCTAAGCCCCAGCGCCGTGAATTTTGACAAGAGCTTATTGAGGCTCCCCGGTTCGTGGGGAAGGTTTACTATCATGCTTATCTTGTTGGCATTGGAATAGATCTTCATGCTCTTGGATATGCAGATGAAACGGGTGAAATTGCTGTCGTTGTCCTGAATGCCGTTTTCCAGCACCGCAAGGTCGTAAAGTTCTGCACACAGACGGGAAGAAATTGCCGCGATGTCGGTTCTGTCCGACTCACGCACGGTCTTTGCCGCGATGGCCGTATTGTCGCAGAAGGTTATTTTCACGTTGCCCAGCCTCTTGATCAGCCCCGAGCACTGGTTTATGCCCTGTTCGTGGGAGATTATTTCCTTAATGTCCTCGATTCTCGTGCCCTTTTTGGCAAGCAGGCTGTGGCGGATGGGGAGTTTGAGGCTCCTCACGATATAAAAATTGTACTTTCTCATCAGATCGTAGACACTGTTAACCGAGCCGACCGAGCTGTTTTCAATAGGCAGTATGCCGTATTCGCAAAGCCCGCTCTGGACGGCGTTGAACACGCCTTCAAACGTCTTCATGTATGTGATGTCGCAAAGGGAGAACAGCCTCTCTGCGGCAAGCTGTGAATATGCGCCCTGCACGCCTTGGCAGGCTACCGTCGCGTAAGACGGGAAGCTCTCTCTGCTTGCGGAAAGGATTTCCTTTATCTGCTCGCTGATATTTGAAGAAAGGTGGGCAAACCTCGACTGATAAGCGCGGCTTGTATCGAAAATCGTGGTGAAGACCATCTTGGTATAAACCCTTACGTCGGGGTTTACCGCCTTGGTCACGCGGGCAAGGATTTCTCTCTCGCGGCTTGTGTCCAGCACGTTCTTGTTTTCCTTGGCCTTTTCGATGCCGATGGATTTTACCATCTCCATGCGCCTGTCGTAAAGACTTGCGATCTGGTCGTCGATCCGGTCGATTTCTTTTCTGAGGTTTTCGATGTCCATAAAACTATTCTCTCCTTTTAAATTATGCTGTCAAGTATGGCAAGGGCAAGGCATGCCTCCACCACTACGGCGGCGCGGGGCGCAATGCACGCGTCATGCCTTCCTTTTATCCTGATTTGTGTGTTCTCGCCAGTAATAAGATTTACGGTGTTCTGTTCTTTTGATATTGACGGCGTGGGCTTAATCGCAACCCGAAAGCGTATGGGCATGCCCGTCGCCATTCCGCCAAGGATTCCGCCGTTGTTGTTGGTGCGCGTCTTAACAATGCCGTTATCGTAATAATATGCGTCGTTCGCCCGGCTCCCTTTTAAGCGGGTAATGTCAAATCCCAGACCGAACTCGATGCCCTTTACGGCGGGTATTCCGAACACGAGTCGGGAGATTTTACTCTCCAGTCCGTCGAAAAGTGCGTCGCCCGATCCTATAGGCACATCGAACGCAACCGCTTCCACTATTCCGCCCACCGAGTCGCCCTCGCTGCGCGCTTTGGCGACTTTTTCCAGCATCGCTTCGGCGTTTTTATCGCCGATAACGGGAAATGTTTTTGACTTTACCGCCGTTATCTCATCAACTCCTATTTCATCGGTCAGGTAGCTCGCGCCTTTTATACCCGCAATCTCGGCGACATACGCGCCTACTGTTATTCCTTTTTGCTCCAGTATCTGCCCGGCTATGGCACCTGCGGCGCATACGGGCGATGTCAGTCTTCCGCTGAACTTGCCGCCGCCCGACATGTCGTACGTCCCGCCGTACTTTACGTACGCGGGATAATCGGCGTGGGAGGGACGGGGGGTGTACTTAAGCTCGTCATAGTCGGACGAGCGTTGAGTTTTATTAAGGATTTTTATTCCGATCGTGTCCCCGGTGGTGATTCCGTTTTCAATTCCTGCGGTTATGATAATCTTATCTTCCTCGCCGCGGGTGGTGGAATACACGTTCTTAACGCTCTTTCTCCTGTCGCAAAACTCCTGAAGTTTGTCAAGATCAATCTTAATCCCCGCGGGGATGCCGCCTATATCTGCCCCGATCGCCTCGCCGTGGGATTCGCCCCACACCTTCAGCGAGATTTTGTCACACATCATAGAATTTTCCTCCTAAATTACCGTATTCGGTGAAGAAATTCGGGTAGCTTTTTTGTACCGCTTCGGCGCCGTCAATGACCGTTTCGCCCCAGGCTTTACTCGCCGCGACACATGCCGCCATTACTATTCTGTGGTCGTTACAGCCGTCAATTTTTCCGCCTGCAATCTTTCCGCCCTCAATGATTAGGCTCCCGCTATACTCTATTTGGATACCCAAACTTTGCAACATGCTCATTGTCGACTGAATGCGGTCGCTCTCCTTGAGCTTTAGGCGTTCGACGTTTTTTATGACCGTTTTGCCCTCTGCGCACGCCGCCGCAACGCATAAAACCGGCACAAGGTCGGGTATGTCTCCGGCGTCGATTTCAATTCCCTTAAGGTCGGACTTAACGACTTTTACGCACTCGTTTTCAAATCGGATATCGGCGCCCATCTCTTTAAGAATGTCGTATATCCTCTTGTCGCCCTGCTTTGAATTTAGGTTTAGTCCTCTTACCACGATATCTCCGTTAACCGCTCCGGCTACGAGGAAGAACGCGGCGTTGGACCAGTCGCCCTCAACGGCAACGGTTTCGGGACTTTGATATTTTTGTCCGCCCTTTATAAGGAAGCCGCTTTCCGTCATCGCCACCTTTTCTGCGAACTGTTTCATAACGTCCAGCGTAATGTCGACATAGCCTTTGCTGACAAATTCGCCTTCGATTATTATCTCGCTGTCGCCTTCAAGTAATGGCAGAGCCATGAGAAGTCCCGAAATATACTGTGAGCTGACGTCCCCTCTTATCGTGTACTTGCCGCTCGTTAGTTTTCCGCTCAGCTTGTAGGGCGCTGTATCGCTGACGGTCACCCCGTGAGCCTTAAATGTATCGGTAAGCTCTTTCATAGGGCGCTGACCAAGTCTTCCTTCTGTGACAAACTCGCAAGTCGAGCCAAGCGCCGCCGCAACGGGCATAATAAAGCGCAAGGTCGAACCGCTCTCGCCCGCGTTAAGCACGCCGCCGCCGGTATTTACTATCGGGCGGACGACATAGCCGTCGGCTGTTTCTTCAATCTTCGCGCCAAGACCCTCGAGGCAGCCGATTGTCGCGATGACGTCCTTTGCGGCCGACTTGCCCTTTATGCGCGTCGGTTTATCGGCAAGCGCCGCCATAATCAGCGCCCTGTGGGCGTAGGACTTGGAGATTATTATGCCGACTTCGCCTTTGAGACGCGCGCTTTCAAGTCTTACCTGCATACAAAGTACTCCCCGAGGTTTTCAATCGGCACTTCTTCAAGTCCGCAGTCGCCGACGTCGCGGATTACGACCATGGTAAGGCTTTTTCCCTTGCTCTTTTTATCGTTAAGCGCGGCGGATATTATTTGGGATGGAGAAATGTCGGTAGACGTGGGCATGTTTTCACGCTCCAACACCTTCATAATGCGGTCGTAGCTCTCTTTTCCGAGCGCGCCGCGGTATAACGCCGAGCGCGCGGCTACAGCTATCCCGAACGCAACGCATATTCCGTGAGTCAAAGCGTAATCGTTGAGCTTTTCAATCGCGTGCCCCGCGGTGTGTCCT
Organism: Clostridia bacterium; assembly: GCA_035381305.1. Taxonomy (GTDB): domain Bacteria; phylum Bacillota; class Clostridia; order Christensenellales; family DTU072; genus CAG-1782. The sequence goes on from DAOSYK010000003.1 coordinate 54,757, forward strand.
AAATTGAGGAGTTTTCTTACCGAAGCCTCATGTTCGTCCTTTTCCACTATATCGCGTTTGTAATTTACGCAGAGTTCCGGCATTCTCTCATCGTTTAACGGGTCTTCCCCTCTTTCGATAAGCTCCCAGAGTTCTCCCCCTGTGAGAATGCCGTACTTAATAAGCTCTCCCATGCCGTTTTTGATTTCTTCGTCGGGCAGGGTTTTCAGTAAATCTGTATCGGCGATGACCATATCGGGCTGGTAGAACGCGCCGAGAAGGTTTTTTCCTTCGAAAAGATCGATGCCTGTCTTGCCGCCCACCGAGGAGTCTATCACTGCAAGTAAAGTCGTCGGCACCTGCACAAACCTTATCCCGCGCATATATGTGGCCGCGGCAAATCCAGCAATGTCTCCCGCTACGCCGCCGCCGAGCGCGACAACAAGGTCGTTTCTCAAGAGCGAGTTTTTGGCGATAAAGGACACAAGGTCGGAGTAGGTGTTTAAGTTTTTGCTCCTCTCTCCCGCGGGAAATTCGTAAACAAAAGTCTCGATGCCGTTTCTTTCGAGGTTTTCGGCGGCTCTTTTGCCGTAAAGCTTATTTACGTTGGAGTCGGTGACTAAGACGGCTTTGCGGGATGAGCAGACTTCCTTTACAAAGGAGCCGAGGCTGTCAAGAAGACCTTTCCCAAGCCGTATCTCGTACTTTTTGGACGCGTTTACTTTAATTACTCTCATTTCTGATCCTCTTCCATTCTCTGGAGGCTTTTTCTATTCTGTCCTTTCGCTCGTTGCCTTCGGCGAGAAGTTCGCAAAGTCTGTTTTCGTCGCCCTCGTTAAGCGCGTCGCGGTATTTTGTAAGGTTTTCAATCATTGTGTCAAGTTCGATAATCACATTATCGCGGTTATCGAAAATGAGCTCCGTCCACATCCTTGCGTTAAGTTTTGCGACCCTTGTAAGGTCTCGGAAGCTGCCCGCCGAATATCCGTCGTGGGACTCCGCCGTTGGGCTTTTTACGTAGCTCGAGGACACTAAGTGAGCGAGCTGTGAGGTATACGCTATCATTTTATCGTGATATTGCGCGTTTGTCACCACCACGTTGGCGCATCCGGCGTCGGTAAACGCTTTTTTTGCCGCCACAAGGTCGGCGATATCGGCTTTGACAGGCACCATAAGGAGCGACGCCTTGTCAAACAGCGATGCCGTCGAGTGGCTGATTCCCCAGTACTCTCTGCCCGCCATGGGGTGCGTGGCGACGAAATTGAGATTGGGGTATTTTTCGGCGGTCTTTTTCATCGCGTCGACTATCGGGCGCTTAATTCCCGCGATATCGAGTACAACGGCGCCGTTTTTCAGATGGGGTGCGACGCTCTCGAGTACCTTTCCAAAGCCCCTCGGGTATACGGCGATGAAAAGCAAGTCTGTCTCCGCCAGATTTTCATCGCTTAATCTCGCGTCAATTGCATTAAGAAGTTCTGCCTTCAGCATTACCTCTTCCGAGATGTCGCTCCCGTATACGACATATCCCGCTCTTTTCAAGGCTCTTGCAAGGCTTCCGCCTATAAGTCCGAGCCCTATTATCCCCGCTTTCATTTTTTAATCCCTCACTTTGTTTACTATGGGCAGCATTACGTCTATCTTACCTACAAGCTCGGCGAATTGAATGGGCTTAATACACTGCGCACCGTCGCAAAGGGCGTGCATGGGGTCGTTGTGGACTTCGATTATAAGTCCGTCTGCGCCCGCGCCCACCGAGGCAAGCGACATGGGCGAAACAAGGCGGGAAAGACCCGACGCGTGGCTGGGGTCAACGATAACGGGCAGGTGGGTAAGTTCTTTTACCAGCGGTATCGCCGACAGGTCGAGGGTATTTCTGGTGTATGGCTCGAAAGTCCTTATGCCCCTTTCGCAAAGTATAATCTGCTCGTTGCCTTCCGCCATGATGTACTCGGCGCTCATAAGCCACTCTTCAATGGTGTTGGCAAGTCCGCGCTTTAACAAAATCGGTTTCGAAATGCGGCCGAGAGCTTTTAGGAGTTCGAAATTCTGCATATTTCTCGCGCCCACTTGGATTATGTCGACATCCTCGAATTTGTCTATATCGTTTATGCCCATAATCTCGGTGACTATCGCCATGCCTGTTTCGCGCTTGGCAAGGGAAAGCAGTTCGAGTCCCTTTTCCCGTAAGCCTTGGAAGGAGTAAGGCGAAGTTCTCGGCTTATATGCGCCGCCGCGAAGGAAGTGCGCGCCCGCATTCTTGACTTCCTGCGCAATCGACACTATCTGCTTTTCGCTCTCGACCGAGCACGGTCCCGCTATCAGCGTGAAGTTTTTGCCGCCGATTTTATAGCCGTTTACTTCAATAATGGTGTCGTCGGGGTGGAACTTCCTGTTGGCTTTTTTATATGGCTCCTGTATTCTCTTTACACTTTCGACTATGTCGAGAGAACGGAGAAGGTCGATGTCGATTACCGACGTGTCGCCCACCAGTCCCACTACGGTGGAATTGTCGCCCTCGCTCATGTGGACTTTAAGCCCCTGGGACTGTATCCACTTGATGAGATTGTCCACCTGTTTTTTGCCGCTGCCGTTCTTAATTACCAGTATCATGTTTCCTCCGTTAAAAAAAGCCGCCCTGTGTGAAGGCGGCTCGTTAGTTTTATAGTGTTATTTATCTCTGCAAAAACCGCACATCACAAAAGTGAACTAATTTCGTAGCTCCTAAAAAAGTAATATCCAAAAAAGTAGTTCTTGTGCTGTTGTTGCATATTCTCATTATATTTTACGCGATAAATGCTTGTCAAGCCGAATTCGCCTAAAATTTCTATTAATTTTTGTTGCTGTGGATGGGCGCGGGGATTCTGCCTCCTCTTGCGATGAATACGTCGGCGTTTTCGGGGTTGACTCTGACAATGGGCGCTCTGCCCAAGAGCCCGCCGAATTCCACGAAACCTTCGTTTTTGCCGTGAACGGGAATAATCCTAACTGCCGTTGTCTTATTGTTGGCAACGCCTATCGCCGCTTCGTCGGCAATAATGGCGGAAATTGTTGCCGCCGAGGTGTCTCCCGGAATGGCTATCATGTCAAGACCTACGCTGCAGACCGCCGTCATGGCTTCCAGCTTGTCAAGCCCGAGCGCCCCCTTATTTACAGCTTCGATCATGCCGATATCCTCGCTGACGGGGATAAATGCGCCCGAAAGTCCGCCGATGTGGCTGCTTGCCATCACTCCGCCTTTCTTAACTGCGTCGTTCAACATATACAGGCACGCCGTTGTGCCATGCGCGCCCACGCTGGAAAGTCCTATTTCTTCGAGTATCTGCGCGACGCTGTCGCCCCTTACGGGAGTGGGAGCAAGGGACAAGTCCACTATCCCGAAACTTGCGCCGATGGCTTCGGCGGCTTCCCTCGCGACAAGTTCGCCTATTCTCGTTATCTTGAACGCCGTGCGCTTTATCGTTTCGGCAACCACTGTACAGTCGCCTGTTTTTACCTGCTCGAGCGCCGCTTTGACAACACCGGGACCGCTGATACCGACGTTTACCACGGCGTCGCCTTCGCCCATGCCCGTAAAGGAACCCGCCATAAAGGGATTGTCCTCAACGGCGTTGGCAAATACTACAAGTTTGGCGCAGCCTATGCTGTCGCGGTCGGCGGTAAGCCGTGCGGTCTCTTTGATAATCCCGCCCGAAAGCTTCACTGCGTCCATGTTTATTCCCGCCCTTGTGGAGCCGATGTTTATGCTGGAGCACACTCTTTCGGTACAGGCGAGCGCCTCGGGGATTGTCCTGATGAACGCTTCCTCGCCCGGCGTCATGCCTTTCTGCACAAGCGCGGTGTAGCCGCCCACAAAGTCGATGCCTATCTCCCGCGCCGCCTTGTCAAGGGCTTTGGCTATCTCGAGATAGCCGCCGCTTGACGCGCCTATTAAACTTACGGGAGAAACCGAAACGCGCTTGTTTACTATCGGAATGCCGTACTTGTCGGCTATGGCGTCGCCCGTTATTTTCAATTTCGCCGCGCGCTTCATGACTTTGTCGTAAACCTTTTGCGCGGTGACGAGTTTATCCTCGGATATGCAGTCGAACAAGGACAGGTGGAGTGTTATAGTCCTTATGTCGAGATGCTGATCCTTTATCATCTCAATGGTCTGAAGGATTTCGTTATAGTTGAGCATAGCTTCTCCTTACATTCTGTGCATGGAATTGAAGATATCTTCATGCTGAATGCGAATTTCCACGCCCAGGTCTTTGGCAAGGCTCCGGAGGGGCGCGTTTATATCCTCTACCGACATCTTTTCGGGAAGCTCCACCATCATTATCATGGTAAAGTACTCGTTCTGCATTATTGTCTGGGAGATGTCGAGAATATTGATGTCGTTTTTGAAAAGTGTCATGGAGACATTGGCGATTATGCCCTTTCTGTCCTTTCCGATTACCGAAACTATGGCTCTCATGTGGTAAACCTCATTATTATTGGTGATTTGCTTTATAATAACATTAACCGCCGCAAAATAGCAAACTAAAACACAATAAAGTTGATAACATAAATATCATTTATCCTCTGCGCGCATTTTACGCAACGCGCGTGTAAAAATTATTGAGTATTGACATTTTTATATTGACATGAGAAAATTATACATAATACCACAAGGTATTAAGGAGGCATCTTTATGGATAACGAAGCAGTCGCTACAACCAATGTAATCGACTCCAAAGAAGCCGCCAGAGTAAAACAGTTCAAAAAGAACAAATGGCTGTTCTCGCTCGGTGGAATCGGCAGAGATATGTCTTATCAGCTTGTATCGGCATTCCTGCTTACTTATGTTCAGTTCGGCGTGTCGCTCGAACTTGCCCAATTTACGGTGTTAAGCTTAATAATCGGCGTAGGCGGCCGAATCTGGGACGCCATTAACGACCCGATAATGGGCGCGATAATCGAAGGCACCCACATGAAATGGGGTAAGTTCAAGCCGTGGATACTTATCGGCGCGGTAACCTGCGGCGCGATTATTCTCCTGATGTTCAACGTAAGGGCGATTACGGGATGGAGCTTTGTCATTTATATGACGATAATGTACCTCTTGTGGGAAAGCACCTTCACAATGAACGACATAGGCTATTGGGCAATGCTGCCTTCACTTTCCAGCGTTCGCGACGAAAGAAACACCGTCACCATGCTCACCGTATTCTTTGCGGGCGTGGGCGCGTTTATTGCGCAAGGCCTTGTCGTGTTCCTCACCCCCGGCAACGTCGTAAACGGATACAGCGTCGTATCCATAGTAATAGTTGCCGCATTTATCGGGTGTCAGCTTATGACCTCGCTGGGTGTAAAGGAAACGCCGCGACTTGAAACCGAGAAGGAAGCCAAGGTTTCCTTAAAGCACATGTGGAAGACCATAAAGGGCAACGACCAGATACTCTGGATGACTTTGTCGATGTTCCTCTACAGCGTGGGCTCGGGACTCCTTGTCGCGCTTGCCTACAACCTTTACTACCTCGAAGTAGGCTACGACAGCAACAGCTTCTACTTTATAGTAATTTTCGGCGTGTGCAACGTCGCAGTTAACCTCTTGTACCCCAAACTTGCAGGCAAATTCGGCAGGAAGAAAATCCAGATGTTCAGCGCAATAATTATCGCGATTGGCTATGCCTTTATCGCACTGCTCGGCTGGTGGCCAAGTTTCCTGCCGTTCAATATCATTACTTTGGGTATATTCGGCGTGCTTGTATTTACGGGACAGACCCTCTTCTACATGGCGTCGATAATTAATATGACCAACTGCGTCGAATACAACGAGTATAAGCAGGGCGAGAGAAACGAAGCGGTCGTCTCCACATTACGCCCCTTCATGGCGAAATTCTCCTCGGCTGCTCAATACGGAATTACCACCCTTGTGTTGGCCGCGTCGGGAATATTCATCCTTAGTCAGAACATCTCCCTCATGGAGTCGCAGAAAGACTACCTCATCAACATGAAGACCGCCGAAGAGCAGATCGTTTACCTTATGGCAATAAACGATTATCTCGACATTTATGAGACCGTAGAGGACGAGAACGAAGCCCGCGAGATTGTTGCCCAGGCGATAGCCGAAGACACCTTCATGGCCAAGTATCAGCTTGACCCTGACTACGTACAGGCTTTGGGCGACTGCAGAATCTACCGTACAAGTTATGCACTCGGTCAGGAAGTCAAGGACAGTAAAGTTGACCTCGGAGTCTGGAGAGATATAGATCCCGAGACGCTTGCCGCCCAAGCAAACGGCGTGACCTATAAGTACACGATGGAAATCAAGGGCGATGGTTTCAACGCCGCCAACATCAACTTCAAGTACAAGTCCAACACGGCAATGCGCCTTTGGATAAGACTTGCGGTTACCGCGGTGCCCATGGTGCTCATTATCGGATCGTGGATAATCCAGAAAAAGAAATTCATAATAGACGAACAGTATTACGACATGATGATTGAAGAACTCAACACCCGCCACGCGGTAAACGCCGCTGAAAAAGAAGTGGTTGAACAAAGCCAGGATACTGTGTAATAACAGTTTACAGACAAAAAACGCTCCCCGATAACGGGAGCGTTTTTTATTTCCCAAAAAATCAGCGATTTTTCGGGGACCCCGAGTTTTAGCCCCAAAAAATCAGCGGTTTTTCGGGGACCCCGAGTTTTAGTCCCGAGAATCTGACGATTCCCCCCGCAAGAGGCTTTTTTATCCATATATCACCAGCTTGTGGAGGTAATTAAAGCTTTATGATTTTCGGGGGGTGTTTTTTTGGGTTATTTTTTATAGTAAGTTCTCGTTATAGATTGCCCTCGCTCCACCTATAAATCTGGGGCGGGTGCGGGCGGCGAGAAGTATCGCGTCCCCTATTCTGTTAAGTGAAAGCCTTACAGGCACGGCGACTTTTTTAAGGTGCATACCGATAAGCGTGCCGCCTATGTCGAGTCCGGCGTCGGCCTTGATTTCTTCCACGGCGACGGGATCGGAAAAGGCGTTGTAGGCGGCGGTAGCAAAGGCGCCCCCCGCTTTGGGCTGAGGCACTACGTTGACAATTTCAAGTCCTTTTGCCGCCTCTCTCTCAACGATTATCGCGCGGTTTAAGTGCTCGCAGCACTGGGCGGCGAGAAAAATTCCCAGGGGCTTGGTCGCTTCGTATATTCCTTCAAAGAGCGCTTTGGCAACCTCGGGGGCCGAGTCGGTTCCTATTTTCTTGCCGAGGACTTCGCTTGTGGAGCACCCTACGACGAGAATGCTGCCTTTTCCGAGGCGGGCAATCTCCGCTATGTCTTTTGCAGCCTGCGCGGCTTGTTGTTTTATAAGTTTAAGTTCCATAATAACCTCATCTGTATGTATTCTTTATGAGTTTTAATTTTGTTATCGCTTCAAAAAGTATAACCGAACCGGCAATACCCACCGCCGCCTGAATAAGATTTCCGGGAACGGACGCAAGCGCGGCAACGCCTCTTCCCAGAAGGAGCGCGGCGTATCCTAAGTACCCCGCCACCATGAAGATTTCGGCGACTACGCCCGATAGTATGCGCGAGACGCGGGGGAGTTTCGGCATAAGTTTTGAAAACGCCTTGAATACGAGTGCGGCGATTATTGCCATAATACCTTTAATGAAGAACGTTCCGACTGCGTAATGGGTGTAGCCTGTCACGATGTCGGCAAGGCACGAGCCAAGTCCGCCCGCGATAAATCCGTAAAACGGCCCCAGAAGCCAGCCCGAAAGCAACACAAAACAATCGCCTAAGTTTACATAGCCGTTCATGGGCGACGGTATCTGTATTATGACGGTGGACGCGCAGTTAAGAGCGATAAACAGCGCCGTCAGCGATAGTCTGTACAGTTTTTCGTTACGCATTTTGTCAATTATCCTTGAAATTTACGGATATTATCATTATAATCATAATCAGGTATTATTGAAATAACCAATTTAATAAAATTTAATAATACCAGATTGAGGAAAAATGCTTACGTACACATTGGACAAAGATTCTGAAATCAGCCTTTACGAGAGGCTTTACGGTTATATCAAAGAGGACATAATAAGCGGCAGGCTTAAGTCGGGGGACAAACTCCCTTCAAAAAGAACGCTTGCCGAAAACCTCAAGGTCAGCATAATCACCGTAGAGAGCGCGTACGCCCAGCTGATTGCCGAAGGGTATATCTATTCGGAAGAGAAAAAGGGATATTTCGTCAGCGGAATGGAAGAGCTTCCCGAAACAGTAAAGCCCGTTAAGAAGAAAAGCTTTGAACGTGTTCCCCAAAAATACTTCATAGACTTTTCCACCAACAACATAAGCAGCGATGTCTTCCCCTTTACGGTGTGGACAAGGATATTAAGGAGCGTGATTAACGACGAAGGGACAAAGTTATTGGAGCCGCTACGCTATAACGGCGTGTACGAATTTCGCGAAGCGGTCGCTTCCTACCTCTACCGCTTCCGCGGCATTGCTGTAAGCCCCGGGCAGATAATAATCGGCGCGGGAACGGAATACCTTTACAACCTCATTATCCAGCTTCTCGGCCGCGACAAAATCTACGCCTTCGAAGACCCGGGGCATACAAAAATCGCCCGAATATACAAGGTCAACGATGTCGCGTGCAGACATATACCGGTAACGCGTGAAGGGCTTTCGACAGAAGAACTCAAATCAAGCGGCGCCGACGTAGTTCACATCTCCCCGTCCCACCACTTTCCAACGGGCGCGGTGATGCCGATTACGAAGCGGCGCGAGCTATTAAAATGGGCATCCGAGGGCGAACGCTACATCATAGAGGACGACTACGACACCGAATTCCGTTTTGTGGGAAGACCCATTCAGTCTTTGGTTTCGATAGACGAAAACTCCAAAGTCATATATATGAACACCTTCTCCAAGAGCCTCGCGCCCTCTATCAGAATAAGCTATATGGTTTTGCCCGAAAACCTGCTTTCAAGATACGAAAAAGAATTGGGATTCTACTCGTGCGCGGTATCGGGCTTTGAGCAGTTCACTCTGGCAAAGTTTATCTCCAGCGGCTACTTTGAACAGCACATAAACCGTACAAAGACCCTGTACCGAAAAAAGCGCGACGCGGTAATTAACGCGTTTTTGTCTGCGCCGTTTGCCGATAAAATTACTATCGAGGAAGAAAACGCGGGACTTCATTTCCTTGTCAGAATAGACACCGAAATGTCGGACGACGCTTTAATCGAGGCGGCCAAAAGTAAAGGTATACTGATAACTTGCATGTCGAAATTCCTCTCCCGCCCCAATCCCTCTTACGAGCACATTATCGTCGTAAACTATTCGGGAATAGACGTTGACAAACTGCCCGAGGCAGTGAGCCGATTGTCCGAAATAATCAGGTAAAAATAAATGAGCCCCAATAAGGACGGGCTCATTTATTTTTTATTTGGAGAAAGATTGGTTTTGCTTAAATGTTTTCGAGGATAAGGCGGGTCATCTCCTTACATCCTACGGGTGTCGTGCCGTTGTCGAGGATGTCGCGCGTCCTGTAGCCTTGCTTTATGACGGCGTCGACGGCGTTTTCGATGTCAGCCGCCTCTTTTTCAAGTCCGAACGACAGTCTGAACATCATTGCTACCGAAAGTATGGTCGCGATGGGGTTTGCAAAGTCTTTTCCCGCGATGTCGGGCGCCGAGCCGTGAATGGGCTCGTACATTCCCCTGCTGGTTTCACCCAGGGATGCCGACGGCATAAGCCCGATCGAGCCCACAAGCTGAGACGCTTCGTCGGAAAGTATGTCGCCGAACATGTTGCTCGTAACGATCACGTCAAACTGAGCGGGGTTTTTGATAAGCTGCATTGCGGCATTGTCGACAAGCACGTCGATAACTTCAACCTCGGGATAGTCTTTCGCCACCTTGTGGACGGTTTCGCGCCACAGGCGTGAAGTTTCGAGGACGTTTGCCTTGTCGATGCTCGCGACTTTCTTTTTACGCTTTAAGGCAAGCTCAAACGCGACTTTGGCTATGCGATCAATCTCTTTTTCGGAATATCTCTCGGTGTCAAACGCTTCCACGCCGTTTTCGGTCGTTTCTCTGCCGCGCTTGCCGTAGTAAATACCGCCTGTAAGTTCTCTTATGATGACCATGTCAAAACCTTTCTCGGCAACTTCGGCCTTAAGAGGGCAGGCGTCCTTAAATTCGGGCATGAGGCGCGCGGGACGGATGTTTGCAAACAGTCCAAGCTCTTTCCTTACGGCAAGGAGCGCCTTTTCGGGGCGTAAATGGCCGGGGAGCGTGTCCCACTTAGGACCTCCTACCGCCGCCAGCATAACGCTGTCGCTGTCAAGGCACTTATTAAGTTCTTCCTCAGTAAGGGGCACGCCGTACTTGTCAATCGACGCGCCGCCCGCGATAACATCAACGAATTCAAATTTATGTCCGTACTTAGCGCCGGTTTTTTCCATTACGGCGACAGCCGAAGTCATGATTTCGGGACCTATTCCGTCACCTGCTATGCAAGCAATTCTGATATTCATAAATTCACTCCTTCAACGACGCGAGCAGGCCGCCTTTGCGTATTATGTTCTGCAAAAATTCGGGGAAAGGCGGGAAGGTACCTTCTTCGTTTTTGGTAAGGTTTGTGATCTTGCCTGCGGCAAAATCCACTTCCACGGTGTCGCCTTCGTCGATATTTCCGTCGTACTCGACTATGGGAAGCCCGATGTTTATCGCGTTGCGGTAGAATATTCTTGCAAAGCTCTTTGCAATTACGCACGCTATTCCGCTCTCTTTAATGGATATGGGCGCGTGTTCTCTCGAGGAGCCGCAACCAAAGTTTCTGCCCGCTGCCATGATGTCGCCTTTTTGCACTCTGGTGACAAAGGTTTTGTCGAGGTCTTCCATGCAGTGCGCCGCAAGGTCCTTGGGATTTGCGCTGTTAAGGTATCTTGCGGGGATTATTACGTCGGTGTCGACGTTGTCGCCGTATTTTATTACTTTTCCCGTTAATTTCATGTCAATTTCCCTCCTCTTAAAGTATTTCGGGGCTGGTGATTTTGCCGTAGATGGCCGATATGGCTGCCACGGCCGGGCTGCAGAGGTATACCTCGCTCTCGGGATGACCCATTCTGCCGATGAAGTTGCGGTTTGTGGTCGCAAGGCTTCTTTCGCCTTTGGCAAGTATGCCCATATGTCCGCCGAGACACGGTCCGCAGGTGGGCGTCGATACGATGCAGCCTGCTTCGATAAATATCTTCGTAAGCCCGTTCTCTATCATGTCAAGATAAATCTTCTGGGTGGAAGGAATCACTATCGTCCTTACGTTTTTCGCGACCTTCTTGCCTTTGAGGATGCCGGCGGCGATTTCAAAGTCGGAGTATCTGCCGTTTGTGCAAGAGCCGATTACCACCTGATTTACCGGAATATCTCCGATCCTGTCAAACGTCCTTGTGTTGGACGGAAGGTGGGGGAATGCCACCGTGGGCTTAATTTTACCGAGGTCAATGTCGTATACCTCGTCGTAAACGGCGTCCTCGTCGGCCGCAAAGACGACAGGCTCGCGCTTGCTGTGCTCTCTTACATACTCAAGAGTAAGTTCGTCGACCGGGAAGATGCCGTTTTTGGCGCCGGCTTCGATTGCCATATTGCATATAGTGAAGCGATCGTCCATCGTGAGGCTCTTGACGCCCTCGCCCGCAAACTCCATGGACTTATAGAGCGCGCCGTCCACGCCGATCATACCGATGATATGCAAAATGACGTCCTTGCCGCTCACCCACTTGTTGAGCTTGCCGTGAAGGTTGAACTTTATCGCGGAAGGGACTTTGAACCACGCCTTGCCGTAAGCCATCCCGGCGGCCATGTCGGTGGAGCCTACGCCCGTGGAGAACGCGCCCAAAGCGCCGTATGTACAGGTGTGGCTGTCGGCGCCGATAATAAGGTCGCCGCTGACTACCAGTCCTTTTTCGGGCAAAAGCGCATGTTCAACGCCCATTTCGCCTACGTCAAAGAAGTTTTCTATATTCTTTTCGGCGGCCCAGTCCCTGACCTGTTTGGTCTGCTCGGCGGCCTTGATGTCCTTGTTGGGAGTAAAGTGGTCCATGACCAATGCTATCTTGCAGCAGTCGAAGACCGAGCACAACCCCGCCTTCCGGTACTCGTTTATGGCAACGGGAGACGTTACGTCGTTGCCCAGGACGAGGTCGAGTTTTGCCATAATAAGCTCGCCCGCCTCTACATATTCTTTACCCGCGTGCGCGGCGAGAATTTTTTGCGTCATCGTCATTTTCATATCTATCACCTTTCCTTGTCTTTTTGGTATAAGTAGTATTCTATCGCATCGCAGAGCGCAAACCAGCTCGCTTCGATTATGTCGGTGGAGACGCCTACCGTCGTCCATACCTTTTTGCCGTCGGTGTTCTCGATGAGAACCCTTACCTTTGCGCCCGTCGCCTGATCACCCGAAAGTACGCGCACCTTATAGTCGGTGAGGTGTACTGCCTTAAGCTCGGGATAGAAGATGGAGAGCGCCTTTCTAAGCGCCGCGTCCAACGCGTTTACGGGACCGTTACCCATGCTTGCGGCGGTTTCGGTCTTGCCGTCCACTTCTATTTTAGTAAGGGCAAACGCACTCATTTCGCCATCGGGCGCGGGGTGCTCGCCGCTCGTCTTGTACATCTGGAGATTGAAGTGAGGTTTGAACCTTCCGAGGGCGTTAAGCACCATAAGCTCGAAGCTCGCGTCGGCCGATTCAAACTGATAGCCTTTGTGCTCGAGTTCCTTAAGGTTGTTTAAAATGAGTTTCGCCTCGTCGGAGTCTTTCTTGATCTCGGGCGCGATATTGGCAATTTTCGCAATAACCGTCGCTCTTCCGCTCATCTCGCTCATGAGGTACCGCCTCTTGTTGCCCACGCTCTCGGGCGGAACGTGCTCAAACGAGCTTGTGCACTTGTCAACGCCATCAATGTGCATACCGCCTTTGTGGGCGAACGCGCTGGAGCCTGTGTAGGGCTTGTTGTTGGGTTGAATGAGGTTGGCGATTTCGTATATCCTCATTACCGTATGTGTCAGCTGGGATAATTCCCTGTCAACACAAGCGTATTTCAGTTTTAACTGAAGATTTGGTATGACGACGCTTAAGTCGGCGTTTCCGCACCTTTCGCCTATTCCTATAAAGGTGCCCTGAACCTGCCTTGCGCCCGCTTCCACCGCCATTACCGAGTTTGCCACGGCGCAGTCGGTGTCGTTGTGGCAGTGAATGGACACGCGGGTATCGGGGAAATGCCCGACAACGGTCTTTGTTATCGTGAAGATTTCACCGGGCATAGTGCCGCCGTTTGTGTCGCACAGCGTCAACACGTCTGCTCCCGCCGTCTTCGCACTCTCAAGCACTTTGAGAGCGTACTCGGCGTTGTCCTTGTAGCCGTCAAAGAAGTGCTCGGCGTCGAAGATGACCTCTTTGCCTTTAGCCTTCAAGTAGCTTATGGTGTCTCTTATGATTTCGAGGTTTTCCTCGAGGGAGATTTTGAGAATTTCTTTGATGTGGAGTATCCACGTCTTCCCGAAGACCGCAACCGCGGGGGTTTCTGCGCCTAAGAGGGACCTGATGTTTTCGTCCTCTTCCACTTTGGCGTTTTTACGCCTGGTGCTGCCAAACGCGCACAGGACGGCGTGGTTTAATTTCACGTCCTTTACTTTTTGGAAAAACTCAATATCCTTGGGATTGGAGCCGGGGTTTCCCGCCTCGATATAGTGCACGCCGAACTCGTCCAGCGCCCTTACTATATTGAGCTTGTCCTGCACCGAAAAGGATACGCCTTCGCTCTGGGCGCCGTCCCTTAAAGTGCTGTCGAAAATTTCTATCTTTTTCATATGTGCCTCATCAGAATATTTTGTTTATGCCGTTAAGATATGCCTTTATGCTCGCCTCGATTATGTCGGTGGAAAGACCCGTGCCCGTATAAATCCTGTCCCCGCACTTAATTCTTACCGTCGCTTCGCCCAAAGAATCGTTTCCGTCGGTTACGCTGCGCACCGAATAGTCGTCCAAGGAGTATTCGGGCTTTTTGACTATCTTATCCACCGCATTGAAGGCGGCATTGACGGGACCGTGACCCATAGCGACTTTCTCGATGATCTGTCCGTTGCAGTTCAAGCGGATGACCGCGGTCGAAGTGATGTTGTTTCCGCTGTTTATCGTGAAGCGGTCGAGCTTGTACTCCTGCTCTATGTTCTGGTCGGCGCTGTGGTCGAGCAAGGCAAGGAGCTCGGCGTCGGTTATGCTGCGTTTCTTGTCGGCGAGCGCCTTGAACCTGACGAAGAATTCTTCCATTTCGGCGGGAGAAAGTTCGTGTCCCAATTCCTTTAATCTCGAATGTATTGCGTGCTTGCCGCTGTGCTTGCCGAACACCATGTTATTGGAAGGAAGTCCGATAGACTGAGGGCTCATAATTTCGTATGTCTCGCGGTTCTGGAGCACTCCGTGCTGGTGAATGCCGGCCTCGTGCGCAAACGCGTTGTCTCCGACGATAGCCTTGTTTATGGGGGCGTGGAGTCCGAGCGTCCTGTAAACAAGCATGCTGGTGCGGTAAATTTCTTTGGTGTCAATGCCGGTTTCGCCGCCGTACAGGTTCTTTCTTGTGGCAATCGCCATGACGACTTCTTCAAGCGCGGCGTTTCCCGCCCTCTCCCCAAGTCCGTTCACCGTGCACTCTACCTGGTCGGCGCCCGCTTCCACCGCGGCGAGGGAGTTTGCTACGGCAAGACCGAGGTCATTGTGGCAGTGCACCGAAAGGGTCGCTTTGTGAATGTTGGAGACATTTTCACGCAAATATTTAATAAGGTCGTACATCTCTCTTGGGGATGTGTAGCCGACGGTGTCGGGAATGTTAATCGTAGTCGCGCCGTTTTCAATGGCTGTGGTCACGGCCTTAACGAGGAAGTTCCATTCGCTTCTCGTTGCGTCTTCCGCCGAAAACTCGATGTCGGAAATGTAGCTCTTCGCGTACTTTGTCATTTCGGCGATTGTCGCGAGGACGTTATCCTCGCTCATCTTGAGCTTGTACTGCATATGAATGGGAGACGTCGCGATAAAGATATGTATTCTGGGATCGACCGCGACTTTGACCGCCTCATATGCAAGGTCGATATCCCTTTTGACCGAGCGGGCAAAGGAAGCGACTTTGGCATTCTTTATCTGCTCGGCGACGGCCTTGACCGACTCGAAATCGCCTTGAGAACTCGCGGCAAATCCCGCTTCCATGACATCGACTCTGAGTCTTTCGAGCGCCATGGCAACTTCGAGTTTTTCGCTGATATGCATGCTGCAACCGGGGGCCTGTTCCCCGTCGCGCAATGTCGTATCGAATATTTTGATATGTCTCATGATATTAACTCCTTTTTATTCGGTAAATGAAGCGCCTTTATCGGCTGAGGAAACCATTTTCGCGTATCTTTTGAGGTAACCCGTTAACTTGGGTTCTTCCTTGAGACGCATTGTCTTTTTTCTTTCTGCCAACTCTTCGTCGGTGACGTTAAGTCGTATGCTGTAGTTTTCGATATCGATTGTGATAAGGTCGCCCTCTTTGACGTATGCGATGGCGCCGCCTTCCCTTGCTTCGGGGGAGATGTGCCCTATCGCCGCGCCCCTTGTCGCTCCCGAAAATCTTCCGTCGGTAATAAGCGCGACGTCGGCGTCAAGCCCCATACCCGCGATCGCGGAGGTCGGGGAGAGCATTTCTCTCATGCCGGGACCGCCTTTGGGTCCTTCGTAGCGGATAACCACTACGTCGCCCTTCTGTATCCTGTTTCCGTAGATTGCTTTTATAGCTTCCTCTTCGCTTTCAAAGACGCGTGCTTTGCCGGTGAATAGGTGCATTTCCTTTCTTACCGCGCTTCTCTTTACCACCGAGCCGTTGGGGGCAAGGTTTCCGAAGAGTACCGCGAGTCCGCCCGTTTCGGAATAAGGATTTTCTATACTTTTTATGACGCTGTTGTCTTTGACTCTTGCGCCCTTTATGTTTTCGCCCACCGTCTTAGCGGTAGAAGTGATGATTTCGGTATCGATAAGGCTCTTTTTGGAAAGTTCTGCCATTACAGCTCTTACGCCGCCCGCTCTGTGCAAATCCTGTACATGATGCGCCCCTGCGGGGGCGAGCTTGCATAGGTTGGGAGTCTTTGAGCTAATTTCGTTTATAAGCTTTAGGTCGAATGGGATATTGCCTTCGGCGCAGATAGCCGCAAGGTGCAATACGGTGTTGGTCGAGCAACCGAGCGCCATATCAACGGCGAGAGAGTTTCTTATCGAGCGCTCGTTTATTATATCCCTTGCCTTTATGCCCTCTCTGACAAGCTCCATTATCTTTTCGCCCGTCATTTTGGCAAGCCTTATTCTTTCGGAGAAGACGGCGGGAGTGGTGCCGTTTCCGGGAAGGCTTATACCGATAGCTTCGGTAAGGCAGTTCATGGAGTTTGCCGTAAACATACCCGAGCACGAGCCGCAGGTGGGGCAGGACGACTCTTCGATCCTGTCAAGGTCGTCAAGTCCGATTTTGCCTGCTTTACAGGCGCCGACAGCTTCGTATACGCTGTTGAAGTCAAGGTAGGTGTTGTTGTCGCCCAAAATAGAGAGCATTGCTCCGCCGCATACAAATATCGAGGGGAGATTAAGTCTCACCGCTGCCATAAGCATGCCTGGGACTATCTTGTCGCAGCTCGGTATAAACACAAGCCCGTCAAAGCAGTGCGCCTTTGCCATACATTCGATGCTATCGGCGATAAGTTCCCTGGTGCAGAGTGAATACTTCATTCCCTCGTGTCCCATGGCAAGCCCGTCGCATACGCCTATTGTGTTGAACTCGAGTGGCGTGCCGCCGTTTGCGAGCACTCCGTCCTTTACAGCACGGGCGACGTTGTTTAGGTGAATATGCCCCGGGACTACCTCGTTAAAGGAGTTTACTATGCCGATAATGGGCTTTTCAATCTGCTTTTGCGTCAATCCATCGGCTTTCAGCAATGCGCGCTGGGGCGCTTTTTCCATACCTTTTTTCAAATTGTCGGATATCATTGTTTACAATTTCCTTATATTCAGATTTTTCTTGTTTTCGCGTTTGATGTTTCTCTTCGAATCCCCTAACCCTCCGCCATGACGTGAGGTCGGGCTCCTTTATCTCCCCCTTGTAGATAAGCCCTTCCGGGGCTTTTTCGCGCACCGCGGTCGGCGCGCCCTTTGCGCGGGCGGTTTCCGCCCGCGCAAGGGAATGCAAATTGGTTAAATCACTCTTTGAACTCCTGTTTCTTCCAGTTCATCTTGGAACGGAGTTCTTCACCCGTCTTTTCGATGAGGTGTTCTCTTTCCTGTTTTCTCACGGCATTGAAGTGAGGTCTCCCGGCCTGGTTTTCCAGTATCCAGTTGCGGGCAAAGGTGCCGTCCTGGATTTCGGAGAGGACTTTCTTCATCTCTTTCTTGACGTCGTCATTGATTATTCTCTTGCCGACTTCGTAGCCGCCGTATTCGGCAGTGTCGCTTACCGAGTAGCGCATGAAGGAAAGTCCGCCGTTGACAACGAGATCGATAATAAGCTTCATCTCGTGCAGGCACTCAAAGTACGCGCTCTCGGGCTGGTATCCCGCCTCGACGAGGGTTTCAAATCCCGCTTTCATAAGTTCGGCAACGCCGCCGCAAAGCACACTCTGTTCGCCGAAAAGGTCGGTCTCGGTCTCTTCCTTGAAGGTGGTCTCGAGTACGCCCGCCCTCGCTCCGCCGATACCGAGCGCATATGCAAGCGCGGTGTCGAGCGCCTTGCCCGTATAGTTCTGATACACGGCGACCAGCGCGGGAACACCTTTGCCTTCTTCATACTGGCTTCTAACGGTGTGACCGGGACCCTTGGGCGCTATCATAACTACGTCGATATCGGAGGGGGGCACGATCTGTCCGAAATGGATGTTGAAGCCGTGGGCAAACGCGAGGGTCATACCTTCTCTGAGGTTGGGCGCGATGTCCTTTTTGTACATAGCGGCCTGCTTCTCGTCGTTTATGAGGATCATGACCATGTCGGCGGCCTTTACCGCTTCGTCGGTGTTCATGACCTTGAAGCCTCTCTGGAGAGCTTTCTCCTTGGACTTGGAGCCTTCATAAAGTCCGATGATGACGTTTACGCCCGAATCGCGAAGATTGAGAGCGTGCGCGTGCCCCTGGCTGCCATAACCGATGACCGCCACAGTCTTGCCTTTAAGATTGTTGAGATTACAATCCTTCTCGTAATAAATTTTAGCCATTTTCTTTCTCCTTTCCGTTTTGTTTGTTTTATTTTTATTGCCCTGAAATTGAGCATTTGTTTACGCTTTAAGCACCTGCGCGCCTCTCGCTATTGCGGTGACGCCCGTTCTGCACAGTTCCACCACGCCGAACGGCTTCATATACTCTAAAAATGCGTTGCACTTGGAGCTGTCGCCCGTAATTTCCAGTGTGAGGTGGGTGGGGGTAAGGTCTACGACTTTCGCTCTGAATATCGTCGCCGCCTCGAGTATCTCGATGCGCTTGCCCTGCTCGACGTTTACTTTGATGAGCAACAGTTCTCTTACCACGGTATTTTCGTCGGGCATTTCCTCGATGATGATGACGTCGTGGAGTTTTTCAAGCTGAAGCCTTATCTGCTCCCTTATATACTCGTCGCCCGTCGCGGTAATGGTAATCCTCGACACGTCCTTGTCGAGAGTCTCGCCCACCGATAAGCTGTCGATGTTGAAGCCGCGTCTTGCGAACAGCCCCGATACTCTGGTGAGCACGCCCGCTTCGTTCCTTACGAGCATGGACAGTATGAATTTTTTTTCGTCCTTCATTTCTCCTCCTATTATGCCTTTAAGATGATGTCGTTTATTGTGCCGTTTGGCGGAATCATCGGTAAAACTTTTTCGTCCGGGTCAATGACCACCTCAAGCAGGTACGGTCCGTCGGTTGCGAGCGCTTCCTTTACCGCGCCGTCGAGCTCTATGATGTCGGTTATTCTTCTTCCCTCAAGTCCGAAGGCCTTTGCCAGCATGGGATAGTCGGTCTTGCGGTTAAGTGTTGTGCAGGAATACCTTCCGCCGAAGAACAATGTCTGCCACTGTCTGACCATCCCGAGAGCGTTGTTGTTCATAACGACAATGAGAATAGGGAGTCTGTAGCTTACCGCGGTGGCAAGCTCGTTCATATTCATATGGAAACCGCCGTCCGAGGTAAATAAAACCGTTCTTCTCTCGGTGCCCATCGCCGCGCCTATGCTTGCGCCGAGACCAAAGCCCATTGTGCCAAGTCCTCCCGACGTGACAAACGTACGGGGTTTGTGGAAGGAGTAATACTGCGCCGTCCACATCTGGTGCTGACCTACGTCTGTAGCTATTACCGTCTCGGGAGAGACGTACCTGTTTACCGTCTCGATTACCGACTGGGGATTAAGGCGGCTCTTGTCCATGTCGAGGTGGGAGTCGGGACAGTTTGTTATTTCCTCGATTTTCTTCTTCCACTCTTCCCTGCTAATCTTTGGCATATTGTCTGTAAGACGGCGGAGCATTGTTTTAACATCGCCGACCAACGACACGTATACGGGAATATTTTTGCCGATTTCGGCGGGGTCTATGTCGATGTGGAGCACTTTCTTGCCCACTGTAAACTTGGACTTGTTGCCCGTTGCCCGGTCCGAGAACCTTGTACCCACGGCGATGATGAGGTCGGAATCCGCCATGGCTCTGCTGGCTGCGTACCTGCCGTGCATTCCCGTCATGCCGAGGAACCTCGGATTGTCGCTGTCAACGGCGGTAAGTCCCATCATCGATGTCCCGATGGGCGCGTCTATCATTTCGGCAAACTTTCCGAGTTCTTCCGACGCGTCGGATATTACCACGCCGCCGCCTGCGTAAATAAACGGTTTCTTGCTTTCCTTAATGATTTCCATAGCGTCGTTGAATGCCTTGACGCCGTTCTGATATTTCTTTTCCTTTGCCGCCTCTGCCTTGGGCTCGTATTCGGTCTGGGCTATCTGCACGTCTTTGGGAATATCGATAAGAACAGGACCCGGTCTGCCAGAATTTGCTATCTCAAACGCCTCTCTTATGGTGTCGGCGAGCTGGTTTATGTCCTTTACCATGAAATTGTGCTTGGTTATGGGCATCGTTATTCCGCAGATGTCCACTTCCTGGAAGCTGTCGCGGCCGATGAGGCTGGTGGGCACGTTGCCCGTTATTGCAACAAGGGGAGTTGAATCGAGGTAGGCGGTCGCAATGCCTGTGACAAGGTTGGTCGCGCCGGGTCCGCTGGTGGCGATAACTACGCCGGTCTTTCCCGTAACTCTCGCGTATCCGTCGGCGGCGTGGGCTGCGCCCTGTTCGTGACAGGTCGTCACGTGTCTTATCTTATCGCAGCTTTTATACAACTCGTCGTATATATTCAATACCGAGCCGCCGGGATATCCGAATACGGTATCCACTCCTTTCTCGATAAGCGTCTTAATTATTATCGCGGCTCCTGACAATTTCATAATTTGTTTCTCCTTGCTGTCGTATTAATGGGCATGTTGTCGGATTTTTTACAAAAAGACCTTCGGCGGTTTGCCGAAGGTCTTTCATTACATTTTGTATTTTTTTATAATTACTACCTTATTTTCGGCAAACCGCAAGAACACTATCGACACGTACAAGGCCGATAATGCTAAGGATAAGTATAATAACTACTATTGCCGAAACTAACATTTTTTTCTCCGTATTAAGAGCTTATGCTAAGCTTATCATATTATTTTATTTGTTGTCAAGCGCTTTGGTTAAAAAAATTTTCCATTGCCTCAAAAAAAGCTGAATTTCCAAGAGTAAAAGAGCTTTTTTGCTCTGCTCGGGGCTCCTCGAAAAAATGTTTACATTTTTACGGGTTCTGATTTTTTTTTGCCTTGCGTTTCTCCTCGCAGGTTTTATATTCGCAGATTTCTTCATCGGTTACGGGCTTCAGGCGGTGGACGCGGACGGGTTTGTCGTTTTCGTCCAGCGCGACCAGCACAAACATAGCCGAATTAATAAGCCTTCTCGAGCCCATTTTTTCCACATACGCGCTGACTTTGACGTACATCGACGTATTTCCGACGTAGACCATTTTGCCCGTAATTATTATAAGGTCGTTGAGAAAGGCCGGCTCGGTAAAGTCGACTTTGTCGATTGAAACCGTCGTGACCTCTTTTCCGCAGTGGCGTCTTGCGACAACCGCCGCCACCACGTCCATCCAGGCAATCAGCTGTCCGCCGAACAACCTTCCCGAACCGTTCTTGTGCTGAGAAAACACTATCTGGCATTGCTCGGTGTAAGAATCCGCCACCGTTCTCGTAACTTCCATATAAAGATTACCTCTCTTGTACTTTACTCTGCTCTTAGTATAAAGTATGGGAAGTATTTTTGCAATTACAATAAAAGCGCCCGAAAATTTCGGGCGCTTGTTTTCACTGATTATACTAAATTCAGTCCGAATTCCCTGAAGAACACGTCAAGCTGTATGAGGTAGGCAAAAATCTGCGGTATCCGCATAAGCTGTCCGAACCAAGGGTCGGCAAGCGATACCCTGTTTTCTTTGAGGTCGGCGAAAAACTCCTTGTCGACAAGGTCGTAGAGTACGCTCGTCTTGTCGTTTATAAGTTTTTCGGCGTGTTTCGTGACCCGTTCAAAATACAACGGGTTAAAAGTCTTCGGGAAGGGATTTTTCTTGCGGAAGACAATTTCGGCGGGCAATAAATCCTTAAACGCTTCGCGAAGGATTCCCTTTTCCCTGCCGCCTGCCGCCTTATACTTCCAGGGCATATTGTAGGCAAGTTCGACAAGGCGGTAATCGCAGAAGGGCACCCTGACTTCGAGGCCGGCTTCGAAGGCCATTCTGTCGGAGCGGTCGATAAGCGTCTGCATAAACCAGTAGTAGTTTAAGACAAACATCTCGCGTATTCTGCGGTCAGTTACCGTGTCTGTATCGAGGTAGTCGGTAAGGTGCACCGTATTGCGGTACAATTCGGTTACAAAGTCCTCTCCGCCATCGAGATCCGCGCCCTTAAACAGGCGTTTTCTCATGCCGAGGGCGTCCGACCACGGGAAGGTGTCCTTATAGAGAAGTTCTTCGTCATGGTACCACCTGTACCCTGCGAAAACTTCGTCGGCGCACTCGCCCGAAAGGCAGACATTATCGGTCTTTTTTATCTCCTTGCAGAAAAGGAGTAAGGAGGAATCAATGTCGCCCATCCCGGGAATGTCGCGCGCTTTTGCCGCGTCCACAACGGCTTTTGCCACATCGTCGTTGCCGAGCATAACGGTCTTGTGGCGACCGGGCGCAAACTCTCTCATTATATCTATATAAACCTTGTCGAGTGAGGGCTGAAACTTGTTTTTCTCAAAATACTTGTCGTTGCCGTCATAGTCGACCGAGTAGGTGCGGAGTTGTGTACCCTGTTCCTTATAATACTTTGCCGCCGCCATGGTCACTATGCCGGAGTCAAGTCCCCCCGAAAGCATGCAGGAGGGCGCGGTGTCATCGTCGAGCTGAATTTTTATCGCGTCCAGCGTTAGTTCCCTCGTATACTCGACGGTTTTGTCAAAGTACATAAGGTGGGGACGGGCTTCGAGTTTCCAGTAGCTATCGATTTTAACCGTGCCGTTTTCGAAGACGAGATACTCGGCGGGCTTCAGTTCTTCCACGCCCTTTATTATTCCGCTTCCCTGGGGTCTTGCGGGTCCGAGGAGAAGGAGCTGTTTAAGGCCGTATTCGTCCACTTCCCTTCTGACAAGTCCGCTTGCGAGCAAAGTCCTGACAAAGGAGCCGAACAATAAGCCGTTGTTATCCCTGTAATAAAACAGCGGTTTTGCGCCGGCGCGGTCGCGCGCCAATACGAGTTTTTTTTCGCTTTTCTCGTATGCGGCAAAAGAAAACACGCCGTTGAACCTCTCAAAGCACTTAATTCCCCACGCGGCGTACGCGTAAAGGGCGAGACGGGCGTCGGTGGTCTTTGCGATATTTAATTCCTTATATAATTCCTCTCTGTTGAAGATCCTTCCCGCAAATACCGCGGCATATTCTTTTCCGCCTGCTTTCAGGGTTACCGGACCGTCCTCGGCGTATTGCCCGATAAGGAGAATATTGCCGTGAGAATATATCCCGCCGTCGGCAAACTTAATGGTTTTTGCCATTTCGCCCAGCGCGGGGTTGATTATTTCGCTGCCAAAGCGAAGCATTCCTGCCAATGCGCTCATCACTTCACCTCTTTCTTGCCGTCGCGGTACAGAACGGGCTGAATCTGTATCCCGCTTAGCGCGCACTCCGCACTCTCGGTCAGCAAGTCGTACCTTGCAACGAGAGAGTTGGTCTTGTCGACGTAGTTGTCCTGACCGAAGGGCACAAAGTATATATTCTTTCTGTTCATGAGTTCGCCTATGTTTTTGGCGTTTGCCGACAGTCCGTCGTTTGTCGATACGGCGATAAGGACGGGCTTGTTGTTGCGTAAATGCGCCTTGGCCGCCATAAGCACGGGGGTGTCGGTTATCGCATGGTTTAGTTTTGCGAGGGTATTGCCCGTACAGGGCGCGATCACTATAAGGTCGAGCTTGTTTTCGGGACCTATCGGCTCGGCGCCTTCGATGGTGGTTATCGGGTCTCTCCCCGTTATGTTTTTTATGTCGTTGTAAAAGTCTTTCGCCTTGTAAAACCTCGTGTCGGTGTTGGCTACCGCATAGGAAAACACGGGTATTACGTCGTATCCCGCGTCAATCAGTTTTTTTACTTCGGGAATGAGTTTTTTAAATGTGCAGAATGAACCTGTCACGCATAATCCTATTGTTTTCATATCAAATCTTTTTCCAAAGCCTTAATAATGATGTCTTTTATATACAGTCCCGCGGTCTTTGGCGCAACCTTCCCGGGCACCCCGAGAGCATGAAGGACGTTAAGTCCCAGATTTTTTGCTTCCTCAGAATCCACTCCGCCCGGTTTTGACGCAAGATCCAGTATAAAACAATCCTTATTGACAAGCTTAATTAGTTCTCCTTCCAATATTTTTTTGGGAACGGTATTGACAATAACGGAATATGCGGCTATTCTTTGCCCTATTCCCGACAGGGTATATACTTCGTCGGCGACAATGGACGCCGTGGAAAATTCTATCGTGTCGTCGGTGGCGACGGCGACAAAGGCGTAATTGTCCTTAAAAACCTTTACTGCCGACTTGCCCACTCTGCCATACCCCAAAACAAGCACGGACAGGCGGCGTAGCGACTCTTCGGTATTGAAAATTACGTATCCGAGCGCCCCTTCGGCTGTAAGATAGGCATTTTTCACGATAAAAACTTCGTCTTCCAGGATGTTATAGTGGCGAATTTTCTTTTTTTCGAGTATTGTTTTCACTTCGCCGCTTACCCCGCGCGAAAAGAGGTAAGAATTATCCTCGAGTTTTTCGGCAAAATCGATTGTTACTTCGGTAAGGAGAGATTTTACGTAAATCTTTGTGTGTGAGGGGTACTTTTCCTCTTCACCCAATGAAAAAGGACTGAAGCCCTCAACTTTAAGAGCTTCGGCGATATACCCGTCTCGTTTGTCGTAAATCTCCACCCAGACCGCTTTCTCCGCGTGCTTTCCCGTTTGTCCCATAATACCTGTATATGTGTACGGCATTTTTCTTGTGACAGAGGCGTTTTTAAAGGATTTTTACGCATTAAAAATTATTTTTGCGGACACCTTAATTACGATTGCTTTTGAAATAAGAGAGCGATATAATCAAGGCAAATTATGCGCGAAAACACAAAATATCAGGCGTTGTACGCCACACGATTTATGGGGGAGTTTGTATTTTACAGTCTCCTCGCGATCTACCTGAAAGACAGCGGCTTTTCCGGTTCGAAAATAGGCGCTCTGCTTTCCTTTTCCCCTTTTATCCTCGCCCTCTCTCAGCCTGTCTGGTCGATGATAGACCACGGCAAAACCCGTAAAATCCTAATCATAACTGCGGCTGCGCTCATTATCGCGCTGGAGTTTTCCATAGTTTACGCAAAAACCTTTTCCATTCTTGTAGTCGTCATGGTGCTATACTCCATAATAAGAGCGCCTATTGCGCCGTCCCTTGACGCTATGACCACCATTTACTGCGTGGAAAACAACACCGAGTACGCCGTCTTCCGCTATATGGGCTCGGTGGGGTTCATTATCGCGCTATTAGGGGGGAGTTTCCTATACGGGAAAGTCGATTTTGTTTACCTTGTCATTATTTCGGCAGTATTCTTTACAGTATTTATCGTATTTTCGTTGACCGTAAAGCCCCTTGATCTCGACAAGGCAAAACGGGAAAAACCCAATCTGAAACTTCTGTTTACAAACAGGGATTTTATAGTGTTCCTTATCGCCGAAATACTGTGCTTCGGCACATTGCAGCTAAACAACGGCTTTGACATACTGTACATCCAGTATCGCGGGCTGAAAACGTCGCTATACGGTATTACCACGCTCATAAGGGTGGGAAGCGAAGTGATTACTCTGCTCTTCCTTCGCAGGCTTAAGCCCAACCAATACAAGCTCATTCTGACGCTGATGCCGGTTTTTGTAATAGCGCAGTCGTTGATTTATTTCCTTAACGCGCCTGTGTTTACAATTTTCCTTGTAATGGTGTTTGCCGGAACTGCCAGCGGAATAATAATATTTCTTACCAATAAGTACATCGCCATGATAGTGCGCCCCATAAACATTACGGCGGCGACCTATATAACGTGTATCGCGCAAAACCTCGCAAGCGCGACTTTCCTCGTGCTTGGCGGCATTATTATGGATAAGTTGGGAATAAACTACATCTACTTCGTGACGGGAATAATCTTCGTTGCGGCGGCGGTTTTCGTGGCCCTATTCGTCCGAAAAAACCCGCCGATCAAGACTTAATCTATGTATTTTCCGAAAAAGTCGACCATTTTCTTATTGACCTCTTTTGACTCCTCCCACCACGGCTGAGACACGCTGAAAACGTGCCCTAAGACATTGCCCGAGGGTGTGGGCTTGTCATAGTATACAAGCTCAACGGCAACGCCCTTTTCTTTCAACTTTTCGTATCCTTTTAAAACGCCCTTTCGCAAAAAGTCCTTATACGCCGTCACTATGAAACACGGCGGAAGTTTGTCGGAAATATGGGCGGTAAAGTCGGCGGCCTTAAAATATTTAGACCGTCTGTAGCCTTTTCCTATTATCGGGCGGAAGTAAAGAAGTCCCGCGCCCGGGATACGGCAGGCCTTTGATATGTCAAACGCGGGGCAGGTAAACCCGACCGCCTTGATTTTTATGTCGCTCCTGACGCCGAAAAGTTTTTGTAGTTTCTCATCCGCGAGAATATTCAGCACTATCCCCGCAAGGTGCCCGCCCGCGCTGTCGCCTGTAAGAAAAACGTTTTTTATGTCCAGTCCGTACTTGTCGGCGTTTTGATTAAGCCAATTAAGCGCGGCAAAGCAGTCGGAAACCTGCTTGTCAAAACTTGCCTCGGGCGCGAGTCGATAGCTGATATTTACCACCGCAAAGCCTGATAAACTTAGGTGCATACAGTACTTTTTGTTTAGCTCCTTATCTCCGTAGTACCATCCGCCGCCGTGGATGTCGAAAATCACGGGAAGTTTTCCCTCGGCATTTTCGGGGCGGTACACATCGAGAAGATGGTATTTGTGCCCGTCCTCAACGTAAGCGATGTCGGTAAATTCCCTCACGCCTTGGGGTGCGGGCTGATTGTCAAGACGGATTTTGTCAAACTTTCCCGTCCTCTGCCAATGCCTCTCGGCTAATTTCATAATGCCACCTTTTTATATGAGTTTTTGTTTTTCGGGTGCGGGATTTGCCTTTTCCTTGCTGGTTTTGGCCTTTCCCTGAAGTTCGGGAACGGGTGGGACTTCGTTCTTGTTGTATTTTTTCTTGCTGTCCATTCCGTCGCCCGGTTTGTACCTCTTCATGCCTTGTTTTGCCATAATAAAGCCCTCCTGTATTTTATGTAAGGGACGGCCGCTCTTTCAAATAATCATCAAGACATTTTTTCAGGCAGTCCAGCTTTGACACGTCGAGCGCCTTCTTCCCAACAAAAGGATTGTCAATTTGTAAGTTTTCATACTTTTCAAATCCCATTGTGTGGAAGGGCTTTAGTTCGTACCTCTCTATGTTGTCAAAGTCTTTGATAAGGTTATGGTATTTCCGAATAAATTCGGGCGTGTCGTTTACGTCGGGAACGATAACCGTCCGTATCCATACTTTCACTTTTTGCTCGTTAAGGTATCTTAAAGTAGCGATTACGTTACCCAAAACGTCATTTCCGCAGTATTGCCTGTACATCTCTCCCGTGGGAAACTTCAGGTCGGCGATGACAAGGTCACACAGAGCATACAGTTCTTTCTGCGCCTTGCCAAAGATTGAGCAAGCCGTGTCGAGCGCAATGCCTATGTCGTGCTCTTTGAGTTTTTTTGCGACCTCGGTTATAAATCCGGTCTGAACAAGAGGCTCGCCTCCCGTGAAGGTCACGCCGCCGCCGTTACGAAAATAGGGCTTGTATCTGAGTATATCACTTACAAGCTGCTCGCTGTCGGTTTCGACGCCGCCCGTCCATGTGTCGGGGTTGTGGCAATAGGCGCAGCGCAGGGGACAGCCCGAGAAAAACACGGCAAACCGTATCCCCGGCCCGTCCATGGTGGCAAAGCTCTCGTACTTCGCGACAAGTCCTTTCATTTCACATCTTTGTGTGGAAGGTTCTGCTGATTACTTCCATCTGCTGATTTTTGCTGAGCTTGTTGAAGTTTACCGCGTAGCCGCTGACCCTGATTGTAAGGTTGGGATAATTTTCGGGGTGGTCCATGGCGTCAATGAGTTTCTCTTTATTGAGCACATTTACGTTGAGATGGTGGGCTCGCTGGGCAAAATACCCGTCGATAAGGGTCATCAGGCGGGTTTTTCTCTCCTCGATATCCTCGCCTAGGATGTCGGGCGTAACCGAAAACGTATTGCTTATACCATCGCGGCAGAAGTTATATTTTAACTTGGCGACCGAATTAAGACTCGCTACCGCGCCACAGCAGTCCCTGCCGTGCATAGGATTTGCCCCGGGCGCAAAAGGCTGACCTTTTTTTCTGCCGTCGGGAGTGGATCCTGTTTTTTTGCCGTAGACGACATTGGAAGTTATCGTAAGTACCGACAATGTGTGAATCGCGTTGCGGTATGTTTTGACTTTTTTGAGCTTTGCGAAAAAGTCCTCGGCTATCCACACCGCGAGGCTGTCGGCTCTGTCGTCGTCGTTGCCGTACTTGGGGAAATCGCCTTCGGTAATGAAGTCGACAATAAGCCCCGTCTCGTCCTTAACGGGCGTTACCTTTGCGTACTTTATCGCGCTCAGACTGTCGGCAAGCACGCTTAATCCGCATATCCCAAACGCCATTATTCTTTCGACGTCGGTGTCGTGCAGGCTCATCATAAGCCTTTCGTATGCGTACTTGTCGTGCATGTAGTGTATAATGTTCAGGGTGTTGACATATAATTCCGCCACCCACGCCGCATACTTGTCATACGCTTTAATAACGTCATCATATTTGAGAACGCCCTCAAACACCTTGCCTTCGGGTCCGACCTGCTCGCCGCTTATCTCGTCCCTGCCGCCGTTCAATGCCATAAGGAGCACTTTTGCGATATTGCACCTTGCGCCGAAATACTGCATCTGCTTACCCGTCCTCATCGCCGAGACGCAGCACGCTATCGAGTAGTCGTCGCCGTAGACGGGACGCATAACTTCGTCGTTTTCGTACTGAATGGAGTCGGTATCGATGCTGACCTTTGTGCAGAACTTCTTATAGCTTTCGGGTAAATTCTCGCTCCAGAGTATGGTTATGTTGGGTTCGGGCGCGGGCTTAAGATTATAGAGCGTGTTGAGTACTCTGAAGGCGGACTTTGTCACCATGTGCCTGCCGTCTTCGGTCATGCCGCCTTCCGCCATTGTTACCCAGACGGGATCGCCCGCAAAGAGGTCATTATAGGACGCTGTTCTTAAGTGCCTTACCATTCTCAGTTTTATTATAAGGTCATCGATAAGTTCCTGCGCCTCGCTTTCGGTGAGAATGCCGCGGGATATATCGCGCTGAATATAGATGTCGAGGAAGGTGGTTATTCTTCCTATCGAATTTGCCGCGCCGTTCTGCTCCTTGACTGCGCCAAGGTAGGCGTAATACAGCCACTGGACGGCCTCGCGGGCGTCTTTGGCGGGATTGGAGATGTCGTCGCCGTATTGGAGCGCCATAGTCTTTAGCTGCTCCATAAACTCTATCTGCTTGTATAAGTCCTCGAGAATACGGATATTCTCCTCGCTCATCCCCTGCTGTCCGTAATGGAGCTTGTCCTGCTTTTTCTGCTCTATGAGGTAATCCATTCCGTATAGCGCGACGCGCCTGTAGTCGCCGATTATCCTGCCGCGGCCGTAGGCGTCGGGAAGCCCAGTAATTATCCCTGTGTGCCTTACCTTTTTCATTTCGTCGGTATAGACGCGGAAAACGCCGTCGTTGTGCGTTGTGCGATAGCGGAAAGATTCCAGTAAACCTTCGTCCAGTTTGTAGCCGTACTCCTCGCAGGACTTCTGGCTCATGCGTATACCGCCGAAGGGGTTTACCGAACGCTTTAAGGGCTTGTCGGTCTGAAGGCCTACGATGATTTCCTTGTCCTTATCTATATATCCCGGGGAAAAACTAAGCAGCGAAGAAATGTGCTTTGTGTCGATGTCGAGCACGCCGCCCGCTTCCTTTTCGGCCTGTAAAAGCGTCTCGACTTTTTCAAGCAGTTCTTTTGTGCGCTGTGTGGGCGGAGCAAGAAAGCTTTCGTCTCCGTCATAAGGCGAATAATTTTTGTTGATAAAATCCCTTACGTCGATGGTTTTTGTCCAGTTTCCGTCGACAAAACCCTGCCACTCCTTTTTCATTTCTGCTGTCCTTTTGAAAAAAATTTAATAAATTTGTATTATCAATAGCAGTCTAACACAATTTGAAATTGTTTGTAAAACAATTCGCCCGTCCGACGCGATTTTTCCCGATGTTTTTAAAGAAAGTTTAACGCGAAGCGATATTTGCAATAATCAAGTTTATGAACTACGTGGGAAAAGACTTTGACAGAATCGACGCGCAGGACAAGGTAAAAGGGCTTGCGGTATATACCGACGACATCGCCGTAAAGGGCGCGCTTTACGCGAAAGCGGTCTTGTCGACCGTTCCGCACGCCGATATAGTAAAAATAAACAAGGAAAAGGCGCTTAACACAGAAGGCGTAATTGCCGTAATCACGGGCGAGGACAACATGGTCTTGTGCGGACCGTGCATCAAAGACCGCCCTCCCATAGCTTACGGCAGAGTGCGGTACTACGGAGAGCCCGTCGCGCTGGTCGTGGCGTACGACGAGCAGACCGCCGAAAAGGCGGCGCGTCTTGTGGAAATCCAATATAGTGAGCTGCTCGCAATCGATACCGTGGACGACGCATTAAAAGAGGGCGCGTTTTTAATCCACAACGTAAACGACTACGCAAAAGTAATTGAGGACGTATTTCCGCAAGCTAACACAAATATTTGTCACATAACCCGCATAAGAAAGGGCGACGCCGAAAAGGCGTTTTCAGAATGCGAATTTGTCGCCGAAGGCGAATACTATCTCCCCCACTCCGACCACATCGCCATGGAAACAAGGGCGGCTGTTTGTGAGATTAAGGGGGACGGATATGTCAGGATAACCACCTCTTCCCAGTCGCCGTTTGAGATCAAGAAACAGCTTTGCGAAGCTTTCAAGCTGGACGGAGGCAAGGTAGACGTCACCGTTCCTCTCGTGGGCGGAGCGTTCGGAGGAAAGTCGGCGGTGCAGCTCGAAATCCTTGCCTATATCGCCTCAATGGCCGCGGGCGGACGGGCGGTAAAAGTAGTCAACACCCGCGAGCAGGATATGATAATGTCTCCTTGCCGTATGGGGCTGAAAGCCAAGATAAAACTGGGCGCGGATAAGGACGGTATGCTGAAAGCCGCACACTGCGACTTTATGCTGGATACGGGCGCGTATGCCGACATAGGACCAAGGCTTGCCCAGGCGGTTGCCGTCGACTGTACGGGAGCGTACAAAATCGACAACGTATATTGCGACAGCATGGCAATATATACAAATCACACCTATGTCACGGCATACCGCGGGTTCGGACACGAGTCGCTGACATTCTGTATCGAGCGCACAATGGAAAAGCTGGCAAACGCCGCCAATACCGACGCCCTCGAGCTCCGCACAAAGAACCTTGTTAAGTACGGCGACACGACCCCGACTCAGGTCGCGCTGAACGAAAACAACTTAAGCGACATTACGCAATGCTACGAAAAGCTTAAGACCCTTATCGACTGGCATGACAACGGAAAAACCGTCGGTACAAAAGTGCTGTCGTGGGGGCTGTCGTCTTTCTGCAAGACATCCAACTCCCCTACAGACGCGGTATCGGGAGCGATTATCACCTTCAACTCCGACGGGAGCATAAACCTTAATGTCGGGATTGTGGAATTCGGCCAGGCGGCAAAGACCAGACTCGTGAAAATCCTCGCCGACACTCTCAAAGTCAATCCCGACAGGATAAGGATAAATACCGAGGTCAATACACAGTTCTGTCCCGAGCACTGGAAGACGGTGGCAAGCCTTACGACCTTCCTTGCGGGAAAAGCGGTGATAAAGGCCGCGGAGGACGTGGTAAAACAATTTAAAGAACTCGCCGCGGTGTCTTTACGCTGCGCGCCCGAAGAACTGGATATAGAAGACGAAAGGGTTTTTGTAAAGTATAATAAGGAATTTTTCATCGCGTACAAAGACCTTGTACGGGGGTTGAAATTCTTCGACGGTACAAATATCGGCGGGCAGATAATCGGACGAGGCGGATACGGGCTTAACCACCTCACAAAGCTCGCGCCGGACACAGGAAAAGGCAAGCCCGGGTCGGAATGGACGTGCGGCGCCCAAGCAGTACTTGTAGAGTATGACAACAAGGAGCAAACCTTCAGGGTATTAAAAGCGGTGACCGTAATAGACGCGGGCACCCTCATAAGTCCCGGGATAGACATCGGCGTTATTAAGGGCGGCATGAGTATGGGCTTGGGGCTCGCCATGCACGAAGCCTTTTCTTACGACAACGGCAGGATAAAAAACACCTCGCTGCGAACCTACAAAGTAAGGCACAAAGAGGATATCCCCGTCGAACTCACGGTGGAATTTGTAAATACTCCCAATGTCGAATCTCCTTGCGGCGCGCGGGCGTTTTCCGAGCACGGCGTGATAGGGATACCCGCGGCTCTTGCAAACGCAATATCGCGCGCGGCGGGCGTGGAAACCGATACCCTTCCCATATATCCCGAGACCATTTGGAAACTAAAAGGGGGAGAAAATGCTTCCGTTTGACTTTGACTATTACCTGCCCGAAAACGCCAAAGATGCATACACGTTATTTAACAAGCTGAAAAACGAAGGCATACCTCCCGCGTATTACGGGGGCGGGACCGAGCTGATTTCCCGCGGCAGGGCGGGCAACATAACTTTCGGCGCGTGCATTGACCTTAAAGGCATAAAGGAGCTTACCGAAATAAAAGAAGAGCCAAACAAAATAATAATCGGCGCAGGCGTAGTGCTGCGGGTAATAACAGAAAGCGAAGTTTTCCCCTTTCTCGGTTCGATTGTCAGAAGAATAGCCGACCATACCGTACAGAACAAAATTACTTTGGGCGGTAATATCCTGGGCGGTATCATATACAAGGAATCGGTTTTGCCCCTGCTTTTGTGCAATGCGTCGGTAATAACTTACGGCAAAAAAGGTATCTGCGAAAGGAAAATTCCGGATGTGTTCAGTCAAAAGCTCAACCTCGACGACGGCGAACTTCTCATGCAGATATCCATAGAAAAAACAATGACGAAAAACGCGTGGTATCACAAAAAGTTTGTCAAGACAGAAAAAATAGACTACCCTTTGCTTACCGTCGCCGCCATGCGCCAAAGCGGAGAAATAAAATACGCTGTCAGCGGACTTTACAATTACCCTACGCTTATTGACAAGGATAATCCCGATATTGCCGACGGCGAAATCCTTAACGACCGTATCGCCTCGGCTTCCTACCGCAAATTCGTGCTCTTCCGCCTGCTTTGCGAAGCCGAAAAGGAGCTTACCGATGGTTGAATACAAAATTCGTGCCGAAATCGTGCTCAATATCAACAACGAAAACCGCACAATATACATAAAGACTGCGGCGACGCTCCTTGACGCTCTCCGCGCAATCGGTATTACTTCGCCCAAAAAGGGCTGCGAAAACGGCGATTGCGGCGCGTGCACCGTTCTTGTCGACGGCTATCCCGTAAAATCCTGCCTTTATCTTGCCGTGGAAGCCGTCGGAAAAAAAATACTCTCGGTCGAGGGGCTGAAAAACTCTCCCATATTTGACGCGTTTGTAAAGAAAAACGCCTTTCAATGCGGTTACTGCACTCCCGGCTTTGTCGTGGTGTGCCATTCGCTCGCACAAAACAAGCCCGACGCCGACGACGCGGCAATTTCGGAATGGCTCCAGTCCAATATCTGCCGCTGTACCTCTTACGAAGAAATCACCGAGGCCGTAAAAACCGCCCTTGAGAGCATATCGAAAGACAAAAACGCATAGCTTACAATATGGACAAACTCCGTATTGCAAACAGCGTCTTATTCTGGGGAGCGATGTGGGGCTTTTTTGAAGCCACCGTCGGGTATCTTCTTCACCTGCTTCCCGTACAGATAGGGTATCTTGTATGGTTTCCCGCGGCGATATTCTTTTTGGACAGGGCGTACAAGTCAACCAAAAAAACTTACGTCGTCATACTGGTAGCTATCT
This sequence comes from Clostridia bacterium, assembly GCA_035381305.1. Classification (GTDB taxonomy): domain Bacteria; phylum Bacillota; class Clostridia; order Christensenellales; family DTU072; genus CAG-1782. The sequence continues at coordinate 88,587 of DAOSYK010000003.1, forward strand.
TCGCCGCGCTTATCAAACTTTTTGATTTTCTGACGCCGATAAGACCCGATAAGGTTACTAATCCCGCGTTTTCCATAATATGCGAGGGGCTTGCGGCGTTTATCGTTTATTCTGCGCTCGAAAAACAAAGCGGAAAAAAATTACTCATTACGTCCGTCATCCTATCCGCTCTCTGGCGGGTTTTTTACATAGTTTATCTCTTATTTATCCCGCAGTGGATGTACGACATTTCGGTGCTTGTCTCGCGTGAGAAGCTGATAAGATTTCTTATTTTCGAAAACGGGATAAACGCCCTCACCGTTTACGCCTGTTTTTCGCTCAGCGCGGTTTTTAGACGCATCGCGCCCGAAAAAACGGAAAGAAAGAAAAACCTTATATTGAAGTACTGTTCCACCGTCCTCATTATTGCCGCCGACGTCGCCGCGACCGTGCTTTTATGATAAACGTGATAAACGGCGAAACCCAAAGCGGCAAAACAACCCGCCTTGTCGGCTTTTACAACGAATGGAGGCGGGGCGACGGGTACGCGCTTGTAACGGTGGAGACAAATGGCATTTATACAGGTCAGGACATTGTGCGACTTAGTGACAAGCAGTATATGCCCTTTTCCCGCGTGCAGGGTTTTATCCCCGAGGACTGGGACGAGGGCGAGACGTTTGACCGTTTCAGCTTTTCGCAGAAAGGCATGAATTTCGCAAAGGATATCATGCTGTCGATAGTAAAAAAACGGCTTCCCGTCGCCTTCATTGACGATATAGGCCCGCTGGAAATTTCGGGGCATGGCGTACATAAGGAGTTTTCACTGATTATACGCGCGGTACCCACGGTGTTTGTCACGGTGCGGAACGACATCCTGCCGCAATTCGTTTCCAAATACATATTCCGCGATAAAAAAAACTGAAGGCATTCCGACCTTCAGTCTTTTTATCTCACTGTGTTTCTCTTTGGTGTCTCTGTATTTATCTCGGGTATTTCGCGAGGAGTTCCTCGTTTTTCTTATCAAGCATGATTAAAAGCTCTTTGACAATCTCGGGGTCTACCTTCTTGCCCATTGCCTCGGTCTCGAGGATGCGCTTGGGTATCTTTACGTTCTTGATGTCAAAGCCCAGTTTCTTCTTTATGCGGAGCTTGGTCGCATAAATCCTTTCGCTGGCTTCACGAAGCTCATCGGCAGTGTATTCTATTCCCAATCCGCTAAGCGCCTTGTGAATGGTGTCATTGTCATAGACGCTGCGCGCAAACAGGCATGCGATAAGGGAGTTTAACAGGTTGCGGCCGATTTCCTCGTCGAATATCTTGTCGACAAGCTCGTCCTTGTTGAATTCCTTCATCTTCTGGTCGATGGAGTATCCGCCGTTGCAGAGGTGGGAGTGTCTTGCGCCGAAGGCGTAGCCCACTATGGAGCCGTAGCCTGTATGGTACTGAGGCATTTCGTTGCCGGCGATCTGAAGACCGAAGTCCTCTCCGCCGTACTTGGATGTCGCTTCCACTATGCCGTTTGCCAGCGCCTTATAGAAGTCGGTCTTGCCGCTCTTCATAAATCCGAGCGCCTTAATGTAGCTGTCTTTGTCGCCGAAGCTTAAGGGAATGAGCGTCTCTTTCTCGGTGACAAGGCCCTTAAGGTACATCTCTGTCGCCCATGCGAGGCAGCAGCCGGCAGAGATTACGTCATAGCCGATTTCTTCGACTTCGGAAATAAGTTCGAGCACGTCGTCTGTATTGTTTATTCCGATAAGACTTCCCATTGCGGAGATGAGCTCGTAGTCGTATGATACGTCAAAGCTCTGATAATCGTATCCCTCGCCGAACAGTCTTCTCACCTGTCCTATATGGATGCAGCCTATGGGACAGCCCACGCAGGCTACTTTTCTCTTGAGGTTCTTTTCGGCCATGGTTTCGCCCGAGATGTCGTCTACATGCTCAAAGCTGGTGGCCTGAAGATTGCGGGTAGGAAGGGAGCCTTTGTCGTTGAGCACCTTGACGTTTATAGCTGTGCCGAGGTCGTGGTATTTGCTCATAAGCGTCGTGGTGGTGACGCGGGCATATATCTCGCGATAGGTCGCAAAATACTTCTTGACATCGGGGATGGGCATGTCGGTCATACCCGAGAAGACTATGGCTTTGAGGTTTTTGCTTCCGAAGCAGGCGCCAAGTCCCAGTCTTCCGAAATGTCTGTATGTGTCGACGTTTACGCAGGCGATTTTGCTCAGATTCTCTCCCGCAGGTCCTATTCTTATGATACTTCTCTTGCCCGAGAAGCCGCCTACCGCTCTCATATGCTGTCCGATAACGTCTGCGCCCATACCTTTAAACGAACGCGCGTCGCGGAATTCCACATTGTCTTCCTCTATAACGAGGTAACTTAAGGAGTTGGCTTTGCCCGTCAAGACAACAGCGTCGAAGCCGGCATTGAAGATGGTGTAGGCAAGTCTGCCTCCCGCATAGCTTTCGCCGAATTCTCCGGTCAAGGGCGAAATAAACGTCGCCACGGTCTTTGTCATCAGGGGCAGTACAGTGGATACGATGCCGATAGCAAGGACTATGGGCTGTTCGGGGTCAAGGGGGCTTTTTCCGGGGACCATGTTTTCTTCGAGAAGTTTGGTCGCGATGCCCACTCCGCCGATATACTGCTTAAGGTCTTCCCTCGCCTCGATTCTTATCTTTTTCTTTGTGAGGTCTATATAAAGAATTCTCGGTTTGTTATTCAACATGTTCGCCTTCCTCCACCAACTTCAGACACTCGTGCGGGCAGAACTTCACGCAAATACCGCAGTGCTGGCACACGATGGGATAATCATAGTGCTTGGCAAAATGTATTGCGCCCGCAGGGCAAGCCGCTTCGCACTTGCGGCAGCCGATGCACTTGGACTCGTCCAGTTTGACTCCGCCGCCGACCCTGGGGAGCAAAGCGTTTGTGGGACACACCTCGGCACACGCGACATCGTCACCCGTGCAAGCGAGACAGTGTATGGCAAAGTGACCGCTGCTCATACCGCCAAGAGTTCTTATCTTTATCGCCGATCTGTCGTCTGTAAAAGACTTAAAATTCAGGGTGGCGCAAACCCTCTGGCAGGTGAAGCAGCCTATGCATTTGTTAATTCCGCTCGAATCAAGATGTTTCGCCATGATCTCACCTTCTGTTTTAAATATTTATGCCATTATAACCCTAAAAACATTGATACGTCAAACATTTGGGTAAGTAATAAGACAAAAACTGAGAAAAAAAATGGTAAAACTGCCGGTGCCGCCGAAAAAGTCCGAGGTATAAGAATGATTCTTTTGAAAAAAATAAGAATGAGGTTAAATATGGAAAACAACGCTCCCGACATAAATCAGATGTACGAACAGCTGAAAAACGAGTTCAAAAACAGCTACGACGTCAAAGTGGAAAAGATCCCGTGCGCTACGGGCCATGAAGCCATTGTCGCGTACATCGATGGTATGATCGACAGACATTTACTGGACAGAGATATTATCGGCGTGATGAAATCTCCACGTTTTCAAGGAGATATTTTAAAGTCTGTCGTCACCTCTATTCAAAAAGAAGATGTGCACGAAAACTTCATTTTGGGTATCCTTAATGGCGGTTTGGGTATCTACTATAAGAATGAGCGATTCCTTGCCGACATAAAGAAATGGGAACGGAGAGCCATTGAGACGCCCGATTCCGAAAACGTCACGCGCGGGCCCAAGGAAGGATTTACCGAGGATCTTGTGACAAACACTATGCTCGTAAGACGCAAAATCCGCAATCAGAATCTTGTATTGGAAAAGAGGGTTCTCGGGAGACGAAGCCGCACGGCGGTGGTCGTCGGATATATTCAGGACCTTGTAAATGAGGAAGTACTCGGCAACGTAAGAAAACGCCTTGACGAAATCGACTGCGACATGGTGCTTGAGACGGGCAAGATAGAACAGCTCATAGATAAAAAAGCGTTGACGCCCGTAAACGGCATAGGCCTTACGCAGAAGCCCGACATCGTTGCCGCCAAGTTAATGGAAGGCAGGGTATGCGTTTTTGTGGACGGAACACCCCATGTAATCTATATTCCCGAACTGTTTATTGAAAATCTCCAGAAGTGCGAGGACATGTACCACAGGTCGGTGATTGCTTCGGTCCTGCGTATAATAAGACTTCTGGGGCTTATTATAGCGGTGCTCCTGCCCGGTTTTTACATCAGCATATCGACATTCAACCCCGAAATGCTGCCGCCGTACTTTCTCATAACAGTAATTACCTCAACCGAAAGAACCCCCTTCCCCGAGGCGGTGGAGATATTATTTCTCGTGCTGATGATGGAACTGTTGAAAGAGTCGGGCACAAGACTCCCGAAAACCCTCGGTTCGGCCGTGTCCATTGTGGGCGCTCTTATCATCGGTCAGGCGGCGGTGGACGCGGGACTTGTGGGTGCGCCCAGTGTAATAATTGTCGCGCTTTCGGCGGTCGCCAGCTTCATTGTGCCCAATCTTAACGAGTTTGTCACTGTCTACAAACTGATCTTCATAGTTTTGGGCGCGCTTATGGGCCTGATTGGGCTTGGAGCGGGGCTTTTCTTTGCCCTTGCCCAGCTTGCCGCTGTAAGGTCGTTTGGTATACCCATTCTTAACTCTTTCAACAAGTCGGAATTGTCGGATGGTCTTATAAGACTGCCCATGAAAGACCTCAAGTACCGGCCCGAGGCCATTCAGAAACAAAACATTAAGAGGATGAGATAAAATGAAAAGGCTACTTGTTTGCGTCCTTATTATATGTATGTTGTTGTCCCTTGCGGCATGCTGGTCGGCGGAGGAACCGAGTGACCTTGGCATAATAAACAGCATAGTTTACGATCTCGACGAGGAAGAAAACTTTGTAATAGTCGCACAGGTTATCAATACGGCAGGGATCGGCGGCAACACGCTGACCTCTTCCTCGGGGGAAAAAAACCCGTTTGTCACCGTCCGCGGGGTGGGCACATCGCCTGCCAATGCCGTTTATAATATGACAAGCATGGCCGAAAAAAGTGTATTTGCCGCCCACAACAAAGTGCGCTTCGTCAGCGAGAGACTGGCATCGAACGAGTTGAAGTTTAAAACATTCCTTGACTATATCAACCGGGACCATTATACCGACGAAAGCGTTCTTATGGTAATAATAAACAACGAGGACATCGATAAGGTGTATAAGAGCACAATAGGTCTTGCCACTCTTCCCGGCGACTTTGTGGAAGACTTGCACAACCAACAGCAGCAGCAAAGTTCCAGGGCGATTTTTATGCGGACATTCGAATTTTTGCGTGAATGTCACCTGGAAGGTAAAGAGTCGGTGCTTGGCCGCCTACAATTTATACCCACCGAAGAGACCCCGTCTCAGAACCCAGGCGGAGAAATCAAGGATGCAAAGTACCAGGTTCTCAGCGAAGGCCTCGCCTTTTTCAAAGGATTCAAGATGGCGGGAATGCTCAACGGCGAAGATACCGAAATCTACAATATCCTCACCAACAACAGCCGCGTCATGAGGTTTGACCTGAATGAAGACCAGGACATAGTCTCTGTGATACTTGTCAAACCGAAGACCGAAATCAAGGTGACAAAAGGCGGAGAGCAGCTTTATGTCAACATAAAGGTAAAAGCCACTATGGCATTACGCACTTTCTACGTAAATGGCGTAACAGAAGCTAATTATAAGGAGCGGCTCAAAGAAATCACTCCAAAAGCCGAAGAGCACCTCGCAAAAAAAACATATGAGTCCGTACAGAAAGTTCTTGAAATGGGCTCAGATATATACGGCTTCGGCAAAAGTCTGCACGAGCAAAGCCCCAAAGTGTGGCGCGAAATCGCAAATGACTGGGACAAATATTTCAAAAACGCCATTGTCACGGTATCATATGACCTCATCTTCAACCGCGAAGGGGAAAGTGACATTCCCTTTGTAAGGGACTGAAAAATGAACTCGCAAAAACCGCTTATTAAATCTCTGGAGCTAATTATGCTCATGGTGGGAAGCGCAATAATGTTTCCCTATACCTTCCTGCCCATACTCAACTCCGTTCCCAAAAATCGGGACGTGTGGGTGTCGTTTATAGTGTCTCTGGTGCTTATCATATTTCTCAATGCGCCCATACTCTATATTGCAAAAAAATTCCGCGGGCTGAGCATTAACCAGATATATGAAGCGATATCGGGGAAAATCGTAGGCAAAATCCTGCTCTTTGTTTATGTTCTCTTTTTTACAATGTGCTACTTTACCTGCATGCTTGTGGCGCTGCAGTTTATCCAGTCCTCAATCATGCTGAGAACGCCCATGTGGGCAATGGTACTGCTTACGATTATACCCATAACATACGCCGCAACAAAAGGGCCGGGTGTCGTCGCGAGGCTCTCGGTCTTTATCGTCCCCCTTATCCTCCTTACCATTATCATTTTTGCCGTGTCGGGCGCCGAGTTTTTCGAATTAAGTCTGATTAAACCCGTCCTTGCCGACTCGTATTTTCTCGATATCTTAAAGGGCGCGTTCAGCACGGCGACGAGGTTTTCCGAAGTGTCGATACTTCTTGTTTTCAGCTATTTCCTTAAGCCCGACGCCAGCACGACAAGAGCATACTTTGTAAACCTTGCGCTTTTCGGAATATTCTTTCTGCTGATACTTCTGCCTGTGCTCCTTACTTTGGGACATGAACTTGCCTTAAGCACGATAAACCCCTACTTTGTATATACAAGGCAGGTACAGCTCTTCAACGTCATAGAAAAAATACAGTCCTTAAATACCATGGTCTGGTACCCGTGTATGCTTCTGAAACTGTCTATTTACAACTGCATGGCGTCCTTTGTGCTCTCCCAGATGTTCAAGAAGGTAAAGCCCGGCGCGTTTTCAATCGGAATAAGCGTGCTTTGCGCAATCCTTGCCGTCATTCCCTTCCTGGACAGGACGGTCGTCACGAGCACCCTGCTTTCCGACGCGGTCATGCCCAACGTCATTTTCGTCTTGGTAACGGTAATCCCCTTTATTATGCTCATTGTTTACGGTCTGCGTAAAAAGAAGGTTGATCAGAAGGTTCAGGACATTATGAACAGTCCTCCCCAAATTGCACTCAACCAGTCCAACGACGAAAATCAGATCGCCACTTCACAGGACGAAATGAGCGAAAACGACGTACCCGAAGCTGAATAAAAAAACGCCTCCGCTACTTTCTGCGGAGGCGTTAACTTTTTTCAGTCGCCGAACAGCGGTGTGGAGAGGTATCTCTCGCCTGTATCGGGTAAGATGACGACTATGCTCTTTCCTTTGTTTTCGGGACGGCGGGCAACTTCCCTTGCCGCCCAGAGCGCGGCGCCCGAGGATATTCCCACCAGCACTCCGTCAGTTCTTCCCACCTGCTTGCCTACGGCAAAGGCGTCCTCGTTTTCCACGGTGATTATTTCATCGTAAATCTGAGTGTTCAAAACTTTTGGCACAAAACCCGCTCCTATTCCCTGTATTCTGTGGAGACCCGACTTACCTTGCGACAGTACGGGCGACGCTGCGGGCTCGACGGCGATTATCTTGATGTTCGGATTTTTCCCCCTCAGGTACTCGCCTGCGCCTGTTATCGTGCCGCCCGTCCCGATGCCGGCCACAAATATGTCGACATTCCCGTCGGTATCTTCCCAGATTTCGGGACCTGTCGTTGCGTGGTGAATGGCGGGGTTGGCGGGGTTGTCAAACTGTCCCGGTATAAAGCTGTTGGGATATTCCTTTGCCAGCTCCTCTGCCTTTTCTATCGCGCCTCTCATTCCTCTTGGCCCTTCCGTCAGCACTATCTCGGCGCCGTACGCCTTCATGAGGTTTCTGCGCTCCACCGACATTGTTTCGGGCATGGTTATTATAAGCCTGTACCCTCTTGCCGCCGCCACCGAAGCCAAACCTATTCCCGTGTTACCGCTGGTCGGCTCGATAATGACCGAGTCCTTGGTAAGCACTCCCCTCTTTTCGGCGTCGTCTATCATCGCTTTTGCGATTCTGTCCTTTACGCTGCCGGCGGGATTAAAGTACTCGAGTTTTGCGAGAATTCTCGCCTCGAGGCTGTTGGCTTTTTCGAAATTGCCAAGTTCAAGAAGCGGCGTTTTGCCTATTAACTGATCTGCAGATTTATATATTTTTGACATATTGTCCTCCTTATTTTATTGCTTCAAAACCTTGTTTCAGGTCCTCGATAATGTCATCGATGTGCTCGGTGCCTATCGAAAGTCTTACCGTGGTCGGGGTTATTTTGGCGTCTTCAAGTTCCTCTGCCGAAAGCTGGGAATGAGTGGTCGACGCAGGGTGAATGACCAGCGATTTGACATCCGCTACGTTTGCAAGCAGAGAGAAGAGCTTAAGCGACTCGGTAAACTTCCTTGCCTGTTCCTCGGTGCCCTTTATCTCAAAAGTAAATATCGAGCCGCCGCCGTTGGGATAGTACTTGTTGTAGAGTTCCTTCTGCTTTCCCGTTTCCAGAGAGGGATGATTGACCTTGGCAACCTGCGGGTGATCCTTAAGAAATTCTACCACTTTAAGGGCGTTTTGTACATGTCTTTCCACGCGCAAAGAGAGGGTCTCAAGTCCCTGCAGGAGCAGGAAGGAGTTGAACGGGCTTATCGCCGCGCCCGTGTCCCTTAAAAGGGTGGTGCGGATCTTAATTATGTATGCGAGATTTCCCGCAACCTGAGTAAACACCGCTCCGTGGTAGGAAGGATTGGGTTGAGACAGTCCCGGGAATTTGTCATACTGCGCCCAGTCGAACTTGCCGCCGTCCACAATGACACCCCCCATTACCGTGCCGTGCCCGCCGATAAACTTGGTCGCCGAGTGCACAACGATGTCGGCGCCGTGCTCAATGGGTCGGAAAAGATAAGGCGTGGCAAAGGTGCTGTCGACAATGACGGGTATCCCGTGCCTGTGCGCGATTTCCGACACAGCTTCAAGGTCTATTATGTCGGAGTTGGGATTTCCAAGCGACTCTAAGAACACCGCTCTTGTCTTTTCGTTTATGGCGTTTTCGAAGTTGTTTACGTCGTGTCCGTCCACAAAAACCGTCTCGATGCCGAGGTCTTTAAGCGTGTTTGCAAACAGGTTGTAAGTTCCTCCGTAAATGGTGCGCGCCGATACGATGTTGTCGCCCGCTCTCGCGATGTTTAAAATGGCATAGGTTATCGCCGAAGAGCCCGAGGCTGTGGCGAGCGCGGCCGCGCCGCCTTCGAGCGCCGCAATCCTCTTTTCGAACACGTCGGAGGTAGGGTTCATCAGCCTTGTGTAGATATTTCCGCCCTCTTGAAGCGCAAAACGTTTTGCAGCCTGTTGAGAGTCCTTAAAAACGTAAGAAGTCGTAGCGTATATCGGTACTGCGCGCGCGTCCGTTGCGGAATCGGGCGTTTCCTGTCCGACATGAAGTTGTAAAGTTTCAAATCTGTATTTTGTGTTGCTCATGATAAAATTCTCCTTTTTAATAATTTTTTGAGGTTTTGGGGATAAATGGTGCTTTTTATCTCGGACAACACATTCGGACGCAACCTTTGATGCGAATAATATCTCTCTTGAAACGGCCGAACATAACCTACCTCCTTATTTATATATATTTCCTATCGGTTTAGTATGTTATTATCTTAGCCCTCTTTTTTTTCCTTGTCAAGCAATTTTTTTTTAAAAAAATAAAAAAGAACTATTTTTCATAGTTCCTTTTTTCTTTAGATTGTGAAGTTCAGGTAGTCGCCGCCGTTTTCGTCTATCAGATCCTGCAAGGTCTTGCAGTCCACAAAGTCCTCAATGGTCTTGTACAGGCTCTTCCAGAACTTAAGCGAGGCGCACTTCCCGCTTCTGGGGCAGTTGTTGATTTCGTCATCCAGGCAGGCGACCGGAGCAAGGCTTCCCTCGGTCACCCTGAGGATATCCCCGATGGTTATGCCCGAAGGCTCTTTAGCGAGCTTATAGCCGCCCTGCGCGCCTCTTACGCCCTTGACAAGGCCCGCCCGTGTGAGCAGGCCGCATATCTGTTCAAGGTATTTTTCGCTTATCTCCTGCCTTTCGGCTACGTCCTTAAGACGGACGTATTCGCCGTTTGAGTTTTCGGCGATGTCCAGCATGAGCCTCAGCGCGTATCTTCCTTTTGTCGAAATCTTCATATCTCCATTTCCTATAGGTTTAGTATATTTATATTATAATACCTTATATCCTATATTGTCAAAGCACTTTCTCAAAGCACTCCGCTTTCTCGACATAGCCGTTCGACATAAGCGCGCCGCGTGACGCGTCGTTATCCCTTTCGGGATTGACGATTATTCGCTTTGCGCCCAGATTCCTTATCTTCTCCTCAAGGCGCCTGAGGATTTCCTTCCCCAAGCCTTTTCCGAGACAACTTTCATCGCCTATAAGATAGTCGATGCTGTATGCGTCTTTTTCAGCCCCGGCTTTATACCAGTCCTCATACTTCTGCCCGATAAAGCAGTCGTAATACTGGCAAAAGCCAATCGGCTTTCCTTCAACTTCGGCAATGAAGTGCCTGATAAAGGAAAACTCGTGCCGCCTTGCTTTGATTTCGGCAAGCCATCCGTCGGTGTCGCCGTACCACTTTGCGACATGGGGCTTCTGTAACCATTCGGCTATTAAGTTTACATCGGCGTCATATACGGGCCGCAGCGCGACACTGTTGCTGTAATATTTGCGCATAAACTCTTCGTGGAATTTCTTATATCCCTCTTTGTCGGTTTCTGCCATTTCATATTCGGGCGCGCAAAGAATTAACTCTCCGCCGCCTGTAAGGTAGCCGGAAATGAGTTCGTACGCCATAAACTCGTCGGGCGAAGTTCCGAATACGGTGAGCCCCCACTCCCTGGCGCGCTTAAACCCGAGCCTCGGATAGTAATCGGGCACACCGATAATAAGAACGGCGCCGAAGCCCATTTCGCGGGCGGCTTTTAGGCTTTCTTTAATAAGAGCCGCGCCGATTCCCTGTCTCTGATACTCGGGCATGACGCTCAAGGGGCCGAATGTGATTATTTCCTTTTCGCTGCCGTCGCTTTGTACGACTTTACTCCTCGCATACAGTATGTGCCCGACGATTTTACCGTCTTTTTCGGCGACAAGGCAGAGGTCGCGCACGACATATTCCGATTCTTTCATAAGGTACACAAGATAGTGCTCGTCTATTTTTTGTCTGCCTTCAAAGTCCAGCGTTGTAAACGCCTCATAAGTTAGTTTAATGATTTCCTCGAAGTCACGAGGTGTTTCTTTACGTATTATCATGATATTTTTACTCCTAAAATTTTAAGTTTTGCGCCTTTATTCGGTCGCTTTCGTCTATTCCCCGCACAACCTTGCAGGGATTTCCCACCGCCACCGCATTGGCGGGGATGTCTTTATCTACCACGCTCCCCGCGCCGATAACCGTATTATCGCCTATGGTAACACCCGGCAATATTATCGCTCCCACCCCTATCCAGCAGTTTCTGCCGATAACGACGGGCAGATTGTACTGCGTGACGGGGTTTCTGAAATCGGGATGCACAGGGTGCGTGCCCGCCGCAATGGTCACATTGGGTCCTATCATCGTATAGTCGCCCACGTAGATGTGGGTATCGTCCACCATTTTTCGTATTCTTTGGCAATTTCGGGACGGGCGTTGAGATAGTCGCGGAAATAAATTTCGTCGTTGTCGCCATATCTCTTCAAATGCAAATGAAACACCTTCCCGGCAAACCCGTCGGGGGTGTAACCTTTATTAAAGTCAATGCTGTTTTCGCTCTCGGCCATGCAGATATAGCCGTTTTGCACCAATGAAAGCTTAAATAGTCCAAAACTCTCCCGTGCAGCTTCAACAAGGATGTCAACAATGGGCTTTGTCCATATTCCCTCAATCGCCGTGCTTCCTATATGGTGAATTCTGACGCCTTTGGGCAAAATCCTTTCGAGAAATTCCCGCTCGGCGGCAAACCACTCTTTCCAAGAGTCGTTATGCCCGACAAGAACAATGGGGAACAGTTCCCACAGTTCCTCAAGCGACATTTCCGATAAAGGTTTTTTTGACATAAATATTACTCGCCAATAATCGCTTTTCGTTCTTTGGCATTCAGGCTTTCGAGAATGCATCTATAAGACTCGACAATCAGCTCTTTCATAACTTCCTCGGGCACATCGCCCCCAAGTTTAATCGAAATCCAATGGGCTTTGTTAAGGTAATACCCGGGCGTGATGTCGGCATATGCCGCACGCAACGCTTCATTTTTTTCGGGCTTGTTTTTAAGGGAGATTATCTCCTCGCCTTCCTTATTGTGCCCGATCATCGCGAACATCTTTCCGCCCAATTTATAAAGTCCGGCGTTCCACTCGACCTTGAATTCCCTTTCAATTCCCGCAAGAGCCCCGCACCACTCGTCAATTCTGTAATTCGGCATAAAATTCCCCTTTGACTTTCTCCCTATATAATAAATCAAAAAAATGCCCATTACAATAGTATTCGGTATCAAAATCCCTTCAATAATGAAAATATTGTGGTAATATGGTATTATGAGAGCGAAAATTACACGGGAGGCAGTTATGGCAAATAGCACACATCACGTAGTGCCGAGCAAAAACGGCTGGAGCGTCGTAAGGGAAGGGGCAAACCGCGCCAGCGTCAACACCGAGACCAAAGCCGAAGCTATAAAAATCGGCAGGGTAATCAGCCTGCGCCAAGGCACAAGGCTCGTCGTCCACGGCAGCGACGGAAAAATCCAGCGCGCCGATAAGTAAAGCTGATGAGAGGTAAAATTATGACCGATAAAAAACCTATTCTCGCGATAATGTACGATTTTGACAAGACTCTCTGCACCAAAGACATGCAGGAGTATAGTTTCATTCCCCGCGTCAAAATGAAAGCCGACGAGTTCTGGCAGGAAGCGACCGACCTTGCCGCGACCAGAAAAATGGACAGAGTCCTCGCATATATGTACCTCATGCTCGACAAGGCAAAGGCGGCAAAGCAAAGAATCTGGCGCAACGACTTTGTGGAACTCGGCAAAGACCTCGAATTTTTCGAAGGCGTGGAAGAATGGTTTTCCCGCATAAAAGAGCTGGGCGACGAGATGAACATCACTATCGAGCATTACATCATATCCTCGGGACTTAAAGAAATTATCGAAGGCTCCAGCATTTTTAAAAACTTCCGCGAGGTGTTCGCCTGCGAATTTCTGTACGACGAAAACGGCGTCGCCTGCTGGCCGAAAAACGTTATAAACTACACCACAAAAACTCAATTCCTCTTCCGCATCAACAAGGGCGTTCTCGACATTTCCAACGACTTTGACCTCAACAAATACGCGCCCGAGAGTGAAAGACCCGTGCCTTTCCGCAACATGATATACATAGGCGACGGAATGACCGATATCCCCTGCATGAAGTTGGTAAAGGTAAACGGCGGCTACTCGATCGCGGTATATCCCAAGGGCGAGCGGAAGAAGGTGGAAGACCTCATCAAAGACGACCGCGTGGACTTTATCGCGCCCGCCGATTACACCGAAAACAGCGAGCTTGACAAAATAATGCGCGACATGATAAGCAAAATCGCCATGGACGACTCCCTCAAACGAAAGAGCAAAGAACAACTGACAGAATTGACAAACGGCGCGGAATAACCGCGCCGTTTTCTGTTACTATAATTCTTGTATCCCTGTTTTTTGAAATATGAATATATCCCATCATAAATTTGAGGCAATCTTGTTTCGTCATTGTCGTCGCCATAAGGTACAAAAACCTTGTATCTTATGTCGTCTTTTTTCAGCGAAAGACAATCGACGAGACGGTCTATATCTTTTTTGTCGAGCGTATCTGACACGTCCTCAATGGCTTTTTCGGGAATGGAAAATATGTTGTCAGACTCAATCATGATTACTCCGCCAGAGCTACGACGATGAGCCGCCAGCTCTTTTGGTTGTATTCATTCATCTGGTAGTCGCCGTAAAAGCGAATATCCTTAAATCCCGCCTGAGAGAGCAATCTCTTGTAGTCTTCGTCGAGAAGAATTCTGTAGACTATGTCATATTGATTACTTTCAAGCCGCTTTTCGCTGTGGAACAGGTCAAGCACGTGAATGGTCTGAAACTTCTCGTCATGCTCCTTAACAAAAACCCTGGAAAAGTCGGGTCTGTTGACGACGACTTCGATTGCGGGCAAGTCAAGAGTAAAATGCGTTGTGCCCTGAGTCAGGATAAGCAAGCCGCCGTTATTGAGGCGGTTTTTCATGGACTTTAACGCGGTGATCAGGTCCTCGTCCTCATGAAGGTGGGGCAAAGAGTTTGTAAGGCAGACAATTGCGTCGAATCTTGCGTCAAACGCCTTCTCAAGATAGCGGAAATCGCATTGATAAAGGGGAATATCATATCCTCTTTTTGCGAGGTTTTCACGCGCAACATCCAGCATAGACTGCGAATAATCGCTGCCGGCGACATTGTATCCCGACTGCGCCAGCATATATAAGTGCTGTCCAGTCCCGCAAGCGCAATCGAGAACGTCTTTTACTCCGTGTTCAAAAAAAATCTTATTGAAAAACGTCCTCTCATCGCCAAGGTACGCCTCTATCGGCCCGAACTGGTCATAATCGTACGCAAATTTTTCGTATAGGTCTTTCATCGACGTTACCCCCTTTTTTGTTATATGTTCTCCTTTATCCACTCCCCCACTGTCTCATAATCGCCTTGCCCCATAAAAGGATGTTCGCTCTGCGGCGATACGGTTAGTTTGCATTTGAAGTTGTCGGCGAAAATTTTAAGGCTTTCGAGGGTCTGGAGACTGTCCTTGCCGCCGAAAAGTATTGCCGTGTGAATGGACCACCCGGTGATGGGATGGGCAAGTATGTACTGATAATAATCCCAGCGGAGAGTGTCGATATCGGTCTCGATTTCCTTGCGCTCTTTAAGCTCCTTTTCGGTAACACCCGACCATAGCATCATGTGCTCGACAAGCCACTTCATATCGACGACGGGCGATAGGAATAAGGCTTTTTCAAAAGGCCTGTCGGCGTAGGCGTTTAAGGAAAAATATGCGCCTAAGCTGTTGGCAAAAAGAAAAACATGCTTCCATTTTGCGAAAACATAATCGGCAATAATGTTAAGGTCGCGCATTCCGTTCCAAACGTCGCAACGGGAATTATCCATTCTTTCACCGTGCTCGGGAAGGTCGAAACTCAAAGTTTGATACCCTTTGCTTTCGGCAATTTGCGCAAACTGCTCGGCATACTCCTTTCTGCTCATCTTGCCGTGAACAAAAATGTATATCTTGTCCGACTCATCCCCCCACAAAATCGCGGGAATGCCGCCGATACTGAACAATTCTTTTTTCACCTTAGGTTTCCTCTGTTTTTATAGCTTTTCCATTTCCTCATTGACTTCATGAACGGGCGGGGGAATAACTTTGCCGCGTCGGCAAACGGGACATTCCGCCGTTTTTTGCGCGTATTCTTCAGACTCAATATCATTGGAAATAAACGCTTTGAGCGGTACTCGGATATTATCTCCATCTTTTTCCTTATTCTGTTTTTCCTTAAAGGTTGTTAAAGGATAGTATTCAGCTTTATTATACCCCTTTCCGCAAAAATGGCAATAAACAGGCAGGGGGAAACGATATATTTTTAACAAGAATATTTTTTGAAAAGCCGTGCGCCGATAAAAAAACCTCCCGCCGAGGCGGAAGGTTGTTGGCTAAAACCGATTTTTTAGCTAAATCAGATAACTCCGAAGAGAAGTTCGGCATAGGTCGGGAGTGACCAGTGCTTCTTTGCGACGAGCTGTTCGGCTGCGTCGACGACTTCACGTAATGCTCCCATGGCGGCGACAACCGATTTACTGTAGGCGGAAGCCTTATGCTCGATTTCGGTTTCTTTGTCGGCTTTCTCCACTGCGCTCTCAAGTGCGGTAAGTTTCTCAAGAAGTTTTGCCGACAGGTCGGAAAGCCTTTTGAGAAGGTATGCTTCGAGGCTGGTGTCGAAAGCGGCGTATGCTGTTTTTTGCGCGTAGGTCGCAGACAGTTCGTTTACGTAAGAAATGACCGACGGGATTATTATTCCATTCCTTTGGAGCGTAGATTTGTCTTAAATCATAGTGTTCCTGGAAGAATTTTGCCCACTGTTCTCTTGTGGTGTATCGGGCAAAGAAACCTGCCATATCCCATTTGCGTACAATCTCTTTCTCAATATAATATCTGGCCGTCTGATAATGGCATATTTTATCTTTTACTTCATCCCAATCTGATTCTGATGCAGAATATACGGTTGGTACCAGTTTCAGCCTGTGTAGGACAAATCGACTTTCTGTATGAAGCATCTGTGTAAAATCCGGTGCTAACGGCATCGAAAGTTCGGCGCATAATCCTGCCAGGCGATGCACCGGAACATCCTGAACTCCTGCTTCTTCCGCATTGACTGCACAGGAATAAAACAGTTCTACATTATATTTCCATTCTAATGTAAACAAGGCGATTGTACCGAAAATAACATCCTCATCCGGGCCATCCAGTTTTTTAAGAAGCAGGCTCACCAATTTGTCATAATCCTGCATATACTCAAGGAAGGCCGTGATGATCGAAAAAATGCTAACCTGCCTCAAGCGTCTCAGCCCGGAAAAACAGAAGTTGATTACCGCTCTGTTTTTTGATAATAAAAGCGAGCATCAGGTGTCCAGAGAAACTGGTGTTCCACAGCGGACCATTCACGACCGAAAGATAAAAATCTTGGCGAAATTAAAAAGACTCATGAATGAATGAAGCTCTCGGCTCCCCCTCGCTGCATAAAGGCGAGGGGGAGCTATCCTTTGGAGATGATAGTAAAATAGGGACAATTAGTATTGTTCGTATGGTAATGTAGAACATGGCGAGTGCGGCACAACTCCGAGGAACACCTGAACATGACGTGGGGTCAAAACGTTTGCTGGTTTGATTGGGAAATGATTTTTTCAATAAGGAAAAAGTAATTATTTTTTTATGCTCACCATCTAAGATAACCCTATCGAATTAGCATTTTAAAACATGCCCTATCAGATTTTCGTCTTGACAACCGTTCGATTTTGAACTATAATTTTACGTGTTCAAAATCGAACACTAAGGTGCGTGAGGTAATTACATATGAAAAACAATTTTTGGAACATGCTCAAAGAAGTTGAAAGCGCCTATAATTTTCACCGCAGAAAAGTTATGAACAAATATTCTCTCTCGGCAATAGAAGTAGATGTTATGTTATTCCTTGCGAACAACGGCGGCCTTAATACGGCTGCCGATATTGTATCTGTACGAAAAATATCCAAATCTCACGTCTCACTGGCGACAGACGAGCTTTATAAAAAAGGGTACATTTGCAAAAAAGTAGACTCGGCGAATAGAAAGCGGATTTGTTTGTTTATTACTCCAAAGGCCGATGAGATAGTCCGTTATGGGCAAGAACAACAGGAAGAATTCATGAAAAAGATCGGTGACGGGTTTTCGGAAGATGAGAAAAGGCAGTTCTTCGACTCTTTTGATCGAATCATTGACAATGTCCGCCGCTTCTACAACGTGAAACCGAAAGAATCAACGGACTGATGGAAAGACAAAAGAAACGGAGGACAATTATGGAAAAGGCACATAATGAAGATAAGAGTTTCCTCGGTACAGAACCAATCAGGCCGCTTATGTTTCGCCTTTCTGTACCAGCAATTCTTGCCCAACTGATCAATGTTCTATACAACATTGTGGATCGTATCTACATCGGCCATATGCCAGAGGTTGGCGGGTTGGCGCTTACCGGTCTGGGCGTGTGCACACCGCTCATTATCATCGTGTCGGCTTTCGCCATGCTGGTTGCGATGGGAGGAGCGCCCAATGCTTCCATTGAGATGGGCAAAAAAAACGACGAGGGAGCCGAGCACATTATGGGCAGCTGCGTTGCCTTGCAGCTTGTAATCTCCGCTGTGCTTACCGCAGCCCTGCTAATTTGGAACCGACCCTTGCTTTTAATGTTTGGGGCCAGTGAAAACACCATCGGCTATGCATCCCAGTACATGAACATCTATGCGATTGGTACCGTCTTTGTACAATTAACCTTGGGCATGAATGCATTTATCACGGCGCAGGGTTATGCAAAAGTAAGCATGTACACGGTTTTGATCGGGGCAATCTGTAATATTATCCTTGACCCAATCATGATCTTCGGCATGAACATGGGGGTGCGCGGAGCAGCTCTGGCGACAATCATATCTCAAGGAATCAGTTGCGTGTGGGTAATTCATTTTCTCACTTCCCCAAAAAGCAGCATCAAGCTCCGGATGAAAAATATCAGATTTGACAATGTCCTTCTGTCCTGCGTAGCACTGGGTGCAGCTCCGTTTATAATGCAGGCAAGCGAAAGCATCATTTCTATCTGCTTCAATTCCTCCTTGCTGAAATATGGCGGAGATATTGCCGTGGGTGCCATGACGATTCTGAGCACTGTGATGCAGTTTGCCATGCTGCCGATGCAGGGTTTTGCGCAAGGTGCTCAGCCGATCTTCAGCTACAACTTTGGTGCTCACAATTCAGCTCGTGTCAAGCAGACCTTTCGACTGCTTTTGATCTGTTGCTGTACCTATTCCGTATTGCTGTGGGTTGCCGTGCAGATATTTCCGCAGGTTTTTGCCTCATTATTTACAAATGATACCGCAATGGTGGCGTATACTAAAAGTGCATTACGTATCTACGCCGGTGCCATGTTTATTATGGGCGTTCAGATAGCCTGCCAGATGACCTTTATCTCCCTCGGGAATGCCAAGACTTCAATTTTCGTAGCAGTATTCCGAAAATTTATCATGTTGGTCCCACTCATCTATCTTCTCCCCATGCTGCTACCTGATAAGACAGTAGCCGTGTATCTTGCCGAACCGATTTCAGATACTGCTGCGGTGATCTGTACTGGTATTGTGTTTGCGAAAGAATTCAGAAAAGCGATAAAAAAGTTGGATGAAGGCCCGCACGACAATTGAGATGAATCATGCCGACCTTCAATACTGAAAAAGGAACTGGACTTGGGCTGATCATTGCCAAGGGAGATATACAGCTATTAGATGGTGTTTTTTCACGCGGCGCAATTCGTTTGTTTCGATCAAATTAAAAAAAGCGCTACAAAAAAGCGTGAGTTTGGCGGGTCTATCTTCATGCCTGAATAAGCAATACCGTAACCCTTCAAGCTCACCAGTCTGGAGGGTTTCTATGTCTGCTCAATTTACCATGAATTTCAGGCGACCGCTATTAAGTAGCGGTCGAGCGTGATGCAACGGATCACAATCCGCTACACACCGCTTTTCTAACCGATAGCTCGTCAAAAAAACCTGTGCTTTTCAAGGAAACAGCGCGGGCAGCAGCACGAACCATCAGAGCAGATAAAATATGAAATAATTTACAGGAGCATACCTG
>DAOSYK010000004.1:0-79599 GCA_035381305.1 Clostridia bacterium
GCCCGCGAGGTGACTTAATATTCTGACCACCTTTTCATCTTCCTTGATATGGCAGACCTTTGTAACTATGAGAATGCACACGCTGAAAACAAGTGCCAGCGCCGAGATAATTCCCAGCACAATAAGCACGTTTATCCAGTTTACGGTTGCATTTAATAAACAGTACATTTATAACTCCTCACTTGATGAAATTGAAAATATAAAAGCCCATCGCCATAAAGCATGCCGCCACCATAGTAACGGGGAAACCCTTAAATGACTTAGGAAGGTCGAGATAGTCGATTTTTTCTCTGAGTCCGCTAAGAAGCAGAATGGAAACCAGAAACCCTATGCCCGAAAACAAACCGTACAACACCGAATAGCCGAGGTTCATCGTCTCAATTCCGATAAGGGTCGCCATTGCGCTGTTGTCAATGACGAGTTCGGCTACGCCCAAAACGGCGCAGTTGGTCGTTATTAGCGGCAGGTAAATTCCCATGCCCTTATACAGCGCGGGCAAAAACTTCTTAATTATCTTCTCCAGCATCTGGACAAGTGCCGCGATTACGAAGATAAACACGATGATTTCCATGTACTGAATGCCCAGCGGCACAAGGATGTACTTGTAGATGGGATATGTGATAAGGCAGGTTATTGTCATTACCAGCGTCACAGCCACGCCCATGCCGAGCGCGTTGATCCTGCTCTTGGAAAGACCTAAAAACGGGCATATTCCCAAAAACTGGACGACGACGAAGTTATTTACAAATACCGCCATTACTATAATTATTAAAAACGTTCCCATTATTTCGCCTCCTTTGTCAGCTCTTTAAGCTGCAGTGCGAAATTCTTTTTGTGAATGTAGTTTTCCACTGCCTTATACGTCGCGTTGAACGCCGCGATAGTCAGTCCATACACAAAGAACGCGCCCGCGGGAGAAGTAAAAAATTCGATTCTGAAGTCGTAAAGTTTTATTCCGAAAAAGCTGCCGCTTCCGAGTATCTCGCGGATAATTCCGATAATTCCCATGGCGATGGCGCAGCCTATACCTGTGGAAAATCCGTCTAAAGCCGAATCCAATACGGGGTTTTTGCTGGCAAAACTTTCGGCTCTCGCGAGGATTACGCAGTTGACGACGATAAGCGGGAGAAACACGCCGAAAGCCTCATACAGCGTAGGAATGAATTTTTCAAGGAACATTCTCACAATTGTCACCAGCGTCGCGATTATCATTACGTAAGCGGGTATTCTCACTTCATCGGGGATAATCTTGCGCAAAAGCGAGATTATGGTGTTGCTTAGCGTCAGTATAAAGATTATCGCCACCCCCATGCCCACGGCGTTGAAAGCAGACGCGGTAAGAGCGAGGGTCGGGCAGGTGCCAAGGACAAGCCTTAAGGTGGGATTGTTTTTCAGTATCCCGTTTGAGGTAATTGACTTGAATTTTGCTTTGTTCATTATTTACCTCCTTCCAGCACGTTTCGGATATAGTAAAGCGCCGCATTGACGGCGTTGTTAAAGGCGTTGGACGTTCTTGTCGCGCCCGAAACTATGTTGCCGATCTCGTTGTCGGAATTCTGCAGTCCGAAATTCTTGCCTTCCTTTACGCCTCTGTCACTCCTGTCGGAGGAATAGACGCCCGTAAAATTGTCGTCAAAGCTGGACATAAGCGTCTGCTTTTCGTAAGAATCCACCGCCACCGACTTAAAGCCCTCAAACGCTCCGTCCTTGTATTCGGCAACTATCCAGAGTGTAACCGTGCCGCCTTGGAAGCCTTTGCCGCCCGTAGTCTTGATGAGGTAGTTTCCGTCCTTGAAAGCGTACACGCCGTCGACAGAGCCGAACTCGTTGGTCTTATACTCTTCGGCAACCGCTATTTCTTCATAATCGACGTTGCCGCCGTAGATTTTCTTAATCGCGCGCTGCATCTTCTCCTCCTCGGTTACGGCGAGAAGGTCGTTCATAATTGCCAGAAGCCCGCCGCACACAAGGGCAATGACCAGCAACACAACGATACATATGAAGGTCTTGCTCTTCAAAAACTCTTTAAGCGTCATTTTGCCCTCCTTTCTGCCGCCTTTTGCTTAACCCTGTCAAAAAACGAAGGCTCGCCGAACGCTCTCGGTCTGAAGTTAAGCAGGGGCATTACAAGGTTCATCAAAAGTATCGCAAAGCTGACTACCTCAATCTTGGTAAAATGCCTCAAAACCGCCGTAAGCACGCCCATAGCCGTGTAATAGATATAGCACGCCTTGTCGGTCGAGGGGCTGGTGACGTAGTCGGTCGCCATATAGATTGCGCCAAGGATAAGTCCGCCCGAAAGTACGGACGGCAAAAACAGCGAAAAGTCGAATTTGTTTAACGCAACCGCGATAAGTCCCGTCACACCTATATAAATAACAGGCCACTTCCAGTTTATAACGCGTTTAATTACGAGGTAAATGCCGCCCGCTATAAGCGCGACTTTTGACGTTTCGCCGAGACAACCCGCAAGACCCGTCCCGAGAAACATGTCGAGGTTGCTTAAGGTTATCGTTCCGTCCAATAGGCTTGTAAGGGGCGTAGCTCCGCTCGCAATTGTCGCGCCCGACGTAATTCCGTCCGAAAACAACGCTCCGAAAACAGGGTCGGGGTAACCGCTCGTCATAGTACTGCTGAACGCGATAAACACAAATACTCTGCCGGCAATGGCGGGGTTTACGATGTTCCGTCCCGTCCCGCCGAACAGCATCTTGACAACGGCGATTGCGAAAACGCCGGCAAGCACGGGTATATATAGGGGAGTTTCGCCGGACAATGTTAACCCGATGAGAAGTCCCGTGACAAGAGAGCTGAAGTCAAAGTCCTTAAGTATTTCGATAAACTTCTTTTTGCAGATAAGAAGGTACACAAATTCGGTAATCACGCAGGTCGCGCAGCTAAGGAGCACCACCAAAAACGCCTTAACTCCGAAGAACACACAGCCTGCAATAAACGCAGGGGCAAGCGCGATGATGACGTCGAGCATTATGCCTTTTGTAGTGCGCGGGCCTTTTATGTGAGGAGAGTCGCTGACTATAATCTTTGCCATTATATTACCTCCTTTCCTTGGCGCGCAGTTTCTGCTTGCATAAAACTATGCTCTGCACAAGGGAACGCTTTGCCGGGCATACAAAGGAGCAGCAGCCGCATTCAAGGCATAGCATTACTCCGAATTTACCCGCCATTTCGTACCTTTCGGTAAGCGCGTAGTCGTCTATCTTCATGGGCATAAGGTGCATGGGACACGCCTTGGCGCACCTGCCGCAGTTTATGCAGTTGGATTGCTTGGACGTATTGGTCTCGGCCTGGGTCAATACCACCACGCCCGCGTCGGTCTTCTTCGCATAGCCGTCGGCCTGGTACATCGCCTTGCCCATCATTGGACCGCCGCGGATTATCTTAATGCCGTCCTTGTTGAGTCCGCTGCAGAATTCGATAATCTCGTCGGTCTTGGTTCCTATTCTTATCCAGAGGTTTTTGGGATTGTTGACGCCCTTGCCCGTTATGGTCAGCACTCGCTGATAGAGGGGGATGTCCTTCTCAATCGCCTCGTAAACGGCATAAGCCGTAGCGACGTTCTGCACGACCACGCCCACGTCAAAGGGCATTTTGCAGGCGGGCACTTTGCGCTTTGTGCAAACGTAGATTAAGCCTTTTTCGCTTCCCTGCGGGTATTTTTTCTTGAGGCTTACTACCTCAATGCCGTCCATCTTGCGGAATATTTCAATAGCTTTGGGCTTGTTTTCTTCTATTCCTATCTTTATCTTGTCCACACCCAGGGCTTTTGCCATATAACGCGCGCCTTTTGCGATTTCTTCGCTCTTTTCTATCATCAGCCTGTAGTCGCAGGTAAGATACGGCTCGCATTCGGCGCCGTTAAGTATCAGCATTTCGACGGGTTTCGGCGGGCTGAGTTTTACCGCCGTGGGAAATCCCGCTCCGCCCAAGCCGACAATGCCTGCCTCGCGTATGCGCTCGATGATAGTCTCTCTCGTCAGGTTCTCAATGGGCGGTAAAAACTCCTCTTCTTCCGAAAAGTCGTTTTCTATTATGACAAAAGTCACCGTAGTGTTCATGGCGTTTACGATGTCCTGAATCCCCGCCACCGTTCCCGCAACGCTGGAATAGACGTTGGAAGATATCAGACCCTGCGCCTCGGCTATTTTTTGCCCTTTTCTGACTCTGTCGCCGACTTTCACAATGGGTTTTGCGGGCGCGCCCGCTCCCTGCGACATGGAGATGTAGACCGTCTTGGGCGGCGGCATCTTCTCTATCGCATGGTCTTCAGTGAGATATTTCATATCGGGTATTTTTATTCCCGGCTGAAATATCGTTTTGCCTTTTTTAGCCACAAAAAACCTCCTATCGAATTACTATATATTTCTCGAAAAAGCTCACAGGTATATATTTTATCATTGCGAGGGTGATTACCCCTACGCAAAGCCCCGAAATTATACCTATGGGCACAAGGTATACAAGGTAGTAAAACCATTGCGTCGTCCCCGTCACCAGGCAGAATACCGCCGTCTGAACGATGTTGTGAACGACCGCCGCCGAAACGCTCAGCGCCGTAATGCTGACCTTTCCGAAAGCAAAACGGTAAAGAACAACGGAAACGGCGAGGCTGACTATTCCCGCCGTAAGGCTGTACATAATGGCGGAGAGATTTCCGCCGATTATGCTTCCGAGCACGGTCCTTACAACGACGAGAATAACGGCGTCATAGGGTCCGAGCAGGAATAGTGCAAGCAGTGTAAACACGTTGCTTAGCCCGATTTTCGCGCCGGGAATGAAAGTAGGGATAAGACTTTCCACCGTAAACATCACAAGGCTGATCGCCGTGAACGCGGCAAGAACGGTTATTCTCTTTGCTCCCCCTTTCATAACCTTATCTCGTTGCTTACAGCAACGCCCTCACCCGTAACCGTAATTTTGTTGGGCAGGCAGACAATAATGTCGCCGCCTTCCTTAATGGGCGGAAAACTCCTTACGCAGTCGGCAAAACGGCAATCGGCACTCGCCATGCGCGCGTAAGAACTTCCTATTTCCACCACATTTTCTCCCTTGTCCGTTACTATTGTAACACGTATCGTCTCTCCGCTGTAGTCCTCGGCGATAATATTTTCATATCCCGAAGCTGTTTTTCCCTGTCTTGTCTCCATATCGAAAACGTAAACAAGGTCGTTGTCGTAATAGATATTTATCCTTTCGAGCGCGTTTTGCCTTTCGGGAATGAGGAAAACGCACATAACAACCACCGTAATGACGGCGATAAGGATATAGACCAATATATCCCCGCGGCAGAAAAACTTCTGCTCTTTAAGTTTGTCAAGCGTGTATCTCATGCCGCAAGCGAAAACCTGTCGTCGGTTATCGCGATATCTTCCGCCATGTTTGTGTATACTTCGTACTTTTCGCCTGCATTTAGAGCAAAAACGATTTTCACACCGTTTTCCGACACAAATTCCGACGCCATAAACTCGAGCGCCTTTTCCTTGCCCATGACAATTAACGCGGTGCTCAGCATATCGGCAAACGTCGCGTCAGCACAGATTACCGTCGCGGCAATAATGCCGTTGTTAACAGGCGCGCCTGAATTTGCGTCGATTATGTGGCAGTACCTAACGCCGTCAATTTCGTAATACCTTTCATAGTCGCCGCTCGAGGACACGCTTATGTCCTTTATGCTGGTCCTGAGGAAACTGTCGGGAGCGTTTTCGCTCCTTCTCGGGTTTGTCAGGGTCAGATCGAACTCTTTTCCCTTGCTGTTTTCCAGCGCGACGACGCTGCTTGTACCGTAGCTTATGTATCCGCGTCCAATTCCCAGTGATGACGCAAGAAGCGCAAGCTTTTCGGTCGCATAGCCTTTTATCAGCCCGCCGAGGTCGAGCTTTGCATAGTAATCAACGCCCTCCACCGTCACGAGAGTGTTCTGCTTTTCGAGGTAAAAACTTCCCTCTTCCTCATAACACAGCACCTTGTCAAAGTCGGCAAGGGTTTTAAACGCCTCGACGTATTTCTGCCCGGGCAAGGGGAGATATTCGCCCGAATACTCGCGGTCGTAGGGAGTTTCGGCTTTGGCAGACGTTGAAAAGCGCGAAGAAAAGCCCCACAGGTCGGTAAGGTACCACACGCAGGGGTTAAACGCTCCGCCCGTAAGGGTATAGGTTTCTTTCACTCTGAGGATAAGATTGTAGGTTTCTTCGCCGACCGGAATTTTCTCCCCGTCCACCGACGCGTTAAAACGCCCGATGTCGGAATTTTCATGCTGCTCGTTGAAGCTTTTGTCAAGGTTGTCCAGCAATATGTCGGCATTTTCGGCAAAAGTCGAAAAAATATCCTTTTTACAATAAATAACCGCTCTCAACGCCGCGCCGAAGTAACTCGGGTTACTGTAGACAAGCGGCCTGTCAGAACGGCAAGAAGTGAGCAGAAAACACAGAAGAATGGTGGGCAAAACAAGTATTATCGGCAATTTTTTTTTCATAAGCCCGCTGCTATTTTTCTCCCTGCCACAATGGGCAATTTTTATTCTACACCAATTTGGAAAAATGTCAAGACCGACACCTTTTTACAAGTTCGACCGAAAATATGTATCTTGAATTGAAAATTTCAATATGCTACTATTATATAGAGCACTCAGTTTATCAAATCTCATATATTAAGGAGTATTAAAATGGCTACAAAATACGGCGCATACGCGGGAAAAGTTCTCAAAATCGACCTTACGGCAAAAACCTGGGAAGAATATCCCCTCTACGACAAGGACAGAGAAATGTTCGTGGGAGGTAAAATTCTGGCGGCAAGGATAATTTACGATTTTATTAAGTCCCCCATAGACCCCATTTCTCCCGAAAACGTGCTGGTAGTGACCAGCTGCCCTCTTAACGGCACGGGCTGCCCCAGCTCCTCGCGCTTCAACGTCAGCGCAATTTCCCCCTTAACGGGCATTCTCACATCAAGTAACTGCGGCGGAAACTTCGGCTTGAGCTTAAAACGCGCGGGGTACGACGCCGTAATTTTTACCGGCAAGAGCGAATCTCTCACCTGGGTGGAAATCACCGACACCGACGTGCGGTTCAATGACGCAAGCCACCTTAAAGGCATGCTCACGGGCGAAACTCAGCAGGCTATCGGCGGCAAGAGCGGCAAGCTTGTCATAGGACCCGCGGGCGAAAGTATGGTAAGATACGCATGCGCCGTCAGCAACGACCGCGCGGCGGGCCGCGGCGGCGTGGGCGCGGTAATGGGCAGTAAAAATCTCAAGGCAATCACCGCCTACGGCGTTTTCCAGCAACCTGTTTACAACCCCGAAAAACTCGCGAAACTTAAAAAGAAATGGGTAAAACGTCTTAAAGCCCATCCTTTGACGGGCAGACAGCTGCCCAAACTCGGCACGGGCGCTTTGCTCAGCGTAATGAACCAGAAAAACCTTCTCGCCACCAAGAACTTTACGGCAGGCAAATTCGAAGGCTTCCGCAAAATTTCGGGCGAAGAAATGGCGGAGAAATACCTCGTCGCAAACAGGGGTTGCATAACCTGCCCCATTCAGTGCGCGAGAATGGTAAACCTCGACGGGCACATCGTCAAAGGTCCCGAAGTGGAAATCATGGGACTTATGGGCGCAAATATATTAAACGACGATCTTCACAAGATAATCGAGTGGAACTACGAACTTGACGAACTCGGTATGGACACCATATCCACGGCGGGCACCATCGCCTTTGCAATGGAACTCAACGAGAGAGGAATATGGAACAACGGCCTGGAATTCGGCAAGACCGACAACATAACCGAAGTCATCCGCGACATCGCTTTCAGGCGCAATGAAGTGGGCGACAAGCTCGCCGAAGGCTCGAGAAGGCTTAGTCAGCAGTTCGGCGGAGAAGAATACTGCATCCAGTCCAAGGGCATGGAGCTCTCGGCATACGAACCCCGCGGCGCGGTGGGTCAGGGCTTAGGGTATTCGGTTTCCAACCGCGGCGGCTGCCACCTTAACGCAGGCTACGAAGTCGTTCTCGAAGGTCTGGGACTTTCCGTTGACCCCTACACCACCCACGGCAAAGCGCAGCTGGGCATCATGTTCCAAAACCTGATGGAAGGCGCCAGCGCAGGCGGAAGCTGCCTGTTCACAACGTACGCCTTCTTCCCCTTCTTCCTTATCGCAAAGCCCAACAGCGTTATGACGCGCATTGTCAACTTCGCATTCCCCTATTTCGGGCCCGTGCTTAAGATAGTCAACAAGTACCCGGGACTCATGCAGGTCAACCTTACCGCCATGCTCCCCCACCCCGTCGCCATATCTTACGCTACAGGAATGAAGCTCAACATGGGCAGACTTATGAAACTCGGCGCGCGAGGCTTCAACCTCGAGAGACTAATCAACACCCGCCTCGGCATTACCGAAAAGGACGACAAGCTCCCCAAGCGCCTCACCGACGAAGAGCAGATAAAGGGCGACGCCCGCACCAAAGTCCCGCACGCCAAGTTAAAGAGGCAGTATTACAAGGGCAGAGGCTGGGATGAAAACGGCATGGTCAAAGCTTCGACTCTCAGATATTACGGCATAGACAAACTGGACGAGGATCCCATTTTCAAGCGTCCCATCGAGCAGGACAAGGGCAGAATTCTCGTAAAATAAGGAGTGGAATTATGATAAAGGTGGAATTTTTCGGGCTGTATCGCCTAAGCTACAAGATGAAAGAGTGGACAACGGATGCGTCGACCGTCGAGGAAGTGATAGAAAAACTTGCGGCGGAATACCCCGTGTACTCGGTCAAAGAGCTTAAAAACTCGGTCATTATGGTCAACGGGACCAACTTCTTAAAGCTCAGGAAATTCAAGACCGAGCTAAAAGACGGGGACACGGTCTTCGTTATGTCGCCCGCGTCGGGAGGCTGATATGGTCGATAAGCTTCTCGAATGTATCGCCGATAAGCGCATTGCCATAATCGGTGCGGGAGGTCTTGGCGGCAACATAATAAGCTTTACCGCAAGGCTTAACCCAAAAGAAATACTGATCTGCGACGGCGACGTGTTTTGCCCCGGCAACATGAACAGGCAGCTTTTCTGTTCCGACCTTACCATGGGGCTTAGCAAAGCCGAATGCGCCCGCGACGTTGTGCAACATTATACCACGGCAAAACTTACCGTGGTAAAAGAGCGTTTAACAAGGGCTAATTCCTTTATTTTAAAGGAATTTGATGTTATAATTGATGCTACCGACAATATAGAAACTCGTTTTTTACTGCAGGATATCGGCGAGGAGTACAACATACCCGTAATTCACGGCGCGATAAACGGACTTTTCGGACAAATGGCTGTCATCCGTCCGAAAAGCAAACTCTTATCCCGTCTCAACGATTCGGGACAGACCCCTCCCCCGGGACCCACGTTGTCCTACGTACCCGCCCATATCGCCACTTTAGAGGTCAGCGAAATGGTAAAGGTACTTGCGGGCGTATCCACTTTGAATGACGACGAAATTATTATTGTCGACCTGCTCACCAACGACACAAGGATATTGAGGATATGACGTACACCGCTGCGATAATAACTTTAAGCGATTCGAGAGCCGAAAAAGGCGGAAAGGACTTGAGCAAGGAGGTTATAGAAGAAATTCTTACCTCCTTTGATTTCAATGTGGTATCCTACACCCTGCTTCCCGACGACGCCCAAAAGCTGAAAGCCGCGCTTATGGATTTATGCGATAAGGGCATTAATTTTGTAGTGACCACGGGCGGAACAGGAATGTCATTGCGCGATATTACCCCCGAAACGACAAAGGAAGTAATTGACCGCGAAATCCCCGGCGTTGCCGAAGCAATGCGCCGTAACGGACTTAAGTACACAAACCGCGCAATACTGACGCGCGGAATATGCGGCATACGCGAAAAAACCGTCATTCTCAACCTTCCCGGCTCGCCAAAAGCATGCAGGGAAAATCTCGAGTTTATCATCGAGCCCCTTGTTCACGGCATCGGTACTCTCAACGGCACGGTATCCGACTGCGGGAGGAAATGATGCTCAAAGTTGTGGAACTAAAGGATGCGAAAAAACTTATAAGTCAAAGATTTTCAACATATCCGTTTATAACTGTCCCGCTGGACGCGTCCGCGGGAAGGATTCTTGCAAAAGACGTATATTCCCCCGAAAATCTGCCTCGGTTTTTACGCTCGGCGATGGACGGGTATGCCGTTAAGGCCTCCTGCCTTTCGGGTGCAAGCCAGAGCGTGCCCGTAACTTTCAAGTTGATCGGCGAAGCGAAAATGGGTCAGAAAACCTATATATCGCTTACCGACGACGGCGTGGTCTATGTGCCCACGGGAGCCATGCTCCCCGAAGGCGCCGACGCTGTCGTTATGATAGAGCACACATCGCGCCTCGGTGACGAGATTTTTGTCTACTCCCCTGTAAGATGGGGCGAAAACATAATCGCAAAAGGTGAAGACTATAGAGAAGGCGAACTGCTTTTAAGTCGCGGTTCAATTCTTACAAGCGCAAAAATCGGCGTGCTCGCGGCGGCGGGAGTGACCGAAGTACCCGTCGTCAGACCTATGAAGTTTTCTTTTATCTCCACGGGCGACGAAATTATTGACATAGGCGAAACCGTCGACGGCGGCAGAATAAGAGACATAAACTCCCACCTGCTTAAGGCTATGATAAAGACCTTGGGCGAAGAAGTAAATTCGGTAATAATTAAAGACGACTTTAACGGGCTTGTTGCCGCAATACGCAAAGCGCTTGACGCAAGCGACGTGGTGGTAATTTCGGGCGGAAGCTCGGTGGGCGTAAGAGACTATACCAAGAGAGCCATTCTCGAATTTACAGACGACCTTTTCATAGAAGGAATCGCTTTAAAACCGGGCAAGCCCACTATGGCGGCATCAGTGGGGGAAAAACTCGTTCTCGGTTTACCCGGAAATCCCATGGCGGCGTCGGTTGCGTTTGATAAGGTGTTTATTGAAGGTGCATTCGATGCGTTCGGCGTTAAACCGCCGCTCAGAATCCACGCCCGAGCAAAGATAAACTTTCCCAGCGCAAGCGGTAGGGCGACTGTTATGCCGTTACGACTTGAGGCTACAAAAGACGGGTATCTCGCCACGCCTTTATTCTACAAGTCGGGACTTATCCGCATGCTTTCGGAAGCCGACGGCTACACGATAATAGACGAAAACGAGGAAGGAATCCCCAAAGGAAAACTTCTTGAGGTATATCCATTATGAGAAAGACCTATATTCAGAACAACGATTTATCGCTATACAACGATTACCTTGCGTATCTTGGCAACCTCGAACTTGAGGGCGAATTTATCAACGTAGTCGACGGGCTTAACAGGGTGCTTAATCACGCGGTATTTGCCAAAAAGTGCGATCCGATGTACAACGCCGCCGCCATGGACGGAATTGCGGTAAACGCCGAAAAGACCGCCTCGGCGAGTGAAAACACTCCCCTCACCTTACACATAGGCGAGGACTTTGTATACGTAAACACAGGCAACGCCATAAAAGGCGCGTTTAACGCCGTCATTATGATTGAGGAAGTGCTTGTCCTTGACGAAAACACCGTGCAGATAATCACTCCCGCCTATCCCTGGCAGAACGTTCGCGTCAAAGGCGAAAGCATAGTGGAAGGCGAAATGGTCTTGCCGTCAGGAAGCGTCCTTCGCCCTGTCGACATCGGCGCGCTCTACGCCTCGGGCAACAAGACCGTGGAAGTTGTCAGAAAAGCCAGAATCGGCATTATCCCCACAGGCAACGAAATGGTAAACGACCCCGAACTATTAAAGGACGGCCGCCTTATGGAGAGTAACTCCAAGATGTTTGCCAACATGTCGCTGGAATGCAACGCTGTCCCCGCCGTTTACCCGATCGTGAAGGACGAAGAACGGCTTCTCGAGGACGCGCTCAAAAAGGCAGTCGCCGAAAACGATATAGTAATTGTGAACGCGGGAAGTTCGGCAGGCACCAAGGACTTTACCGTAAACGTAATAGAGCGTATCGGCGAAGTTTTCGCCCACGGCTTTGCCATAAAGCCCGGCAAGCCCACAATCTTAGGCAAGATTAACAAAAAGCCCGTAATCGGCATACCCGGGTATCCCGTTTCGGCGTATATTGTGTTCGATCTTTTCGTAAAACCTATACTTTACGCAATGCAAGGACAAAGCGCACGCCTCCGCCGCAAGGTTATCGCTACCCTTACCCGCAACGTTACTTCGACCTTTAAGAACACCGAAATAGTCAGGGTATCGATGGGTAAGGTGGGTGGAAAGACTGTGGCGACGCCGCTCGAGAGGGGCGCGGCGCAGATAATGTCCCTGGTCAAAGCCGACGGCATAATAAAGATTGACCGCCTGTCCGAAGGTATCTCCGAAGGGAGCGAGGTCGAGGTGGAACTGCTTAAAGACATGGAAAAAATCGAGAAGAACCTCGTTGTTATCGGCAGCCACGACCTTATTATCGACGTAATCGGCGACAAGATGCCCATAACCAGCGCGCATACGGGCAGCATGGGCGGCATTATGGCGCTTATTCGCGGGGAATGCCACATCGCGCCCATACACCTTCTTGACGAAGAGAGCGGCGTATATAATATTCCTTATATAAAGAAGTATTTTGCGGGCAAAACCATGGCGCTTATCCGTGTGGTGGGAAGAAGCCAAGGGCTTATTCTCCCCAAGGGCAATCCTCTTAACATAAGGGATATCGAGACAATCGCCGAAAAAGGCTATGCTTTTGCTAACAGGCAGCGTGGCTCGGGCACAAGGGTGCTTTTCGACTACCTGTTAAAACAGAAAAAAATACCGCCGAAGAGCATCGTATCATACGAAAAGGAGTACAATACCCACCTCGCCGTCGCGGTGGCTGTGGAAAACGGCGTCGCCGACGCAGGGCTGGGGATAGGCTCTGCCGCAAACCTTATGGGTCTTGACTTTATTAAGCTGGGCGATGAGGAATACTCCTTCCTGACCACCGAAGAAAATCTCGCCGACGAAAGAGTGCAAAATCTCATTGGGCTTCTTAGGAGCGAAAAAATCAAGCAGAAATTTGACGCTTTCGGCGACTACACGACTGAAAGAATCGGAGAAATCGAGATAATAAAATGTTAGATAACTACCAAAGAAACATAAACTACCTGCGCCTTTCGGTCACCGACCTGTGCAACCTTAAATGCCGCTACTGCATGCCTAACGGCGCGGTAAAATGCACCCACGACGAGATTTTGAGAATCGAGGAGCTTGTAAAGATAGTAAAGGCGCTGACCACGCTCGGCATTGACAAGGTGAGAATAACAGGCGGCGAGCCTCTGATAAGGCGCGGCGTGGTTTCCTTGGTCGAGCAGATTTCACCCCTTGTCAAGACCGTCGCCATGACTACAAACGGAGTACGGCTTGCCGATATGGGCGAAGACCTGAAGCGGGCGGGACTACACTCACTTAATATCAGCATTGACACGCTTGACCCCGACTTATATAAAGAAATTACCGCGGGCGGAAATCTTACCGACGCTCTGAACGGAATAAATAAGGCAAAGGAACTGGGCTTTCCTATGAAGCTCAATACCGTACTTGTGGGCGGAATCAACGAAAACGCCCTGCCCGATCTTGCCGGGTTTTCCGCAAAAAACAATGCGGTCTTACGCTTTATCGAGCTTATGCCGTTTGAGTCGACGGGCGACTTCTTTGAAAAGCACTTTGTACCCGCGTCGCAAATAATAAATAAGTATGACCTGAAGTATACGGGTTTTGAAAACAATTGCGCCTACTACGACTACAACGGGCAGAAAATAGGCTTCATTACGCCCATTTCCAATAAGTTCTGCTCAAGCTGCAACCGCATAAGAGTGACGGCAAAGGGAACGTTTATCCCCTGCCTGCACTGCCGCCGCGAATATGACCTAAAGCCCTATCTTTTCGACGAAAAGGCTTTGACCGACTACCTTGCCGAGTGTATAAAGGCAAAGCCCGAACACCACAACCTTTCGGTGGGAGAAGTTCGGGACGACATGTTCAATATAGGAGGCTGAAATGGAATTTACCCACTTTAACGAACAGGGCCGCGCCAAAATGGTAGACGTGGGACACAAGACCCCCACCGAGAGATACGCCCGCGCTAAAAGCGAAGTCCATATGGCGATTGAAACGCTAAAGGCA
Source organism: Clostridia bacterium (assembly GCA_035381305.1). GTDB lineage: Bacteria > Bacillota > Clostridia > Christensenellales > DTU072 > CAG-1782. Next base: position 14,153 of record DAOSYK010000004.1, read on the forward strand.
ATTGTGGAAGGGAAGGTCAAAAAAGGCGATGTCCTGGCCGTCGCGCAGGTTGCGGGAATCATGGCGGCAAAGAGAACGTCGGACACAATACCCATGTGCCACAATATACCCTTGACAAACGTAGACATTAATTTTGAAATAAAAGATTACGGCATAGATATTTTTGCCGAAGTAAAATGCACGGGAACAACGGGCGTGGAAATGGAAGCATTAAACGCCGTAAGCGTCGCCGCCCTGACCGTTTACGACATGGCAAAGGCGATTGATAAGAGAATGACCATAGCAAATATACAGCTTCTGGAAAAAAGAGGCGGAAAAAGCGGAGATTTTGTAAGATGACAGGAAAAGTAATTGCGGTTAATATCAGTGAAAAGAAGGGCGTGAGCAAACACCCCGTAGACTTTATCGAGTGCGTGGAGAATTTCGGCATAAATGGCGACGCCCACGCTTCCGAAGGGATAAAGAGGCAGGTAAGCCTGTTGGGTCTCGAGAGCATAAACAAGTTCCGCGAAAATAAAAAGGCGGTAGGGCTTTGCGAAGGCAAATTTGCCGAAAACATCACGACCGAAGGAATTACCCTTTACGAATTGCCCGTAGGCACGCGCCTTAAAATCGGCGGCAGCATTCACGAGGTCAGCCAGATAGGAAAGAAGTGCCACGCCGACCAAGGGTGCGAAATCGCCAGGCTTTACGGCCAGTGCGTCATGCCCAAGGAAGGCATTTTTACAATAGTAATTAAAGGCGGAATAGTAAAAGCGGGCGATACAATAGAAAATATCTGAAAAAGTCTATAAATTGTTTGGTGGCGGCATTTTGGGGGTTTTCCAACATGGTTTTGCTGTCCCCTCTCTCAACGATTTTGCCGTCTTTCATAAAGATTATTTCGTCGGCCAAACTCGCTTGACGAAGACTGTGCGTCGCGTAAACAAGCGTTGTGTTGTTTGTTTTCGCGTATTCCATCATCGTTTTTTCTATCCTCAGCGCCGACTCGATGTCCATCGCCGAAGTGGGCTCGTCCAATAATAGCATATCGTGCTTTTTTATCAGCACTCTTGCAAGAGCGACTTTTTGCGTCTCCCCGCCCGAAAGTCGGCCGGCGTTTTTGTTTTTGAGTTCGGCAAGACCCATTTTCTCGATTATTTACCCGACCTCTGCGCTGTGCTTGTTTTTATCTTTGAACGGAAACGCCAATAAGATATTTGTGCGTACCGAGAGAGCAAAAGCATAGCTTGTCTGGGGCATGTAAACGATGTCTTTAATGGGATTCTCTATCCTTCCTTCAAAATCGATAATGCCGGCAAGGATTTTTATGAGCGTCGACTTGCCCGAGCCGTTTGCGCCGATGAGAGCGTACTTTTTGCCCTCTTCGAGAGTGAACGAGACATCGAGCGCGACGTTTTCGTCGTAAACCTTTTTCGCATTTATCTCTATCATCTCTTTTTCCCCCTCTGCAAAAGGCTGGCTGCGAGGTTTACGGCGACTACGATGAGCATAAGAATAACGCCGAGCGCCACTGCGTAGGCAAAGTCGCCTGTGTTATAGTTAAGCGCGATGGTGGTAGTCATTACCCTGGTTTTGTGGAGAATGTTTCCTCCCACTATCTGAACCGCGCCCACTTCCGACATCGCCCTTGCGAAAGCAAAAAGATATACTGCTATTATCTGATATTTACTTTCCACAAAGGTGAGCGCAAGCACCTTGCTTTTGCCCATTCTCAGACCCTTGGCTGTCTCTGAAAGCCTGTCGCAGATGGGGCTGGCGGCGGTTTCGGTCATGCCCGCCACAATGGGGGTGATGAGCACAACCTGCGCAATAATCATAAGTTCGACGGAATAAATAAGCCCCAGTTTTCCAAAAGGACCTATCCCCGAAAACAGGATATAGACAATAATGCCGACAACGACCGGCGGAAAGCCCATGCACGTTCTTATGAACATGACCACGGCTTTTTTTCCGGGAAACTCGTTGGCGGCAATCAAAAGCCCCGACGGCACTCCGATAAGGAGTGCCGCAAGGGAGCTTGAAAAGGCCATTCTGAGCGTAGTAAGGATTATTTCGGAGAGAACTTTATCTCCCGAAAACACCAGTGAAAACGCTCGGGCTAAAGATTCTGTCATTATTTACCCTGATTCTTCTTGAAGGTGAGGTAAGTGGCCTTGTCGCTCAATACGTAAGCGTTCTGCTCGTTGGCCATGGCAAGACATGCGCCCATACCCTGACCGGCGGAGACATACCAACCCTTAACGGTTTCGGGAAGAGCATTGACATCGGCGGTAATTCCGAGGGTAGTGTCCCACAGGGAAACTTCCTTGGTGTGGGTGCCCGACGAGTCACCGCGGGAGATGAATTTGCTCTGGGTGTCAGCTATAGCTTTGAAAGCGTCCTTGATGCTCGCGGCGTCTTTTACCTTTGCGGGATCAGCCTTGGGTCCGACGAGGACGAAGAAGTTGTACATAAAGGTCACCCTGGCGGCGGTAAAACCTTCCACGACGCGGCCGTATCCTTCGTTTACGAAAGCGTCTTCCTGGCTCTTGCTGTGAACAAGAATGAGGTCGGCGTTGCCGAGTTTGGCGGCGTTGATCGCGGCGCCCGTGCCGGCGGAAGCGATGTTGACCTTGTAGCCGTAAGCTTCCTCAAAGTAAGGCATGAGGTACTGCATAAGCCCCGAATCATTGACCGAGGTCGTGGTGGAAAGCGCGATATCCTTGGTGGCTGCGGTAGCAGCGGGGATCTCGACTTCTACGACTGTGGCGTTCTCCTGTAGATAGAAGAGCTTTTCGCCGTAGTCTTCCACACCGTAGTTTTCGATGAGAGCACGGGTGGACGCGAGGCTGAGCCAGTTGATGAGAGCGTCGGCGCCCGCGGTGTTGATCTCAACATCGGTATCGGCAAACTTTTCGGGATTTACGGCAATTGCCGAATAGGTGTTTTTGAGGTCGTTGTCCTGTTCATAGAGGATGACGAGCTCATTGGGGTTGCTGCAGGCGGTAAATACTGCCGCGCAGGCAACGAGAAGTGCCAAAACAAGCACAAGTGACAAAACTTTCTTCATGTGTTCCTCCTTTCCGCAATGGGAGGCGCGGCCGTTTCCCACCGCACCCCGTCCGAAAAACCATGGCAAACGCTTTAGGCTTAACGGCTCGGATTAATATTTTTATCAGTATAACAAAAATTTATTGTTATTTCAACAAATTACGCTATATTTGTTGTCCTCTACGCTCGGCAAGGTCGGCGTACATCTTTATTTTGACGTCCTTGTTTATCTTATACCAGAACATCGGCAGCATTGAGAGCAGCATGCTAATGCCGGGAATGCCCATATAGGCAAAGAATACCCAGTTCTGCATCCCGGGGGTAATGGTAATAAGTCCTTCGGCGACCTTTTCGGCATTGTACCCCGCCGCGCCCACAATGAAGATACCTATTGCGACGCAAAGGGCGTTGTTTATCTTATTGCTTAAACTGAGTACAGCAAACTGAGTGCCCTCCGTCCTCTTGCCCGTCTGCCACTCGCGGTAGTCGACTATGTCGCTGACCATGACCATAGGAAGGTATCCTATCGGGCCGAAAGCAAAGCCCACGAAAATCTGATATATAAGGATGGCAAGGAGTGTCCTTAATGCGCTTACGCCGGTGACGTAAAGGATAAACGCGGCAAGACACACAGCCGTGCCGTATACGGCAAACCATATAAAGGTCTTTTTCTCTCCCCATTTTTTATTGATTGCGGGGGCGAGGATAATGGAAATTGTGGAGCTGACGGCGGAAGTGACACCGAGGAGCCATGCGAGGTTTTCGCCCGCCATGTAGCCCAATATTGGTAAGGTCACGCCGTCCTTAAGGAGCACGGCGCCCGCCTGGACGCCGATATTCATTCCCATGCTGCGGCCAAAGCCCAGCATATATGTAAGGAATACGATAAAGAGCATGCGGTTGTCCTTAAGTTCCTTTACCAGATCCTTAAGCGTCATGCGGTTGTGCACAACGGGCACCGCCTCTTTGTTGCAAAAGGGTATAAGAAGATATAAGGGCAAACCCACCGCGACATATACAAGCGCGGAAATAAGGTACTCCTTGCTGCCTATCGCGCCGTTGGCCGATTTGGTAAGAATGCAGATAACGGGCACCACGACGCTTGGAGCCGCAAGCGCGACCGACTTAAGGATGTTGGTGATACCTGCCGCCGAGTTTCTCTCCTCTGCTTTTGGGGTGAGAAGCGCCAGCATTCCTTGGCTGGGGATGTCGGCAAAACTCATGGATATATTCCATAAGATAGTCGTTACGGTTATGTAGGCGTACATTCCGACTTGAGTTTTGAAGGGAATGACGATAAACATTATTGTCGTCAATATCGTAATGGGAAACGCACTGATTAAAATAAACGGGCGCATCTTGCCCATTTTGAAGTTGCTTCTGTCGATAAGGTTTCCGATTAACGGGTCGGCGAGAGAACTGAGAATTTTGGCGACGAGAATGATTACCGCGACCGCCATAAGGTCGGCGCCGAACATGCTGGTGTAAAACTGCGATTGGTAGGTGTTGATTGCGCCGATAAAGAGCTGCACACCGAAAATTCCGAACGCGTAGGTCAGGATTTCCTTGGTGCCAAGTTTCTTATGGCTCTCCAAATTTTCGTTCATAATTTCCCCTTATTCTTCCACTATCTCTTTGGTTATGTTTGCTATTCCTATTACGTCCTCAACAGGCAAAGAAATGACTATGCCGTTGCCTTCGGTGGTAAGGCCCGCTTCCTTGTAAATTGCCTTCATGATTTCCTGTCTTGCGCTCTTTTCGGTGAGGATGAGAATGATGTCCTTCTCCGGCTCGATTGTCACTCCCCAGATCTTACTTGCGTCAAGACTGCCTGTGCCCCTGCCGTGAATGAGGGTGCCGCCCCTCGCTCCCGCGGCGTGCGCGGCGATCATGACTTTTTCGCAGAATCCTTTACGGACTATCGCGATTAACAACGAATAAGCTCCCATGATTATTTCTCCTCCTTGTTTGCAAGAAATCCCGTAAGATATTGAAGGGCAAGCATACTGCTTAAGCTCCCTATCCTTACGGTAAACGCGATGCCCGTATTGGGCTGGTCAAAATGAAGCTCGCTATTCAGCAACTCGAATATAATTTTGATTTCGTCCTCTTCGGCAACGCTCATGATGACCGATTTTTCGGTTTCGCCCAAGCCGAAATAGGTCTGCGTATCGGTAGGCGCGGTGCCCCTGCCGGGGGTGGCGATGTGGTATTCGATGTTCTTGTCGTTAAACAGCTTCGTCACCTTTTTGTCCATGTTTCGGTCAACAATGACAATAATCAGTTTGACCGGTTTCATTTCGAATTCGGACATGACTCCTCCTCTTTCTTCCCGCTGTCGTTTATATCGTCTTTTGTATTATTGACTACGTCTGAAACGTCTTTTACATCTTTATTATCGCTGTTTCCTTTCTGTGCGGCGTCGACCGATTGCTCGTCAACGGGCTCTACGGTTTCGGGCGATTTTTCAACGCTCTTTTCCGCATCTTCAATCTGAGGCGCAACGTCGGGAGCGGCCGCTTTTACTTCGGCCTTTTCTTCGGCCGATGTCGGTTCTTCCGCTTTTTCCTCAACAGATTTTTCTTCACTCCGTTGTTTTTCCCCGTCGGCGGTATCGGCTTTTATTTCCTCGCCGTCTGCGGGCTTTTCCTCGTCTAAGGTGATAACCTCGGTCTCATAATCTTCCTCAAATTCCAGGGGCTGTTCCATAAATTCGGCAAGCGCTTCCACATCTTCCTCGGGGGATACGGTGACGACAAGTTTCTTTTCTTCCTGGCGTTTTGCCTTGATTTTGTAGACAAGACCAAGTATCTGTATCGTCATAAGGGGCGTCATTGCGACAAATCCGACAAGACCGAACGCGTCGGCAAGGACGTTTCCTCCCACCGTTTGGCTTACGCCGATTCCCATAGGCAATAAAAACGCCGACGCCATGCTTCCGGCGGCGACACCGCCCGAATCAAACGCAATGCCGGTAAAAATGGGCGGGACAAAGAAGCTAAGCGCAATGGAAATAACATAAACAGGGAGCACAAAGTACCATATGCTTATGCCCGTAAGCACCCTCAGCATGGACAGACCGAGTGAAAAAGAAATTCCGATAGCGAGACTTACAAACATGCTCTTCTTGGAGATACTGCCCGCCGTGATTTCCTCAACCTGCTTTGTGAGCACGTGGACAGCAGGTTCGGCAAGCACGATGACAAGACCGATAACAAGCCCTATCGGCACAAGCAGCCACTTCAGGCGCGACGCGGCGATTACGCTGCCAAGGAGCGCGCCCATGGGCATAAAGCCGATGTTTACGCCTGTAAGGAATATGACTATACCGAAATACGTGTATACAAGACCCACCACAATCCTTATGACCTGGATTTTGGGGAGTTTAAGGACGGTAAACTGAAAGATGAAGAAAACTACGGTAATGGGTACTATCGCTATGCTGACTTCCTTAAAGCTGGCGGGAAATCCCCTTATAAACGCCATAAGAATGTCGCCGAAGTTGTTGATTGCGGGGATTTCTGCCACGCCGTAACCAAGCTGAGTCTTTCCGAAAAGTCCGATAATAACTATCGCAAGGACGGGACCCGTCGAGCACAGCGCGATTAGTCCGAAACTGTCGTCGCGGTCCTTGCCCGACTCACGCACGGCGGCAAGACCTATCCCGAAAGATACAAGGAAAGGCACGGTGATAGGGCCTGTGGTAACACCGCCCGAGTCAAACGCAATGCCCAGGAATTGCGGGGGGACAAAAATCGCCAGAATAAATATCAGCGCATAGCTTATAAGCAGAATATAGCGAAGTTTTATTCTGAAAAACGTCCTCAGAAGGCTTATCACGAGGAAAATTCCCACGCCGACAGCCACGGTGTAAAGAATGGCCTTACTCTTGAGCTGTTCGCTAAGAACCTGAAGGTCGGGCTCGGCAAGAGTGATTATGCAGCCGATGACAAAACATATAGCAATTGCAAAGACGAGATTTTTCTTTTTGGAAATAAACGAGCCGAGCGAATTGCCTATAGGCAGCATTGCTATTTCCGCGCCCAGCGAAAAAAGCGTCATACCTATCATTACAAGTACCGCGCCCACCGCGAACAAACCGATTATTTCACCTTCGATGGCGCGGGTGGCGAATGCCAGAACAACCACAATTACACCGATCGGAAGAACCGACAAAAACGATTCGTACAGTTTACTGAGTAAGTCTTTCAATTTCTCTATGTCCCATTAACTATATATTTCTCTTTTTGATTGTTTTTACGCCTCTCCGTAAAGAATAAGCGCGCTAACGTCCTCGTTCCAGGTAGCATTCCAGCCTACGGGCACCGAGCTTGTCTCGCAGTTAATTACCGATAGCTGACTGCACCCTTCAAACACCCTCGCGCCCATTCTCGCAACGCCGAGCGGAATTGTTATATTCCTTAAGTCGCAGTTGCGGAATGCCCTTGTGCCTATATCGGTAAGGCTTCTCGGTAAAGTAAGCGTACGTAACGCTGTGCAATAACCGAAGGCATCTTCGCCGATTTTCGTGACGGCGGGCATATCGGCTATGGATGTGAGGAACGCGCATGCGTAAAACGCGCCAAGCTTTATCTCGACGAGTTTTGACGGGAAAACAAGCGTCGTTACTCTCGTGCCTCGGAAGGCGTATTCTCCGATAACGGCCAGGTTTTCGCCGAAAGTAACGTTTGCGAGCATCAAACAGCCGTCAAACGCTCCGTTACTTATCTCCGTCACCTTGTTGGGAATGGTGATTGACGTTATTTTATCACAGCCATAGAAGGCGTATTTGCCTATCTTAGTCAGGTTATTTCCCAAAGTCACGCCCATAAGGTTTTTCGCCGAATAAAACGCGCCGTCGACTATCTCGGTCACGGTCTGAGGCACGGCAAAAGTTGTGTCAGCTTTGGCGGGGGCGTAGACATAAAGAACGGTCTTTGCCTTGTTGTAGAGCACATTGTTTTCTGCCAAGAAGTCGTCGTTTTCGCTTCTAAACGACAGAGAGACAAGGTTTCTGCTGCCTTGTAAAATGCCTATGCCCACGTTTTCGAGGTAGGCGGGCAGTATGACAGACGTAAGGTTTTGCATGTTTGCGAAAGCATAAGAGCCGATAGTCCTCACTCTGTCGGGCAGGCTTATCGAAGTAAGCGCCGTGCCCGCAAACGCGTTTCCGCCTATCTTCGAAACGGTATACGGCAGATCAATGGACGAAAGACTTACATCGCCTGAAAACGCTCCCTCTCCGATTTCTGTTATCAATCCCTTTATCGTTACGCTCAAAAGGAGAGCGTTTTCTTCAAAGGCAAAGGCGCTTATTATCCCGACTTTTTCGGGAATTGTGATGTTCGATAGATCATTGCAGCTGAAAGCGGAAATGCCGATTTCCTCAAGGGATGTCGGTAAGGTTATTGCTTCCAAGGCGCAGTATTCGAAGGCGTAAGCGCCGATCGTGACAAGTCCTTCGGGTAAAGTGACGCCCGCAAGGCTTGTGCAGTTTGCAAAAGCATAGTCGGGTATGCTCGTCACGCCTGCCGGAATGACAACCGATACAAGGCTTGCGCACCCGGCAAAGCAGCGTTCTCCCAATATCACGCCCGCGGGGATATAAACTTCGGTAAGCTTGGCGCAGTTTTCAAACGCCGAAGTGCCTATTATCTTTACCGTGTTGGGAATTTCCACGCTCATAATCGGGATGTCGCGGAATGTTTCGGCAAAAATCTCGGTTATGGGTGTGCCGTTGTAGCTGACGGGAATTATTACGTCGCCCGCGCTTCCTGTGTAGTTTGAAACAGCGTAGGTTTCACCGACCAACCGGTAGGAGAAGTCGCCGCTGTCCTTGTAGCAGTCGAATACAACTCTTGCCGTACTCCCGTTCCAGTTTGCGGGAAGGGCGTTTGCCTCAAAGTAAATGTGCAGGCTTGCGCCGTTTGCTTCTTTCATCTCGCTTACCGACGAGGGCACAACAAGGTTTGAAAGGCTCGCGCAGTTTTCAAAGGCGTTGTGTGCGACTCTTGTCACCGTACCGAGTATCAGATAGATATCGTCGGTTTTGAGGGACGGGTATTTGATGAGCGTCTTCATGTCGATATCGAAAAGTACGCCGCTTACGTCAAGGTAATTCGGATTTTTATCGTCGATTTCGATGCTGTAGAGGGACGCGCAGTTTTCAAAGGCGTTTTCGGCAATTACCGCTATCTTCTCGTGAACGGTGATGACGTACAGGGTGACGGCGTCCTTAAACGTCTCCGCGCCGATTGCCGTGACGAGCTTTCCGTTATAAAACATAGGTACAGCAACCTCAGTGCCGTTTCCTATGTACTTTGAGACCGTATATGTATCGCCGTTTAAGGTATATTCAAAATGCGCCTTGTCTTTGTTACAGCTCCACACAATGTTAGCGTTCTGCCCCATGAAGTTTGCCGCCCAGCCCGAGGGCTTTGCAGATGCCTCACAGTAGACTTTGACACTCGAAGCGACATTCTGATAGCCCACTTTTGTCACTCTGTCATGGACGTAGAGGGCTCCGAGGCTTGACACATTGTCAAAAGCGTAGTCGTATATCCTGTTCACCGTAAGGGGCACAAGAAAGTCGGTATCGCTCTTGTCGCTCATGTATCTGACGATAGCGCGATATGCGATTTGTCCGCTGACGGTTTCATATTCGTACAATACCTTATCTTCTATTACGAAATGGGTGTTTTCGGCATTGACGGCAATCGTCATCGCGCCGCACAGCGCAAAGACGCCTTCGCCTAAGTGTTCTACCTCTTTACCTATGGTAAAGGACGGGAGATTATTACAGCCGAAAAACGCGTAGTTCCCGATATAAGTTAAGGAGGGGTGCAATCTTATTTCGGTAAGCACCGAACAGTTGCGGAAGGCGTTGTCGCCGATTTCGCCGATGACATCGGCGGCGTAATAGGTATTTTCCGCCCAGTCGTAAGCCTTGTTAAGGGGAACATATCCCATACCGCCCTGGCGATAATATTTAGCATAATTTTCGGTAAAGTCTTCGGGCATTTCCTCAAGCAGTCGGTAAGAGACGTTGTCGGCAATGACCGTCCGGAGAGCCGAACATCCCGAAAACGCGCTCTTTCCTATTGCGAGGATACTTCCCGGGAGATTGACCGAAACCAGTGCCGAATCGGAAAACGCGTACGCGCCCAGTTTTTCCAGACTTGCGGGTATGGAAATCGCCGAAAGCGCCGAGCAGCCCGAGAAGGCGTTGTCGCCGATTTGGGTTATGTTGTCGGCGAAGGTCACCGAATTTAACGCCGAGCAGCCCGAGAAAACATTTGCTTCAATCTTCTTTAGCCCGAACGGCAGAGAAATCGAAGTCAGTCTCGTGCAACCCGAAAACGCGCCCGCGCCCAAAGCGTCGGTGTAATTTCCGAAGGTGTAGGAAGCGAGGTCGGAGCAGTTTGCAAAAGCGTATGCGCCGATAGATTTAATTCTGTTAATTAAGTCGCATGTAATGGTATCGAGGTTGCGGCAGTTCTGGAAGGCGTAGGCGCCGATTTCGGCGATGAATTCCGAAAACTCCACGCTTGTAAGCGAAGTGAGATTTCTGAACGCGCCCTCTCTCACAACGGCGTCACTGTCCTCTTCGGCTGTCAAAATTACTCTTTCAATGTTGGTCGCGCCGTAATTTCCCGCAACGACGGCAGGAATGGAAACCGATGTCAGCGCGGTGCAGCCCAGAAACGCCTCTTCGCCTATTTGGGTGACCGTTAAAGGAATACCAAGGGCGGTGAGCTGAACGCAGTTTAAGAAAGCTCTCGAGCCGATTTCCGCAAGGTTTTCTCCGAAAAGTATATCACTTAAAAGTTCACACCCCGAAAACGCTCTGTCGCCGATTTCGATTATTGTATCGGGCAAAGTCGTCTCGGCAAGTCTGACGCAGCCCGAAAAGACTTCCTTTCCGATTGTTTCAAGCGCCTCGGGATAGGTTATTGAAACAAGCCTTGAGTTTCCTGCAAAGAGTTTGTCGGCAAAACATGTAAGTTTATCGCCCGAGAAAGCGGCGCTAACGAGGTTTGTGCAGCCGCCGAATGCCGCCTCGCCGACAGACGCGACATTTTCGGGAACGGCAAGCGCTGTAAGACCCGAACAGCCGTAAAACGCCCTCTGTCCTATAGTTTCAAGATTTTCAGGCAAGTTGAGTGCGGTAAGTCCTGTGCACCCGTAAAACGCGTTATCGCCGATTTTTGCGACGTCTTCGGTAAAGTATACCGAAAGAAGGGCTGTGTTGCCGCTGAATGCGTTATCCGCGACCCCCGTTACGGGAAGTCCGTTGTATTTTTCGGCTAATACTATATTCCTTTCGGTCGATGATCCCGGCCCTGCGGCGAGATAGCCGTCGCGGGAGGAATTGAGAACATAAGCCAGGCCCACAGTGGACGGGTTTGTTTCATTACAAACACTGCAGGAAGTTTCACCTTCCTCAATCGTATGTCCGAGGGGAGCGATTGTCTCACTGTCAAGGATAATTCCGCAGATTTTGCAGATATTCTGTCTTAGCCCTGCCTTTATGCAGTCGGCTTTTTCTGTTTCCCGCCACTCGCCGATGTGGGTCTTGTGTTCAAAAAGGGCATAGACGGTAAAATTTTCACTGCTTGTTCTTATGATGTAATTGGTGAGTTTTTTGGAATAGGTTTTTTCAAGAAACCAGCCGCCGAAAACGTACCCTTCTTTTACAGGGTCGGGCGGGAGGGTTATCTGTCCCTGGGTATTGAGTTCGACCGCCTTATAGACTGCTCCGTCAACCTCAAAATTTATCATGATGTCCACGCCGTCCCGGGTATCGGCGGGGTCTTGCGCGCAGGCAGAAAGCGCGGCTGAAAGTATAATCAGCGCGAGCGCGACAAGTATGAAATTTCTTTTCGCGGACTTTCTTGCCACAAAGACTCCCTTTAATACAATATTTTTAAATATTGTACTATAATTTAAGGGTTATTGCAAGAACAAAAACCGAAATAAAAATATATATGGCGTTTACTGTGTTATTTCATCAGTTTGCGCGCCATGAGCACGCCCATGACCGACGCCATCATAAGTCCCCTCGTCCAGCCCGTGGAGTCGCCCAGACAGTGGAGATTGCTGACGTTGGTGTTAAAATCGGTGTCCATCTTTATCTTATTGCTGTAGAACTTCAGTTCGGGCGAGTAAAGAAGGGTCTCGGGGCTGGCAAATCCCGGCACGACCTTGTCGACGGCCTGAATGAAGTTTATGATGTTGGTCATCGCCCTGTAGGGCATGGCGGCGGTGATGTCGCCCGCAATCGCGTCGGTAAGCGTGGGTTTAAGATTGCTTTGGGAGAGCTCTTTCTGCCAGGTGCGCTTTCCGTCGAGGATGTCGCCGTATCTCTGGACGAGAATGCGGCCGTTTGCGAGCATATTGGTCAGTTCGCCCACCTTCTGCGCGTATGCGATGGGCTGATTAAACGGAGTCGTAAAATTCTGGGAGCAGAGTATGCTGAGATTTGTATTGTTGCTCTTCTGTCCTTTATATGAGTGGCCGTTTACAACGGCTAAGTTGTTGTCGTAATTTTCCTGGCTGACATATCCGCCGGGGTTCTGACAGAAGGTGCGCACCTTGTCCTTGAAGGGGTTGGGATAGCCTACCAGTTTGCCTTCGTACAGGACTTCGTTTATCTCTTCCATTACCTCGTTGCGGACTTCCACTCTCACGCCGATATCGACGGTGCTGGGCTGATGCTCGATGTTGTGCTCGTTGCAGATTTTTTCCAGCCAGTCGGCGCCGCGGCGGCCTGTGCAGACTATGACCTTTTCGGCCGAAACGGAAAATTCCTCTTTGCCCTTTTTGCATTCCACACCCACGCAGACATTATCTTTGATGATGAGGTTGTTGCATGTGCAGCCGAAGATAAGCTCAACGCCCTTTTCCTGCAAAAATTTCTCAATGGAAAGGTAAATAAGCTGCGCCTTTTCGGTGCCCAGGTGGCGTATCGGGCAGTCTATGAGGATAAGTCCCGCCTGAATAGCTTTTTTGCGGATTTCTTTAAGTTTGTCGGGGTCGCTGACGCCTTCGATGTAGGTGTCCGCGCCGAATTCGAGATAAATTTTGTCGGTGTAGTCGATGGTCTCCTGCACAACGTCGTGCCCGATGAGGTTGGGCAGGTCGCCTCCTACGTCACTGCAAAGAGAAAGCTTGCCGTCGCTGAACGCGCCCGCGCCCGAAAAGCCCGTAGTGATTGCGCACGAAGGACAGTTTATGCAGTGCCCTACTTTACGCTTGGGGCATGCGCGGTTTTCCACCGCCTGACCTTTATCGATTATGGTAATCTTTTTTTTGCAGCCGAGATTTATAAGCTCAAGCGCGGTAAAAATGCCCGAGGGGCCGGCTCCGACAATCAATATATCCGTTTTCATATTTATCTCCTTAAAACCACAAACTATTATAGAAAAAATAAAATAGTATGTCAAACAAAACTTTTCCCGCCACCCAAAATTGCCTTGCATAAAGCCCGTTTACGATGTATAATCATTTGCGGAAATGATTTTTTTCAATGGCTTATCGCCATTCATATTTATCGTAAAAAGGGATTAAAATATTAAGGTGAATTATCTTTTTTTTGATATCGAGTGCGCAAATTGCGATAACGGCGTAGGCAAAATATGCAGTTTTGGCTATGTTTTATGCGATTCGGAGTTCAATATCATAGAAAAAAAAGATATTTTGATCAATCCCGACGCCGAATTCAGCTACGGTGTTTTCAATAAAAAATATATTACTCTCGCATATCCGAGAAAGGAATTTTTAAACAAGCCCAAGTTTGACGAACTCTATCCCGTAATAAAGGATATTCTCATGCGCGAAGACCAGCTCGTTCTCGGACACGCCGTGGACAACGACGTGAATTTCCTTCTCGGCGACTGCGACAGGTACCGCCTGCCCATAATAGAATACGACTTCTATGACAGTCAGGAACTTTACAGGGCGCACACCAAAAGCGCCCTTCACAAAAACCTCAGCGCCATCTGCGAGGAATTGAACATAACTTTAGGCAACGCCCACCGAAGCGACGACGACGCCGAAATGACCATGCACATTGTCAAAACGCTTTGCCGTCAGAACAACCTCACCTTGCCCGAACTCCTCGAAAGATACCCAAGCTGTCACCACAAGATGCGCGACCTTGTCATCAAGCACAACCTTCGCAAGCAGTATTTCCTGTTCAGGCAGTATTTGCTTTGCGCCCGGCCCGAAAAGAGAGAGGCCAACGGGCGCATAAAAGGCAAGACGATATGCTTCTCCCGCAAAATTGAGGCGCTCGACTACGGCAAGGCGGCCAAACTCATTCAGCACATCTTGGACGGCGGCGGAGACTACACGACCGACCCCGGAAAAGCCGACATCTTCGTACGCGGACGGGGTGGATGCGACAGGTTCAACAAGGCGACCGCCCTTGGCACAGTCGCCATTATGACCCTTACCGCTTTCTGCAAGCTGTTGGACGTAAATTATTCTCTGCTCCCCCCCCTCAATATGCAGATGTACGTTTTCCACCACCAGAAAACGCCTTCCGCAAACAAGCGCAGACATTGACTTGCTTTTTTACCTTTTCAACAAACTTTTTCTCCTGTTATTCCGGTTTTTAACTGCTGTCCGCAAATGTCGTAAAGTGTCAATTTGTGTCGTGATTTTATATTGACCGCAAGACTTTTACAGGCTATAATTATGGCTGTAGGTTCTTAAGGGAGTAAATTTTGTCATGAAGAAAATCGGTTTTGACAGCGCCAGATATCTGGCCATGCAATCTCAGAAAATTTCCGAACGCATAGAAGAATTCGGCGGAAAGCTGTATCTCGAATTCGGCGGAAAGCTCTTTGACGACTTCCACGCCGCAAGGGTGCTTCCGGGCTTTGCTCCCGATAACAAAATCGTCATGCTTCAGCAGCTCAAGGACAAAGCCGAGATAGTCATCGCAATTAACGCGATAGACATCGCCAAAAACAAACTCCGCGCCGACCTTGGCATAACCTACGACGACGACGTCCTTCGCCTTATCGACGTATTCAGAAGTAAAGGTTTGTATGTCGGCAGCGTTGTGATAAGTCAATTTTCCGACGACAACCAGAGCGCGATTGCGTTCAAACAAAAACTGGAAAAACTCAATCTAAAAGTCTACCGCCATTATCCCATCAAGGGCTATCCCAACAACGTGTCGCTGATTATCAGCGACGAAGGATACGGCAAAAACGACTACATCGAAACAAGCCGCCAGCTTATCGTCGTCACCGCCCCGGGCCCCAACAGCGGTAAAATGGCGACATGCCTCAGCCAGCTTTTCCACGACTTCAAGCGGGGAATTAAGGCGGGATACGCAAAGTACGAGACCTTCCCCATCTGGAATCTCCCTCTCGACCACCCAGTAAACATAGCTTATGAAGCGGCGACAGCCGACCTCAACGACGTAAACATGCTCGACCCGTGGCACTTTGCCGCCTACAACGAAAAGGTGGTCAACTACAACCGCGACGTCGAAGTCTTCCCCGTCCTCAACGTGCTGTTTGAGAAGATAATGGGCAAATCCCCCTACAAGTCTCCCACCGACATGGGCGTAAACATGGCGGGATTCTGCATATCCGACGACGAGGTATGCGTAGAGGCGTCAAAACAGGAGATAATCAGACGCTACCTAAACGCGCGCGTCGGCGAGAGGAAAAACACCTCTAACGGAAACGAAACCCAGAAGATAAAAATCCTTATGGACAAACTGGGCTTAAGCCCAAACGACAGAACGGTAGTCCCTGCGGCAATCGCCTGCGCCCAGAGAACGGGCACGCCCAGCGCCGCGTTGCAGCTTAACGACGGCCGTATAATAACGGGCAAGACCACCGACCTTATGGGGTGCTCGAGTACCGTTCTGCTCAATTCTCTCAAAGCTCTCGCGGGGATAGACGACGAGGTTAAGCTGATATCTCCTGCCGCGATTGAGCCGATTCAGGCACTCAAAACACGCTTTTTGGGAAGCCATAACCCCCGTTTGCATACCGACGAGGTCCTTATTGCGCTGTCTATAAGCGCGGCAACCGACGACAGGGCAAAGGCGGCGATGGCTCAGCTCAACAACCTCGAGGGATGTGAAATTCACACAACGACCATACTCGGCTCTGTGGACGAACGCGTCTTCCGCAGTCTGGGGCTCAACGTCACCAGCGAGCCTGTCTACTCGACAAAGAAGCTGTATCACAAGTGATACGCGAGAAAAAAAGCGCGGAGCCTTCCGCGCTTTTTTATTAATAAGGGTTTCTCCCACTTTTAGTCAGCTCATAAGTATTCCCTGATAATCTTATAGTTTTCGGCGAGGCGGTCAAGACTGACGGCGCAGTTGGCGGGGCTGGGACTGGGAAGGCAGATGCTTTCGCGCCCTGTCAGCTGCTTGTAAAGGCGGGTGGCAGTGGCGCCGGTTGTGAAAACCGCGCGTATGTCGGCGACGGAGAAGATTGTCTCAAAGTCGTTGGGGGTGGCGTTGGCGATCGTGCTATCGCTCGCGCCCACTATCTCGCAGCTGTTTATTACGTCCCACATCGCTATACCGTTTTGTAGCAGAAAGGCTTTTTTGCCCTCGATGTCGTCGGGAATTTCGGCATCAAAGATAAGAGACATCACTTTCCAGAAGCGGTTTTGCGGATGGCCGTAAAAAAAGCCCGCTTCCCTCGACTTGGGGGAAGGAAACGAGCCTAAGATTAATACTTTTGAGTTTTCGTCAAATACAGGTTTTATAGGATGGTATATAAGCATTACTTTCTGAGACTGATTACTACATAGGTATCGGACGGCGGGGTGTCAAGCACGTAGTTGGAGGCGTAATTTCCCCAGATGCCGTCGTCAATGAGTTTCTTAATAAGCAGATTTTTACCGCTGAAAAATTCCGACACGTCGGTAATGACGTTGTCGGTGTATCCCGCGATCATGGTCTTTACAAAGTCGCTGCCGATGTTTTCAAAGTCATTTTCGATTACGCCCTTGATGAGGTTGCCCACGGTGTAATTATAGGCGGTGAAAAGTTTTAGCCCAAACGGCACGATATTGGAGTCATAGCACTCGAGGATGCCGTCCTTGAACAGCTTGTCGAGGTCGACGTCGATGACGGGATAAGACGGCGCGGCGGCGGCAAGAAGGCCGCTTGCCTCATCGAGATAGTAAAACGCCGAAAACAGCGAATATTTAATGATATTCAGGTCGGGCGCGTTTACAAGGTTTTCGTCTCCCCCGAAGAGTATTGCCGCCATACGGGGAGCAAGCTCGACGAGGTTTTTGTATTGCGTTGTGGGCATGGATATACCATACTCGTTGAGAATGCGCTCGAGGGATGTGTTGTTGTCCTCGTCCTTTATATAGAAAGGATTGTTGAGTACCTTTGCGACAACTTCATCGGCAAGCACTGCAAACGCCGCTTTTGCCTCGCCCGAAACATTTATATTTCTGCACCTCGAAACGACGCTCGCCGCCAAAGAGCTTATATAATTGCTGAAGTGCTCAAAACAGTAATTCTGAAGCCCTTTCGCTATCTTGTCCCTTATCTCCTGCGGGCAGACCGAGGGAAGGTACTCTTCCTTGACGTTGTCAAAGCTGACGGTGTTGACGGTGATTGATTTCTTTTTGAGGCTTAATTCCTTATACGCACACGGGAAGAACACAAGGGAACCCGCCGCGACTTCGTACAGCTCGTTGCCGTTGTCGGCCTTATACGTGATGATGTCCTGGACGTGGTCGTGTCCTGCAAGAATGAGCTTTGCGCCCTTTTCGGCGACGCTCTTTACAAGTTTACCCTGCTGGGTGGTCGTGGCGCGGTCAAACGCTATCTGCGCAATTTCGGGGAAGTGGTTAATAAATGTGTCGTGCGCAAGGATAATGGGCGTAACTTTATCGTTATTGCATGCATCGACCTGTTTTTTCACCCATTCGATGTTGGTTTCGCTCAAAGGTTCGGGCTTTTCGAATGTCTCGTTTTCGTCGTACCTCGGCATATTGTCCACCGCAATCAAGCGGAAGTTTTTATTTATGTCGGCGACATACCCCAAGGAATAGGGGCTTACTTCTTTAGCCTCGGCATAGCCGAAATCGTTGTAAATCTCCTTAAAGCGGGCGGCCGAAATCTTCCTGCCGATTTCGCCCTTGTTACTGGGTAAATCGTGGTTGCCGTTTACTACATAGACCTGAATCCCTGCGTTCTCTAGGCGTTTGAACGCCGCGGCAGCGGCAAGGTGCGACGCTTCGTCGCCGCTTTGGGTTATATCCCCGCTCACAAAAACGCCCTTGTACTTTTTCGCTATAATCTCATCCACCAAGGAATTGAGAATTGCTTCCGATATGTGGACGGATTTTTCCTGACGGACATAGGACGCATAATTTTCCTCGGTGAAAACGCTGTTTGCAACCACATGAAGGTCGGTTATGAACACATAGTCGTACCTCGGCCTGTTTTCGCACGCGGCAAGAGGCAGCGTAAAGCATACGAGAATGAGGATTATGAATAGCGAAACAAGTTTTTTCATACGGATTTTTCCTTTTTGTTGATTTCTCCGTCTTTAGTGTGTATCAAAATAATTCCTTTCTGCAGTTATGCCTATCTGTAACGCCTGCGGCGGCGCGGTATGTTTTCATTATATGTCTTATCTTTGTCTTTCGATTTAGCAAAAAGCGCGAAAAAGCACGGTATACAGCAGATTGACTGCACAATAAGGCCGATTATTCCCCCGCCTATTCCGCATTTTCTGACATCAAAAAAGCCCACCGCGAGGAATATTATTATTCCCAGAGCGATGAGCAGTATCCCCAAAACGAGACTGGTCTTTAATATAATATAGCCGGCGAGAATGACTGCCGCTGCAACTATCAGGGCAATCCCGCCATTGTAAAGGTGATAATTGTACTTTTTTTTGTACACGCGGTCAGCAATCAGCATAAACGCTCCGAGAACGATTATGCCCGCAATTGCCAATAACGCTATCTTCCACCAGCTCAATTTTCGCTCCTTTTTGCGGCTTTCAATTCCATCATAGCACACAAGAAGAAGCGTTACAAGAGCCTTATAACTCTAATTTTGTCAGATCTTCTTCGGTTTCGCGCATTACGGCGAGCTTATCGGCACCGTTTGAGACCAAAACGATGGGCGGCCTCGGTATCCTGTTGTAGTGCGAGCTCATGGCGTAATTGTAGGCGCCTGTGACCAACACGGCGATAATATCCCCTCTGACAGGACGCGCGATAAGCGTGTTTTCCTGGATGAGGTCGCCGCTCTCGCAGCACCTGCCCGCGACTGTGCACCTGTAGTCGGGCGTCTTGTCCGCCTTATTGGCAACGATGACGGTATAGGGCGACTGGTAGAGGGCGTAGCGCGGATTGTCGGTCATACCGCCGTCGATGGACACGTAATTCTTAAAGCCGGGTATCTCCTTTACGCTGCCCACCGTATACAGGGTTATTCCCGCGTCGGCGACTATGCTCCTTCCCGGCTCCATGAGTATGACGGGGCGGACCAAGGAGAGCTTTTCGCAAACGGCGTTTATGTGGTCGGCGATCGCCTTTATGTTCTTTTCATAATCGATTTCGGGGTGGTCTTCAACATACCTTACCGCAAAACCGCCGCCTAAGTTGAGGTATTTTGCCATAAAGCCGTACTTTGTGAAGGTCCTTGCGATAAACTTCAGCATGACTTCGGCGGCCTCGAGGTAGGGTGTGCACTCAAAAATCTGGCTCCCGATATGGCAGTGGAAGCCCTGAAGCTCGATATTCTTCTTGGAGAGCGCGAAAGCCGTGATAAATTCGGCTTGATTTGTGCCTATCGCCTGGCCGAACTTGCTGTCAATGTTGCCGGTCGTTATCGCCTTATGGGTGTGGGGGTCGATGCCGGGGGTTAGGCGCAAAAGGACTTTCTGCCTTATACCCGCCTGGCCTGCAACGCGGTCGATAGCTTCAAGTTCTTCAACATTGTCGGCGACGAAAAAGCCCACATGGTTATCGATGGCATACTTTATGTCGCGGTCGGTCTTGTTGTTGCCGTGGAAAAAGGCTCTCTCCATGGGAAAACCCGCACTCACGGCGGTATAGATTTCGCCCGAGGAAACGACATCGATGCCTATTCCCTCTTCCTTTGCTATCCTGTATATGCCCTTAAAGCATAAAGCCTTGCTGGCATAAAGGGGCATAGAGCCTGCGCCGAAATGCTTTTCCATCGCGCTCTTATACAGGCGGCAGCGGGTGCGGATTTTGTCCTCGTCAAGGAGCATCAGGGGCGTGCCGTACTTTTCGGCAAGTTTTACGGTGTCACATCCGGCAAACTCGAGTACTCCTTTTTCATTTATCTTAAGATTGTCGTGCAGCATTTGTACCTCACTTGTTTTTTACAGCAGATTATCCAGTCTGTTTACCGCCTCTATGGTCGACTCGCGGTCGCCGAAAGACGTCAGCCTGAAATATCCTTCGCCCGCCGAGCCGAATCCCGCGCCGGGAGTGCCGACGACCTGCGCCTTGTCGAGCAGATAGTCGAAGAACTCCCACGAGGTCATTCCGCTTGGGCATTGCATCCAGATATAGGGGGAGGAAATTCCGCCCGTGAAGAATATTCTCTTTTTCTTTAAGAGTTCGGCAAGCAGCCTTGCGTTTTCCATATAATATCCGATGAGCTGGGCGCATTCTGCCTGACCTTTCTCGGTAAGCACGGCCTCGGCGCCTCTTTGTATTATATAGGGCACGCCGTTGAACTTGGTCGCCTGTCTGCGCGCCCAGAGCTTGTTAAGGTTCATGCATTTGCTCTCAAGCGCGGCGGGAATAACCGTCCACGCGCACCTTGTGCCCGTAAAGCCCGCCATCTTGGAAAAACTGCAGACTTCAATCGCGCACGCTCTCGCGCCGTCGATTTCGTATATAGAGTGTGGGTAAGAACCCTTGATAAAGCTCTCGTACGCGGCGTCGAAAATGATAAGCGAGCCTGTCTCAAGCGCGTAGTTTACCCACTTTCCGAGTTGTTCGTAGCTGTAGACCGCGCCCGTCGGATTGTTGGGCGAGCAGAGGTAAATTACCGCGCAATCCTTGTGCTTGGGAGGCATGGGCAAGAACTTGTTGTCCTTGTTTGCATCGAGAAACTCCACCTTTCTCCCGCTCATTACGTTGCTGTCAAGGTAAACAGGGTAAACGGGATTGGGGATGAGCACCTTATTGTCGCCCAAGATGTCGACGATGTTGCCGAGGTCGCTCTTTGCTCCGTCGCTCACGAAAATCTCCTCGCCGCTCAGTTCCACTTTGAATTTCTTATAGTGTTTTGCTATCGCCTGGCGCAAAAAGTCGTAGCCGTACTCGGGGGCGTATCCGCGGAAGGTCTCCTTAACGCTCATTTCCCTTACGGCTTTTTCCATGGCTTCAACAGCCGAGGAAGGAAGGGGCAGGGTCACGTCGCCTATTCCCAGTCTGATGACTTTTTTGTCGGGGTGGGTGGCGGTGTATGCCTTTACTCTTTTTGCTACCTCGGAAAAGAGATAGCTTTCCTTGATGTCCTTGTAATTCTCGTTGAGCTTAATCTTCATATTCATATACTCCGTCATAAACTTTTGTCGCTGTTCCCGTCATGTATACCCTGAGGTCTTTGTTGCAGATTATGGAAAGTTCTCCGCCGATGAGCTTTACCGTAATGGGGGTATTGTAGTCACAGTGGCCGTTCAATATGGCGGCGACCACGCACGCGCACGAGCCTGTGCCGCAGGCGTATGTCTCACCGCTGCCCCTCTCCCATACGCGCATTTTGAGCGTTTTTTTGTCAATAACTTTAACAAACTCGGTATTCACCCGCTCGGGGAATATCGCGAGGTTTTCAAACACAGGGCCGATTTTTTCCAGTTCCAGTTCATCCACGTCGTCACAGAAGATGACCGAGTGAGGGTTGCCCATGGATACGGCGGTGATGTTGTACATCTTTTTGCCCACCAGCACCTTTTCGTTTATCATGGGCTTGGAAGAAATCACGGGGATTTTTTCAGGCTCCAGTGTGGCAATACCCATATCGACCTGCACTGTGTAGACCTTGCCGTCAACTACGTTTAGTTCGAGATATTTTATACCGCTAAGCGTCTCAATGGCAAGCGACGTCTTTTTGACAATGCCGTTATCGTAAAGGTATTTACCCACGCAGCGAATGGCGTTTCCGCACATCTTTCCTTCGCTGCCGTCGGCGTTGAACATTCTCATCCTTGCGTCGGCGACTTTGGACGGACAGATGAGCACAATGCCGTCTGCGCCCACCGAAAAGTGGCGGGGCGACATCTTCTCGGCAAGAAGGGACGGATTTTCTATCTCTTTGTCGAGGCAATTAATATAGATATAGTCATTGCCCGCGCCGTGCATTTTGGTAAAATTTATCTTCTTCATTTCGTAAGCATATCCTTCATGTTGTAGAGACCCGTTTTTTGCTCGATAATAAATCTCGCCGCCTTAAGACTGCCCTCGGCAAACAAGGTTCTGGTATGCGCGCTGTGCTTTAACGTTATGGTCTGCGTGTCGGTACCGATGATTACTTCGTGGTCGCCGATTACTCCGCCCAGCCTTACGGCGTGTATGCCTATATCGTTTGGCTCGCGTTTGGCATTGCCTTCCCTTCCGTACACAAAGCGGGCGTCGGTCTTGACCTCTTTTATCACGTTGGCAATCATGAGCGCGGTTCCGCTGGGTGCGTCGAGCTTTTTGTTGTGGTGAGTTTCGATAATCTCGACGTCGGCGTCGGGCATGACGCTCACCGCCTTTTTGGCAAGCTCGATAAGGAGTACTATCCCGAGCGACATATTGCCCGACAAAAACACCGGCACTTTCTTGGCGGTATCTCTTATAAGCTCGAGTTCTTCCTCGGTATGTCCCGTCGTGGCGATTACCAGTGGCGTGTCTGTCTTTTCGGCATACTTGCACAGTTTTGCCGTGGCACTGTGGTGGGAAAAGTCAATAATGACGTCTGCGCCCTTGACAACAAAGGCGAGGTCACTGTAAGTTTTGTCGGCGTCGTTGTTCTCCAACGACACGTCGACAAAAGCATAGGGTTCGGCATTTTGGTATCCCGATTTTATAAATTTGGATACCTCAAGACCCATTTTCCCGTTTGCGCCATGTAATATTACTTTCATGGTTTTCTCCTTTTGTTTTTATACGTTAAGTCCTGCCTCGCGCATGCAAACAAGCATCTTCTGGAACTTGGTTTCGTCCATAGTGGTAAGCGGCAGTCTAACCGAATTTTCGCAGATACCCATTGCCGCGCAAGCAGCTTTTACAGGTATGGGATTGACTTCGCTGAACAAGGCATCAATGAGCTTGTGGTACTTTAACTGAAGCTCGAGGCTTCCCTTAATGTCGCCGCTGAAAAACCTCGTGCAGATTTCCTTTGTTTCACTCGGCATGATGTTACTGAGTACCGAAATTACGCCTTTGCCGCCTAAAGAAAGCAGGGGCACAATCTGGTCGTCGTTACCCGAATACAGGTCGAGCTTGTCGCCGACAAGGGACATGGTCTCCACTATTTTGGAAATCTGCCCGTTGGCTTCCTTAATCGCTACGATGTTTTCGTGCTCGGCAAGCGCCTGATAAGTGGTCGGCTCTATGTTTACTCCCGTGCGGCTGGGCACGTTGTAGAGCATCACCGGCTTTGTGCTGGCGTCGGCGATACGGTTGTACATCTCAATAAGCCCTCTCTGCGTCGCCTTATTATAATAAGGTGTTACGCAAAGCACGGCGTCCGCGCCCATTTCGCATGCTTCTTTGGTCAGGTCAATGGCATAAGCTGTGTCGTTGCTGCCTGTGCCTGCGATAATCGGTACCTTGCCGTTGGCGCGTTCTACCGCAAAGGCGATAGCCGCTCTGTGTTCCTCGTCGGTCAAGGTGGACGATTCGCCAGTTGTTCCGCAGACGACTATGCCGTCTATTCCGCTCTCGATCTGCCAGTCAATGAGCTTGCCGAAACTTTCAAAGTCGATCTTGTCGTCTCTGAACGGTGTGATTATGGCCGTTGCCGCTCCCTTGAATACTGTCTTTTTCATTACGACCTCCCGATAAAAAATAAAAGCCGATCTTGCGTCGGCCTTTTGTAATTAAAATATACGCATGCAGTAAAAAACTGGCGTATACTTCATAACAAGTCAGCTCTCCGCAAATTGTTTTCTTGCGACAGTCGGGAAAATATTGTTTGTCCCGCCCAAGCGAATGGGTGCGTCTCTCCGATTCGCTTTCGGCACAACCCACCTTTTTCGGAGGAAAAACCGACGCCGGCTTTGCTCCCCCCGATACTCATCAGATCGCGCGCCTCTAAACTGTTATCGAAATATATTGTTATATATATGGTATAATAATTGCCTCCTTATGTCAATTATTTTTCTTTATTATATTCTTTTTTTGTCGATTTTGTGTAAAAAGAAAGGGATTCGGACTTGTCCGAATCCCTTTGCCGTAATAGGTCGGGAGAGAATCAATAGTTGTCTCTCTTGTGATACTTTGTATGGAGTATCTCGTGGGCCTTGTGGCTGTTGGGCTTTTCAAGATAAGTCTTGTAGAGCTCCTGAATAATGGGGTTCTCATGCGATTTGCGGAGAGTGTTCTTCGCGTCGAAGGAGTAGATGGCTCCCGCACGGAGACCTCTGTAGTCCACGTTGTTGCGGATGTATCCGCCGACATGGGGCTGTCCGCCGCCGTTTACGCAGCCGCCGGGACAGCTCATTATCTCAATGAAGTGGTATTCGGCTTCTCCTGAGCGGATCTTATCCATAAGAACTTTGGCGTTGGCAAGACCGCTGGCTACAGCAACCTTGACATCCATACCCGCTACATGAACGGTAGCTTCCTTGATTCCTTTCATGCCGCGTACAGCCGTGTACTCGATGTTGGGAAGAGTTTTTCCCTCGAGGATTTCGGCAACGGTGCGCAGCGCAGCTTCCATAACGCCGCCGGTTGCGCCGAACAGCAAGCCCGCCGAAGAGGCGATGCCTAAAGGCGCGTCAAACTCGCTGTCCTCAAGCTGGCTGAACATGATGCCATGGAGCTTGATGAGCTTGGCAAGTTCTCTCGTCGTTATTGCGATATCGATGTCGGGTACGCCGGCAGCACTCTGGTCGGCTCTGCCTTTCTCGAATTTCTTCGCCGTGCAGGGCATAACCGAAACAACGATCATATCCTTGGGGTCTACGCCGATCTTCTCAGCATAGTAGGTCTTGCAGATCGCGCCGAACATCTGCTGGGGCGACTTGCAGCTGGAGAGATTGGGGATAAGGTCGGGATAGTTGTGCTCAACGTACTTGATCCATGCGGGCGAGCAGCTGGTAAGCATGGGGAGCGTACCGCCGTTCTGGAGCCTGCCGAGAAGCTCGGTGCCCTCTTCCATAATGGTGAGGTCGGCTGTGAAGTCGACGTCAAATACATTTTTGAAGCCCATCTTTCTGAGGGCGGCGACCATCTTGCCTTCCACGTTGGTGCCGATAGGATAGCCAAACTCTTCGCCGAGACCTACGCGTACCGAAGGAGCTGTTCCGACGATAACGTACTTGGACTTATCGTTGAGAGCGGCGATAACATCGCTGACTTCCTCTCTCTCGGTGATGGCGCCTACGGGGCAGGCCGCTATGCACTGTCCGCAGCCTACGCAGGGCACGTCGTTGAGGTCTTTCTCAAAGGCGCAGCCGATGTGAGTGTCAAAGCCGCGGGCGTTGGGTCCGATGACCGAAATACCCTGATAGCCTTTGCACGCGGCAACGCAGCGGCGGCAAAGTATGCACTTGTTGTTGTCCCTGACGATGTAGGGTGTCGAAGTGTCGAGAACAAACTCGTTCTTCGCGCCCGAAAATTTGTGGGAGTTGCAACCGAGCTCATCGCTGAGTTCCTGAAGTTCGCAGTTGCGATTTCTGGGGCAGCTCAAGCAGTTCTGGTCGTGGTCGGACAGCAGAAGCTCCACTGTGGTGCGGCGGCTGTCGAGAACCTTCTTGGAGTTGGTGGTTACTTCCATACCTTCGCTTACGGGGAAAACGCAACTTGCAACAAGGCTTTTTGCACCCTTAACCTCGACAACGCACACACGGCAGGCGCCGATAGCGTTGATGTCGCGGAGATAACAGAGAGTAGGTATCTTTATTCCTGCTTTTTTAGCGGCGTCGAGGACGGTAGTTCCTTCGGGAACCGATATGTCCTGGCCGTTTATCTTTAAATTAACCATTTTAGCTTCCATTTCTTCCTCCTACTTTCTAACAATGGCGTTGAACTTGCAGCTGTCCATACAAACGCCGCACTTGATGCACTTTTCTTTGTCGATGACGTGCAGCTCTTTGACCTTGCCGGTTATGGCGCTGACGGGGCACTTCTTGGAGCACAGCGTGCAGCCCTTGCATGCGTCGGTGATCTCGTAGCTGAGGAGCGCCTTGCAAACGCCCGCGGGACATCTCTTTTCCAGGATGTGAGCTTCATACTCGTCACGGAAGTATCTGAGAGTGCTGAGCACGGGGTTGGGCGCGGTCTGGCCGAGTCCGCAGAGTGCGTTTTCCCTTATGTAGTAGCAAAGCTGTTCCATGTCGGCGAGGTCCTGCATTGTCGCTTTGCCTTCGGTGATCATGTCGAGGTACTCGAGAAGTCTCTTGGTACCGATACGGCAGGGTGTGCACTTTCCGCAGGATTCGTCCTGTGTGAACTGCAGGAAGAACTTGGCTATGTCGACCATACAGTTGTCCTCGTCGAGAACGATAAGACCGCCGCTTCCCATCATGCTGCCGATAGCGATAAGGTTATCGTAATCGATGGGGGTGTCGATGTGGGTATAAGGTATACAGCCGCCCGAAGGACCGCCGGTCTGGGCCGCTTTGAACTTCTTGCCGTTGGGTATGCCGCCGCCGATGTCCTCGATGATGGTACGGAGCGTGGTGCCCATGGGGATTTCCACAAGACCGGTGTTGACGATCTTTCCGCCGAGCGCGAACACCTTGGTGCCTTTGCTCTTCTCAGTGCCCATTGCGGCAAACCACTCTGCGCCCTTGAGTACGATCTGGGGCACGTTGGCGTAGGTTTCGACGTTGTTAAGCAGGGTGGGCTTTCCGAACAATCCTTTGTTCGCGGGGAACGGAGGACGGGGACGGGGCTCGCCGCGGCGTCCTTCGATGGACGTCATAAGAGCCGTTTCCTCGCCGCACACGAATGCGCCGCTGCCCAACCTTACTTCGAGATCAAAGTCAAATCCCGAATCAAGTATGTTCTTTCCGAGCAGTCCGTATTCCTTAGCCTGCTGTATCGCGATGCCAAGTCTTTCTACGGCGATGGGGTATTCTGCACGGACATATACATAGCCCTGTTTTGCGCCGACGGCGTAACCTGCTATAGTCATAGCCTCGACTATCGCGTGGGGGTCGCCTTCGAGAATGGACCTGTCCATAAACGCGCCGGGGTCGCCTTCGTCGGCGTTGCAGCAGACATACTTAAAGTCGCCGACTGCATTCTTGGTGAGCTGCCACTTGATGCCGGTCGGGAATCCGCCGCCGCCGCGGCCTCTTAAGCCCGAGGCCTTGATGACGTCGACAACTTCCTGGGGCTGCATGGAGGTAAGCACCTTGATGAGAGCCTGATAGCCGTCATAAGCTATGTACTCGTCGATGTTTTCGGGGTTGATAACGCCGCAGTTTCTGAGTGCGACGCGGGTTTGCTTCTTGTAGAAGTTGGTTTCCGAAAGCGCCTTGGTGATAGCTTCGGCGTTGGGGTCTTTGTAGAGAAGTCTCTTAACGAGTCTGCCCTTTACAAGGTGCTCGGAGACTATCTCCCCGACGTCCTCTACCGCAACTTGGGAATAGAACGCGCCTTCGGGATATACGATGATGACGGGACCCACGGCGCAGAGGCCGAAGCAGCCGGTTTTTACCAGCAATACGTCGTCGGTCAGGTTGTTTTCTTTTATTCTGGCGGCGAATTCGTCATATATCTCACTGCTGTGATTGGAATGACAACCGGTTCCTCCGCAGACCAATACTGTACTTCTGAACATTGTTAATCCTCCTTACTCTTCCCCGACAAGATAGTCAACGCAGACTTTGCCGGCTACAATATGTTGAGCTATTATATCTTTCGCCTTGGCGGGGTCAACCTTAACGTAAGTGACCTTGGGTTCGCCCGGCACAAATACTTCCACGATGGGCTCGAGTTTGCACATTCCGAGACATCCGGTGCGGGAAACTTTTACGCTTTTGAGATTGCGGTTCTGCACCTGCTCAACGAGTTCGTTGAAAACAGGTCTTGCACCCGCGGCGATTCCGCAGGTTGCCATACCGACGACAATGCGGGTCTCGGCGTTGGCGTCGCTGTTGTCGCGATTGAGAATCTGCGCCTGCATTTTTTCTCTTATCGCCTTGATGTCAGCTATTGTCTTCATAGATTTTTACCTCCGATTATGCTTTCGATGTTTTCTTGTATGTAGCTTTTCAGATAAACCATTGTCTCCGCGTCGTCTATGGGGACGGGGTCAAGTTCTCTCTTCACCTCGCGGGTGTCAAAAACGAATTCCTCGTTCTCATCCCGCACCGTCCAGACGAAATCGATATCGGGGTACAACACCGTCGTTATCGTTTCGGCCACATCTCCTAAAGGCATTCTGTCGATGTGGTTTATAAGAAAGCTCGCATATACCCTGGTTCCCTTTCCTTTTTCCGACTCTATCGAGAAGTTTCCTCCCGCTGTTTCGGCCGCCATTTTCATAAGCGGTATCCCCAGTCCCACCTTTCTTGTCGTCCTGGTGGTGGAGAACGGATCGGTGACCGTCTTTACAAATTCTTTGTCCATGCCCGTCCCGTTGTCGGCGATCTCGATATTTATGTACCCGTCCTTAACTTCTATGGTCACTTCAATCAGCGTGGCCTTTGCCTTGACCGAGTTTTCGACAATATCGAGGATGTGAAGGGACAGTTCTCTCATTTAGTCCTTGTACTTGGCAAGTATTCCGTCGACGTCTTTCGCCGTGAGCTTGCCGTAGACATTGTTGTTGATGTTGATAACCGGGGCAAGACCGCAGCAGCCTATGCACCTTGTCTCAACGAGTGAAAATTTGCCGTCGGCAGTGCATTCGCCGTTCTCTATGCCGAGGTTTTTGCTGATAGCGCTGAGAACGTCTCCCGCGCCCTTTACGTAGCACGCGGTGCCCATGCAGATGGAAACCTGATTCTTGCCCTGCGGGTTAAGCGTGAAGAACGAATAGAACGTGGCGATGCCGAACACTTCTTCAAGCGAGACATTCATACCTTCGGCGATAATCTTCTGTACTTCAATTGGCAGATAGCCGTAGATGTTCTGTGCCGCCTGCATTATGGGCATAAGTCCGCCGGGAACGCTTTTGAATTCGTCCAGCTTCTTTCTCAACGCGGCTTCCTGTTCGGGAGTGCCCGCGAAAGGAACTTTCGTCAATTTGATTTTTGCCATTTATCCCTCCAGAATAAAATTTTTTAGCCGTGGCTTTTTGTGCGCGCTTGTGAGCGCACAGAAGCATTATATCATAGCTTTTCGGTTTTTGAAACAAATTTTGAGTAAATTATCGGATTTCCGAACGTAAAAAATCAATTAAATTTTTGGCAGACAAACTCTCAAGTTCAATTAATCCGCAAGCTATGCCGATTTCGTCAAGAGAGTGGGCGTCGCTGTCGAAAATAAGCCGATGGTTTGCGGCGTATTGCTCCCTCGTTGACTCGTCCGCTTTATGGGACAATTCGAGCGCTGCATACCCTTCGGGTATACTTCCCAGAACTGCAATGACGCCGTATGCCTCTCTGTCGACGTGGGCGGGGATGGCTATGCCATGGTATTCGGCGGCCCTTTTCCCTATCTCGCTTTCGCTAATATCGGCGCTCAAAGCAAGCAAAGTAGGCTCCTCCCAAAAGTTGTCGTCCTCGTCGAAAATCAGCTGATTTCCGAAAACTTCGGGCCTGTTGAGTTTGGTGGTAAACGGTATGGAATTGTAAAAATTTTCAAGATCCGGGTAGCTCTCAAAAAGGCATAAAATATGGATATCCTCATTGGTCTGCACCTCGATCGCGGGTACTACAAGGATATCCATCAACTTTCCGATTTCCATTGTCAGCCTGACGTTTTTTATGCTGTTGTGGTCGGAAACGGCTATTATTTCCAGTCCTTTCAGGCTTGCGGCCGCGACAATGTTGGCGGGCGACATATCGTTGTCGGCGCAGGGCGACAAGGCGCTATGGATATGAAGGTCATATAAATATTTCATTTTCTCACATCTTTCTCGCCGCTTCAAATACGGCAAGTTTTGTGGTAATAAGCGCGATTCCTTTATCGGCGACGGCTTTTTTCAGCTGTTCGTCGGGTTGCACGTCTTCGCAGAGCACGACGACGCTGACGTCGGTCAGAGACGCTACCGCCGCGACGTTTGTGTTGTTCATAATCGTAAACCACGCCGAGTTTTCGGGGGCGCGGCTCATGACAAAGCTTAAAAAGTCGCCGCAATATCCGCCCGTAATCTCCCTTTCGGGAGCGGGAAGAGAAATTATCTTTGCGTTAAGCGCATTAATAAGCTCAGTTATTTTCATTTTTCCTCACGCAGCCGTTTTTGTCCACCACGCCGTTGACGACATCCTCGGCAAACGCCTTGCACGAAGGCGCGCCGCAGCTGCCGCAGTCGATAAGCGGCAGAGTGGCAAGAAGTTTTTCGATTTCGTCGAGTTTTTGCAATGCCAGCAATCTGTTTTCATCCAGCCTGAACACATCTTTGGTCTCGGGCACTTCCTCCCAGCGGTAAAAGTCAAGGGGCTTGCCCTCGCTCTCTATGCTGTTTTCCGCCTTGGGAAGTTTTTGCCTCAGCAGTCTCAATCTTGCTCGGGCGACAAAAGGGTTTTCGATATTGAGAACGCCCCCTACGCAGCCGCTTGTGCAGGCGTTCAGCTCCACAAAGTCTATGTAGTTGAGCTTACCGTTTTCCATATCTTTTAAAACGGTGACGACGTTTTCCATGCCGTCGGCGGCAAGGTATCTTGTAAGACCCGTTCCTATCGCCTCCCCGCTGCTGCTTGCCCAGTAAACGCCCGAAGCTCCGCTCTTTGCCATAGGCTTAAGCTCGGTAATCTTATCCATTACGGCGGTAAGCTTGAGGTAGACTTCGCTTGTGGAAAGCACTCCGTCCACGCAGGGCTTTTTAAGTCCCATGCCCGTCTTTAACGCAAAGACCTTTGCAGGACACGGCGAGATGAAAAATACGCCTATGTCCTCTTCGGGAATGCCGTTTTTAATTGCTCTTTCGCGCGCAAGTCTTGCCGCGACGTCAACGGGCGCAAGCGTGTCTATAATGTGGTCTTTAAGTCCGTGATAGCCCATGATTATGAGTTCCACAACGGCAGGACATGCCGAGCTTATTATCGGCTTTTTTATCTTGCCCTCTTCGATTATCTTTTTGGTCGCTTCGGTGATAAGCTCGGCCGCGCTCGAAACTTCAAACACGTCGTCAAAGCCTATCATGAGCAGGCCGTTAAGCACTCTGTCTATCGAGTCAAGATTTTGGAACTGTCCGTACAACGACGGCGCGGGCAGCGCGATCTTGTACTTATAGTTGTTGATAATGTCGAAGCTGTCGTAGGCGGGGAGTTTCGCCTGATGGGGGCAGACTCTCACGCACTCGGCGCACCCGATGCAACGCTCGTAAAGCACCGTTGCCTTTCCGTTGCGCACCCTGATTGCCTCGGTGGGACACCTCTTCATGCAGGAAACGCAACCTTTGCACTTTGCCGGGTCGAGCATTACCGTATGTAAACTTTTGTCCATCGCTTCTCCTGTAGTTTAGAAATAAACCGACAACGTAACCGTCGTGCCTTCGTTTACTTTGCTCTGAATATCGAACTCGTCGGAATACCGCTTCATGTTGGGAAGTCCCATACCTGCGCCGAAGCCCTGTTCGCGTATGGCGTCGGGCGCGGTGGAATAGCCTTCCTGCATTGCAAGCTCGATATCGGCAATTCCCGGGCCTTTGTCGGCGAGCACAATCTTTATTCTGTCTTCAAAAATGTCTACCAGCGCTCTGCCGCCGCCCGCGTGTATAACCATATTGATTTCGCCCTCGTACATAGCGACCGCCACCCGCCTTATCACCGCGGGATCGGTGCCGAGCTTCTTCAATGTGGACTTAACCTCGTTGGACGCGCTGCCGGCCGAAACAAAGTTGTTGCCGGCGACATCGAATTCAAGGTGTAAGGAATTCATACATCGTGATCTCCGGCTTTTAGTCCGGCTTCATAAAGTCTGCCGCAGGCATTGTACATTCTCATGCGGCTTGACAGTATCGCGATACCCCTTTCCTTGGCGAGCTCCATCATGTCGGGCGTAGGCGTCTTGCCCCTTACGAGCGCAATGCACCTGATGTCCATCATGTCGGCAGTTCTGACAACCTGGGGATTGCACAGACCCGAAAGAAGCAGCGCCTGGTCCTTAAGAAATGCCAGAACGTCGCTCATCATGTCGGACGCGCACGCAGACCTTATGTCGAGGTCGAGCAAATCTTCGCCGCAGCAAACTTTTGCGTCAAGTATTTCCACAATTTCTCTGATTTTCATATACACTCCTTTAATCCGGAAATATTCTTCCCATTTTTTTCTTGTGCGAGGTAAAGGCTTTTGTCCTTTCTACCTTGGTCTTTGTCTCGTCGCTGCCCTCCCCCGTCCTTATATAACGGTCGAGGTCGGAATATTTTATGCCCATATCCTCTTCGTCGGTCTGCCCTTCAAAAAGTGCCGCCGAGGGCGCTTTTGCGATAATCTTTTCGGGACATCCGAGGAACTTAAGCATTTCAAAAACTTCGCTTGCCGTGAGGTCGGCAATGGGGTTTAAATCAAACGCTCCGTCGCCCCACTTTGTGAAGTAGCCCATGGTGAATTCGCTCAGATTCCCCGTGCCGGCGACAAGACAACCTTTTCTCTGGGCGTAATTGTAAAGGGTTATCATTCTCAATCTCGGGTTCATGTTGGCGTAAGCCATGGGTGTCTGGCTCTCGTCAAGCGGCTCGAGCATACCGGCAAAAACTCTCTTTACGGGCGTGAGGTCGACTTCCAAAGTCTTTATGCCGTACTTCTCGTTGACAAGCAGCGCGTCGTCGCGGTCTTCGGCATAATTCCTTTTTGATTCGCACGGCATAATTATGCCTGTGACGTTATCATTCGCCATCTTGCACAGTATCCCCACAAGGGCGCTGTCCTTTCCGCCGCTCATGCCCAGAACCACGCCTTTTGCGTTGGCGTCGGCGAGAACTTTTTTTATCCACTCTACTCTTTGTCTTACAGATTGTGCTATGTCCATAAAAAACTCCGATATAAAATAAGTATATCAGAATTTCAAACGATTTTCAATATGAAAAAGGGCGGTCAAGCCGCCCTTTTTGTTCAGATATTGTACTCTCCCGCAATTTCGGCGATTTTAACGGGTCGCTTCTCGATGAGCGACTTCTTTGCAGCAAGTCCGATGAGAACGGGCTGCAGTCCGCAGTCAACGCCGACATCTGCTTTTTTGTCGTTTACCACGCAGTCGATAAACTCGGTGATTTCGTCGACATACGCCTGCATATACCTCTCGAGGAAGAACAGCAGCGGCTTTTCGGCATGCACGCCCGTATCGTCGGAAATGACCGCCGAGCTCTGGGTGTCGTTGGAAATGGCGACCTGGCCTTTGCTTCCGAGCACTTCCACTCTCTGGTCATAGCCGTAGGACGCGCGGCGGCAGTTGTCGATAACGGCAAGGGCGCCGCTTTTCAATCTCATTGAAATAATCGCCGTGTCAATGTCGCCGGCTTCGCCTATCGCGGGATCTACAAGCACCGCGCCGTAAGCGAACACTTCCTCAACTTCCTCTCCCGACATAAATCTCACCATATCGAAGTCGTGAATGGTCATGTCGAGGAAGATGCCGCCCGATACCTTAATATAGCTTACAGGCGGGGCACCCGGATCGCGGGAACAGATCTTGAGAACGTTGAGGTCTCCTACCTTTCCCGATTTTACCGCTTCACGCGCGGCGCGGAAGTTGTGGTCGAAGCGGCGGTTAAAACCTACCTGGAATTTGACGTTGCTGTTCTCCAGCGCTTTTTTAACTTCGAGTATTCTGTTTACGTCGTGGTCGATGGGCTTTTCGCAGAAGATGTGTTTGCCCGCCGCAATGGCCTCAAGGGAGATTTTGGAGTGGGTGTCGGTCGAGGAACAAATGAGTACTGCCTCGATTTCCTTGTCCTCGAGTATCTTGTGATAGTCGGTGTAAATGTTCTCCACGCCCATGCCCTTTGCCCATTTTGCCGTGTCTTCACTCATAAACGGGTCGGCGATGGCCTTGACGCACGCGTTTTTGACATACCTTGTTATGGATTCGCAATGAACCTTACCGATTCTGCCTGCTCCGATGATGCCTACTTTTACCATAAAAAATTTGCTCCTTTTGTTTATCAGATTGTGCCGTCCCAGGTGGAAACGACCGTTGATTTCTTTTCGTGCTCGTCAAACCAGTGGGTTGTGACCGTCTTCTGCTCGGTGAAGAACCTGTAGCTGTCCTTGCCCAGGCAGTGCAGGTCGCCGAAGAAGCTGTCCTTGTGCCCTGTGAAGCTGAATACGCCCACGGGCACGGGTATGCCGACGTTTATGCCCACCATGCCGCCGTGAGTATACCTTGCAAACTCCCGGGCGTAGTAGCCGTTCTGAGTGAATATAACGCTGCCGTTTGCAAAGGGATTGGCATTCATAACCGCAAGACCTTCCTCAAAGGTCTCCACGCGCTTTACGCAAAGGACGGGTCCGAATATCTCCCTCTGTCCTATCGTCATCTCGGGAGTAACCTTGTCGAAAATGGTGGGTCCCAAATAGAAGCCGTTTTCATAGCCTTCCACGACTACATTTCGCCCGTCGAGCACCAATTCGGCTCCCTCTTCGATACCTTTGGATATCCATTCGAGCACTTTTTGTTTGTGCTCTGCCGAGTAAACAGGCCCGAGCTTCGTGCTCTTGTCGTATGCGGGACCTATCTTGATCTTAGATGCAAGCTCTTTGATTTTGGCAACGAGCGCGTCGGCGATACCGTTCTGCGCGACGACGACGGGAAGCGCCATGCACCTTTCTCCCGCGCAGCCGTAAGCGGAGTTTATAATGCCTGCCGCCGTTCTGTCAAGGGCGGCGTCGTTGAGTACGAGTGCGTGGTTTTTCGCCTCGCACAGACACTGCACGCGCTTGCCGTTTTTGGCGGAGGTTTCATATACGTGACGGCCTACGGTGGTGGAGCCTACGAAGGTCACGCCTTTGATTTTGGGATTGGTCAGAAGTTCCTGCGTGTCGTTTCTGTCACAGCTTATGATATTTAAAACGCCGCCGGGAAGTCCCGCTTCCTTATATAATTCGGCTATCTTAAGGCTGGTCATGGGAGTGGCTCCCGACACTTTAAGGATAATGGTGTTGCCGCAGGCGATACAGACCGGCGCCATCCAGCCCATCGGTATCATGGCGGGGAAGTTGAACGGAGCAATTCCCGCAAACACGCCGAGCGACTCCCTGTAGGACACGGTATCATAGCCGGTCGACGCGTCCATAAGCGATTCGCCCGTGATGAGTGAAGGCATGCTTATGGCAAGCTCAAGCCCTTCTTTTGCCTTAAGCACATCGCCCTCGGCTTCGTCCCAGGTCTTGCCGTGCTCTTTGGCGCAGATGTATGTAAGTTCTTGCATTTTGGCGACGAGAAGTTCTCTCACCTTATAGAGTATCTGTACCCTCTTTATTATCGGCACTTTCGACCACGACTTGTACGCCTCGTGAGCGTTGTCGATAACTTGTTTTACCTCGCGAAGAGACAGTCTCGGCATGTTGGCGATATGCTCGCCCGTGCTGGGATTGTATACCTCATAATACTTGTCGGTTTCCGACGCCACAAACTGATTGTTTGTAAAATACCTCAAAGTTTCCATTTTTCCCTCCTTAAATTTTGGCTGTGTTTCTGATATATTCTCTCGCTTTAAGCGCGTACCTGAACGGATTGGCAATGGCGGGGTCCTGCTCGGCTTCAACGAGCATCCAGCCCTTGTAATCGGCTTTGTCGAGTATGTCGAATATGGGCTCGAAGTCTATCGTGCCGTCGCCCGGTACGGTAAACGCGCCCAGTCTTACGCCCTGTAAAAAGCTGAGGTGCTCTCTCTTTACCTTTTCCACAATCTCAGGTCTTATATCCTTTAGGTGGACGTGTTTTACCCTGTGGGCGTACTTTTGGAGCACGGCGATATAGTCCTGCCCGCAGTAGGCAAGGTGCCCCGAGTCAAAGAGCAAAAACATTGAGTCAGGATCGGTCCCGTCCATGAGGCGGTCGATTTCTTCGGCGGTCTGCACTACGGTACCCATATGGTGGTGATAAGTAAGGGTTATGCCGTATTCCTTGGCGATGACGCCCAGGCGGGACAATCCGTGGCACAGCCTCTTCCACTCCTCGTCGTTCATGACGTACTTCTTCTCAAAAACAGGCGTATTCATCTGTCCCTGTATGCTGTAACTCTGCTCCGACGCGCCGATTCTCTCGGCGCCTACCGCCTGCAAAAACGCGCATTCTTTCCTGAATTCCTTCTCCACTTCCTCAAAAGGTTTTGTAAGGATAAAAGAGGAAAACCAGCGGTTGGCAACCCTCAGGTTTCTTATCGAAAGTGCGTCGACAAGTTCGGCCGGGTCGGTGGGGTACTTATTGCCTATTTCGCAGCCCTCGTACCCTGCAAGTGCCATTTCGCTGACGCATTGCTCAAAGGTGATTTCCTTGCCGAGGTCGGGCATATCGTCATTAGTCCAGCCTATCGGCGCGATTCCCAGGTAAATGTTTTCTTTTTTCATAAATGTATCCTCGATATAAAAAGATTCGATATTGTCTTAATATTGTCTTGAGTCGTTGAGATTGAACAGTCTTGTCGAAAGCGCCGCGAAGCCTCTTTCGGTGCGCGGATTGTCGCTGCAACCCACGTTCCACCAGCTTCCGTAACCGTCGGTCATGGTCTTTGGCAAGGTCTTGATGTCGATAAGAGTGGGGAGCTTCTGCTTTTTGCTGTCGATAAGCGCCTTTTCAAGTTCTTCCGCCGTTCTTGCAGTATAGGTGACAAAGCCATAGCCCCTCGCGCTCATCGCGTAGTCGATGTTTATAAATTCGCCCTCGCGGATGGGCTTGTCGCCGTCACGGTAGCGGAATTCTGTGCACAGGGCGTTTATGCCCTGGTTCATCTGCAAGTTGTTGATGCAGCCGAACGACGCATTGTCAAAGAGCAGAATGTTTATCTTCTTCCCTTCCTGGATAGCGGTCAGCATTTCGGAGTGGAGCATATTGTAACTGCCGTCGCCCACCAAGGCGTACACCTCTTTGTCGGGGCAGGCGAGCTTTGCGCCCAACGCGCCCGCAATTTCATACCCCATGCAGGAATAGCCGTATTCCATGTTGTAGCTTCCGATGCTGTCGGTAGTCCACATTCTCTGCAGACACCCTGGGAGCGAGCCCGACGCGGCGACAACAACGGCGTCGTCGTCGATAATCTTTCTTATTATTCCGAGCGCAGTGGTCTGGCAGATAACGCCGCCCGTCGCCTTGACAAAAGCGTCCAGCGCGTCATACATTCTGACTTTGTTTTCAGGCTCAAACTTTCCTCCGCCGTACATTAATGTAGTCAGCCTTTCCATTTCCTTGTCCCAACCGCGCTTTGCCTTTTCGATTTCGCCCGAATAGGAAGTAACATAGCTGTCCAACTCTTTTTCGAGCGCATCTATTCCTTCGGATATGTCGGCGACCATGGACACACTGTCGAGTTTCTCGGCGTGGTAGGGGCTGACGTTTATTGTCACGCAAGGCGTGTTCGCATACAGCCACTTTGACGATGTGGTAAAGTCACTAAAGCGGGTGCCAAGTCCAATAATCAGGTCGGCGTCTTTTGCAACGGTATTTGCGCAGGCGTTCCCGGTAACGCCGATACCGCCCAGGTTCAGTTTATGGCTTCCCTGTATCGCGCTCTTTCCCGCCTGTGTTTCGGCAAACGGGATATTGTGCTTTTCGCAAAACGCCGCCACCTTTTTCCCCGCAAGACTGTACCTTACGCCGCCGCCCACTATTACGAGGGGCTTTTTGCTGTTTCTTATCATTCCGGCGACGCGTCCGACCTCGTATGCGTCGGGTTTCGGGCGCCTTATGTAGTGCACGCGTTTGCGGAAAAACTCCTCGCGGAACTCGAAGCTCTCGCCTTGCACGTCCTGACAAAGCGCAAGCGCGACCGCCCCCGTGTTGGCGGGATCGGTCAAAACGCGCATAGCGTTGGTCAACGCGGTCATTATCATTTCGGGACGGGTAATTCTGTCAAAGTACCTCGTGACCGCCTTGAACGCGTCATTTGTTGTGACGGTAAGGTCGTGAGGGTGCTCAACCTGCTGTAATACAGGGTCGGGCTGACGGGATGAAAACACGTCGCCCAAAAGCAGCAACAGCGGCAGGTTGTTGACCGTTGCCGTCGCCGCCGCGGTCACCATGTTGGCAGAGCCGGGACCTATTGAGGACATACAAGGGATAATTTTGAGCCTGTTGTGCATTTTCGCATACGACGTCGCCGCGTGCGCCATGCCCTGCTCGTTTTTCCCCTGCATTACTTTTATGCCGTGTTCGGCCTGCGATAAAGCTTCGCCTACTCCCAGCACACAGCCGTGGCCGAATACCGTGTAAAAATATTCCACAAATTTTGACTCGACTATCTTGCCGTCGGTCTCAATCGCGACGTACTGATTGTCGAGATATCTCACGATTGCTTCTCCCGTTGTCATACGGGTTGTATTTTTCATAATCATATTATTTCTGCTCCTTTGAAACAAATTTGCATTCCGATTCAAGATGAACGTACCTCGGGTCGACTATGCGGGTCTTGAGCCACGGGTCGCCGTCGAGATGCCTAATCATCCATACGTTGTACATCGGGTACCCCGGCGCTGTCACCTGAACGTGGGTCTTTCCGCCCTCAAAACAGCCGTAGCTGCCGTCTTTAACCGTGTACGCTTTTTCGCCTATAAAGCACGCGCCAAATCCTTCGGAACGCTCGAACTTATAGTAATACACTTCGGGTTGGGGGTGACTGTGCGGCACATAACTCCACCACCTGCCCTGTCTTGCCAGAAC
This sequence comes from Clostridia bacterium, assembly GCA_035381305.1. Lineage (GTDB taxonomy): Bacteria > Bacillota > Clostridia > Christensenellales > DTU072 > CAG-1782. The sequence goes on from DAOSYK010000004.1 coordinate 53,330, forward strand.
TTCGCCGATTACCATATTTGAGTAAGGCGCGTTGTCCTTGTCGAAAATGGTGTTGACGTCCCGCACCGCCGTGTTCTCCCACATCCCCTCGCACGCAGTGGTGCGGATGATGTCCTTTTTGCGGTAAAGTTTTTCGCCGAAAACTTTATCGTTTGCGGTAGCCTGGTAAAGTATTTCGGTGTCTTCCAACGCCTCAACTGTTATCTGAGTTGCTTTGCATACGTGCAAACAAGTCGGAAGGTCGTCAAACAGGCTCGTCCTTTCGGCGATTTCGTCAATTTCCCCCGCGGTAAATCTCACTTTTCCGAGGACAAGCAGGACGGCGATTTCCTTATCGCTTTGGATAAATTTCCGCTTTTCGCCTTTGCGGAGTTGAAAAACGGATATGTCCATCAGCATATTCTTATTCCGCCCGTCCATGCGGGTGAGAATTTTTTCGCCGCGTTTGTTAAATTTCGGATAGCCGAACATAAATTACTCCCTCGCCACCATTTCGCCGTATTTCTCTTTGCAGTCGGCAATAAACGCCTTGACTTCACCGACCGTGGGCATAAATGCCGAACAGCCGTGCGCCGCCACCAGCATCGAAGCCGACGCGCTGCCCATCTCGAGACAGTCTATTATGTCCCAGCCTTCGAGTAAACCGTAGATAAACGACGAGCCGTATCCGTCCCCGCCGCCGAAGGACTTGAGCGCGGTGATCGGGAAAGGCTTAATCGAGTAGCTCGCGCCGTCAGCTGTATAAGCTGTGGAGCCTTTCTTGCCGTGCTTAATTACCACAATCTTATTGCCCTTTTCGATAAAGTACTTTGCCGTCTCGATATCGGTGCGTCCTTGCGCAGTAACCGCCTCGGTAAGGTCGTATTCTTCCCTCGAGCCCATTATTACGTCGCTGTTTTCGGCTACGAGCGAGTAATAGACCGAAATTTCGTCCTTGTTCTTCCACGTGTAGGGGCGGTAATCTATGTCGAAAATGATTTTTGTATCGACTTTCTTGGCGATTAAAACAGCTTTTAAGCAGGCTTCGCGGGAAGGCGATGCCGAAAGCGCGGTGCCGCTGATAAGTATGGCTTTGGCCTTAGCTATATACTCTTCATCGACATCATCGGGCTTTAACATCAGGTCGGCTACGCCGTCACGGTACATGAGAATGCTGCTCTCGGTGGGACTTAGTATCTCGGTAAAGGTAAGTCCCAGCTTTTCGCCGTTTTCGGCTTTTGTGATGTGAGAGCAGTCAATGCCCTCTTTTTTGAAAAACTCCACGACGTATTCGCCGAATCTGTCGTCCGACACTTTGCCGATAAAGCCGACGTTTTTTCCAAGTCTCGCAAGTCCTACGGCGATGTTGGCGGGCGAGCCGCCCACGTATTTGCGGAAAGTGTCGCTTTCGGCAAGCGTCCTGAAGTAGTCGACGGGGTTGAAGTCGATAGCCACCCTTCCCATTGGAATTAAGTCTACGGGACGGTTTTTGTCAAACTCGATGTATTTCATTTTCCCTCCAGATTTTACTTTACGTTTATTCCTCTTTGCTTTCTCATTTCGGCAAGTTCTGCCGTTATCTGATCTTTCTTGGCTCCCGTGAGGTCATACCAGAAAATCGGTATGGCGCACAGGATAAGGCTTATGCCGGGCACGACCGACACCAGCGAAAACATCGCAAACCTCTGCATGGGCGCGAGCGCCGTCGCCGCCTTTACTGCTTCGGAGTTGAGCATCTGGCTCGGGTCGATGTTGATAATTATGTACATAAGCACAATAAAGGTCGTCGCTATCGCGTTGCCGAACTGGTTTACAAAGGACTGGCACGCGCTGCCGAGGCCGTTATCTCTGTATCCTGTCTTAAGCTCGAGATAGTCGAGGCTGTCGCCTATCATGGCGTATGATGTTATGTTAAGCGCGCCGAGCGGGATGCACTGAATTATTATAAACGGTATGCAGACATACACAAGGTATGAGGCGGTCGTAAATATCGAGAGCGCACCGATTATCGCGGTAAGGACGCTTGCGCCAAAGCCCGCAAAACAGGTAAACAGCACAATCTGTTTGTAGTTATAGCGTTTGTATAAAAACGGCATAAAGAGCATTGCGCCGAACATACCGACAGCCGAGCACACCGAGAATATGGTGCTGACCGTGGATACGCTCGCCTTAATCGCCGCGGTCTGCGCCGCTTCCGAAAGCCCCTCGAGGGACGGGCCGATGTAGAAGGCGTATCTCGCCACGTGCACCGCCGCAGCCTGCATCATGTATCTGCCGCTGCTCAATAATCCCATGACAATAACCAGCATAAGGGGTTTGCACTTGATTATGCGTGAAAACGCCGAAGGCTGAGTCGGGTCGCGCTTTTTATCGGGAAGGACCACCCTCTCCTTTATATGGAAATAGGAGTTTACAAACAAGGCTATTCCTATTACCGAGCACACAACCGCCATGGTGGTATATATCTTCTTGTCCATTTCGATGCCGTGGGCATCGACGAGGCGGGGCATTATAAAGCCGAGCAAAAGAAACATCGCCATAGGCACCGCGCTGCCAATACCGTTTAGCGTGCGTCCGACAGAAATTGTGCGCGCTCTTTCGGACGGGTCGGGGGTCATGGCGTTGGGCAGACTCCAGAAGGGCACGTCGCTTACAGAGTAGGTAATACCCCATAAGACGTAAATCACCGCGGCATATGCCATCTTCGCGCCTACGCTCAGATTACTCGGCGCATAGAACATGAAGAAGGTCAGAACGGCTATGGGAATGGCGGTAAATAGCATATAGGGCTTCATTTTGCCCCATTTTGTGGTGTACCTGTCGACAATCGCCCCCATAAACGGGTCGTAAGCCGCGTCCCAGAATCTCGCTATAAGCATGAGAAGGAGCACGAACAGGAGAGGCACCTGCAAGACGTTTATGTAAAAGTCGGAGATGTAGCTTGACATCATGGAATAAATCATTCCCTGCCCAAGGCCTCCTACGGCATACATCCAGAATTCTTTCCCCGGAATGTACTTTTTTTCGTTGGTCGTGACAGCCTTGGCTTTCTTCATGAGGTCGGCCTCCCGTTACTCAAAAAATATGTCTATATAATATTATCATAACGTAAAAAATAGTTCAATACCCGCGTTTGTTTTTGTTTTTCCGCCTTGTAATTTAATGTGCCGTTGTGCTAACATAGTACCGTAATACAAAAATCACGGGAGGCATGTATGAAACTTACCGTCATCGGCAGATACGGTCCTTACGCCAAGGGCGGAGGCGCGACGAGCTGCTACCTTGTGGAAGAGAAGAATACCCGCATAGTGCTCGATATGGGCGCGGGGACGTTGTCCCGCCTGCTTTCCCGAGTGGACATACGGGACATAGACGCAATTTTCATCTCCCACCTGCACTATGACCATACCAGTGATTTATTGCCGTTACGGTACCTGTTGGACGAAGTCGGGGTACCCATAACGATATATACGAACTATTCCGAGGGCGAATGGTACAGACTGCTTTTCACCCATCCGCTGATAAATGCGGTCAACGTAGACGAAAATTCTGACATAACTTTGAAGGACGTCAGACTGTCGTTTTTTAAGCTCGAGCACCCCGTCACCGATTACGCGATTAAGATACAGAGCGAAAAGACCATAGTATATACGGGCGACACGGTTTATTGTGACAACCTTATCAAAGCCGCCCGGGGAGCCGACCTCATTGTCGCCGACTGCGCCAAGCCCATCGGCTTTACGGGCCCGCACATGACTGTCGATAAGGCGGTGGAACTGTATAAGGAGACGGGCACAAAGATACTCGCAAGCCACCTTGGGGCAGATTATTCGCCCGAAGAGTATTTCCTGCCTTACCCCGACATACTCGTAGCCGAAGAAGGCTTTACTTACGAGGTGTAAATGGAGATACTTGTTACCGCCCACGGCGGAGCGCATAAGACTTTTCGAAACAGCAAGCGGTTTTTTGCCCACATCGCGGATTGGAACGTCGACGTCATCGAGGTAGACATCTGGAAATGCGGAAAACGGCTTTACCTGTCCCACCTGCCCGGACCGCCCTTTTTGAGACTTCCCCTCAGGTATGCATTCCGCTTTATTAAAGAGCATGATTTCAAAATAAACTGCGACGTAAAGCAGAAGGGACTGGTTAAACACGTGCTTGACCTTGCCAAAGCCGAAGGCGTTGTCGACAGGATAATCTTTACCGGAAGCGTGTCGGAGAAAGATATCCCCCGCCTCACCGAGGGCGAAGTCTACCTCAACAAATCCTTTTTCGGGATTAACGCACCCAAAGTATCGGACGTTAAGACAATGGCAGAGAAAATTATGAAGTTCGGCTGTCCGCAGATTAAGGGCATTAACCTTAAATACACCTTTCTGACAGAAGAATTCCTTGACGAGTGCGAAAAATACGGGCTGGTCGTTTCGGCGTTTGTCGTCGACGAGGACGCCGAAGTCGAAAGGCTGTTACAGCGCAGAATTATCGTCAACATAACTTCCAACTACCCCGAGTTAATACTTGAAAGACTTGAAAGGAACACCAAAAAATGAAAAAACAATACGACACCTTGGTCATCGGGCACATTTCCCTCGACTACAACATCGACTATCTTGACAATCTCATAATCGAGACGGGCGGCGCTGTCATATACTCGAGCGCGGCGGCAAAAGCAAGCGGCTATAAGACGGGCGTGGTCACCAAGCTCGCCGAAAACGATAAGAAGCGTTTGGACACTTTTGTAATCGACAAAGAGGATATTTTCTTTATCCCTTCTTCTAAATCTACCTCGATAAGAAACAAGTACTTTACTGCCGACAAGGAGAAAAGGAAGTGCACCTGCATCTCTCAAGCCGACCCGTTTACTATCGATGATATCCCCGACGCGGACAGCAAAATCTACCACCTCGCGGGGCTTATCTACGGCGACTTTGACGGAGAGCTTATAAAGGCTCTCGCAAAACGCGGCGCGGTTGCAGTGGACGTGCAGGCGTTTTTACGTCACGCAAGCGGCGACAACACCGAAATGTACTTTGAGGACTGGAAGGAGAAGAAAGAGCTACTGCCCTACATCACTTATTTCAAAACCGACGCCGCCGAGGCCGAGATCCTCACAGGTCAAAGCGACCGCAAAAAAGCGGCGGAGATGTTTATCGAATGGGGCGCCAAGGAAGTGGTAATAACTCACAACACCGAAGTCCTCGCTTACGACGGCAAGACCATGGCGACCTGCCCGATAAAAGCGCGAAACCTCTCGGGACGCAGCGGAAGGGGCGACACGACCTTTGCCGCGTACATAACCGAAAGGCTTAACGCCGACCTTGAAAACGCTCTCCTCTGGGCGACTGCGACGGTAAGCAACAAGATGGAAAAGGTGGGACCATATAAGGGAAACCGCGCCACGATTCAAGCCTATATCGACAAATTTTACAAGTAATCTTAATTATTACGGACAACAAAAAAGCGCAAGGGTCTCCTTGCGCTTTTTGTTTTGGTTGTTTCCGTTATTACTTACCCGCGTCGTAGTCCTCGATGGCCTGTACGGTGACTGCAAAGCAGTCTGCGAGGCAGTCTAAGTCAAGGTTGTCATAGGTATCGCGCCTTGTGTGGTAGTAGTTTTTGAGGTTGTGGTCCATGGCGGTGATACCTACCGACTTGAATCCGCCCTGATTAAACGCGGCGGCATCGGTGGAACCGAACGGAACGGTACCCTTGCTGCAGGTGATGCCGAGCTTATCTGCGGCGTTCTTAAAGAGGTCTATCGCGTGAGGGTCGGCGTCTACGCTGGAGTTGAGGTCCTTGACGTTGACCGAGAGGAATTTTGCCTCGTGGATGGTGTCAAAGGCGTAAATTAACGTCTCCACATCCTTATAATCGTCGGCGTGAACTTTGCACCACTCTTTGGCGCCGCGGAGTCCCGCCTCTTCGCTTCCCGAAATGATAACGCCGACTTCGGTATTTTCGAGTTCTACATTGTTGTCCTTAAGAGCCTTCATCACGGCTATGCCCATATAGCAGCCGGAGAGGTTGTCATTGGCACCGTCAACGCACATATCGTCATTCCAGAGAATGAACAGCGCGAGCCAGAAGGGAAGGAAGGCAAATGCGCCCAAACCGAGTTCTGTCACAAGGGGAAGATTTATTCCCTGCGCGGCCTGAACAGAGGGGAAGAAAGCGGCGATAAGTACGGCTACGAGATAGCCTACGCCGATTATGCTTATAAAGAAGTGCGCTATAAAGCCGATTCCGCCGAGGAGATAGTTAAATGTCCACTCGCCCGCGGCATCGGGATGTCCGTTAAGGAATATTCTTCTCTTTACTTCGCCTGTGGGCTTTTTGACGGCGGTCACGTTATAGGACGTTTTTTCGGGGAAGATTTTGTCCACGACCTTTCTGTACATTATGAATTCGCCTATCATGAGCACGAATCCGATTGCGATAAAGGCAAGCGCTATGGCTTTTGCCCAGATGGCGTTGTTGAGATAAACGCCTACAAAATAGAGCGCGAAAGCGGCAAGCAGCAAGGTTACGGTTATGTAAATCCAGCCGTAGAACGCGCCTGGATTGAGTTTGAAGGGCTCAACCTTTACATCTTCGCAGCCGTACTCTTTGAGCTGCTCTGCCATGTACTCGCAGGCTTTCTTCTCGCCTTCGCTGCCGGGAAGGCGCTTTCCGAAGGTCTTTATGACCTTGGTGATTTCGTCCGCCATATAATTGGCGCTTTCAAGTTTTTTCTCTCTGATAGTGTCAAATCCCATTTTTATGCACCTCTGAAAGTTATTTTGATTGCCGTAAAGGCTTGAATGGCTTAAAAATTTTCAACATTCCATATTATAACATATCGCGAATTTGCTTTCAACACCGAATTTTTACAAAATAAATATATCTTTTTTCGGGGCAAAATTCAAAAAATTTTTCGGCGCGAATTCGCCCAAAAACAGCCTCGCACAAGCGAGGCTTGTCCTAATAACAAAAGCTAACGGCTTTTTGGGGGCAAAATCTCGGGGGCTCCCCCGAAAAGCAATCGGCTTTTTGGGGGCAAAATCTCGGGGGCTCCCCCGAAAAGCAATCGGCTTTTTGGGGGCTAAATTAAAGCCTCGCACTTGCGAGGCTTCACCTTATACTAAAAATGTTAGTCAAACATTTTTAGGGGGTCATCTTATCTTTGGATTCCTCGCCGCGTTGACTTCATCGGGGCGCGCAATACAGGCGTTTTTGGGCGTGTCTTTGACGTCCCCGGGGTTTTCGTACGCGCGCTTTATTATGTTCAGGATTTTTTGTGCCGCGTCGTCGAGTGTAGCCTTGCTCTCGGTTTCTGTCGGCTCGAACATCAGCGCCTCGTGGACAATGGACGGGAAGTACATAGTGGGCGCGTGCATGTCTTCGTCGAGCATCGCCTTGGCAACGTCCAGCGCGGTAACGCCCGTTTCGTCCTTAAGTTTTTGCATGGAAAGGACAAATTCGTGCATACAGCCCTGACCCTTTTTCCAGTCTATATCGGCAAGCAGGTGCTTTAAGTAGTTGGCGTTCAGCACGGCTTTTTGCGCGGCGTCCTTAATTCCGTCTGCTCCCAATGTCAGGATATAGGCGTAGGCTCTGACCAGCACAAGGAAATTGCCGTAAAAGCTCTTCACCTTGCCGATTGTGCGCGCGGGACGATAAAATTCGAATCTTTCGCCGTCTTTTCTGACAATCGGATAAGGTAAAAACTCGGCAAGAAAGTCCTTGCATCCCACTGGACCCGCTCCCGGACCGCCGCCGCCGTGGGGTGTGGAAAAGGTCTTGTGGAGATTGATGTGCATGATGTCAAAACCCATATCCGCGGGACGCGCGATACCCATTATCGCATTGAGGTTTGCGCCGTCGTAATACATAAGTCCGCCGCATCCGTGGACTATCTTTTCGATTTCGGCAATTTTCTCTTCGAAAATGCCCAAAGTACTGGGATTGGTCAGCATAAATCCCGCGGTGTCTTCGCCGCAGGCGTTTCTGAGCTCTTCGAGGTCGACGCCGCAGTCCTCGAGTGAAGGGATGTTTATTATTTCAAAGCCCGCCAATGCCGCGCTTGCGGGGTTTGTGCCGTGCGCCGAATCGGGCACGATTATTTTGGTGCGGGCGTAGTCATGGCGGCTTAAGTGATATGCGCGCATTATCATAAGTCCAGTCAGTTCGCCGTGGGCTCCCGCGGCAGGCTGAAGACTGAAGTTCATACCCGTGATTGCCTTTAGTTTTTCGTTAAGTCCATACATAAGTCCGAGACAGCCCTGAACATTGTCCTGAGTCGGGTGAATCTCGGTAAAGCCGTCTAAGCCTACGACGACTTCATTAATCTTCGGGTTGTATTTCATCGTGCACGAGCCCAAGGGGTAAAAACCGTTATCCACGCCGAAGGCTTTTCGCGAAAGTTCGGTATAATGCCTCACCACGTCGATTTCGGCAACTTCGGGTAATTCGGACTTTGTCTGTGTAAGATAAGCTCCGTCGAGTTTATATTCGGGAATAGTGAGGGGCGGGAGTTCAAAGCCCCTTCTTCCTGTTTCGCTTCTTTCAAAAATCGTCAGCATACAACCTCCCCGATTATCCCGGCGGCTCTGTCTATGTCGTCCTTATTTACCGTTTCGGTGGCGCACCAAAGTATTTCCTTGTCGTTAAGTTTAAGCCCGCCCAAAATTCCCCTCTTGTCAAGGCTGTCGAGGATAACGTCTGATTGGGTTTCGGAGACAGTCACAAACTCGTTGAAAAATTCTCCCGAATATTTCGGCTTAAAGCCAAAGCTTACAAGGCGGTCTTTTAGGTAGTGGGCGTTGCTTGTGCACGCTGTGGCAACGTCTTTAAGTCCCTTTTCGCCCATAGCGGCAAGATACATCGCCGCCCTGAGTGCGCAATGGGCCTGGTTTGTGCAGATGTTGCTGCTCGCCTTCTCGCGGCGTATGTGCTGCTCTCTTGCCTGAAGGGTAAGGACGTAAGCGCGCTGTCCGTTCTTATCCACGGTCTCGCCCACAATTCTCCCCGGCAATTTTCTCATCATAGCCTTTGTAGTAGCCATAAATCCGAGATACGGACCCCCAAACGCCATATTTAAGCCAAGCGGCTGACCTTCGCCCACGGCGATGTCGGCGCCGCACTCGGCAGGTTTTCTGAGCAATCCGAGGGCTATCGGATAGCAGCCCATAACAAACTTCGCGCCCGCTGTATGGGCAATTTCGCCTATCGCGGTTGCGTCGTCAATTACGCCGTTATAAGCAGGCTGTTCGATATAGACCGCGGCCGTTGTTTCGTCGATGATATTTTTCAGCGCGTCAGGGTCGGTCTTTCCGTCTATCGTGCCCGCGGCGACGACAATCTCCATATTGGTAAGGTAGGTTCTCATAACGCTAAGCGTGTCGGGCTTGATAAAGGGCGACACTATGAGCTTGTTGCGGGTCTTCTCCCTGCACATCAGCGCGGCCTCGGCGGCGGCTGACGCGCCGTCATAGTGGGAGGCGTTGCTCGCTTCCATACCCGTTATCGCGCAGATCATACTCTGAAACTCGAATATCGACTGCAAAATGCCTTGGCTTATCTCGGCCTGGTAGGGCGTGTAAGCGGTAAGAAACTCCGACCTTTCCGAAAGCTTCCTTACCGCGGCGGGTATGTAGTGGCTGTATGCGCCCGCGCCCCGCAAAATGACGGGATAAACCTTGTTTTTTGCGGCAAGGTGTTTTATAACTTTCTCAACTTCCATCTGGGAAAGCCCTTTTTCCATTTCCGGCTCTCTTGCGAGAAACTCGCGCGGAATCGACGAGTATAATTCGTCAAGACGCGACAGTCCGAGGGCTTTTAACATTTCCTCAGCTTCCCGCTCTGTGTGCGGTGTGTAGACGGACATAATCACTCCTTATTTTTGAATAAGCTTTTGGTACTCCTCTTGGGAAATAAGTTCGCTTGTGGCTTCGATTTCGGCTTTAATAAACCACGCGTTGAAAGCGTTGGCGTTAATAAGTTCGGGACTGTCGGCAATCTCGGAGTTGACCTCGATTACTTTGCCTGTAACGGGGGAAAGCACGGGGGATACCGCCTTAACCGATTCCACCTCGGCAAAAGCCTCGTCTGCGTTCAGCGCGTCACCTATTTCGGGAAGCTGGACGTAAACGATGTCGCCCATTTCACTTGCCGCATAGTCGGAAATTCCGATAGTTGCGACATTGCCTTCGATTTTTACCCATTCGTGAGTAGCAGTAAATTTCATGTTGCTTGTTATCTCCTTTTTATTGTCCTCTTTTATAAAACGGCATAGCCGTGATTTCCGCTTTCAGTCTTCTGCCTCTGACGTCGATAAACGCGTCTTTTAGAAAGCCTTTAACAACGCGCGCCATGGCATACGAGCCGCCCAAGGTCACGCACACGCCGCCCGAGGTCGTCTGCCCGATAAGCTTTCCGCCCTCGTCAAAGATGTCGCAGTGCTCCCGCGCGATACCCTTATCGATGAGCTTTAGCCCAATTCTTTCATACTTCGGAGGATGGGCAACAAGCGCGTCTTTCCCGATAAAATCAACGTCGTACTTTATGAACGCATCCAACCCCACTTCGTGGGCTTTGGTTTCGGCACTAAGTTCGTGCCCATACAGCGGCATACTGCTTTCAAACCGCAACGTGTCCCTCGCGCCCAGTCCCGCAGGCTCGATGCCGTATGCTTCGCCCTCGGCAAGGAGCTTTTTATAAATGTAAACGACGTCACCAGGCGCGCAGAAGATTTCATAACCCTTTTCGCCCGTGTAGCCCGTCGTTGAGACAAGGCAGTTTTTGCCGCCGACGTTTATATCGCGGCCAAAATAATAACTTTTTGCCGGGAGCAGGCTTATATCGGTAAGTTTCGCGATAACCTTTTCGGCGTTGGGTCCTTGTAAGGCAATCAGCGCGGTTTGCTCGGAAATATCCGAAACTTCCGCCATATTTCCGATATGGGAATATATCCAGTCGAAGTCTTTTTCGATATTTGCGGCGTTTACCACAAGCATGAAATGTTCGTCATCGAATTTGTAAATGAGAAGGTCGTCCACTATCCCGCCGTCTTCGTACAGCATCAGCGTATAGCGGCATTGACCTTCCTTCATGGTGTCGACACGGTTTGTAACGATTGTTTGCAACGCCGCGGCGGCGTTTTTGCCTCTGATGACAAATTCACCCATATGCGACACGTCGAAAAGCCCGACGCTGTTTCTTACGACGTTGTGCTCGGCGATGATGCCTTGCGCGTATTGGACGGGAAGGTCGAACCCTCCGAATTCCACGATTTTTCCTCCTAAGCGAACGTGCAAATCATATAACGGCGTTTTCTTGCCCATAAGTTTATTCCTCCCTGTGTTTTTCAGCGTCAAGCGCGCTCAGCCTTACCGCCTCGGAAAAAGACGGATGAGGGTGAATGGTCCTGATTATGTCCTGAGCGGTCAGTTTGTTGACAACGGCAAGGGCGATTTCGGCGATAAGTTCGGACGCCTTGTCCCCGACTATCGTTCCGCCCGTAATTACGCCTTCGGCGTTGATAACGGTCTTTACGAATCCCGCCGTTTCGTCCTCGGCACACGCCTTGCCGTTGGCAATGAAATACGCCTTGCCGCTGATAAGATCTTCGCCGTCACACCTTCCCGCCCACGCTATTTCGGGGCTTGTGTAAACAACCCCGGGAACGCAGTTAAGGTCGAAGGTCCCCTTCCCCGCAATACGTTCGGCAACCGCCACCCCTTGCGCTTCGGCGTAGTGCGCAAGCTTAATTCCGCTTCCCGCATCGCCGATGCAATATATATTCTTGACGGCTGTTCTGAATGTTTCGTCCACGACGATTTTGCCGTCTTTTAGGGCAACGTCGGTCCTGTCCAGACGTAACGATGCGATTTCGGTCTCTCTGCCAACTGCCGATATGACAAAATCGGCTGTAAACGCTTTTTCGGAGCCGTTTACAATTGCCCAAACTTCGTACTTTTCGTTCTTCTTTATCCCGGTGACTTTGGCGTCTGTGTAGATTTTTACGCCCTTTTTCTTAAATTGCATGATAAACGCGCTTACCGCGTCATTGTCAACCTTCGGGAGAATTTTCGGAGCGTATTCGAGAATGGTGACGTTTTTGCCAAGATCGGCATAAAACGAGGCAAATTCCAGCCCGATGACGCCGCCGCCCACTATGAGAATGTCGTTCCCGTCCACAGGGTCGGCAAGCACTTTGTCGGAGTCGAGCGCATGCTCGCCGCCAGCGACGGCAAGATGAGCGGGGACCGAGCCGATTGCGATTATGATATACAGCGCCTTGATTTCCCGACCGTTGACGTCGAGCGTGTGATTGTCGACAAAAGTTGCTTCGCCTTGGACAAAATCGACGCCGCTTTTTCTTATCAGCAGTTCCACGCCCTTTCTTAATTTTTCCACCACTTTATTTTTGTGCCCGTATATGTCGGAAAGATTATAGGATAAGTTTTCGCAAGATACGCCCAGTTTTTCGCCGTCCGACACTTGCCTGTAAAGGTGGGCGAACTTAAGAAGGCACTTTGTGGGTATGCAACCGCGGTTTAAGCACGTGCCGCCCGCTTCGCCCTTTTCAATGAGCGCGGTTTTAAGCCCGAGTTCTGCGGCTTTCAACGCGGCGTTGTAACCCGCGGGACCTGCCCCTATTATCGCTACATCGTACATATCTTACTCCCGAGAAGGTTAATAATATCATTTTCGACGTCGTCGTCCGACTTCATGTTCGTAATTTCTTCACAGCTTTTGCCCGAAAGAAGCTTCTCGATACCGGCTATCTTGTCGGGATAAAGCCCGTCGCTTGCGATTTTTATCGTTTCAATAGTTCCGCCGTTCTTTCTTATCCCTATTTCGGCGCATCCCCAATCAAAACTTCCGCGGATGTCGGCCGCAAACTCCTTCCACTTGCCGAAAATGTAGTCTTCGCCCGCCCAAGTTGCCGCTCGCGAAGTTATCTTTTCGCTCGTCCAGTCGATTTCAAGGGGATTTGCTTTCCCGCCATAGACGTTTTCAAACGCTTCTTTCAGCGCGGGAATTATGCTTTTTACGGTAATACCCATAGCTACTTCCGACAAGTTTATCACCCTGCTTTCCACCGACGGCACGCCTTTTTTTGCGAGTTTATCCTTATTGACCGTCAGGTACTTTTTCATGCGGGAAAAGTCGGCGTTGATGAGGATTGTGCCATGGTGCAGGCAAGCAACTTTCGACGTGTAAAAGGCGTTTCCCGAAAATTTCCTTCCCTCGCAGAGTATATCGTTTCTGCCCGAGAAGCTGCTTTTTACGCCGAAATGCTCCAGTGCTTTTCCGATGACGGAAAGCTGCTTTTTGACGTCGTACACATTTTTCGGCGCGACAAAGGAAAAGTTGAGGTTTCCCATGTCGTGAAAGACTGCGCCGCCCCCCGTTTTTCTCCGAGCGATTTTTACGTTATCGCAAATTATGTTGTCCCGGTTGCATTCACTGTACGGATTTTGATTTGCACCGATTACCACGGTGTCGGCGTTCTGCCACAAAAAGAGGTAAACCTCTTTTTCGCCGCAGTTTTCGTATATCTCCCATTCGGCGGAAAGGTTGAGATAGGGATTTGTCTTGTCTCCCGTACCGAAATACAGTTTCATAGTCTTAATAATATGTCCGCCCCTTCTGTTTTACGCCCCTGAGGTCGAGCGTCTCGTTTTCGTTTACGATGATGTCCATCTTCACGTCGTAATCGGCGACGGCAAGACGTTCAAACTCCTGCGCCGAAAAGGCTATCCCAGCCTTAAGACATTTTTTGTCGGTCAAAAACTTGTCGAAATACCCTTTTCCGTGCCCGAGACGGTTGCCGTACGGATCGTACGCCACCATGGGGATTACGGCAAAATCGACATCCATCGCCTCTTCGCCTTTTTCGGGCTCGGATACGCCGAATGCGCCTTTTATAAATCGGGTATTTTTATCGATGGAAATGAGTTTTAAAGTGTCCAGTGTGACGGGAACAAAAACCTTTTTGGACTTTAATGCGTCCTCTAAAATAAGCCGGGTATCGACTTCATTCGGAAGGGACATATAGACCATAACGCTTTCAGCGCGGCGGTATTCCTCGAGCGAAAGCACTCTTTCGGCAATGCGCCTGCTCAGAACGTCCTTGTCGGAAAGCCCGGAAACTCTCGCCCTTGCAATTTCGCGCTGTTCTTTTTTGGTCTGAAGCCTTATCTTCATACGGTGCGCCCCCTGTTCTACTTTATCTTAGCACTTAATCGGCGGCAAGGCAATATCAAATATTTTTAAAACGTGCTATACTTTTAATAACAAGTCCGCAAAAAATATTGATTCTGTTTTTCTTCAAAAATCAGGGAAAAATCTGCTGATCGGATTGAAAATTATGAAAAGTTCCGGCGCATTGTGCCGACGATTTGTTTGTGATGCAAGCGACAAGGTGAGTTTTATGTAGTGAGAGCATGGAAGACGCCGGTTAAGTCAATCTTAAGCCCGAAATTGTGGTCGTAAATCGTAAATTTTCTTCAAAAAGTTGCGAAAACTTATAAAAAAGCTTATACTAATACCTAAGCATAGAGTAAAAAAGTAAAAAGTGTTGAAAAAGTGTTGATTTATATTTTGCTCGGTGCTATAATTGACTATAGTTTCAAAAGGAGTCCGCAAAAAATGTCGATATTGCTGGCGACCGAAGGTAAGACCCTCGGCGAAGTAATGAAAGAAGCTGTCCTTCCCGAGGACGTCAACTTTTTGGGTCTGGGCGTAAATCCCAGCTTCTATTCGGCTCTTATCGTGACGGGAGTATTGCTCTTCGCCGCGCTTATTCTGCGGATTTTCGTAATTCCCAAATTCAAAACAGTCCCGGGAAAATTTCAGGCGATATTGGAGTGGATAGTCTCCTTCTTTTCGGGAATAGCATCCGACAACAGCCCCCAAAGAAACGAATATTTAGGCGCGTTTAACTTCAGCGCAGGGCTATATATCTTCTTTGGGACGATGATAGAGCTTGTGGGCATAAGGGCGGTGCTCGTCGACATTAACGGCGCGATAGCCCTCGCTTTGTGCGCGTTCGGCTCAATTATGATTGCGGGACTGAGGTTCAACGGCGCCAAAGGTCTTCTTGGCACACTTAAAGACTTCTCCCTGCCCCTCTCCATGACCTTCCGTCTGTACGGAAACATGCTGAGCGGATTGCTTGTGACCGACCTTGTATACTTCTACCTTGCGACAAGCTTTGTAGTACCTGTCATTGTGGGTGTGCTGTTCACCGGTCTGCACGCCGTAATTCAGACGTTTATATTCGTGACGCTGACCTCAATGTTCTTCGGCGAGGCGGCAGAACACCACGAGAAAAAGAAAAAGAAGAAAAATAAAGAAGCGACCGCACATTGATAACGCGCGTTGTTTTTTGAGGAGGATAAAATGCTCAACCTTATGTCTTTAGCGGCGATTGAACTTAAAGGAATCTATGCCCTGTCGGCGGCCATTGCCATAGCCGTCGTAGCGGCGGCAGGCGCAATTTCCATGGGATTTGCGATATCCAAGGCTATGGACGCCATAGCCCGCCAGCCCGAAGCCGAAAGCAAGATAAGATCGGGACTCATTCTCGGCCTTGTCTTTGTGGAAACAGCGATAATTTTCGTGCTGGTAGTCGCCATCCTTATCATCATCAACATACTGTAAAAAATAGAGGCGCAAAATGTATCCGCTGTTGTCAAGCAGTCTGCCGCTCGGTATCGACTGGGTCAAAATCTTGCTTCATCTATTAAACTTCGCCCTGCTCATGACGGGGCTTACTTTCTTATTGTACAAACCCGTACTAAAGTTTATAAAGAACAGGCAGTCCACGATTAAGAACCGGCTTGACGAAATCGAAACCGAAAAGGCAAAGGCCGAAGAAACGATAAAAGAGTACCAGACAAGATTGGACGCCGCCGAGACCGAAATCGACCGCAAGAAAGCCGAGGCCGAAAAGGAAATCGAGCAGAGGAAAGAGGCGCTTATCGCCGAGGCCAAAGCGCGCGCCGACGAAATATACCGCAAAGCCCAAGCCGAAAGTGAAAACGAGCGCATCGAGGCAATCAACAATCTTCACAACGAGATTGCCGACGTTGCGATAACCATCGCCGAAAATATACTTGAAAGGGAAATTTCCCGCGAAGAAAACGCAAGAATCATTGACTCGTGTCTGAAAGAATGGAGCGACGATGACTAAGCTTACGATAACTACGAGTGTGGAACTTATCGACGAGGAAAAGGATAAACTCGAAAAACGCCTCGCGAAAAAATACGGCAAGTTCAAAACGGAATATCACGTCGACGACCACCTTGTCGGCGGCATAATCATCTTTGACGGCGAAAAGGTTTATGACGGCTCCGTTCGCAAACAGCTCGACAAGCTGAAAGAGAAGATATTCAGGTAAAAATATGAATACCGAACTTGGTTTTATTACCCAACAAATCAAAAAAGAGGTCGAAAGTTTTACCAAAGCTTTCGGTCCCAGCACCGCGGGCAGAATAATCTCCAGCAACGACGGCGTCATTATGATTGAGGGTCTTACGGGAGTAAAAAACGGCGAGCTTCTCTACATTTCGGGCGATAAGTACGCGCTTGCGCTTAACCTTGAAGAGAAACTTATCGGCGCGATCCTTCTCACCTCTTCCAGCGACGTATCGGTGGGCGATATCGCCTACACAACGGGCAGAATCGTCAGCGTGCCCGCAGGAAAAGCGCTCCTCGGACGTGTAATAAACCCACTTGGCGTGCCCCTTGACGGCAAACCCGAAATAAAGACCAAGGTCTACCGCAACATTGAAGCGCCGGCACCCGCCATTTTCGACCGCGGCAAGGTAAACACCCCGCTTTATACGGGCATAAAAGCTATTGACAGCATGATTCCCATAGGCAAAGGCCAGAGGGAACTTATAATTGGCGACAGGCAGACGGGTAAGACCGCCCTCGCCGTCGACACCATTTTAAACCAGAAAGGCAAAAACGTAATCTGCGTCTATGTCGCTATCGGGGAGAAGTCTTCGTCGGTTTCCAAGATAATTCACGAGCTGGAATCCCGCGGCGCCATGGATTACACAATAATAGTCTCAAGCACGGCGGGACAGCCCGCCCCGCTTCAGTACCTCGCGCCCTATACGGGCACGGCTATCGCCGAGGAATTTATGTACAGCGGAAAAGATGTGCTGATTGTTTACGATGACCTGTCAAAGCACGCCGTCGCGTATCGCACAATTTCTTTGCTGTTACGACGTCCTTCGGGAAGAGAAGCGTACCCCGGCGACATTTTCTATATACACTCAAGGCTGCTTGAACGTAGCGCAAAACTTTCGGAATCGCTGGGCGGCGGCTCAATAACCGCCCTGCCGATAATAGAAACTTTGGCAGGAGACATTTCGGCGTATATCCCGACCAACGTAATTTCCATAACCGACGGACAGATTTACCTCGAGAGCGAGCTCTTTAACGCGGGCATCCGCCCCGCGATAAACGTCGGATTATCGGTCTCCCGCGTGGGCGGCTCGGCGCAGTGCCCCGCAATGCGCAAAGTGTCTTCAAAAATCAGGCTTGCCCTTGCCCATTACCGCGAACTGCAGGTCTTTGCACGCTTCGGCGCCGACCTCGACAGTTCCACCAAAGCGACGCTTGAGATGGGCTCGAGGCTCACCGAAAGCTTAAAACAGCCCGAGTTTTCGCCCGTGTCGATGGAAGACATGGTCGTCGAACTTTATGTGATGCAGAACGATTACCTTAAGGGGTATCCCGCAAAACGCGTTCAGCCTATTATCTCGGGATTTCTGGAATATTTCCGCTCACGAGAAGCCGCGTTACTTGAAAAGCTGCGCAACACCCAGGATGTCGACAACGAGGATATAAAAATTATCGACTACCGCATAAAACGGTACCTCGAAAGGCATTTGAGATGAAAGAGCAGGAACTTAAAAGGCGCATTGCCGGCGTAAAAGAGACCGTCAAAATAACCAAAGCCATGCAGATGATCGCGGCGTCCAAAATGCACAAGGCGCAGGTCATGTATGACTCGGCGAAATACTACCTCGAAAAGGCGTCGGCATCGGCAGCTATGCTGCGGACAAAGTCCCTCGCCTCTCACCCCTACTTTGACAGGCGGGAGAGCGACAAGGCGGCGTTTTTCGTCCTTGCGGGCGACAAGGGGCTTTGCGGCGACTACAACCACCTCATACTCGAAAAGGCGTATGAAGAGATCAGGTTACGCAACGTGACCCAGGTTTTCCCCGTCGGGTTTATGGCAAACGATTTTTTCCGCAAAAAAGGCTACACCCGCGTGAAGACCTACCTCAACGTCGTGCAGGAGCCTTTGATTGAGGACGCAAAACTTATCACCGAGGATATTATCGTCAGGTACATGAACGGTGAGTTTGACAAGGTATATATCGCCTATACCGACATCGTCACGCCATCATTACACAAGACCGTCAGCGACAAACTTCTCCCTATGACTGCAGAAGAAGGCGAGGATGTGGAAATCATTTCGGGAGAAGGTAGTGTGGAAACAGTCTTAAACGAGTACCTTTTTGCCAAGATATATTACGCGCTTGCAAGCTCGTTTTTCGCCATAAACTACAAACGCATGGCGGCGATGCAGCAGTCGACGACAAACGGCGAGGAAATAATAGAAGAGCTTACTTTAAAGTACAACAACCAGAGGCAGGAGAGCATAACGACCGAACTTGTCGACGCGGAGGCCTCATTGCAGGGTAAGAGAATATGAAAAGAAAAAATTATGTCGGGCAAATAATACAGATTATCAGCTCGGTAGTCGATGTGAAGTTCCCTACGCACATGCCGCGTCAGCATGAGCTGCTTGTCGTATGCGCGGGAGAAAGGCAGGTGCACATAGAAGTCCTTGCCCACCACAGAGACGGCGTGGTAAGGTGCATCTCCATGGAACCGACCGAAGGACTCAGCCGCGGCATGAAAGTTACCAGCACGGGCGAAAGCATAAAGGTGCCTGTGGGAACTCAGACCCTAGGCAGAGTGGTCAATTCTCTCGGAATGCCCATCGACGGTAAAGGGGAAATAGTGGGCAGAAAATGGGGCATTTACCGCGAAGCGCCCGCGCTCGTCGAGCAAAATCCCACGACTACGGTTTTTGAAACGGGAATTAAAGTAATCGACCTTCTCACTCCTTACGCCAAGGGCGGCAAAATAGGCTTGTTCGGCGGAGCGGGCGTGGGAAAGACGGTGCTTATACTCGAACTTATCGGCAACATTGCCGCAAAGCACGGCGGCCACTCCATTTTTACGGGCGTGGGCGAAAGGAGCCGTGAAGGCTTTGAAATGATTGAGGACATGACCATTTCGGGCACGCTGAAAAACACCGCGCTTGTGTTCGGGCAGATGAACGAGTCGCCGGGTGCGCGTATGAGAGCGGCGTTTGCGGGACTTACCATAGCCGAGTACTTCCGAGACGTGGAAGGCAAAGACACCTTGCTCTTTATCGACAACATCTTCCGCTATATTCAGGCGGGAAGCGAAATTTCGGCGTTGCTTGGCCGCATGCCCTCGGCGGTAGGCTATCAGCCTACACTGAGTAACGAACTGGGCGCGCTCGAAGAGCGTATCTGCAACACCAAAAAAGGCTCGATAACTTCCATTCAGGCGGTATACGTCCCCGCGGACGATCTGACCGACCCCGCGCCTGCAACACTGTTTACCCACCTTGACGCGACGACGGTGTTAAGCCGTAAAGTGGTCGAGCAAGGCATATATCCCGCGGTCGACCCGCTGGAATCGACCAGCCGCATACTCGAGCCGTCAATCGTGGGCGAGGAGCATTACGAAACGGCGAGAAAAGTCGTGGAAACACTCCAGAGGTACAAAGACCTTCAGGACATCATCGCAATCCTCGGCATGGAAGAACTTAATCCCGAGGACAAACTGACGGTATACAGGGCGCGCAAACTCCAGAGGTTTTTCAGTCAGCCCTTCCACGTCGCAAGCGTGTATACGGGTATGGAAGGAAAGTACGTGCCGCTTAAGGACACAATATCGAGCTGCCGCGCCATTCTCGAAGGAAAGTGCGACGAGATTCCAGAGAGCGAATTTTACTTTATCGGCGACCTTACCGACATCAAGGGGTATAACGGATGAACACCTTCTATGTCGAGCTTGTTTCTCCCAATAAAACGCTGTTTTCGGGGGAAATAATACGTCTTAAGGTCACCTGTCTCGACGGCAAACGCGAGTTTCTGGCATCCCACCTGCCCTGCCTTTGCGCGCTCAGTGAAGGAAAGTGCGAAATAACCTTGCCCGACAACACCCGAAAAAGTTTTATTACCGAGGACGGCGTGCTCAATGTGGGAAAGGACAAGGCTGTTCTTACGTCGGAATATCTTGAATGGGCGGAGAATTACGAGAAAGCCAAAGCCTTACGCGAGAAACAGATCGAAGAAGAGATAATCCGCCGCGGCGAGAGTTATAAGGAATACAAGCTGGGCACAGTCGCCCTCCGAAGAGCTTTTATCAACCTCAAAAATTCCAAGTATTCCAAGTTCTGATTTTTATTGGAAACATCTACAAATTTTTATACAAAGTCTCCCAAATAGTTGCAAATTCTCCTCTCATCTGTAATAATTAATTGGTATAAAAGCAATTAAATTGCTTCCACGCAATTTTTTGAGAGGCAAATTATGAATAGATTATTACGGAAAAGGCAATTGGCGGAAAACGTCATCGAATACACCTTTGACGCGCCCGACGTTGTGAGAAACGCCAAAGCGGGGCAGTTCATCATCCTCAGGGTGGACGAAAAGAGCGAAAGAGTGCCTTTTACCATCTGCGATTACGACAAAGAAAAGGGAACGTTGACACTCCTTGTCCAGACGGTGGGTGCGTCTACCAAAAAACTTTCCGACCTTAAGGAAGGCGAATACGTAAACGACCTCGTGGGACCTCTCGGCATGCCCACCGACCTTAGCTTTGCCCAAAAAGCGCTGCTGGTTGGCGGCGGTATCGGCGCGGCGGTAATTTACGCCCAGTCCAAGGTGCTTAAAGAAGCGGGAAAGGACATCGACGTGATACTCGGCGCAAGGGACAAGAGTCTTATCATGTACGAAGAGGAATTCTACAAAAACGCAAACCGCGTCTTTGTCATGACCGACAACGGAAGCCACGGCGAAAAGGGCTTTGTCACCGACAAACTCAAAGCGCTCATCGAGGACGGCAACCGGTATGACGTCGTATTTGCGGTGGGTCCCCTTATGATGATGAAAGCGGTCAGCGACCTTACCAAGACTTACGGCATAAAGACTATTATAAGCATGAACTCCATCATGATCGACGGCATAGGTATGTGCGGCGGCTGCCGTCTTACCGTGGGCGGCGAGACAAAATACGCCTGCGTGGACGGACCCGAGTTTGACGCACACCTCATCGATTTTGACGAGGCTGTCATGCGCTCCCGTCTGTACAGGGAAGAAGAAACGTGCAGAATCAGAGGTTAGGGGAAATGATTATCGAAAGGCAAAAGGCGCGGGAGCAAGAACCCGCCCGAAGAATTCACAATTTTGACGAGGTGTCGCAGGGCTTTGACGAGCAGACCATGCTCCTTGAAGCTTCACGTTGCTTAAACTGCAAAAACCCTGCCTGCGTAAACGGGTGCCCCGTCAACATAGACATCCCTGCGTTTATTCAGGAATTAAAGAAAAACAACCCGATCGGCGCAAACGAAATTATTAAGAAAAGTTCTTCCCTTCCCGCGGTCTGCGGCAGGGTTTGCCCTCAGGAAACACAGTGCGAAAAGTACTGCGTGAGGAAAAAGTCGGGCGGCTCGGTTGCTATCGGCGCGCTTGAAAGATACGCGGCGGACTTTGCTTTAAACGCCGACACTCCCGTAAAAAAATCGGACGAATTCAATAACGTCAAAGTCGCGATAATAGGCAGCGGTCCCAGCGGACTTTCCTGCGCGGGCGAACTTGCCAACCACGGCGTAAAGGTGACAATCTTTGAAGCCTTTCACCGCGCGGGCGGCGTGCTTGTATACGGCATACCCGAATTCCGCCTGCCCAAAGAGATAGTGGACAAGGAAATAAAGAAACTCGAAGAACTTGGCGTTGAAATCAAGATAAACAAGGTCATCGGCAAGACCTTCTACATTGAGGAACTCCTGAAGGAATACGACTTTGTGTTCATCGGAAGCGGCGCGGGACTTCCCGTATTTATGAATATCAAGGGCGAAAACTTAAACGGCGTTTTTTCTGCAAACGAAGTTTTGACGCGCGTAAACCTTATGAAGGCCTACGAACAGGGCAGCGAAACGCCCCTGAAGCGCGGCAGACATATAGTAGTGGTGGGCGCGGGCAACGTCGCCATGGACACAGCGCGCACCGCAGTTAGACTGGGAGCAGAGACCGTGACGGTAGTGTACCGCCGCACCCGCGAAGATATGCCTGCAAGGCTGGAAGAAGTTGAGCATGCCGAGAAGGAAGGCGTCAGGTTTGTAACCCTCGCCAATCCCATTGAAATACTGGGCACAACCCAAGTCGAAGGCGTCAAATGCGTCAGAATGAGACAGACCGAGCCCGATGAGAGCGGCAGGCGCAAGGTCGAGCCTGTCCCCGACTCGGAATTTGTAATCGAATGCGACCAAGTGATAATGAGCCTTGGCACAAGCCCAAATCCCCTCATAAAGAATAGCCTGGCGGAGCTGAGAACGTCAAAGAACGGCACTATCGTCGTGGACGAAAACCTCGAGACGTCAATCAAGAACGTCTACGCAGGCGGCGACACCGTAACGGGCGCGGCGACGGTCATTCTCGCCATGGGCGCGGGCAAAAAGGCGGCGCAGTCGATGCTCAGAAAGGTGCGCGAAAAGATTATTGCACAATAGCCTACCCGAGCGGTATAGCGTAAAGACAGGCGCGGCAAAGCGAATGATAATTACTTATAAGAGAAATAAAAAAGCGGCGATACTTCGCCGCTTTTTGTTTTGTTATCGATATAAATAATCAATAATTCTCGGGCTTTAACTCGAAATACGCCTTGGGGTGGGCGCAGACAGGGCACTCGTCGGGCGCTTCTTCGCCGTAGTGAAGATGTCCGCAGTTTCTGCAATGCCATACCTTGGGCTGTCCGCTCTTGAATACTTCGTCCTTGTGGAGATTTTCGATGAGCTTGCGGTATCTCTCCTCGTGCTCTTTCTCGATATCAGCCACTCCCTCAAACAGTTTTGCAATATCCTCAAAACCTTCTTCACGTGCGATTATGGCGAAGTTGCGGTACATGTCGGTCCACTCGTAATTTTCGCCCATTGCCGCGTCCTCAAGATTTTTCATTGTGGAGGGTATTCCGCCCTTGAGCAATTTGAACCAGATTTTGGCGTGTTCCTTCTCGTTGTTTGCGGTTTCCTCGAAAATGGCGGCTATCTGTTCATATCCGTCTTTCTTCGCTTTGCTCGCATAGTAAGTATATTTATTGCGCGCCTGGGATTCCCCTGCGAAAGCCGTCCAAAGATTTTGTTCGGTTTTACTTCCTTTTAATTCCATACAAACCTCCTTATAAAAAGTTCACTCTTTAATAATGGTACCACAAACGCGCCCTTTTATCAAGTATAAACTTCTTTGTCTTACTTCTTGACTTTCTTCTTTCTGCGCATCGAAGCCAAGACCATAGCTCCGATAGCGACAACGCAGACGATCGCCGCCGCGCCGGTAATCAACAGTCTGTCGTCAAAAAACAACTCATCCGAAACAGTTTCGGCGGCGTTTTCGCAGCCGACTGCAAACATGGAAAACCCGTTCGCGGTAAATGTCACCATGCCGTCTTTGAAGACGACGTCCTGCACCTCGGCTATTGTGTCGTCCGAGATATACCACACCTTAATATTTTGAGCGTTTTCTCCTGCTTTAAGAGCATAAGGCAGGCTGACCCTGACAGGACAATTAAAGTCGACGCACTCTCCCGCGACGGTCAGCGATAATCTGTAAGAGGCATAATTTTCGGGCAATGAGGCAATGTTTGTTTTCTCTTCGCCCAGAGAAACAACAACGCTGCTCTCTTGCGCCATTGTCTTAAGACCGGTAACGGCTGTTCCCTCAATACATATTACGCAATCGGAAATGACGACCTCTATTCTCTCTCCGCAAAGCGCGTCGGGGGTTACAAAGACGCTGTTATCGTCAAGCTCTGCAGGCGGTTCGACAAGGGTCTTATCGGCGGGATTTTCAATAATCCTGAGCACGGCAGTCATATCGGGTAAAGGCTCGTAATTCGGGTCGGTCTCAAATTTTGCCGTGGCGGTATACTCTCCCGTCTGGCTCGCGGCGTTGTTAACATAGCTTATGGATAATATCCCTTCTGCGCTTCCGGTGACGGTTATCGTGTGCTCGGCTTCGTCGTGGTAAACCTCTTTATCGGCAAAAACAAGACCCGATGTGTCAATTCTTGCCTTTTGTATGATCACCGTGACTTCCTCGGAATACACGCTCTGCCCATTCTCGCCGTCGCTTACCGCCACAAGGCACTTGTATATTCCGCTGTCGGCAACATTTCTGACGACAAGAATTTGTCCGCGGTATACTTCAACTTCACCCTTATACCACGTATATGCGTAGATAACTTCCTCAAGCTCGTGGCTTGCCTCAACCGTTATCTCGCGCTCCTGTCCGCTATATACGGCGTTAAGTCCTGTTGGCTGAGAGGTTATTTCGGGAGCTTTAAGTTCCCATTCGGCAAAAATCACGACATCTTCTGCGGGCATCACAGAAGGAACTTCCCCAGACCAGTCCGTGAACGCATACCCCTTCTTTTGCGGCAGGTTGTTGCGTATAAGAGTACTTTGTCCGTATTTGTAGTATTCATTAAAGATGGTTTCTTCGTCGAGTTTGTAAATCAGCTTATAACTGTTTCTCGTGTAATATACTTCCACGACGGTGGTTCCGTCGCCTTTGATTTTCCTCTGCTCGCACTCAATGGCGGTAAAGCCTCTATGTTCCAAGCTTTCGGCCTTTGTCATCTCGCCCGAAAAGCCGTAAAGCACGACTTCGTTGTCATATTCGTACGTTTCGGCAAGGCTTTCTTTGTAGTGAACGACGGTATATCTTACTCTGAGCGGATTCCACTCGGCAAAGACTTCAAGATCTTTGCAAGGCATACTTTCAACAAGCCCCCGCCACCCCTTGAAGGAATAACCGACGGGCGCCTTGACTCTTATCGGAGTAATGCTATCCCCGTATTTATACGGCACTTCGCCGTAAATTATGCTTTCGTCCAAAGTATCCTTATAGGTTACGGTATAGCTGTTTCTTAAGTAATAAATGTCGATGACCGTTGTGCCGTCGCCGTTAATTCCCTTTTGCCCGAAGCTTTGGGCGGTAAAACCGTCAACGTTTCTCTGTCCCGCGGAAGTCGCTGTATCGGTGGTACCTATCAGATTCTCGCTTTCAGTCTCATAGCCGCCCGAAAGCGTTTCAAAATGATGGTTGACCGTATAAACAGTATCTTCTCTTGCGGTCCATAAGGCGTTAACCGTCACATCGAAGGAAGGCATGGTTTCAAAACTCTCGCTCCAGCCGACAAACTCATACCCGGCACGCACGGGCGCGTCGACGCTCTCCATCACCTCGCCGAATTTGTACTCTCTTGTTAAGACCTCTGCGCCGCGGTCTTTCCAAGTAAACGTATAGCTGTTTCTGCGGTAATAAATTTCTATGACGGTAGTCCCGTCACCGCTAATTTTTTGTTGCTCAAACTCTTGAGCGGTAAAGCCGATAACGGTTTTTGCGGCGGCGGAACTCATTGTGTCTGTGGTTCCCGACAAATTCTCGTTTTCTGTTTCATAACCGCCCGTAAGGGTTTCGAAATGATGATTGACCGTATAAACGGTGTCATTCCTTGCCGTCCATATTGCAATTACCGTAACGTCATCAGCAGGCATAACCCCGGGCAGATCCCGCCACCCGTCAAATGTGTATCCTCTCCGCTCGGGAACAAGATTTAAGACAGGTATTTCCTCGTTATATGCCGCATTCCGGCTTTCAAAAACCTCGCCGTCAGGAAGGAGTTTATAATAAACCGTGTAAATGTTCTTCTCCCATACGGCGTATACGGTAATGTCGTTCGCGGGCATGGCGGTATAATCGCAGTCCCATCGCGTGAACGTATATCCCGTGCGCTCGGGTGCGGGAGCGGAAAAACTGATTGCCTCGTAAAATTTTACGCTTTGGGTAAAATGCGCTTCCTCGTCAGTCGGAAGGAGTTTGTAAGTGATGTTGTAACTGTTCTTCTCCCATACGGCGTATACGGTAATGTCGTTCGCGGGCATGGCGGTATA
>DAOSYK010000004.1:79699-102244 GCA_035381305.1 Clostridia bacterium
ATCGCAGTCCCATCGCGTGAACGTATATCCCGTGCGCTCGGGTGCGGGAACGATAAGCGTTATTGCTTCGCCATATCCAATGCTATGAGTGTGATAAAAATCGGTGTCCGAAGACAAAAGTTTGTAATAAATATTGTAATAATTCTGTGTCCAGGCAGGGTATAGCGTGACGTTTCGGGCGGGCATGAGAGTTAAAACCTCGCTCCACCCGTCAAATGTATACCCTTCTTTTTCGGGTGCCGAAATGTAAATCACCTCTTCGCCGAATCTGTAGTCTTTCGCATCGAGCGTGTTTCCCTGTCCGTCGGTAAACGTAAAGGTATATGTGTTGCGCACATAATAAATGTCAATGACTGTGTTGCCGTCGGAGTTGATCTCGTCTTGCTCATAGTCGCTTGCGTTAAAGCCCGCGAAATTATAGTGCGCCGCGTTCGTTTCCGTCCCTGGCGTGCCGCTCAATGTTTCGGAAAGAGCGATTGAATAGCTTCCGTCCAGCCCTTCGAGATGGTGATTAACGATGTATTCAACATCGGCTTGCTCGGTGTATAATGCGCTAAATTGCGCCGAGTCATAAAAGTTTAACGTCCGACCTGCTGAATACGTCACCGTCCCGTTTGTCCAGCCGATAAAGTCATATCCTGTTTTACTCGGGGCGGCGGGTAGGGTCAGGGAAAAATAAGATATGGCGTTTGAGGCGTTATAATAGACAGTTCCCGAAATGTCGGAAGGCTCGGGCGTTCCGCCGTCGGCATCAAAACCGACGGTAATTCCCCTGCCGTAAACGGCGTAAAACGATAAACTGTCGGAGATGGTAATTTCAATCTCTGAATTTCCGCAATACTGCTCCCGGCTGGCAAGCGCGTCACTTCTCCAGCCCAAAGAAAGCCAGCTGTCTTTGCCCGAAAGCGCGGGAAGAAACACATTTTTATGCGTTTCGCTATTATAAAAGACAATTTCGGTGTTTTGTGTTTTCGAAACATCGACAAAGGATATGTTACAGGTCTTTGCGAAAATCGCGTAAAGGGTAATGTCGGATTCCGCCGTCAGATTTTCCAGACCAATACGGGCGTCGGGGTCGGTGTTCCACCCCAAAAACCGATATCCTATCTTATTGGCTATGACAGTAAGGTCAATTTCCGCGCCTTGGTCGGCGAGAACGGTCGCGGTCTGGTCTTCTCCGCCGTTCTGGGCGCTATCGAAAGTTATTGTAAACTGATTTACGGTATAAAATGCGGGGGAACCCGATTTTATCTGCCAGCCGGAAAGGGACATGGCGTAATGCTCGCCGTAATAATCGGAACCCGCATTGAGTATGACATCCAATGTGCCCGAATACAGGATGCCGTTTATGGCGACGTTAAAAGCACTTTGCGAGTTGGTATATCCGAAACAGTTTGCGGTGTCGGATATGGTATTCTTGCCCGAACTCGGGATATAGGTCATATTTGAGGACGTTTTCAGGTAGTAATTGTGGGCAAATATTGAAATTTCGGAATAGTCGGAAATGTAGCTCGCGATTCCTCCCGCCTGATAGCTGCCCGAAAGACTTCCTGCATTGACGCAGTTGTTTACATATGAGTTTTTCCACCTTCCCGCGATGCCCCCTGCGTAGCGGGCTTTGACAGTCGAGGAGTTTAAACAATTTACTATCCTCGAGTCCTCCGCGTACCCGACTATACCGCCCGCGTACTTGACGCCTTTTATGTATCCGCCCGTAACCGCGACGTTTAAGACGGTCGCGTCTTCGATATACCCGAACAAGCCTATGTCATACTCTTGGGAATCCATGAAGATGCCTTTGATTTCATGCCCCGCGCCGTCAAATGTACCTTTGAATTTAAAGTCGGAGTTCCCTATGGGAGCCCACTGCTCGGGAGTGGTATGAGTGGTATTTTGAATAAAATTACCCGACGAGTCAAACGTGCCGTCGTTTAAAACAATATCCGCCGTCAACCTGTAACAGGCGGTCTGATAAGTCTCATTTCCCTCGTTTACAAGCCGGGACAATAAGATTAAATCTTCTTTGGAATTAATGGCAAAGGGGTTGGAAAAAGTGCCCGCCTCCTCAGTCCCGTGTACGCCGATAAAAGAGCTTGCCGCCACGGCCGGGTAGCTGCTTTTTGAACAAATCACAAATAGATTCAGAAAAAAGAAAATAGACAATAGAACGCACGCGAATCTGCTGCCCTTCTTCGTATGGTCGATCACAGTTTCCCCCTATTCTTCTGTTTTCGATGTGTAAGTAATTTTCAGTATAATTTCTAAAATATCCCGTGTCAATATAAAATGTAACTTTTTGTAGAATTATGTTGAAGAAGCGTGGCCTATCGACGCCTTGATTAGCTTTTAAATTGACTGTAAAGTTTTAAAAGTGGTACAATATAATAACATATGGAAAACGCCGTAAAACGAGATAAGATAGAGCTTTTTGAGAAAATGCCGGTGTCCAAGGCGGTCTCCCGACTTGTCGTGCCGACGATAATAAGCCAGCTTATCTCCATGATATACAACCTTGCCGACACGTACTTTGTGGGGCAGACCGGCGACTATAATCAGGTCGCGGCAATTACCCTCGTTTTTCCCGCGTACATGACGCTCGGGGCTATCGCCAACCTGCTGGGAATCGGAGGCGGAAGCCTTGTCTCCCGCTCTTTGGGAAAAAAGGATTATACAAAAGCGCGTCAGGCGGCGTGCTTCAGTTTTTACGCCGCGATTGCAGTTACCTTCGTCTATTCCCTCTTTTCGCTGATTTTCCCCAATGTGTTCCTTAAATTCTCGGCGCGACCGAGGCAACCTACGGTTTTACCTACGACTACCTGTTCTGGGTGCTGACAATAGGCGGAGTGCCCACAGTCCTGAGTATGGTCTTAGGGCACTTGGTGCGCGCGGAAGGCGCGTCCCGCCAGGCAAGCATAGGCATGACATTGGGGGGCGTGCTTAACATAATACTCGACCCTGTTTTCATTCTCCCGTGGGGACTCAATATGATGATAAAGGGCGCGGCGATAGCGACGCTTATCTCCAACGGAGTATCGGTAATATATTTCCTCGTATACCTAATTATCGTGAGGAAGAAAACTGTCATTTCCTTGAATGTAAAGCACCTCAAAATCAAAAAAGAAATTGTCGCCCCCGTCCTTACCGTGGGGTTCCCCGCGTTTTTGCAGACCAGCCTTGCCATGGTCTCCAACACATTTCTCAACAATCTGACCGCAAAATTCGGCGAAACGGCGATTGCCGCGGGCGGTATAGTCAAAAAAATCGATATGCTGCCAATGAACGTCACCATGGGGTTTTCACAAGGCGTTTTGCCTTTTATTGCTTACAACTACGCGTCCGAAAACTTTGAAAGAATGAAAAAAGGCGCGAGGTTTACCCGCGTCATAGCAATGAGTTTTTCCATATTGTGCGTAATAATCTTCGAGATTTTCGCAAACCGGCTTGTGGGACTGTTTATTAAGGATGAGCAGACTATATATTACGGCGCAAGATTTTTGCGCATAATCTGTATCGCGATGCCCATAATGGCGATTGACTTTCTGATTACG
Organism: Clostridia bacterium; assembly: GCA_035381305.1. Lineage (GTDB taxonomy): Bacteria > Bacillota > Clostridia > Christensenellales > DTU072 > CAG-1782. The sequence goes on from DAOSYK010000004.1 coordinate 83,248, forward strand.
ACGATGTTTCAGGCGACGGGGCACGGCGCGAAAGCTCTTACCCTCTCCCTCTTGAGGAAGGGACCCGTGGACGTTCCGCTGATGTTTTTGATGAACTTTCTGATACCGCTATACGGTCTGTATGCCGTGCAGCCCATCGTGGACACAATCGCACTGATAGTTGCGATTGTGCTCTATGTCCGATTTTTCAAAAGCTTAAAGGCACGAATCAAAGAAACAGGTTAGGTCGGCGAACACCTTTTCGTAATCGGTTTCGTTAATGACCTCGTGACGGTCGCTCTCATAAAGGTGGGCCTCTACGTACTTCACACCCAGTTTTTTATACTTGTCCCTGAGTACCGTCACCTGCTTGCCGTACATTCCCACTATGTCGCTGTCGCCGCAGAAAATCCCTATGGGGATATTTTTCTTAAGTTTGACTACGTTTTTCCTCTTCCAAGTGTTAAAGATGCCTTTGAGCATACAGAATAGGAAGTTTATCGACATGCTGACGTTGCTAAGAGGATCTTTCCGAAACTCCTTTCTTATCTCCTCGTCCTTTGTTATCCAGATGGCGTCGCCCGTCTCATTGAAACGTTTGCGCGTCAGAACATCGGGCATCTTGTTGATGAATTTTGGCTTAACGTTTTTTAATATAAGCCAGATGGGAAACAGCAGGGCTATCCCCGCCGCCATCATGATTCTCGGCATATACGCCGTACCCGCGAGCGCGACGCCTGCGACGCCTGTGTCCTGCTCGAGGAACGCCTGGCCCAAAAAACTGCCGTAGCTGTGCCCGAAAAACAGCACAGGCAGTTTATACTTGTTTTTAAGGTAATTGTTTATAAAAACAAGGTCCTTTACTGTGTCGGCAAACATATCCCCCTTATGATTTCCCCTTTCCTTGTCGTTTTCGGTAAGGCCGTGACCGCGGTGGTCGTCGCCAAAGACAATAAAGCCGTGCGCGTTCAGATGACGGGCAAAACGGTCGTACCTTCCGATGTGCTCACTCATTCCGTGGGAAATCTGTACAACGGCCTTGGGATTTTTGACTTCGTCCCAGAGGCAGCAGCTAAGGCGTGTTGAGTCAAAGCTTTCAAGATTAATTCTTTGCATATAACATCCCCTTCTTCTTACGTTTTTCAATTACCAATTGTAATATAACACAGTACCTTGTGTCAATGTCGGATTTACTTTGGCTTGTCGCCGTCTTGGGAAAGCTGCTTGATTATCTGGTTTGTTCCCGTTGCGCTGAGGCCGCTCGCCCCGCCTAAGACAAGGGCGACAACGACGTTGTGGGTGGGCATGATTTCGGGAACGGCGTAAAATGCGACCACTCCGCAAATAACTCCCAGCGCGCAAGCCGTTAACGGAATAAACCTCGAGAATTTCGCGCTGTTGTTGACTGCTGTTTTTATGATGTTGATTATCCAGTATACAATAGTGGTGATTAAGGGCACGGCGGCCGCTTGTAAATAATCTTCCATAACTACCCCCTTCTTATGTATATTGAAAAAAGCCCCCCGCTATTCAGTATATTGACAGCGGGGGGGCATTGTTACAAAGAGGGTCTTTACTGCTTCAGTTGCCGCACTCGATGGAAATTTCGTTGAACGTCTTAAGAAGGTCTCTGACTTCTATATTCGTTTTCTCCTCGCCCGACTTGTCAATAATGATGTTTCCCTTGTCAAACATGAGAATCCTGCTGCCGTACTCCACAGCAAAGCGAAGGTTGTGGGTGACCATAAGCGTGGTGATGTTTTTCGCTTTGACCAGCTTGTCGGTCAATATCATAATCTCTTCACGCGTTCTCGGGTCGAGAGCCGCCGTGTGCTCGTCAAGTAGTAATAAATCAACCGGCGTCATGGTGGCGATAAGAAGGGTAAGCGCCTGCCTCTGTCCGCCGCTAAGTGCGCCGACCGGAGTGTCAATTCTGTCCTCAAGTCCTAAGTTTAGTTGCCTCAACAGGTCTTTATAGCAACCCAAACGCTGTTTATTTAGTCCGCGGGTAAGGTTGTAGAATTTGCCCTTGTTGTCGGCGAGCGCCATGTTTTCGGCTATCGTCATGGTGTTGGCGGTGCCCTTGGCGGGGTCCTGGAAAACGCGGCCTATGCGCGCGGCGCGGACGTACTCTTTTTGCTTTGTAATATCGAAGCCGTTTAAGATTATACGCCCCGCGTCTATGGGTTCATTGCCCGAAATAAGGTTCAGAATGGTGGTCTTGCCGCTGCCGTTGCTCCCCACAATGGACACAAACTCCCCTTTCTTTACGGTGAGGTTGAAGTTTGAAAAAACCGTATTTTCGTTTACGGTGTTCTTATTGAACACCTTGCCGATGTTAATTAGTTCCAGCATTTTTTACCTCCTTTTTGCGCGCGGCATTTTTGAAGACCGTGCGGTTAAGGACAAGTATTATCGCGAACAATATCGCCATAATGAGTTTTAAGTAGCTCGAGGGCACGCCGAGGGCGATGACGATGTTCAGGCACGCGGTGTATATAAGCGCACCGACAATAACCGCGGTGGTGCCCGCCACCTTTCTTTGCTTCGCGAAAATGGCGCAGCCTATTATAACGCTTGCAAGCGCAAGCACGACCATGCCTGTGCCCGAGGTATTGTCATAGTAGTTCATCCACTGCCCGTAAACGCCGCCCGCAAGCGCAACCATGGCGTTTGCAATGCTTACGCCGAGTATCTTATAGTTACCCACGTCGACGCCTAACGATGTGCACATCTGCTCGTTGTTGCCTACGGCTTTAAGCATAAAGCCCGTCTTGGTCTTTAAGAAAAAATCGAGGAGCACCTTAAATACTGCCACAATTATTACAAAAATGATAATGTTGGCAAGGGAGTCGAGGTTGCTCGGGAAGATATTGGTGAACGAGTTGTTGAAAAGGGTCTTCATGTTGCCGTAGCTTATGAAAACTCTCAGGGTACCGTCCACATTGCCAAGGTTTAAGTTTATGGAAATAAGAGCGGTCATAGTGAGGATACCGGCAAGCAGATTGCTTATTTTGAACTTGACGTGCAGTATGCCCGTAACGGCTCCCGCAAGACCGCCTGCGATAAAGGCAATGCTGAGAGCGGTAATAAAATGAACGCCATTTGATATCAACATGACGCAGACGACACTTCCCAAAGGGAAAGTGCCGTCAACTGTCAGGTCGGGAAAGTCGAGGATTTTGTAGGATATGTACACGCCCATTGCCACAAGCGCGTAGCAAAATCCCTGTTGAATAATCGTAAGTAATGTATTAAGTACCATTGTCAGCCTTCTATCACATTGCGCACGGTAAGATTGGCGGGCGATTGAAGATTGAACCTTGCGGCAACTTCACTGTTGTACACCATTTCGCTTTCACTCACCGTGATATAGTCGCCCTTTGTAATGGCCTGCCCTTTGAGGATTTTCGCCATCAATATGCCGGTGAGGCGGCCAAGTTCGACATAGTCGAGGGAAACGCCCGCGACGCAACCGAGTTTGACCTGCTCGATCTCACTTCCGAAGACGGGGATATTCTTCTTTTCCGCTTCTTCAAGGACGGTGTCGAGGCAACCTACGACGGTGTTGTCGTTAAGGTTGCTGATGCAGTCAAGTCCTTCGGTTGCAAGAAGGCTGTTAAGCGCGGTCATAATTTCATTGGCTCCGCCGATGGAGACGGCGACTATCTCGATACCCTGTTTATTGGCCTCGGCGGTCATGGACGCAAGCTGGCTTGCCGCGTTGGGCTCGCCCGTGCAATAAATTATGCCTATCTTGTCGACGTTGGGGATAAAGCCCTTGATAAGTTCGATCTGTCCCGCAAAGTCGAGAAGGTCGCTGCTGCCCGTCACGTTTTCCATATCGAGAAGTCCTGCCGTGAGCGGGTCGCTTACCGCGCAGTAAACTACGGGTATCTTGCTCTTAACCGCGCCTGCCGCGGCGAGCGCCGAGGGCGTGGTGATTGCGCCGATGAGCGCGACGTTCTTGTTGGCGAAGTTCTGCGCCTGTGCCGCGCTGGTGGACGCGTCAAAGTTGCTGACCTGCAAATCGACCTTGTAGCCGTTTGCGGCGTTTATGCCCTCTTCCTCGAGTCCGAGGAGGATGCCGTCATAGCAGTTGTTGAGGGATTCGTGGTTGCCGAACTGGATAATTCCGATTGTCTTAGAGTTGTCGGCGCAGGCGGTAAGTAAAAACGCACCCGCGGAAATTGTTACTATCAATAATATTGCCAAAACTATTTTTTTCATTTTTATATTCTCCTGTCATTCATATTTTCCCCGCTTTTTTGCCGAAAGCAGGACAAAACGGTCAATGGGCGTAAGTTTTTTACCGACGCCATCGCCATCGAATGCTGATCTTAAGATTGACCGATACAAATGCCATTACTTCCTCTTATCCAACAAAAAAAGCATACTAAATTTGTCGCGTTGGGACGAATTTAATATGCTTCGTGGTGCCACCCAAACTTCGTAACGCTATTTACAGCGTTACCTTATTTTCCGAAAGTACTATCATACTTTCTCCCTGTAACGACGGGCGTTCGTCAAAGACTACCTGCTTATGCTCTCGCCTTTGCCCTCCGCGGTCCATTCGCCGGAATCGGATAATCTTGTCGCACCTACCCAAGACTCTCTGAATATCCACTATTTACGGTTACTATTCCGCGTCATCGGTTTATTTAGCTTGTTATTTAGATATTAACATTTCAAAAATTATGTGTCAAACTTTTAAGAGCGATTTTGAAAATTTTCGCCACAAATAATTTTTTTTGTCCAAAGCACGTACCAAACAATAGTGTTCAGGCTCAAATAATGACCTGAAAACAAAGAAAACCGCCGTTTAGGTGGCGGTTTTATCATTTTGGTGGAAGTGAGGAGACTTGCACTCCTGTTCTTATACGGTCAAAAAGATCTTTCTACATACTTAGCGTGATTGAGTTTTGGTCACGAGAGTTCGTCAAGCGCGCAAGCTCCCTCTCTGTCAAGCCCCTGATACAATATCCGATTCGAGGCATTTTTCGAATATCGTTCTCCACTAACCGACGCCGGAACAAAGCCCGTGGACCCTCTTTGCCCGACGGCTGCCATTAGGCGGCAGCTAATTCTAAATTACGATTGTCGTTTAATTTTAATTTTACGTTTTTACGAAGACGTACCCTTCGGTATGCTTAATCTTCCCTTGCGTACAAGTCGAATCTGAAACACCCCCATACGTTCTTGAAGCACTGTTATTATAACACAATTTTTACGCTTTTACAATTATTTTTATGCGGACGCGGTCAGAAATTGTTATTAATTCCGCCAAAAACTGTAAAAACTCCTGATTTTACGCCGAAATCTTGCCCCCTTGTTATTTAGTTTAAACTAATATATAATAATAGTAATGTTATTTTCGGAGGACTTGATAATGATTGAGAACATCGCTTCAGAAAAGAAACTGAAGCTGAACATTCCCAAGACCGCCAAGGTGGGCATTGCATTTGCGATTATCTGCCTGTTCTGGTCGACATATGATTTTGTGGTACCCCTTCTTCTCGAAAACGCCTACGGCTTAAGCAACACGTGGCGCGGTCTCATCATGGGACTTGACAACCTGCTCGCGCTGTTCATGCTGCCCCTTTTCGGCAAGTTGAGCGACGCCGCTAAAGGCAAACTCGTAAACAAAATGGGACGCCGCACCCCCTTCATATTGATAGGAACAATTGCCGCCACCCTCTGCATGGTATTCATCCCCGTTGCGGCTAAATCTCAGGCTGTGCACAGCGACGCGCTTCGTCAGGATTACCTTCTCGAAATGAGCGAGAATCCCGAAGTACTCAAGGCTCGCCTTGAATCGTTCTACGGCGACTCCCGCTATTGCGACCAGGATTACCTCAAAACAAACAACATTTCCAAAGAACAATACGTCAACATAAAATACAACCACGTCCAGAAGGACGGCATTTTCAAAAAGACCTACACCTATAACGGAAATCCCATCACCGCCGAGGAATACGCCGAACTCAACAAGGAAAACGGCGACTACAACAAGTTTGTGGCGAGCGGTATGAAGGTGTGGATAAGCGAAAGGGTCAACGACCAGGTTATCAACACAAAAACCGGCCGAAGCAGCCTCATCTCCTATATGTGCATCCTGCTTGTCTGTCTCCTTGCGATGGCTACCTTCCGCTCACCTGCGGTCGCATTGATGCCCGACGTAACGCCAAAACCCTTACGCAGCCCGGCAAACGCGATTATTAACCTCGCGGGCGGAATAGGAAGCGCGCTGGCGTTTGTCATCTATACAGTCACGCTGTGGCAGAACAGCCCCAACAACTTTATCATCATCTTTGCAACCGTCGCGTGCACAATGCTCTTACTCCTCGCGCTGTTTATGGTTCTCGTAAACGAGAGAAAGATGGTATAAGAGTGCCACGAAATCTGCCTCGAATACGGCATTGACGAAGGCACCGACGAAAACAAGGTGGACGGAAAGCGTATACCCTTTAAAGACAGAAGCCCCGAGGAAAAGGCGAAATTCAAGTCATTCATCCTCATCCTTGCTTCCATCTTCATGTGGTTTATGGGCTATAACGCAGTATCAAGTTCGATGAGCATATACTGCACAAAGGCGCTCAACCTGCCTTCCAGCGTCGCAAGTATAGTAAGCGGCGTCAGCATGTTTGTAAGCGCGGTTGCGTTTATACCCGTAGGCTTCCTCGCGACAAAGATCGGCAGAAGAAAGTCGATTATGCTCGGTTTCGGCCTTGCGGTAGTCAGCTATTTACTGCTCCTCCTGTTTGTAAAACAGTCGGCAAACTACCTGCTCCCGGCTGTCCTCTTCAGCACGTTCTACCTCATCACCGGCTTCGGACTTATCATTGCCAACGTCAACACCTTCCCCATGGTTGTTGAACTCTCCAGCGCCGAGGATGTGGGCAAGTACACCGGCTTCTATTACACCGCGACAATGAGCGCCCAGGCAATAACTCCCATGCTGTCGGGTCTTGTAATGGACAACTTCGGCATGAGATACCTCTTTGCTTACAGCGCCGTTGCGGTTGCTATCGCAATTGTCATCATGTATTTTGTAAAACACGGCGACAGCAGACCTATCGGTAAGGGCAAAAAGCTCACCGCCGAGGAGAAAAAGGAAATAATCCTCGAGAGCATGGGCGACGCCGATTAATTATCTGACTTTATCAGACCCGCTGGCGGCGAATCCTCTTGGATTCGCCGCCTTTTTTACTAAACATTTACAAGCTTGCCCTGATAATGTCATCTTATGAGGACATTTACATATTCTTTATATTATGTTATACTAAATTGTAAACATAAAAGGTAAAGGAAACTCCGATTTTATGAAAAAAAGCCTTGTGCTTGTGATAGTACAGCTCATCCTCGTGGGCGCGGTTCTTACGCTCACCGTGGTTTCTTTTGCCTGGTTTGTCTCCCATACTACAGTCTATACTGAAGCCGTAAACGTAACTTCCGAAAAAGGTTCCGAACTTATGATTATTACTCAGCCCGACGACTATACTCCGTACAAGGGCGAAACGGGACAAGGCTATGTCGACCACAACAACCCCGACCTCGCTTTGGATATGCCGTACAGGGTTATGAAGCCATTTACGGTGGTCTGTAAGCCCAACGACAAGTATACCAATTACGCTTTTTCCGCTTATCTGTCGTTAGTCAACGTCGTAAAAAGCACAGGTGATATAATCGACCCGACCAACGATCCTCTGATACTGAATGCTTTCACTTTCAGATTGCACATATATGACGAAAACAATGTCGAACAGGCGGTATACAAACCGATGCCCGGCTCAAAATTCGTAGTTCGGGAAAGCGATGATCCCGAGGAAAGGGGACAATATCTGACTATTTCCGAGGAAATGACGTTAAATTGCGGCTTTGAGCTGATTTTCCTCGATGAAAATTCCTACATGGCGTGGCTCAATAAGGACTATACGAGTATCACGGAATTCAGGTATTGTGACTACGACTTTATGCGCGCTGTTTTCAACGCCTCATTTCAGGTAGGCATGGATATACCGGGATAACAATAAAGATTATGATTAATAAGAAAGTATTTATAACGGTTTTACTTTTGGTAATCCTGACGACGACCTTGGGGCTCGTCGCATTCTCCTATTCATGGTATATCCTGGAACAGACCAGGAAAATGGATTTCAGCCTGCCTGCAGACGGCTTTCTCATCATATACTTCAATGAGGACGTAGAATACAGCGACACGGTAATAACCCCCGCAATCGCCATGCCGTATGCCGTGCGTGACAACCTCTATATGGACGTTTTGCGGGAATACGACGAAGAGGACGAACAGCCCTCATATATTGAAAAAGCAGCCACAGTGGGTGTCTACGACGCAGTGGTCAACTACTACAACGAGGAAGAAAACAATCAAATAAACACTTTGTCCGTATCAGTGAGCGCCCATGTCACTCTGAGCAGCGGCGCCAAGGTGCCCATCGATGTCGGCAGGGAGCTCAGCATCATAATCAGCATAGTCGTCGAAGACATTGCCGGACAGACGCCCAACTATACAATAGCCCCCCTTCAGCCCGATCAAAGCTTCACCGTGCCGCCGAGGTCTATGATTTCGGTGACGCTGGAAGCTTACATAAAACACCCCGACGAACTTTGCGCTCCCGCGCTGAACGAAGGCCCGTTAAGCTTTGTGGTGACGGTCGTTTCCAGAACTTACTCATAATTGAAAAAGACAATACAATACGCCGCGATTATGCGGCGTTTTTTAGTGGAAGATATTTTTCTGTCAGCGATGTTTTGCCGCTTTTCTCTTAAATCAAAGGTGTTTCCCACAGGTAATTATATCTTACGCCGACAACGGTGCGCGCGCAGTTAAACACCGTAAGATTTACACATCCTGCGAACGCGTAATCGTCAACTTGTATGGGACTCCCCGCGGCCTCTCCGAGGATATTTACTTTAAGCAAACTCGTCATCCCCGAAAAAGTGCCGCTCGTTATCTTAACAACGCTCGCGGGAATAACAATGGATGTTACGAACTGGTTGTTGGCAAAGCCGTATTCTGTATGTTCGGGATCGGTAGTCACCATTACCACGGGGTAATCGACCCCGTTTACAGTATAGACTTCGGGAATGATTATTTCGGCAACAATGCCGTCAAAGCCCACCACCGCATATTGGGTAATATTTGTGGATGCAAAATTCATTTCGGCGTTCAGCCCGCGGAATTTGAGATACTTCAAAGATTGATTGTAGTCCCCCACGGGTATCTCGATCTCCTTGTCGGCGCTTACCTTTCTCTGCCAGACTGCATAGGAAACCAACGTTGTCGTGGAAATAACGCACGCCAACGTGACAACGAGCAGAATTGCGGTAATTATGCCTCTCTTTGTTATCTCATTCATCTCTGTTTCCCGTTTCACTTTGTATTATATCATTTTTTCGCCTGAAAGCACCAGATATTTTATCGGCATATCGCACCAGGAAATATATCCCTGTGCCGGCGACTGCCGCAATGGAAATCCCTAAAAGCGTCCACGCCCACCACTTAAGCACGGTCTTTCCCGGTTTTATCGCGAAGTTTCCAAGGCGGTCGGTTTCTATTATGAGGCAGCTTCCGTTTATGCGGTAATTGACTTCCGCGGTCGCGCCGTCGTCGCCGACATAATAGACTTTGAGCTCTCTGTTTCTTAAGCCTGCGGGAAGAAGGGCGGTTATCGTATAGGTTTCTTCTCTTGCGCCGTATGGCTGTCCGTCACGGTAAAGACCTACTTTGAGGATTTTGCCGCGCGTATCGTTTTCGTATTCCATAACCACGTCGACATCGCACTCGATACCCGATGGGTTTTCTATTGTGCCAAACGCAACTTTCCCTTCTCCGGGCGTGGATTTCCTGACAGGGTCGCCTATCTGCTTTACGGGAGAATTTATAAATACCGTGACTATCTTCTCACCCCCGAGGTAGTTTGTGCTCTCGGCAGTAGACAATATTACGGTATAGGAGCCTTTCTCCCTGAAACTGTTGGCAACCGAATAGATAAGGCTCTGCTCGGTATTAAGCACCCGCGCATTAACCCTCTTTATCTGTCCGTCGTAGACAAAACACTGCCTCTCCTCGGCCTCGATTATGCTCGGCGCCTTGAGAATGGTCAGAACTCCCGAAATGTTGTACGCTATACGCCAATAATTTGTCGTGTCCTCCTGCTTTAAATGAAGGCTTACGGGATATGTTCCGCTGTCAATCGCTCCGTTATATTCGCTGTATCCGTCAAACACTATCCCTTGGGGCAGGACGCCCTCATACCCGAGAAAATGCTGTTTGCCGTCATAGACGACGGTCTTGTCGGGAAGGCTTATGCCGCTAAGGTCGTATGTCGCCCTTCCGAGGATCAAAGTAACGGCCGTGAGGCAATCTTCATAATTTACGCTGTCGGCGTTGTAAACTACCGCGTATTGCGTGACGTTTACGGTGGGCACTGTTTCGGGATTTACCCATCTGAAATGCTCTTGAAGCGAAAATGCCGCAAGGGTCTGCGCGGGGCTGTAAACTCCCGTAAGGACGGGGTGAAGGATTGTCGCGGGATCGTAAGACCCTTTTTCAAGGTCTATTTCAACAATCAGTTCGTAATCGTTGAAATACTGCCCGTTTTGAGGGTCGTTGTAGATAGCGGCGTAAAACCTGACATCGCAGGTGGGCACAATGGTTGGGTCTTCCCACCTGAACCCTTCCTCGAGTTCATAATCGGCAAGGGTCTTTTGCGCATTGTACACTCCCGAAAGAGCAGAATGAGTAATGTCCTCGTGATAACCTTTTTCCACGTAAACGCTGATGGTCACACCCGTCATCTTGTAATAATTTTCGGGGTCGAGGTCGTAGGAGCAATCAGTAATTTCGTAAGGCTCTCCCCTCGGCAAGAGAAAATAACTTCTCATTGCATTGGTGGTCATTTCCAGCGAATACCCCTCGGGGATATCTCCTCCCGTCCACATATCGTAGAGATTTAATGAAAGTCCTTCTTCGAGACGGAAATAGGTGTAAACGACGCAGTTTCTCATCGCTTCGGAATAATTTATCCTGTTGAGAGAGACCGTTATCGTTATTTCCTTGTTTTCGAAATTTGCGGGATCGGCGTTGTAATACGCGTCGTATTCGCTCTTGCCGCAGGTGGGTATTTCCTCGGGATTTGCCCAATAGTAGTTTTCGTCCAGCAAAAACTCCTTGAGTGCGCGCGTGGGGTCGTATAAATAGCCGATAAACCCTGAATGATTGGACACGGCGTCATAGACCGCCTTGGACAGAATCAGCGAAATCTGCAGTTCGAAATCCTCGTAGTTATCCTCATCGGCATTGTAATATGCGTCGTATAAGGTAACGTCGCAGGTCGGTATCATTTCAGCATCCTTCCACCTGAAAAAGCTGCTTAAAGTATAGTCTTCGAGGGTCTTTTCGCTGTCATAAGTGCCGGTTATCGCCTCGGGATAGGAGATGTGCTCATAACGAGCCTTATTAATCGTGACATTAATTTCCTCGGAATAGGAAACTGTCGTAAAGCCCGAATGTTCGGTCGTTATCTTTACCCTGTATACGCCCGAATCTGCGACACAGCTCAGTGTAAGCGTGCTGTTTGTCTCATCCGCGATATCCTCGAAGGTTCCGTTTATCTTTTTCTGCCAGACAAAACTATATTCCACGTCCTCGAGTTCGTGAGAAGGAATAATCTCACAAATGGCATCGGCGCCGAAAACGGTTTCTGCATCAGGAATATCATTAAGCGAAGGAGCTTTGAGCCGTTCAACCTTGTATAAGCCATAATCCTTGTCGATAAAAATCATATCGGAATAGACTTCCTCGCCGTCAAGAGCGTCACTCCAGCCGAAAAACTCAAATCCGGTCCGAGGTGTTACCCGCCCTGTAATATCATAATAAGAGCCGTATTCTGCACTGTCTTCTTCGATAAAGACCCCTTTTGCGTCATAATACCTTACATAATAGAGGTTGCTCTCTAAGGGGGATATAAGAACTCCCGCGTCAAACGTTTCAGCCGTTATCTCCGTGTCGGTTCTGCTTCCCTCCTCGTCGTCAACAGCCCACTTCCAACCCGCCACCCTGTAGCCGTTGGTCTGGTATGCGGGAGAAACGCTTATTTCCACATCTTCCCACGCGGTCGTGCCCGCGGTAAAGACGCCGCCTTCGGCGTTTATATTTACGTCGTGATAAGCTCCCGATGTGTAGTATCTGCCGTTAAGTTTCAGTGTGGTCATGCTCGCGCCTGCGACGATTTTTATGCCGCCCGTGAAGCTCCCGCCCTCGATTTCCAAAGAAGAATTCCTGTTGCCGCGCAAGTATACCGCGCTTCCGCCCAAAGTAGTAAAGTTTCCGCCCGAAATGACGGCTCTTCCCGCGCCGGAAACCGAAAGGGCAAAGCCCGCGCTGGAGTTGTCGGCGCCGGTCTTGTTTGCTTTTATTACGTCGGCGCTTACTATGTTAAGGTATCCGCTTCCTATCTCTATTCCGGAGTGACCCTCAATCTGTATATGGATACTCTTTTCAATAGTTACTGTAGCGTCCTCGCCGGGGATAAATATGCCATATCCGAACGCGGTGCTCAAAGCCGAATACTCGATTTTGCCTCCGCTTATATTTGCCGTGCCATTCACTTCGAGAGCTGCGCCCCCGCTTGAAGAGTTAACCGTTATTCTGCCCGAATTCATGAAAAATGAAGTACCGCGATTAACGACAAAACCCGTGACCGCAGCGTCCAGACTGAGTCCCGCGAGATAAACGGTTCCGCTCTCAAGCGTAAACGCTGCGCCCTCGCTTATCGAGCTTATAATGTTCCCCGCAAGCACCAGATTTTTTCCATCCGGAACATTTAACGTGATTTCTTCATTGCAGGAAGACAAATTGAAAACAATATACGGACTTCTTGTGCTGTTTTCGATTATTTCTTCGATTATTTCGGAAACAGTGCCGCTTTTTTCTATTGGCGTGCTCTTATGGTTTCGCACGGTATAGCCGTTTTCGCCGTTTTCTATCCAAATAAGCGAATCATAATCAAGTTCGTCGGCAGCGTAAGCGGTGCGGTTTGCCGAAACAAGACAAATGCCGAGGATGCAGCACAAAACCGCTGTAATAATGATAATCTTATTAAAAACTTTTTCTTTCGTACTCATTTTATCTGTTGTCATAGTAGTATACGGTTATGTTTCCTGCGGTAAAGAGCGGCATGTCGGAAGGCTTGTTGAAGAAGATTCTCGCATCATTGAGCACCGTGAACGTGCCGTAGAAGCTCTCCCTGTATGTGGTCAGCTGATAGCTGGCGGGATAGTACACGTCGTTCGCCAGTCTGAAGTTTGCCCACCCGTACAGGCTGAGGAGCACAATCTGGCGGTAGTTGGTAATGACTATGGGTTTGGATGCCGTGCCGTCGATGCCGCTCGGTAAGAGGTACATCTTCATGACACGGGTCTTGACGAGGTTTATTAGTTCGCCGCCCATGGTCGAGTACTGGTCGTAGGTCATGGAGCCGGTATTGTCTGTGAAGTTGCCTACCGAGTTGCTGACGATTGTGCCATTGAGGTATATGCCGTTCTTCAAGTAGGTGTTTATGCTGTCTTCGCGGTCATACGGTTCTATGGTGCCGACATGCCCGACCACGCCGCCCGCGCTGCTTGCCGCTTGGCCGATGGCAGTGATTTCCACAAAGCTCCTGTTGCCGCTTATTATTACGCTGATTTCGGGACGTGTCGCAACGGCGTCGAAGGATCCGATAATACCGCCCGCATAAACGCCGTAGGCCTCTGTCTTGATGTAGCCCGCGACTGTGTTGTCAGTCACTTCGCAGTCGATTGCTTCGCCCACGATACCGCCGATGTTGACAAGATTGGGCGAGCCGTAGGAGTAGATGTAACCCTGGAAGGTATTGCCGCTAAGTATGGTTGTGTCGGCGTATCCCACTATGCCGCCCACGTAGGTGGCCTGGTTGGCGGCGTAAACGGCGGCGTTAAGCACCTTGACGTTAATTATCGAGGCGTTATAAGCACTCGCGAACAAGCCTGCCATAGTCAGGTCGTTGGTCTTACCGCACGCGGTGGCGTTGCCGTAAATCATGATATCGGAGATGGTATAGCCGTTGCCGTAGTATTCGCCGTCAAAGTCCTCGATAGGCTTGAATACGACATAGCTGCCATCGGCGCGGATACCCGAAACGTTGGCAAACTGGTAGTAGGTAGGCGTTCTGCCCGTGCCGCTGAGTATCCTCGCTTCCCTCAATCCTCTTACGTCGGATTCAAGGTGGATGAGGTCGTCTATACTCCATATCCTGAATTGGTAAGTGTCGGCATCAAGCACTTCGATGTATGTCAGCTGCAGTATCGGGTAGTCAAAATCGTAGCAGTCGCGCCTCGAGCCGCTCGCCACAACTCTCAGCAGTTCGCTGTCCTCACTGCCCACGATAGAAGCGTACTGCGTGAACGAAGCCGCCTGCTCTCTCCAGCCGTTAATGACTGTAAAGGTAAATCCGTCGGAGTTCATAAGGTCGACAAGAGCCTGCCTCTTGAGTTCGATCTGCGTGGTGGGATCGAGGTACTGATAACCCGGGATGCCCCATTCCATGTCGGTAAGGTCACTGAGCGAACTTACCACATAGCCTGTAAGGTCAAGGTGTTCACCATTAATCGTCTGGAGCTGATTCTCGTACTTAATATAAAGCTTACGCGGCGTTATGATGTAAACGTTGGGCATATTGAGCGTGATGTCGTAGTTTACCGCGCCTTCCTGATCTCTCGTCGAGAGCGAGCCGTTGAAGCTGTGGGTTCCCACAAGTATGCCGCCGTTGATATTGAAGTTGCCGTAGAAGTAGTTCTGCGCGTTGGTGTTGAGAAGCTCGTTGATGTTGGCGCCCGTAAGGGTGTCGGTCATCGTGAACAGGGCGTTGACGTCGGCGACTCTGAAGATACGGTTGTTCTCGTCGAAGTTCATCTCGAACGTACGGCCGTTGTAGACGTGGCCGAAGCCCGACGCAATCGTAACGGTAATCTGCTTGGGCTTAATGATGTCCTCTCCGGTGTAGGAAAGACCGGTTATGTTACCGGAGATATAGTAATTCTGAACCGATTCGCTGAAGCTCAGCTCGCCGAATGTCAGCGTAACGCTGGACGCGGTGACGTTAAAGTCGTTGGCGATAAGGCTGGTGACGGTAAGGCTCAATACGTCCTCGTCACCCGCAATTATGTTGCCAATGATATACACAATCTTGTTGGGTCTGCCGTCGGGTGAAGCCTCGAGCACATTGTACATGAAGTATACGGTGCTGAGATTGCCTAAAGTTATGAATTCCTTGTCAAGCGTGCCCAGTGTGAACACGGCCGAGTCATCATAAATCTTGGAGAGATAGCTGTCTGCCTGGTCGACCGCAAGGGTAATCGGCCTCTTGTCTATCTTCCACTGGAGGGCTACATTTTCGGGCAGCGTATAGTTCATGCTGTAAGGCATGCTGTAGGTAGAACCGCTTATCATGATTGTATCGTAGTCTTCGATAATCGATGTGATGTAGGCGTTGTAGTTGCCAGCGTTTCTTCCCGAGAAGTCGCCCGTTGTTTCGATGCCCATTATCGCGTTGCCTATGCCGTAACCTATGGCCGACACGCCGTGAATGGTACCGTCATAGATGCATGGATCGTTTTCGTCATAGAGTTGCGATTCATGTTCACATGTGCAGGCGTAGCTCCACTTGATGTCAACGATGAACTGCTTCATCGTCACTTCCTTGGTAAGGGTAAGAGGCGAGAGGGTGTAGTTGTTGCGGTGCAGTTCTCTCTCGGGATCGCTGGATCGGAAGTCAGCGCTGACCGAATAATTGCCCGCGAGGATGAACAGGTGTTTCAACGGCTCGAGCGAGGCGTCAACGCTGTCAGTCAGGAGCACGTTAACGTCGAGATAGATTATACGGTTCTGCTCGGTGGTGTTGCCAAGACGGTAGATAAGCGCAACCATGGTGGAGGTCTGGTCAGCCGCGTTGTAGGTATAGTCGGGATACTCAAGTCCGTTGTAGGTCCAGTTGACGTTGACTTCCTCGGGCTGAATGGCGAGTCCCACATAGTTGACTACCCATTCGGCGTAGTTATCGTTGGTTATCTTGGCGCTGACAAGGTAAGTACCTGCGTTGGTCGCGTAGTTGTTCCTGGTGCCCCAGTCGAGGAAGTAAGGCTCGAAGTAGTTGGGATTATAGTACTCGTAGACCATAATTGCGTACATGACGTTGGCGTCGGTGCCGTCGGGGAGGGTCACTCTTACGTTTGTAGTCTGCGGAGTGTCGGGCGAGTTGGACGCGTAGACGTAATGGTCAAGACCGTCGTATTTCGTGGCATATCCCGTGAGGTAGACGTTGTCGATGGTGCCGAGTTCGACTATAACAATTATGCTGCCCTGCCAGAAGTTGTAGTTTCTGGTCTGCGCAACCGTCGCTGTGATGTAATAGGTGCCGACGTTCTTGACGCCGTTGTTTCCTGTTACCGACATATGGTGGAACTCGCCGCCGTCGTAGATGACGTCTATTGCCTCATTGTCATAGGGGTACTTATAGGCACTGAATCCGCCGTTCGCGTTGTCGGTGACGTCAAATCCGTAAGGATTGAGGGTCGAGGTGATGAAGAAGTACATCGTCTCGCCGTAATAGTACGTCCACTTGTAAGGAATGACATTGCCGCCTGCGACATCGTTCTGGAACTGAATATTGTTGATGTCAGCTCTCAGCATGTTTATGGTTCTCGTGTTGTCAGAAAGGATGTAGTTGTTGATAAGGTCGGGATCGTTGAATATGACGGTGTAGGTGTATTCGCCCGCGTCCCTGAATGTCGAAACCGCTTCGCCCGTTTCGTTGTAGATAAACTCGAAGCTCATACATGAGGTGTTTCCGGCATATATCTCGATATCGTCTCCAAGGAGCACAACTTCCACCGACAGCGAGCCGCTCTGATCGGTGCCGTTATAGGTGTAAACCGCGGTATAGCCTCTCCAGTTGATGGTCGCCATGGCCTGGGTAATGCTGCATACCTGGTTGGTGGACTCGATACCGTAGTCGGCGGCCATGTTGGACTCAAGTCCGCCCTGAACCTGGGCAATATACAATCCCGCGTTTCTGAACACGGCATTGGTTATGGGAGTTGCGAGAGGCGTGAGAACGCCGTCAACGTAATTGTGAGTATAGTCAAGCGTCAATGTCAACTGAATTACGCCGTTGTTTTCAATCGTAACGTCTTCGCCCACAACGTTTATGGACGCGTTTACATCTTGGGTAAGACCGTTGTAGATCTTGTTGTAGTTGAACCACGTTATTCCCGTCGACCTGGGAAGGATGAGGTAATTGCCGCCCGCAATCTGCTG
Organism: Clostridia bacterium; assembly: GCA_035381305.1. Classification (GTDB taxonomy): domain Bacteria; phylum Bacillota; class Clostridia; order Christensenellales; family DTU072; genus CAG-1782. The sequence goes on from DAOSYK010000004.1 coordinate 100,586, forward strand.
AGCGGTGCGGAGCACGAGGTTATCAATCGAATAGTTGGTCGCGTCGCTTCCGGTCAAAGCAAAGACTATGGTCGTCGCCTCAAGCACGTGTCTGCTGTTGTAGAACGCCGTTACCGTAATATCGTCGGCAACTCCGTCTACTATAACTATGTCGTTTCCGGGTACGAACGTGAGGTGGTCGTTGTTGACGCTGGTGGCGGTACCGTCATACTCCTTGACCCAATCGAGGTTTCCGCTAAGCACAAGGTGACGGACGGTGATTATGCCGCTCGTCAAGCTTGGCAGGATGTAGTTGCCGAGGATGTAGTCGTAGGCGTCGCCGTACTGCTCGACTATCTCCTGTTTGATTCTGAAGCTGATTACTATGGTCTTGTTGTTTCCGACGTTCTTGTCGGCATAGTGACCCGAGTACTCGATAAACTCTTTATCGTTATCGCAGATGCCGCTGAGCGTGCCGAGCGTCAGGTGCGTCGTGCCGTCGTAGACCTTTTCGAACACGCCGCCCGAGTTGACCAGGTTGACCTTGGAAATTTCGAGCGTAGCTGTGAGCGGGCTTTCCCACGCGTTGAAGTTAGATTCTTCTTCGCCGAGGTCAAGCTGAGCGCTTACCTGATAGCTTCCCGCGTTCTTGGCTCCTATCGGGGAACCGAGGCCGTTGTTTGAATCGGCGGGAGTGTAGGTGTAGATTATCTTCATCGTTTCGCCGAGAACGGTTATCATATTGGTCACGCCGTCAGTATATTCGGTCGCGAGGTTTGCCGAGTTAACGCTGTTGAGAAGCAGATAGTACGGCGTGGAAGTGTAAACTTGTGTTGTTCCGACAAGGTACATGTTGACATCGGCTTTCGCCATGGCAAGAATCAGCATTCCGCTCTCACCGAAGTCGTAGTTTACGGCGTTGGCGCTTTCGTATACCGCCCTCACCTCATAGTGTCCGGCGTCTTTGAACACCGTGTCGCCCATGGCCTTGCCGCTTATTCCGAGGAATACGACGGTGAGGTCGGTTTCGGCGTTGTTAACCGTGCGGAATTTTGCAAGAATGGTCACACCCTGGTCGGTGCCGTTGTACACGTAAGAAGAGGAAACGCCCGTCCACTGTACCGTCGCGGCATAAGGCTTGATAAGCAGCGTTACCGTGCAGTCTTCCCAGTCGTAATAGTTCTGATAGGCGTCTCCGTCCACGCTGATTATCGCGGTTACGATGTATGTTCCTGCGTTGTACGCTCCGAAGAAGGGCAGCGTATCTCCCGCCGAACCTTTCGGCGGCGCGTAGGTGTAAGTATAAGTTACGGTCGCCGTGTCGGTACCGAGGAGGTTGATTGATGTTACGTTATTGTCATTATAGGTATCGGGTGTCTCGCTTACTCCGACATAATGCGTGCTCTCGTCGTAAACAAGCTCGGCGCCCGTAAGGTATCTGCCTATCGTTGCCTTTTCTATTGTCAACGTCGCCATGAGTTCCGTTTCGATGTAGTTCTGATCGTTGAGAGTGGCGATAATTACGTACACGCCCGCGTTCAACGCGCCCGTAAACGTCATGGAGTCGCACTGATAGTCGATATTGATTATGTCGGTATGATCGAGATTGGTAGATGGGTGTACAGCCCAGGTTTCCACAGGAACTTTGCCCGCGACCGAGCCTTCCTTAGTGCTGCTTAT